>JADJET010000014.1 GCA_016708925.1 Gammaproteobacteria bacterium | reverse complement strand
AGGGTCGCCAGATCGAGCTCGCCCTGCACCAGCCGCGCCCGTTCGGGGGCAAGTTCCGCGAGCAGGGCCGGTGTCGGCCAGTCTCCGTCCGGTGTTTTCGCGTAGAGAATTCCCACCTCCTCGAAGGTTTCGCGAATCGCCGCCATGCGATAGCCGTGCAGCGGATCGTCGGGCGTCGCGCCATCGGCCGGCTCCAGCGCGCCGCCCGGAAACACCAGCGCGCCGCCGGCGAAGGCCGTGGCCTGATTGCGCAGCGCCATCAGGATTTCCCAGCCCGCTGGGCGGTCGCGGCCAATGACCAGACTGGCGGAAGGTCGGGCGGTCACCTGGGTGGTGGTCATGCGCTGCTCCTCGATCAGGCCGGCGCCCCGGTCCAGCCGACCGGGGCAAGCTGTTATAGTCAGGCCCGATTGTAGCCCGACCGTCCCGCACGTCTCGCGATTCAAGGATCGACCATGGCTCCGTTTTCCCCTCGTCGCCCGCGCTGAACCATGCCGGCGCCGCTCGTCGATCTCGCTCCGGTGCGCACCGCGCTCGCCGCCGGTGAACTGGTACTGACCCCGAACCAGCGCCTGGCGCGGGGAATCGAGCAGACCTGGGGGCAGGAGCTTGCCGCCGCCGGAACCCTGGTCTGGGAGCGCCCGCGGGTGTATGCCCTCGAACACTGGTGCGAGCGGAACTGGCAGGAATTGCGCGATGCCGCCTTTGGTCCGGCGCTGGCGGGCACGGTGGCGAGCGCCGCCGTGGAAACCCGCCTCTGGGCGCGCGTCATCGCCGCACACCCCGACAGCGTCGCGGGCAATCCCCAGGGTTTTGCGCGGCTGGCCCGGAGCGCGCGCCAGCTCCTCGAACGCTGGGATCTCGACCCCGCCCGGCTCGATGCCGACGGCCATCGCGGCGCTGAATTGCTGCGCGCCTGGCTGCCGGCCTGGCGCAAAGCCATGGCGGCCTGCGCGCTGCTCACCCGGGAACAGAGCCTCGACATGCTGCCCGCCGGCGCGGCGGCCGGCCTGCTGGCGCGCGAACCGGCGGTCCACCTGCTCGGGTTCGCCACCTTGCCACCCCGCTACCGACGCATCCTGACCAGCCTCTGCGATCAGATCATCGAGTTGCGGCCACAGGCCGCGGACGCCAGCCCGCGCCTCGCCGCCCTGCCCGATCCCGGCACCGAAATCGCCGCCGCCGCGCATTGGGCGCACGACCAGTTACTAACCGATCCGCAGCGGCGCATCGGGGTGGTCTTCCCCGACCTCACTGCCAACCGCGCCCAGGTGGAGCGCCAGTTCCGCGACCTGCTGACACCGGGCCACGGGCTTCCGGACGCCGGCTGGCAACCACCGCCCTTCAATCTTTCCGCCGGCGTTGCCCTCGCCGAGTTGCCGCTGCCCCGCGCCGCGCTGGAATTGCTGGCGCTCGCCGACGGCCCCGCAGCGCTGGGGCTGCACTGTGCGCTGCTGCTGGATCCGTTCTGGAGCGACGCCGCCGCGGAACTCGAAGTGCGCGCGCGCGCCGAGCGCCATCTGCGCGACCTGAACCGGCTCGCGCCTTCGGCCGGGGATTTCCGTCACGCCGTGGCGCGCGCCGAAGCCGCCGATGAAACCACCGTCGGTCGCCTGTCCCGGCGCCTGCAGGAAGCGGCCGACCACCGCCGCCGTGCATCGGCCCGGCAGGGCTTCGCCGCCTGGGCACGGCATGCGGCCGAGCATCTGGAGATTCTGGGCTGGCCCGGCAGCCGGGCCTCGACAGCCACGAATACCAGCAGCGCCAGCACTGGCGCACGCTGCTCGACGACTTCACCGCCCTCGCCGTCACCGGCGAGACACCGAGCTGGTCCGAGGCGCTGGCCGAGTTGCGCCGCCTCGCCGCAGACACCGTGTTCCAGCCCCGCACCCCAGATGCGCCGCTCCAGATTCTGGGCGTACTCGAAGCCGCCGGCCTGCGCTTCGACGCGCTCTGGGTCGCCGGCATGAGCGATGCCCGCTGGCCGGAGTCCCTGGCGCCCCACCCGTTGCTGCCCGGCGCCTTGCAGCGGCGCCTGGCGATGCCGCGCGCCCAGGGCGCCCATGAACTGACGCTCGCCCGCGCCATGGTCGCCGAGCTGGCCGGCGCCGCGCCCGAAGTGATTTTCAGCTATCCGCTGCGCGACGGCGAAGTGGCGCTGCAAGCCTTCGCACCGCTGCGCGCACTGCCACCGCAAAGTGTCCCGGTGCCCGCGCTCGATCAACCCTTAGCGGCGGCCCAGGCCGGCGCCGTGTTGCTGCAACAGATCGCCTGGGGCGATGCCCCGCCCTGCGTCGCTGCCGAACTGGTGCGCGGCGGAAGTTCGCTGCTGCGCGATCAGGCCGCCTGTCCGTTCAACGCCTTCGCTCTGGCGCCTGGGCGCGCGGGCGCTGCCCGAACCCGAGCCCGGGCTCAACCGCGCCGAGCGCGGCAATCTGGTGCACCGGGCGCTGGAGCTGTTCTGGCGCGATCTGCCCGATCAGATGGCGCTGCTGGCGCTGAGTCCCGCAGCACGGGCCGAACACCTTGCCGCTGCCATCGCCGGCGCGCTCGACGAGCTCGCCCGGCAGCGGCCCGAGCTCCGCGGCGGACGCCTGCGCGCGGTCGAGTCGGCCTGTCTGGAACGCTTGCTCGCACACTGGCTGGCACTGGAAACACTGCGCCCGCCGTTTCGGGTGGCGGCGCGGGAACAGGACTTCGAGCTCGAACTCGACGGGCTTCCCATCCGCCTGCGCATCGACCGCATCGACCGGCTGGCGGATGGGCGCCTGCTGCTGATCGACTACAAGACCGGCAACATCAAGCCCGGCGGCTGGGCCGGCGCACGCCCGGAAGAACCGCAACTGCCGCTCTATGCGCTGGCGGTCGCGGATTCGCCAGCGGATTCCCGCGGCGGCGCGCTGGCAGGCATCGCCTTCGCCCGCGTCCGGATCGACGACAAAGCGCCAAACGCGCTGGTGGGCATCACCGATACCGCCGAGTTGATCCCGGGATGCAAAACGCTGGTGGAATACGGCCTGCCGGCGGACTGGCCTGATGCGCTGGCGCAGTGGCGGCACGACCTCGGCGCCTTGGCGCAGGAGTTTTTGCGGGGCACCGCCACCATCGCCTGCTACACGCGGAGCGTCGACAACCAGACCGAGCTGCTGCCGCTCAACCGGCTGCCGGAGCAGGACGCCATCCAGCGCTGGCGGGAGCGCACATGACACCGGATCGGGACGCGCGCCGCGAAGCCCTGGACCCCCGGCGTTCGTTTGCGGTGGCGGCGCCGGCCGGATCGGGCAAAACCGGCCTGCTCACCCAGCGCATGCTGCGCCTGCTCGCCGCCTGCGCCGAGCCCGAGGAAGTGCTGTGCATGACCTTCACCCGCAAGGCCGCGGGCGAAATGCGCCGGCGCATCCTGGGCGCCCTGGAACTCGCGCGACAGCCAGAGCCCCCGGAGGACGCATTCGAACGCGGCAACTGGGAGCTGGCGCGCGCGGTGACGGCGCGGGATGCCGCCGCGGGCTGGGATCTGGCGAACGCGCCCAACCGGCTGCAAGTCCACACCATCGATGCGTTCTGCGCCTTGCTGGCGCGGCAGCTCGCGGTGGAAGCGGGTCTGGGTGCCGGTCTCGCGCCCAGCGAAAACGCCGAGCCGCTGCTGCGGGCGGCGGTACGGGATCTGGCCGCCGAACTGGAGCGCCCGGGCGCCACGGGTGACGCGCTGGCGGTACTGCTCACGCACCTCGACAACAACCAGAGCCAGCTCGAAGACCTGCTGATCCGCCTGCTGGGCAGGCGCGAACAGTGGCTCGGCCATGTGCTGGCGAGTCGCGACGCGCGCCCGCACCTGGAAGCGGCGCTCGCGGAACTCGTCTCCGACACCCTGGAGCAGCTCCACGCCGAGCTCGCCCCGATGGCGGCGGAACTCATGGAACTGGTGCGCTACGCGGGCCGCAATCTCGCGCAAACGGCGCCGGACGACGCGCTCACCCAATTCGCAGCAGCGACCGAACTTCCCGCCCTACAGATGCCGGAGCAATGGCGGGCGATCCTGAGTTTGTTTCTGACCGCGAGCGGTAATTTCCGGAAAAAAATCGACAAGCGCCAGGGCTTCCCGACCGCCAAGGAATCCGTCGATCCGGATCTGGCGGGCACCTATAAAGATCGCTGGAGCGAGCTGTGCGAGCAATTCGCCGCCACGCCCGGCCTGCTGGAACTCTGCAACGACGTCAGCGCGCTGCCGCCGGCGGCTTACCCGGATGCGCAATGGCAGGTACTCGCGGCACTCGCCCAACTGCTGCCCGAACTCGCCGCCCGCCTCGATCTGGTTTTCCAGCGCGAAGGCCAGTGCGACTTCACCGCCATTGCCCTCGCCGCGCTGCGGGCGCTGGGCGACGAGGAGCAACCCACCGACCTCGCGCTGCGCCTCGACTACCGCCTGCGCCACATCCTGGTGGACGAGTGCCAGGACACATCGAGCCTGCAATTCGCGCTGCTGCGCCGCCTCACCGCCGGCTGGCAGGACGGCGACGGCCGCACCCTGTTTCTGGTGGGCGACGGCATGCAGTCCCTCTACGGTTTTCGCAACGCCAACGTGGGGCTGTTTCTCGACAGCCGCCGCCATCCGCTCGGCGATATCCGTCTGACCCCGCTCGATCTGAGCGCCAACTTCCGCTCCCAGGCACAACTGATCCACTGGTTCAACCGTATCTTCGCCGCGGCGTTTCCCGCGACGGAAGACCCCGCCCGCGGCGCCGTGCCCTACGCGCCTGCCGGGGCGGTGCGCCCGCCGCTGCCCGGCGCGGCGGTCAGCGCCGATGTGCTGCCGAGCGGAGCGAGCGCCGCCGAGGAAGCGGAAATCGTGGCGACGCGGGTGCAGGCGGCGCTCGCCGGGCCGGGCGAGGTCGCGATCCTGGTGCGGGGGCGCAATCACCTGCGCGAAATATTGCCCGCGCTGTACCGCCGCGGCCTGTCCTGGCAGGCGGCGGACATCGACAGCCTCGCCGGCAGCATGCCGGTGATCGACCTGCTGTCGCTGACCCGCGCGCTGCTCTGCCCCACGGACCGCATCGTCTGGCTCGCGGTGCTGCGCGCGCCCTGGTGCGGGCTCGGGCACGCCGATCTGCTCGCGCTCGCCGGCGGTGCGGGCGCCGATCCGCGTGCGCCACTGCTGCCCCGGCTCGCCGCCTGGGAAGAAAATGCCGCATTGAGCGCCGCTGAGGCGAAGGGTCTGGAGTTCGACACCGTCATCATCCCCGCCCTGGATCGCAAGGGCCGCGCGAACGATCGCGAACTGCTGCGCTGGCGCGAGCGCGTCACCGCCGCCGGGGACAATCATCTGCTCATCGCGCCGCCGCAGCGCAACGGCGAGGCGAGCGATCCGCTCTACACCTGGCTGGCGCGCGAGGACGGCTTCGCGAGCCGGCTGGAGGACGCCCGCACGCTTTATGTGGGCTGCACCCGCGCGGCGCGGCGCCTGCATCTGGTGTTTCGCGCGCCGGGCAAGGACAGTCCGCCGGACAACACCTTGCTCGCACGCATCTGGCCCGCGCTCGCGCTCGAGCTGGCGCAGCCCGGCCCCGGTTTTGAAGTGCTTCGTCACCAAGCCGCAGTCGATGACACCCAAGCGGATGTCGCAATGGATCCGGAAATGAACGGCGAATCAGCGGCCGCGCTGGAGCCGCCGCTCAGCCACGGCGTGCGCCTGCCGCCGGACTGGCGGCCAGCGTTCGCACCGCCGGCACCCGGTCCGGCAACCCCAGCGTCCGTGATCGGCGCAGACACCGAAGCGCCCCTCGCCCGCCTCGCCGGGATACTGTTCCACCGCAGCGTGCGGCAACTGCTGCGCGAAGGCCCGGAGCGCTGGGACGCCCGGCGCAGCGCGCGTCAGGAACCCCTGTGGCAGGGCGAGCTGGCCGCCGCCGGCGCCACGCTCGCCGAGGCGGAAGCCGCCATCGCCCGCATCCGGCGCGGACTCGCGAATCTGCTCGCCGACGCGCACGGCCGCTGGCTGCTCACCGACCACCCCGAGAGCGGCGCCGAATGGGAACTGGGCTACCTCGATGACAACGGCCAGACACGCACAGCCATCGTGGACCGCACATTTGTGATCGAGGACAGACGCTGGATCATCGACTACAAACTCGCCGAACCCGCGGCGGGCGAACCGCAGATGCAGTTCATCGCCCGCCAGCGCACAGCCTATGCCGAGCAACTGGCGCGTTACGCCGCCCTGTTCGCGCGCCGGGATGCGCGGCCGGTATGCACGGCGCTGTATTTCCCGCTGCTGCCGCACTTGGAAATCCTCTAGCCCGGCTCACTCATCCCGTCGTCACCGGAATTACAGTAGAATTCCCGGCCCTCATGCCACTTTCGCAGCCGCGCGACGGCCGGGAATACCGAGTCAAATGATCGAAAAAGCCCTTGAAAACCTCAATGTCGATGCCCAGCAGGTCCTGCTGACGCCGGACGACCTCAAGCGGGATCTGCCCATGACCCCCGCTGCCGCCGCCACCGTGGTGCGCGGGCGCGAGACCGTGCAGAACATCCTCGACCGCCAGGATCACCGCCTGATGATCGTGGTCGGACCCTGCTCCATCCACGATGTCGATGCCGCCCTGGACTATGCCCGGCGCCTGCGCGCGCTGGCCGACCGGGTGGCCGACAGCCTGTTCATCGTAATGCGGGTGTACTTCGAAAAACCGCGCACCACCGTAGGCTGGAAGGGACTGATCAACGACCCGCACCTGGACGACTCCTTCCGCATCGACGAAGGGCTGCACATCGGCCGGCGCCTGCTGCGCGACATCGCCGAACTGGGCCTGCCCGCCGCCACCGAAGCGCTGGATCCCATTTCGCCGCAGTATCTGCAGGACTTGATTGCCTGGTCGGCCATCGGCGCGCGCACCACCGAATCCCAGACGCACCGCGAACTGGCCAGCGGTCTGACCCCGGCGGTCGGCTTCAAGAACGGCACCGACGGTGGTCTGACGGTGGCCATCAACGCGTTGCAGTCGGTCGCCAAGCCGCACCATTTTCTCGGCATCAACAGCGAGGGACGCGTCGCCATCATCAAAACCCGCGGCAATCCCTATGCGCACATCGTGCTGCGCGGCGGCGATGGCAAGCCGAATTACGATTCGGTGAGCGTATCGCTGTGCGAACAGGCGCTGCGCAAGGCCGGCGTGTCCACCAACATCATGGTGGATTGCAGCCACGCCAACTCCAACAAGAGCCACGAGCTGCAACCGCTGGTGATCGAAAACGCCACCAATCAGATTCTCGAAGGCAATCAGTCCATCATCGGTCTGATGATCGAGAGCAACATCGAAGCAGGCAATCAGAAACTCTCGGCGAATCGCGCCGAGATGGTTTACGGAAAATCGGTGACGGACGCCTGCATCGACTGGCCGACCACCGAACGCGCGCTGCTCGCCATGCACGAGAAGCTCAAGGGCGTGTTACCCAAACGCCTGGGCTGAGACACGCCTATCCGGAACTCCGGAACCAAAAAAAGACCGCCGACTGTTGCAGCCGGCGGTCTTTTTTATCGGCGTGCGGCCACTGCACGCGCGTTTCGACACATTTACCAGCCATCGTCATTCCCGCGCACGAGGCTGTGTGACAAGGCGTCGTAGGGTGGGCAAAGCGCAGCGTGCCCACGCGGATCTCCGCCCGACACCGTGCCCTGTCCCTGCACGCGCGTTTCAACACATTTACCAGCCGTCGTCATTCCCGCGCAGGCGGGAATCCAGTCACGACTCCCCGACTAAAGCATTCGAGGACAAGCCTCGCGGGCACAACGTTGCCTCATTGACGTGGCGCACTCCAGTTACGGCTTGAACAACGCGTTGACGCGCAGCAGCGCCCGCGACTTGTCCACGGGACCGGCGCCGAAACTGCCTTCGATCACGCTCACGGCAATCTTGCCCTGCCCGATCAGCAGCGCCTCGCTGTTGGATTCCGCCGTCGCCGCATCCATCGACCCGAACGAGATGCCGGGCAGCGCGGCGGTGATGCCGAGCTCCGAGGCCACCGGATCGGCCGCGAGGTTTTCGACGAATACCGGCGACGCCGTGGAATAAGTGCCGACCACCGCCCGCGCGAACGGCAGGCTGTTCCCCTCGCCGGCGGCGAACCTGGGCACATTGACGTTGAGGCCGGTGCCATCGGGGAGCAATGCCCCATGCCGTGCGCGTCGCTCCAGTTCGTGCACCAGCTTCAACACGATCTGCGCGGTTTCGGCGGCGAGCACGGGATTGTTCGCGGTATCGCCATCGGCGCTGACCGCAACCGAGGGAATTCCCCGATTGATTCCGTACACGGCGTTGTTGACGGTGCCGGAACTGGGATTCACCAGGCCGGTGTTGTTGCCCTCGTTCGGCCCCGAAATGATCAGTTGCGGCTGGCGACCCCAGCGCGGTTCCGCCAACAGATCCAGCCCGTACAGCAGCGCCATCACCGGCGTGCCATCGACGTAATGGAGATCGGCATCGCCGGCATCGCTGCCGACTCCCGGATCATCGACCTGGGCGATCCCGCCGACACAGTCCGCGGTCAATGGTCCGACCGGCCGCAGAAAATTCAGCGCCGCGCCCTGCCCGCTCTGATTGCGACAGGGCACCGACACCATGACCTGGTGGCCATCACTGCGCAGCGCCTGATAGAGCGCTCGCGTATTCGCGGTGAGGCCGTCGTCGTTGGTGATGAGGATATCGAGCGCGTGGAGCGGCGCAGCGAGGGCAAACAGCGCCAGGGTCAATGGCAATCGGCAGGATCGAAACATGGCGGGAACTCCCGAAGGTGATGGAGTCCTCACGCTAAGCACCGCCCATGACCGGTGTGTGACATCGGCGCTCTTGCGCGCGGCATCCGTACGCGGACGGCGTGCGCCGAACGGCGCGAACCGGCCTTCCCGCCGTGCGACATCGGGCGCGACCGGGCTGGTGCCTGCTATTGGCACCCGTCAGAGGATGACAAGCGTACCGCTGCTTTCAGGCAGCGCCCTGAAACGTCTTCAGGTCGAAGTATTCGCGCCAGCCGGTCAGTTTGCCGGCGGCATCGAACTCCAGAATGCCCATCACCGGCAACGAGCGGCGCTCGCCCTTGTGAGTCCAGCCGTCGACGCGCTCGGTCACCACGGTGTCGCCCGCCACTACCACCCGCAGCAGATCGAAGGTCATGTCGTCGCCCGCGGCGACAAATTTCTCCACCGCCTTGCGAATCTGCGCCAGCCCCTTCACCGGCGCGAACGGAATGTTGTGGTAGACGCCTTCGGGGGAGAAGGCCGCGACGATGGCGTCCACGTCCTTGCGCTCCCAGGCCTTGAAGAAATCTCTTGTGATGCGCTCGTTGCGCGCACTGACATCGCTGGCCGCAATGGCCGACTTGGCTGCTGTCATGGTGTAGCTCCTGTTTTTATGTCGCTGGTCTATGAGTAAACAGTTGGGTCCGCCAGAGTCTAGACCCGGATTTTCCCCGCCCGCCAGAAGCATTTATGCCTCAACCGGCGCTGGCGGTCGCGGCATGGTTTGGCTTAGGCTCTGCGCCAAGACCTATAACAAACCCGGAGCAACCCCCATGACCAACCATGTCCTCAGTATTCTTGCCGATGATTTCGTGTTTCTCGAAGGCCCGCGCTGGCGCTTCGGAAAACTCTGGGTCTCGGATGTCAACGGCAAAAAGATCTACACATTGAACGAACAGGGCGCGCGGGAAGTGTGTGTGGACGTGCCCAACCGGCCGTCCGGAATCGGCTTTCTGCCCGACGGTACGCCGCTGGTGGTGTCGATGAAGGACCGCAGTTTGCAGCGGATCGAACAGGGCCGCCTGGTCCAGCACGCCAGCGTCGCGCATCTGGTCGAGGGCGAGATCAACGACATGGTGGTGGATCGGCGCGGCAACGCCTATGTGGGCAGCATGGGCTACGACCTGTTCGGCGGCGCCCAATTCAAGCCCGGCAACCTGGTGCTGGTGACCCCGGACGGCAAGGCGCGCGTGGTGGCGGACGGCCTGCATTTCCCCAACGGCCCGGTGGTGACGCCGGACAACCGCACCTTGGTGGTGGCGGAAAGCTGGGGCAAGCGCCTGGCCGCCTTCACCATCGACGCCGACGGTTCCCTGAGCGGCCAGCGGGTGTTCGCCGACCTGGGCGACTACACTCCGGACGGCATCACACTGGATGCCGAGGGTGCCATCTGGGTCGCGGCCTTCGCCAACAACGCCTTCGTGCGGGTACGCGACGGCGGCGCGATCACCGATGTCATTTCCTCCGGCGAACGCCGCGCGGTGGCCTGCACCCTGGGCGGCGCCGATATGAAAACCCTCTACTGCCTCACCTTTGCCGGCGAGATGAAAGACATCGGCAAGGGCATGCGGGCATCGCGCATCGAGACCACGCGCGTGGTCGTGGCAGGCGCGGGATCCCCCTGAAAACATTGGTGGCTGCAAGGCCGGAGCGATCCTGATCCGGCCCGTCCACGACAGACGCCGCGCAGTTCCAGTTTGCCTTGATCGCCTCGCCCTGCTAACCGCCGTTGCCTGCTGCGCGTCCTGTCGATCAGAGCGCAATCGCGCGCGTGTCTCTGCCCCGGCCGGTCCGTACAATGCCCGCCTCTGCGCCAAGTTCGACACCAAGGAATTGCGATGCGTGAAACGATGCCCTCTCGCCACACGCCAGTCGGTAACAGCAAGAGAAAAATCCTGTTCGCGAGCCTGATCGGCACCGCCATCGAGTTTTTCGATTTCTACATTTACGCCACCGCCGCGGTACTGGTTTTCCCCAGGCTGTTTTTCCCGGCGGGGGATCCCGCCACGGCGATGTTGCAGTCTCTCGCTACCTTTGCCCTTGCCTTTTTTGCCCGACCACTGGGATCGGCGCTGTTCGGGCACTTCGGCGACCGTATCGGCCGCAAGGCGACGTTGGTAGCCGCTCTGCTCACCATGGGACTGTCCACGGTGACCATCGGCCTGCTCCCCACCTACGATCAGATTGGCGTGGCGGCACCCCTGCTGCTGGCGCTGTGCCGCTTTGGGCAGGGCCTGGGGCTGGGCGGGGAATGGGGCGGCGCGATTTTGCTGGCTACCGAAAACGCACCACCGGGCCGCCGCGCCTGGTACGGGATGTTTCCCCAACTGGGCGCACCGGTCGGCTTCATTCTTTCGGGCGGGTCCTTCCTGCTGCTCACGCATTTCCTTGGCGATGCGCAGTTTTTCAGCTGGGGCTGGCGAGTGCCGTTCCTGGCCAGCAGCATCCTCGGTGCTGGTGGGCCTGTGGGTGCGGCTCAATCTGCAGGAAACCCCGGTATTTCGTCGGGCTCTGGATGCGGAGGAGCGCGAACGGCTGCCGATTCTCACGGTCTTGCGGGATCACTCAGGAATGCTGGTGCGCGGCACGCTGATGGCGCTGTGTACGTTCGTGCTGTTTTATCTGATGACAGTGTTTACGCTGACCTGGGGCACCGCGGGCCATTTTCCCGCCAGCGACTGTTGCTGATCCAGTTGTTCGGGATTCTGTTTTTTGCTCTCGGTATTCCGATTTCGGCCCATCTCGCCGATCGTCACGGCCGCCGCCGCGTGTTGATGGCCGCGAGCATCGGCATCGCGCTGTTCGGACTGCTGTTCGCACCCCTGCTCGGCGCCGGCAGCGAGGCGCGGGTGATCCTGTTCATGGCACTGGGGCTGGGTTTGATGGGCCTCACTTACGGGCCGATCGGCACCATGCTGAGCGAGCAGTTTCCGACCCTGGTGCGTTATACCGGCGCTTCGCTCACCTTCAACCTGGCGGGTATTTTCGGCGCGTCCCTGGCACCCTACATTGCGACCTGGCTCGCGACCCGGTACGGCGTGCATACGGTCGGCTGGTATCTTTCCGGCGCCGCGCTGCTGACGCTCGCGGCGCTGTGGGGAGCGCGGGAAACCAGGGACGATGCCTGACGAAATAAACATCTGCGCTGAATAGCGCCGCAACTATCGTTCCCGCACAGTGCCTGCCCGTCCAGGCAGGAGAAGCCCCGCGGCTCTCAAGGAACCCTGGATGCCGGCAAATAGCTACCGCGCGCCATTCAGGCGCACCGTTGCGCGCAGATGCTGGTATTTCCACGCGCCGTTGATTTTGACGTAGTCGTCGTCATAGCGCAGCGCCAGCCATTTGTCGGCGTTATCCTTGTGAAAGGTGAACGGGCCGAGAAAATACCAGACGCCGGTAGCACGGTCCTCGTCGATTTCGATGATCGGGTTCATCACATTGTGCTGAGAGAAGCTGATGAGCTTCTGGAACCCCCGGAACAACTCGCGGATGCCCTCGTGACCCTGCGCCTTGCCGAAGCCGGCGCCTTCCCAGATACCGTCCGGAGCGAACACCGAGGCGATCCGGTCGGGGTTATGGTCGTCATCGCAAATTTCACAGTAACGGGCTTTCAACTGCTTGATGGCTTCGATATCTTCCATGCGGGCGATGCGTTTCTCGAGTTCTGCCAGGTTCATGTCGAGCGCTCCTCACAAGGGTTGGCGGATTTATTGTGTTGCGCCGCGCGGAACCGAGCGGTGACGGATCCTCCCGGCGCGGCGATTCAAGCGTACCCGGATAGCGGACCACAAGGTAGTCCATTGCCTTACGCAAAGGGGCGACAGTTGCCTGCCACCCCTTGTGGATTTCATCCGTCTGACACCATCGGTGTCAGACAGCGTTACCGGTGTACTGCCATTTCTTGAGCGCCGGCAACGCTTTTTCCGCAAACAGGGTCATCCCGGTTTTAACGTAGTCGTAGTCCATGCCCGCGTAGGTGAAGAAGCAGTTGAGTTCGATGGGTCCAACGATGTCTTCGATGCCCTTGAGTTTTTCCAGGCACTGTTCGGGTGTGCCGTAGATCTGCTGTTCCACATATTGCTCGGTCACCCGATCGGCATTCTCGCGCATGGCGACCGCCGAGCGACCGTAATGTTCATAGCCCTTGATGTTGTCGAAATGTTCGCCTTTCATCTCGTAATGCTGCATGGCCGACTCCCAGTAGTCGCCCATGTATTTGTGCGCCATGTCCTTGGCGCGGCCCGGGTCCTTGTCGCAGATCGTGAAGATGTTCGCCGAGGTCGGTGGCGCCGGGCGGTTGTGCTGCTTCTCGAACAGTTCGCGATACAGCTTGATGTCCTTGGCGCGCTGATTCCAGGGGCCGACCGCAAAAGTCATCATGGTGCCGCCCAGGCGCGCCGCGTGCGGAACGGTATCCGGCGACATGGAGACAATATAGGTGCGGTCCTTGTAGGTCTTAAAGGGCGCGGGACGGATGGCGACGCGAATCTGTTTGAAATATTCCCCGTCGTGCGCGTCCATGTAGCCGGTCTCGAGCGCATTGAGAATCATCGGCGCCGCTTCGTTGAAGCGATCCCGCGAGCTGTCCATACTGATGCCGAAACCGTCGTATTCGACGCGGCCGAGTCCGCGCCCCAGACCGACGATAACGCGCCCGTTCGACAGGTTGTCGAGCATCGCGATGTCGGTGGCGATGCGCAGCGGATCCTTGTGCCAGGGCAGGATCAGCGCCGCGGTCCCCAGCTTGATGGTCTTGGTTTTGCCCGCCATGTAGGTGAGAAATTGCAGCGGGTTCGGGCACATGGTGTAGTTGGTGAAGTGGTGCTCGACGCCCCAGATGGAATTGAACCCGAGCGGTTCCGCCAACTCCGCGATGGCCACTTCTTTCTGGTAAATCTCGAGATCGCTCAGAGGCTGATTGTGGCTGCTCTGAAAAGCCATAACGACGCCGACATCCATAGTGGTTTACCTTTTTGGTTGATGGAAAAATGTTTGTTGGACAAATCTAGGCCGGTTACCGGCGCATACCGCCGATCAAGCCACACCCTTGGGCTTCTGCTGGCTCATGAAGCCGAACATATAGCCCGCAATACGGCGAATCTGAATCTCGTCCGCGCCCTCGGTAATGCGGTAGCGACGGTGATGGCGATAGATGTGCTCGAACGGCTTGTGACGCGAATAGCCCATGCCGCCGTGTACCTGCATCGCCCAGTCGGCGGCTTCGCAGCATAGGCGGTTGGCGGTGTAGTTGCACATGGACACCTTGTCGGATACCGAAAAATTGCCGTACTTGTCCATGCTCCAGGCGGTTTTGTGGATCAGCGCGCGCAGCATTTCGGCGCGGGTTTGCAACTCCACCAGCGGAAACTGGATACCCTGGTTGGAGGAGAGCGGCTTGCCGAAGGGCTTGCGCTCTCTGGCGTAGGCGACGGCCTGATCGATGCAGAATTGCGCCGCACCCAGGCTGGAGGCCGCCTGGCGGATGCGGTTCTCGTTGAAGAAATGCTGCACCACCTGCAAGCCGCGGCCTTCGCCGCCGAGAATCGCGCTGTGCGGTACGCGGACATTGGTCAACGATACGCGGCCGTGATCGGTCGGCATGTTGAAGGTCCACAACATCTCTTCGATCTTCAGGCCTTCCGCTTTCATGGGCACCAGAAACGCGGTGATGCCCTGACCGTCACCGGCCTTGCCGCTGGTGCGGGCGTAGACCAGATCGTAGGGCGCCTTGTGAATGCCGGTGTTCCAGGTTTTCTCGCCGTTGATGATCCACTCGTCTCCCACGCGCACGGCGGTGGTTTCCATGTGAGTGGCGTCGGAGCCGTGGTTCGGCTCGGTGATGCCGTAGGCAAAGTTTTTCTTCCCCGTCATCAGGTCGTCGACCCATTCGGCTTTCTGGGCGTCGGTGCCGTAGGCCAGCATCAGCAACAGACCGACGTTGTTGCCGACGATGGAGTGCTCGTTTTGCAGATCGTTGTGCAGGCCCAGCCCTTTTTTGGCCAGGTGTTCGCGGATGATGGCCATGCCCAGATTGGTACCGTCGCGACCGCCATATTCCTTGCCCACGGGATAACGATAGTGGCCCGCGGCATCGGCAAGGCGCTTGGCTTTTTCGAGCAGCGCTTCCCATTCGGCATTGGGCAGGCCGCCGCGCTCCCAGTCGGTGCGCGCGTCTTCGCGACGATGGTCGAAGAAGCGGATGTTGTCGTCCTGGCTTTCGAGGGGTTTGATCACGCGCTCGATAAAGTCATCGAGTTCGAGCAGGTAGTCGGCAAGATCCTGGGGGATGTCGAAGTTCATGGCATGGTCTCATCGTGGAATTGGCGCACAAATCCGTGCGCACTAGCGGGCTGTTGAGAAGGCTTTTCAACGGCCTGCTAGGTGAACAGGTGCATGGCAAGGCCGGTGTCGCGACCGGCTTCCAGCGCCTGGGCAAAGGGCAGATCGGCAGCGCGGCGAATCAACTGTTTGGTCAGGCGCAGGGCATCGTGATTGAAGCCGGCGAGTTGCTCGGCCATGGCGCTGGCGGTGGCCAGCAGTTCGTCGGCCGGCACGATGCGGTTGATCATGCCGAACGCGAGCGCCTGACGGGCATCGATGTTGTTGCACAAAGTCAGCAACTCGAACGCCGCCTTGCGGCCGATCTGGTGTACCAGCGTCGGCGCCACCCCGGCCGCGGCCATGCCGAGCTTGACCTCGGGATAACCGAACATGGCGTTGTCGGCGGCCACCACCAGATCGCAGCTCACCGCGAGATTGCAGCCGCCGCCCATCGCATAGCCCTGCACGGCGGCGATGACCGGCGTGTCCATGCGCTGGATGGTGCCGTAGAAGCGGATGATATTGTCCAGGCGTTCGGCAATCTGAGCGCCCGTGGGTGGGGCTTTTCCGGACGCCTTGCCATCGGCGTTGGCGCCAGCCGGAGCGCCGCTGCCCAGATCCGCGCCCGCGCAAAACGCCCGCCCGGCGCCGGCCAGCACGATCACCGCCACGTCGCGATCGGCTTCCGCGGTACGCAGCGCGGTGGCGAGTTGTTCCACCAGCGCATCGCTCATCGCGTTGAGTTTTTCGGGACGGTTCATGGTCAGGTAGCGGATCGCGCCGGCGTCGCGGGTCAGAATCAATTCGCTCATGGTGTTTCCTCTGCAAAAAAAATCGCGCCGCGGGCCGGAGCGCTGACGCCCGGTCGCTCACCGGCTGGAGTTAAAACCGTTCAGCGTCGCGCGATCGCGATGGTACGCGCCATCGCCGAGCGTGGTCTCGGCGGCACGCGCGCGCTTCATGAAAAACCCGATCTCTTCCGCGTCGGTCATGCCGATGCCGCCGAACATCTGGATGGCTTCGCGGCCGATCAGGTTGGCGACATCCGAGGTGCGCGCCTTGGCCGCGCTGGCCAGGGCCGGGGCATCGGCGCGGCCCGCGTCCAGCGCGCGCAGCGCCGCCAGCGTCACCGACACCGCCAGCTCGCGTTCGCAGAACATGTCGGCGGCGCGGTGCTTTGAGGGCCTAAAGGAGCCGATCAGCGCACCGAACTGGCGGCGGATCTGTACGCCAGGGTGCGCTCGAACGCCTCCGACAGTACGCCGACCAACTCCGCGCTAAGTCCCGCCGCAGCGCCGTCAAACACCGGGTCGAGAATCAGCGCCGCCCGATCGACTTCACCGACGACCTGACTCATCGACACCTTGACATCGGCAAAGCGAATCCGCGCGGCGTTGCGCACATCCAGCAGGGATGAACGTACACCTTCAATGCCCGCGGTGTGCGGATCGAGCAGAAACAGCGTCAGCCCGTCGCGCTCGCCGGGATTCCCCGCGGTGCGCGCCAGCACCAGCAACTGATCGGCGCCGTGGCCGTCGAGCACAAAGCGCTTCTCGCCGGCGAGTCGGTAACCTTCGGCAACGCGCGTGGCGCGCATGGCGACCTGCCAGGGCGCAAAACGGCCCTGCTCCTGAAACGCGAATGCCAGTACCCGTTCGCCGGCGCAGATGCCGGGCAATACGGCCTGCTTCTGTGCTTCGCTGCCGCCGCGCAGGATGGCATTGCCCGCCAGCAGCACGGTCGACAGCAACGGCTGCGGCAGCAGCCGGCGCCCCAGTTCTTCGAGCACCACGCCGAGCTCGGCATGACCGAGGCCCAGGCCGCCGTACTGTTCCGGGAACAGGATGCCGGTCCAGCCCAGCTCCGCCATCTCGCGCCAGTGGGCACGGGAATAACCCAACGGCTCCGCCACCGAGGCTTCGCCATCGCGGTAGGCGCGCAGTTGCGCGATCTCGAAGTGCGTGGTGGCGAACTCGCGCACCGAGCGCCGCAGCAGTTCCTGCTCTTCGGTCAGCACCAGCGCGGCGGAACGAATCTCGGTGGTCATTCCGGCAGTCCCAGGATGCGCTTGGCAATCACGTTGCGCTGAATCTCATTGGTGCCGCCTTCGATGGCATTGCCCTTGGCGCGCAGCCACTGGCGCGTGGTGCGCAATGCCGCGTCATCGAAGCCGGGGCCTTCCCAGCCCAGGCCGTCGGCACCGAGCAAGGTCATCATGAGTTCGTGGCGACGGTTGGTGAGCGCGCTGCCATACAGCTTCAGCATGGACGCGATGTGATCGCCGCCGCGACCGGCGCTGGCTGCGTCGGCGCTGCGGTTCATGGTCAGCCGCAGCGCGAGACTGTCCAGCTCGCACTGCGCGACCTGCGCACGCAGCACGGGATCGGCGATGCGCACACCCTCGCTGCCCAGCTCCTGCTTCGCCAGCTCCGGCAGCGTCTGCGCGCGCCCGAGATCGCCGCGCCCGATGGAGCCCAGCGCCTGGCGCTCGTGCTGCAACAGTTGTTTGGCAATGGTCCAGCCTTCGCCGAGCTTGCCGAGCAGATTTTCCTTCGGCACCCGTACCTGATCGAAAAACGTCTGGCAGAACGCCGATGGCCCGCTGATCAACCGAATCGGCGCCACCGAAATCCCCGGTGTCTTCATGTCGATCAGCAGAAAGCTGATGCCTTCGTGCTGGGGCGCCTCGAGGTCGGTGCGCACCAGACAGAACATCCAGTCCGCCTTGTCCGCATGGGAGGTCCAGATTTTCTGCCCATCGACCACGAAATGATCGCCGTCGAGCACGGCGTGGGTGGTGAGGCTCGCGAGATCGGAGCCCGCGCCCGGCTCGCTGTAGCCTTGGCACCACATCACCTCATCGCGGGCGATGCCCGGAAGATGTCGCAGTTTCTGTTCCGGCGTGCCGCGTTGAAGCAGCACCGGCCCCAACAGCGACAGCCCCGCGCTGATCGGTGGCGGTCGCACACCGACGCGGCGCAACTCCTGCGCCAGCACGCGGGCCTGATCCTTGTCGAGCCCGGCGCCGCCATATTCCCGCGGCCAGGTGGGAGCAAGCCAGCCCTGCTCGGCCCGCAGGCGCTGCCAGCGTCGCTCGGCATTCCTGACGGTTTCCGGCTGCATGTCGCGCGCAGCGTCCAGCGGGCGCAGCACGGCGGGATACCACTCATCCAGCCAGCCTGCGATGTCGGTGCGAAAGTTATCCAGTGCGGTCTTATTGTTCATTCCCGGATTCTAGCCTGTGCGATGCCACAGGCGAAATCGTCCGTAGCCTCTGCAATCTGCGGCTGTAGCGTCGTACAACCATGTCGGGTACGATTCCCACGCACTGCGACCAACCGGTCGCCCGTGCCTGAGCTGAGCGCCGCCAATTGCGAACATCTCGCCGATAGAGCGAGCTTCGTCGCGGCGCTACGACCCCGATGCCCCGATGATGGTACGAGCCACGGACGATGTCCCGTGCACCACGCCATGTTCGGCGCCGTGATCCACAGCCATCGGCCGGTCATTTGTGTCGCGTTGCGCGTGCAGGCTCGGGCACACCCCCGGCTCCGTATAGCGACAGGTCTCTCACCAGAGCCTGGATTTTTCATGGTTGCCACAATGTTGCGTTGGAGATCCGCAGTCAATGAGATTCCGTCTGGCAAAATGGATCATGGATCATCGCGGCCTGGTCGGCGTCGCCTTCATCCTGACAACCCTCGCATTCAGCGCCGGCATTCCCCAAGTGCAGATCCGCACCATCTTCAAGGATCTGCTACCCACTGACGATCCGTTCGTGCAGGTCCACTTCGACCACCCCAACTTCGGCAATCCGCAGCTGATCTCAGTGATGGTCAAGCGCAAGCAGGGCGACATCTACAACCCCGAGACCCTGAGCAAGGTCTGGAAACTGACCCGGGATCTGGACCTCGCTCCCAAGGCGAACCACGACACCCTGATTTCGATCTCCACCGAAAAGCTCCGTTATGCCGAAGCCACCTCGGATGGTGTTGAGCTACAGCCGCTGATGGACAACGAGGCCCCGAGCACACCGGCGCAGGTGGCGGAATTCAAGGCACGCGTGGCCATGTCGCCCAACGCGCGACTGTTTTACATATCGCCCGACGAAACCGCGACCCTGATCAACGTCGCATTTCTGGATTCGATCGACTACGGCGAATCTTTTGCCTTTGTGCAGGAGCTGGTCGAAAAAGCGCGGGACGCCGACCACGATGTTCATGTCGCGGGCCAGCCGACCCTGACCGGTTGGGTCTACAAGCTCCAGAAGCAGACCTACAGCATTTTCGCGGTCACCATCGTCGCATTGATGGTTGCGCTGCTGCTCTACATGCGCAATGTAGCGGGCGTTACGACGCCCATCGTCTGCGCGGCGGTGGCGGGACTGTGGGGCTTTGGCTTCATCGGCTGGCTCGATCGGCCCATCGAACCGCTGCTGATGATCGTACCGCTGCTGCTGGTGGCGCGCTCGTTCTCCCACTGCGTGCAATACACGGAGCGCTATTACGAAGTCCTGATGCACCTGAAGGACCGGCGCAAGGCCGCCGAAGTCACCATGGCGATCATGATGGCGCCGTCGATTCTGGGCATCATGACCGACGTGTTCGGCATCATCTTCATCGCCGTGGCGCCGATCAAGACCATGGAGAACCACGCGCTGTTCTGCGGTTTCTGGGCGCTCTGGATCATCCCGACCGGAGTGTTTCTGATCTCGATTCTGCTCTCGTATCTGCCGGCGCCGAAAAACCTCGAAAAAATTGTCGGTGGCAAGGAAAAGGAATCCGGCATTCATTTGCTGGAAGAAAAACTGCTGTCCGGCATTTCCCGAATCACGGTGGGCAAACCGGCGCTTGCCACCCTGGCGATCACGGTCATCATCGGCGCTGCTTCCATCTACATGAACTCGCTGATCAAGATCGGCAACCCCGTCGAAGGCAGCAACCTGCTGTGGTACGAGTCGGAGTACAACACCGCCGTACGCGCCATCAACGCGCATTTTCCCGGCATGAACACCCTGGAAATCGTGCTCGAAGCGAAGGAGCACGAACACGACCGGCGCATCGCGCGCACGCCCGATGTAGTGGCGGTGTCGACCAGGATCCAGAGCATCATGGAAAGAGACCTGGAGGCGCCGCCGCGCGCGACCCTGTCGTTTACCGACTATATGCGGGAAGTGTTCCGCCTCTACTCGGGGGGCAACCCCAAGTGGCTGGACCTTGATCCCACTGACGAAGCCGTGGCCGCCGCCGGGTTTGCCGCCACCTTCGGTACCGACCCGCTGAACTTCGCCACCATCGCGGATTTTCAGTTCCAGAATTCCACCGTTTCCGTGTGGTTCAAGGACAACAAACAGGAGACTGTGGACGCGGCACTGGCCAGCGCCAAACGCGCGGTCGATGCCGTCGGCGAAGATCATCGCGAATTTCGCGTGCGTCTGGGCACCGGCGTGATCGCGTTGCAACAGGCGATGAACAATGTCGTCGAACGCTATCACTGGTTCATTCTCGGACTGGTGAACCTCGCGGTAATGGTGATCGCGGCCTATGCCTACCGCTCCATCGTCGCGGCCCTCATTTTGCTGGCACCGGTAAACCTGTCGAACTTCATGCTGGGTGCCTCCATGTATGCGCTCGGCATCGGCATGGATATCAATGCCACCATCGTCGCGGTAATGGGCGTCGGCATCGGTATCGACTACGGTATCTATCTGTTGAGCCGTATTTGCGAGGAATACACGGCGCGCAATCACGACCTGAAAGCCGCGATTCATGCGGCGCTCACCACTACCGGCAAGGCGATCATGTTTACGGCGAGCATCATGCTGATCGGCATTCTGCCCTGGTACTTCCTGTCGGATCTGAAATTCATGGCCGACATGGGCATGCTGCTGGTCGCCATCATGCTGATCAATATGGTGCTGTCCCTGGTGGTGCTACCGCTGGTGGTGTGGTTCGTGAAACCGAAATTCCTCAGTCGCGACGATTTGATGGTCGGTGAACAGGTCGACCTGTCGCAATTCGCGCTCGGGACCGCACACTGATGATCGCACCATCGCAAACGGCACCCTGAGAATGTCCGCCACAACGGAGGTGTACCGATGAGCTCGCCCGCAACGCCAGACGTTCTGCTGTCCGAATGCCGGGGCGCCATCGGCATTCTCACCTTCAATCGTCCGGCGCAGCGCAACGCCCTGTCGCCGCAACTGCTCGAAAGTTTTTGCGCCACACTCGATGCCTGGACCGCGCGCGGCGACGTGCGCGTGGTGATCGTCACCGGCGCCGGCGACCGGGCGTTTTCGGCGGGTTACGACATCAACGCGATCGAAACCGTGGGGCCCGCGGGCGCATCCCACGAATCGGAGCGGCGCCCGGGCACACCCTTCGACCGCGCGCTGGCCGCCATCAGGCACTTCCCCTACCCCACCATCGCCATGATCAACGGCCACTGCTTCGGCGGCGCATTGCATCTGGCGCTGTGTTGCGATCTGCGCATCGCCGCCGATCATGTTTCGATGGGCATGCCGCCGGCCAGACTGGGCGTGGTCTACGGTGCCGAGGGCCTGGTGCAGTTCATTCAGGTGCTGGGCAGCGCGCGCGCCCGCGAAATGTTTTTCACCGGCCGCACCTATCGCGGCCAACCCTTGCACGCGCTCGGCATCGTCGATCACTGGGTGAGCGCGGATCAGCTCGCTGCGCAGACCTTCGCCATGGCCGAGGAAATCAGCCGCAATGCGCCGCTGGCGCTGCGCGGCATCAAGCGCATCATGAACCTGGTCGAAGCGCCCGCGCTGTCCGCCGAGGTGCGCGCCGAGGCCGCGCGCCTGGTGGCCGAAGCCTTCGCCAGCAGCGATCTGAAAGAAGGTCAGGCCGCGTTTCTGGAAAAACGCGCGCCGTGCTTTACGGGAAAATAAGCTTCACCACAAACCGCTCCTTACGCCAAAATGCTCCTGACAACACAATAACCACACGCGCCGAGGACCATGCCATGAAAGACTTCGCCGAGCGCGTCGAACGCTTTGCCCGCGCTGTCGAAGCGCGCGATGGCACTACGTTCGGCAGCCTGTTCACCCCGGACGCGGTCTATCACGACGCCATCTACGGTGCCGTTCGCGGCCGCGACGCCATCGCGCGCATGCTGGTCGACGACTGGTACAAGGACGGCGACCGCTGGCTCTGGGACATGCACGACCCGGTGGCCGACGACCGTCGCGGCTATGTCCGCTATACCGCCAGCTTCCGCTCGATCAACCGCTTCAGCGAGGGCAAGCGCATCGTCGCCGTCGGCGTCGCCATGTTCGGTTTTGCCGACGGCCTGTTCAACAGCTACCACGAGATCGCCAACGGTACCCCGGCGCTGTGGGATCTCAATGTGCGCGGCGAACACCTGGAGCGCGTGGCACGCCGCATCGCCGACGCCCAGCGCGGCAGCGCCGCGCTCGCGCGCCACTACTCGGGATGACCATCGGCCGCGCGCGGGCGTGGTCGCGACGCGATCCGGCGTCGGGTCACACGGCTGGAATGCCGCGTTGATGACGGCAGTCGGATCCCCATGACCGCACCGCAAGCCGATCCCCCCCGGGTCTGGGTGTTGCTGGGCGAGAAGGCCGGCGACAACCAGCAGGTGCTGGCGCTGGCGGAAGCACTGGGCTGGCCGTTCGCCAGCAAGCAGATCGTCAATCGCCCCTGGGAACTCCTCACCAACCGCAGCGCGGGCACCACATTGGCGGGCATCGACCGGCGCCGCTCCAGCGCGCTACAACCGCCCTGGCCGGAACTGGTGATCAGCGCCGGGCGCCGCAACGAACCCGTGGCGCGCTGGCTGAAAAAGCGCAGCGGCGGCCGCGCCCGGCTGGTGCATATCGGCCGACCCTGGGCGCCGCTCGCCGCCTTCGATCTGATCGTGACCACGCCGCAGTATTTTTTGCCGACGGCAGCCAATATCGTCCACAACCGCTTGCCGATGCATCGCATCGACCGCGCGCAGGTGCGGACGGAAGCCGCAGCGCTCGCCCCACAACTCGGCGGGCTGAAGCCGCCCTACACGGCGGTGCTGCTGGGCGGCGACAGCGGCCCTTTCGTTTTCACGCCCGCCAAGGGTCACAGACTGGCACTTCAGGTCAATGCCCTGATCGCGGCCGTGGGCGGCTCGGTGCTGGTCACCGACAGCCGCCGCACTCCACCCGACGCCAGCGCGGCGTTCTGGGCGACGCTGGGCGTACCCGCCTGGCGTCACGACTGGCGGGACAGCACCCGACCCAACCCTTATCGGGCCTACCTGGGACTGGCGGATCGCTTTGTGCTGACCGGCGAGAGCATGTCGATGCTGGCGGAAGCCGTGGCGATGGGCAAACCGGTGCATCTGTTCGCGATGGACGACCCCGGACGCTGGTGGCTCAAAATCCACAATTGGCGCACCAAGCCCCTGAGCCACCGGCTCGCCATGGCCTTCGGCCCGCGCCGGATGCGTCGCGATGTCGCAAGGATTCAGCAGGATCTGGTGGCGCGGGGTCTGGCGACCTGGCTCGACGCACCCCTGAGCGGGGATTCGCTCCGGGCCGATATCGACCCCGGCGCGGATGTGGCGCGCGCGGCGGAGCGGGTCCGCGCGCTGTTCAAAGGCTAGCTTCGCTCCGGCTCAGGCCGCGTTCGCGACCTGACTCGACAACGGATGCAGCGGCGCCGGCGGCAGATCCGGCGTGCGCGCAAGCACCTCGAACAGATCGTGGCGCACATGATTGCGGGCCATCTCGGCGCGCAACAGGGGCTCGTCCAGCAGACCCTTGGCCAGGCACTCCTTGACCAGGCCGAAGAAAAACCGCTCCTGGTTCCGGTCCGGATGGGCGCGGTAATTGCCCATCAGGCCGTATTCCCCGAACAGGTGCCGGCGCAGGCGCAGCAGCCAGGCGGCGGGCGGAAACAGCCGGAAGCGCTCGGCCGGCCGCCAGTCCACCGGCAGACCGGTCTTCCAGGGCTGGGTCTTGCGGCGCGTGGTGTGGAGCATCCGGGTCTCCGGCGTGAAGTGGTCGAAATCGTTCCACGTCGGCTCGAAAAACCCGATGCTGTCGCGCGGCTCATCCTTGAGACACACCCAGGGCTGGTAATCCTGCGTGAAGTCGAACATGGCGTTGAAACGCTGCTCCACATCCCAGTGCTTCAATTGCGCACAGTCGAGCAACATCACACTGCTCGCGAAGCATTTGTCGATCAGACCCTTGGGCCCCGAACGCATCCGGCACAGGATGGCCTTGCCGCCCATGTCGCGGTTGAGCAGTGCCCAGACATCGGCGGCGGCGAACACGTCCGGGTCGATCACCAGGGCGCGCCCGGTGTAGTTCATCAACGCCGGCGGCATGAACCGGGTGGGCGTGAACGACTGCAAGTCGTCGTTGAGCCAGACCCGTTTGACGCCGTCGCGCAGATAGCTCTGCCCTTCCCGTGCCTCGAAACAGGGATAATCGCGGGTATCGATGATGCGCACGTCGAACTGGTCGTTGTGCTGCGAAAAGCGGCGCAGGGCGTAGGCGGCGACTTTGGCGCCGACAATCTGCTTGTGGTTGGTCTGGATAAAGACGCAGTGTTCCATCGGGCGGAATCAAACCGGTGGCTGGCGGGGACTCCACTATACCAAGGCCAACCGCGGGCGAGCATCCATCTGAATCGCCGTCGCCATGACCTGACGCAGGCCCCGGCTCTGGCGGGAGGGCAGCGGATCGGTGTAGGCTCGCCACCACAACCTGAACCGAGGTGTCCCGCTTGTCGTTGATCGATCTTGACGCTGTGCGCCGCGCGCCCCTGGTGCGCGACCCCTTTGATTTCCTGGTCGTACCCGACGCCCTGGGCGCGGCGGCGCAGGCCGCTGTCCACGCGGATTATCCGGCCATCGAATCCGCCGCCAATCACACGCTGGAAGACCTCAGCGCCGGACCGGCCTTCAACCAGCTGATGGCGGAACTGCAAGGGGAAGGGCTCGCCCGTGCCCTGGGTGCGCACTTCGACATGCCGCTGGAGACGTTGCCCACCACCATCACGGTGCGCAAATACTGCGAGCGCACCGACGGCAACATTCACACCGACCACAAGAGCAAGCTGCTCACCGTGCTGCTCTATTTCAACCCGGAATGGCCCTCGCCCGAAGGCCGGCTGCGCTTCCTGCGCTCGCCCGACAATCTGGAGGATTACGCCGCCGAAGTGGTGCCGGTCGCCGGCACATTGATCGCCTTTCGCCGCACCGATCATTCCTGGCACGGCCACAGCCGCTTCGTCGGCGAGCGTCGCATGGTGCAGGTCAACTACCTCGACGCCAGCCCCTGGGCGCTACTGCGCCAGCGCGCCAGCCGGCTCTCGACGCATTTCATGAAGGAAGTGCTACATATTCGTTAACCGGCCCTGGGAACATCGGTCATCGAGTCGCGCTGGGAATTTCTCGAAATTCATCGCAGATCGCCCGGCTCACCGGGGCGGCTCGAAACTGACGCTTTTCACCAGCGCCCACACCCGCTGCCGCGCGGCCAGTCCAAGTGTCGCCACCGCTTCGCGGGTGATGCGGGCGCGCAGGTGTGCACCGCCCTCCTCCGGGCCAAGGGCAAGCAGCACCTCGGCGTTCGCACCGGCGGAATCCTCGGCAATGCGCAGCACAATCGCGGCAAGCTGATTGCGAATGCTGACACCCTCGATGCGCTGCAAGGCAATCGCCACATCCCGGGCACGCACCCGCAAACGCACGGGAGACCCGACCGCGACCTCGATCCGGGGCACCGCCATGCGCTGCCCCGCAACCGCGATTTCCGTCAGCGCGTACTCGGGCACCTGCCCCATCACGCTCCCGTTGAGCACCACACCGGCATCAAAATGGCCGGATACCGCCTCGGCTTCCGGCCGCTCCAGCACTTCATGGACCAGGCCGCGCGCAACCACGCGACCGTCGGCCAGGATCAGCACGCGGTCGGCGAGCTGGGCGACTTCCTCCACGGCGTGGGAAACGTAGATCAGTGGAATGCCGAAGCGCGCCGGCAACTGGCGAATGTAGGGCAGCAACTCCGCCTTGCGTTTCAGATCCAGCGCCGCCAGCGGCTCGTCCAGCAACAGCAGGCGCGGATTGGCCAGCAACGCCCGGGCGATGGCCACGCGCTGACGCTCGCCGCCGGACAGACCGCCAACGCGGCGGCCCAACAGCGGCGCCAGATCGAGCGCGGCGACGACCTCGTCGAAAGCCGGCGCATCAGCGCCCGGGCGCGCCCGATGCAGCGCGTAGTGCAGATTGCCCCTCACGTCGCGGTGCGCAAACAGCCGCGCGTCCTGGAACACATAACCGATCCCGCGCCGATAGGGCGGCTGATTCACACCGCGGGCGCTGTCCAGCAACACTTCGCCGTCGATAACGATGTGCGCCGACGCCGGAGTTTCCAGCCCGGCCAGCGCGCGCAACAGGGTGCTCTTGCCGCTGCCGGATACCCCCATCACGGCAGTGATCCCGGCAAGGTCGATCGTCTCCGCGACGCCGAGCACGAACCCCGGGTGACTCACCTCAAGGGCGCATTCCAGCCTCATGTGGCCTGTACCGGGAAGCGGCGGTTCAGCGTATAGACCAGCACCAGCACCGCGAACGAGAACAGCAGCAGCCCGGCGGAAAGCACATGCGCCTGAGCAAAATTAAGTGTTTCCACCTGCTCGTAGATGGCGATCGAGATCACTCGCGTGCGACCGGGAATGTTGCCGCCCACCATCAACACCACACCGAACTCGCCCAGCGTGTGCGCAAAACCCAACACGATGGCGGTGATGTAGCCGCGCAGGGCGAGCGGGCTGGCGACGGAAAAAAAGGCATCCAGCGGCCGGGCGCCCAGCACCGCCGCCGCCTCCAGAGGCGCGCGCCCGACCGCCTCGAAGGCGCCCTGC
The DNA here is from genome assembly GCA_016708925.1 of Gammaproteobacteria bacterium. Classification (GTDB taxonomy): domain Bacteria; phylum Pseudomonadota; class Gammaproteobacteria; order Pseudomonadales; family Porticoccaceae; genus JAGPUQ01. Next base: position 45,893 of record JADJET010000014.1, on the reverse strand, counting down.
AGCGGCTGCACCACGAACGGCAGCGAATAGATCATCGAGGCCAGCACCAGCCCGCTGAAGGAAAACGTCAACGTCTCGCCGGTGAGGCGCAGCCAGGGCCCGCCGAGCATCCCCGCAGGCGCGAACAACACCAGCAGGTAAAACCCGATCACCGTCGGCGGCAGCACCAGCGGCAGCGCGGTCAGCGCCTCGATCAATGGTTTGATGCGCGTGCGGGTGTGCGCCAGCCACCAGGCCAGAGGCGTGCCGACCAGCAGCAGCAGCGCCACGGTGACGGCGGCCAGACGCAAGGTGAGCCAGACCGGGCCGAGATCGAGATCGCTCATGGCGTCAGGGCAGCCCGTAGCCGAGTTCCGCAATCAGGGCGCGGGCCGGCGGGCTTTTGAGGTAGTCCAGAAACGCCTGCGCGGCCGGGTTGGCGCGGGCGCGAGTGACCAGGATGGCGTCCTGCTTCAGCGGCGGGTACAGGTTCTCCGGTACCGCCCAGTGGCTGCCCGGCTTGGCGGCACCAAGGGCTTGTGACAGCGCGACGAAGCCGGCCCCGGCCGCGCCGCTGGCCACCATGGCGTAGACCTGACCGATATCCTCGCCGCGCACGATCCTGTCCTGCACGACCGGCCACAGGCCGAGTTTTTCCAGGGTTTGCTGCGCGGCGATACCGTAGGGCGCGACGGCTGGATTGGCGATGGCCAGATGGCGGAAGCTGCCGGCGCGCAGGTAAGCGGCGCCATCCGTGCCGATCGCCTGCGGGTCCGGGCTCCACAGCGCCAGCCGGCCGACAGCGTAGGTGAAGCGCGAGGCCGGCACGCCCCGGCCGCTTTTGGCCAGCACGTCCGGGCGTTCCACATCGGCCGACAGCAGCACGTCGAAGGGCGCGCCCTGCTGGATCTGCGTCACGAGCTTGCCCGAGGAACCCAGCACCACGGTCAGCTGGTGTCCGCTGGCCTGCTCGAAGGCCGGTTCGATGCGCGCCATGACGGCGGCGAAGTTGGCGGCCACGGCGGCTACGACTTCTTCGGCACGGGCATTGGGGATGACGAGCAGCAGGGCAGCGGCGAGTGTTGCCAGTAGGCGAAGGTGACGATTCATTGATATGTCCGCCTGAACCTGTGTCAAAGGGCGTCAGTAAACGACGCTGCGCAACATGAAGCTCCCGGATGTTGGTACCTGGCAGCGGCCAACGCACTTCCGTAGGCGATCACTCGGGCAGTGACGCGCCAGAATCACTTTACTCGCCCTGGATAGCGCACAACGCAGCCAATGGCTACCACAACAGTTTTTCAACAGGCTGCCAAGGCCCGTCAGGCTGGGCGTGATCCCACCAGCGCACGAATCCGCCGCACCACCACCTCGAGATCGTCCGGGGGAACGGTGCCGCCGATCCGGAACGGTTCCCCGACCCAGACCGCCAGATGGCGCTCCACCAGCAACTGGTGAAAATAGCGAAAATCCCGGGTGCCGTTGAGCAATCCGAAATAGTCGAAGCGGTAGACCAGCCGCGCCAGCCACTGCCGGACGCGGTCGGCGCGCGTCTCCCCGCGCGGGTCGAACAGTTTGCGCAGCAGCACGCGGCGCGCCTGATCCACGCCGCCGAGGAGGCCGGTCGGGAGGGGAAAGATCGCCAGCGGCTTGCCCAGCGCGGCCACCTCCACCAGCATCGAAATGCTGTCGCCGGTGACCACGAAACCGTTCGCGGTGCCCAGCAGCGCGCGATAGGGGTTGTCGGCCTGGCTGCCCCTGGCAGCGTCCTGCTCCGCCTCTGCCGGCCACGCAAAAAACGGCACATCGGACGGCAACTGCTTGCGCAACCGCGCCACCACCGCCGCCGGCGTGCGCCGGCTGGTCACCACATAGGGCGTGCCGCCCAGATCGCGAATACGCCGGGTTTCCGCGAGCAGCGCCCGCGTGACCCTGGCGTTCATCACAAAGGGACCGGTGGGCCCGCCCACGAACACCGCGATCAGGGGCCGCTGCAGCGGCGCCAGGCGGCTGCGCCAGCGCTCCGCTTCGGCCTGTATCGCGCCCGTGCTGACTCGCATCAGCGGCAAGGTGACCGGCAGGTAGTTGGCCAGGGGCGGCAGATGATTCTCGCCGCTCGCCACCACCAGATCGAATACATGCATGGCGCCCGAGGGCTTGCCGATATGAATGACGCGGGTGCGATTGCCGGATTGCTGCCGCACCCAGAGCGCCGCCATCGCGGGCCGGCGACCGACGGTGATGATCAGGTCGGGCCAGGGCGGGGTGAGGGGATCGGAGCGTTTCAGGTCCAGATGGTCGAGGGTGCGCCGAAAGCGCGGCTTGGCGACCACATACTTCGAACGCATCACCAGCACTTTGCGATCGCAGGGCCAGCCCAGCGCGGCGGCGACCGCTTCGACCTGGCCGTTGTCGCCGCGCTTGTCGCCCAGCAGCAGCCAGGTGACGGGAGTCAACGCCAGCATTGCTTAACTCACCGCGTGATAGCCGAGTGCCGGCTCCAGATTCGCCGCCACCAGGGCTTCGAGTTCGACGACCTGCTCCGGCGTGAATTCGTCCCGATAGCCGCCGACCTTGCCGCGCCGGGTCTTGAACGCGGTGGGGTCGCCGGACCGGCGCAGACGCATGCCGCCCTGGCGGAAGAAGCCGCTGGCTTCCATCTTGCGCAGATTGTCGAAGGCGCCGAACTCGACCGCTTCGGCAATTTCCTCGGCGCTGAAGTTTTCGCCCATGAAGCGGGTGATCTCCGCCAGCGTCTCGGCGGGACGGCTGCGCAGGTCTTCGTAGCGCACCACCAGCGCGTTTTCGAGGCTCAGGCTGTTGCGATACCACTGATTCAGATAAGCGATCAGAAACGGCAGCCCGATATCGCTGTGGCGGACGAAGTTCCACATATCGATGGTCTTGCGGTCGATGGGGTGAGCGATGGCGTGGTTGATGAGCTCCTGCTTGGCGCGCGATTGGCGGCGGGTGAACTGGTAATACCAGGACACCGCGATATCGATCGGATTGCGCGCCAGGATCAGCACGGGTTTGTGGCGCAGCGCATTGTCCGCGGCGCCGACGGCGAGGCGCTCGCCCACTGCCGTTTCGTAGCTGTAGCAGCCATTGGTGGCGGCGAGGCGCGGGATCGCCGGATTGCGGCGGGCAAACTCGTCGGTATTGATGAGCCGCGAGGCCGGCAGGCCATGGCGCACCTGGTAGAGCCGCGACAGCATCACCTTGAGCCAGGTATTGCCGCTCTTGGGATGGCCGATGATGAGCATGCTCGCCCGCTCCGCCTTGGCGAGTTCGAGCCGCGCCAGATACTTGCGGCGCAGCGCGACCCGCAGGGACGCCGGCAGCAGCTCGGTGGGCCCGATGATGAGTGCTTTTTTGACTCCGTCACTGAGTTGCACGACCACATACCCCACTGTATCGGCTGACAAAAAAGGGGCGTCAGTATGCGGCAGCGCCCCAGACAGTGCCAGCGCGCGGCGGCGGCAAAGTGCGGAGCGATCCCCCGAATTCCGCATGCGCGGGTGGTAAACTGCCGCCCGACGCCGGGCACCCACCACCGCAATTTTCGCGGTCGGGTCGGCCCATCGTTCCGGCCACGTTCGTTTCCCAGCGTCCCCGACTCTGCTTTTTTTTCAACATCTTCCCGAGCATCGAGGAAACCCGACACCATGCAGTTGATGCTGGCCCTGTTTCGCAAGCACCGCTGGCGCACGATCCTGATGCTGCTGGCCCTGCTGGCATCGGGACTTGCCGAGGGCATCGGTCTCTCCGCCCTGCTGCCGTTGCTCAATGTCGCCATCGCGGCGGACCGGGGCGCCGGCGCCGAAGTGACGCCGCCCGGCCAGTTTGAACAGGCGGTGCTCGACATCCTCGCCCGGCTGGGCATCGCTCCCGCCATCGGCCCGCTGCTGCTGGTCATTGTCGCGGGCGTCGCGTTCAAAAGCCTGCTGTTGCTGGTGGTCCAGCGTCAGGTGGGCTACACCGCCGCGCAGATCGGTACCGAGCTGCGCCTCGATCTGCTGCGCGCCATTCTGCGCAGCCGCTGGGAATACTTTCTCCACCAGCCGGTGGGCAAGCTCACCAACGGGCTCGCCACCGAAGCGCAGCGCTCGTCGGATTCGTTTGTGTTCGGCGCCACCGCCGTCACTTTTCTGATCCATGCACTGATCTATGGCGCGATCGCGGTGGCGATCTCCTGGCAGGCCACACTGTTGAGTCTGATTGCCGGCGTGATGGTGATCGGCTCATCGCATTTTCTGGTGCGCATGACACGCCGCGCCGGTCGGCGCCAAACCCTGCTGCTGTCTTCGCTGATGGCGCAACTCACCGACACCCTGCAATCGGTCAAGCCGCTCAAGGCAATGGCGCGGGAACACCTCGCCGACCAGGTGCTGGCCGGTGAAACCTTTCGCCTCAACCGCGCATTGCGCAAGCAGGTGTTCAGCGGCGCGCTGCTCAATTCGGTTCAGGATCTGTTGTTTGCGAGCTTTATCGCGCTGGGTATGTATCTCGCACTGGTGCTGTTCAGCGTCGAACTGAGCACGGTGCTGGTGCTCGCGATTGCCCTGGGGCGAGCGTTTGGCTCGCTCGGCAAGGTGCAAAAGCAGTATCAGAAAATGGCTCAGGGCGAGAGCGCCTACTGGTCGCTGCAAGGCTCCATCGATGCCGCCACCACCGCCGCCGAACACCTGGGCGAGGGCCGCGCTCCCAGTCTGGAACGGGGCATTCAGTTCGAACACTTGGCCTTCGGCTACGACGAACACCCGGTGTTTGACGATCTGTGCCTGGACTTCCCCGCGCGGACGCTGACCACCCTGATCGGCCCCTCGGGCGCCGGCAAGACCACGGTGATCGACCTCGTCATCGGCCTGGTGCGACCCTCAGCGGGAGAGATTTTTGTCGACGGTATCGCGATGGGCGAACTGGATCTGCGCGCCTGGCGCAGCCTGATCGGTTATGTGCCCCAGGACACCGTGCTCTTGCACGACAGCGTGCTGCACAACGTCACCCTGGGCGACGCCGCGCTCACGCCCGCCGCCGCGGAAAACGCCCTGCGCGCCGCCGGCATCTGGGATTTCGTCGCCGCGCTGCCGGAGGGCATGAACACGCTGGTCGGGGAGCGCGGCGGCAAACTGTCCGGCGGTCAACGCCAGCGGGTCGCCATCGCGCGCGCGCTGGTCAACAAGCCGCGCCTGCTGATCCTGGACGAGGCGACCAGCGCGCTCGATCCCGTCAGCGAGCGGGAAATCTGCCAGACCCTGGTCGGGCTCAAGAACGATCTGACCATTCTGGCGATCTCCCACGACAGTGCCCTGGTGGACATTGCCGACCGGGTCTACGAACTGGCGCGCGGCCGGGCGCGGCTGCTGGAGCCGCAGCGCGCAACCCTTGAGGGATGCTCCGAATAATCACCCGATCGTCGTTCCCGCGCAGTGCCTGCCCCCGCGAAGGGGGGCGGGAATCCAGGAATATCAAGGTCTTCTGGATGCCCGCGTCCGAGGTTGTGTGAAAAGGCATCGTAGGGTGGGTAAGCGCAGCGCACCCACCGAAAAACCCCGCGTCCGCCGGTAGGATCGGAGCCGCGATCACGGCGGATGCGCTGGCGCTTATCCGCCCTACGCAAGGCGATGTCCTGCGCGGCCAAGCCCGGCTGCTGGAGCCGCAGCGCGCAACCGTTTAGCCGTTTTCAACAAGCCGCGGAATCAAATAACGCCCGTATCCGTGCCACCGCGCGCGCCACATCCCCGCCGGTATCGCCCTGCCAGTGGGGCTCCGGATCGCCCAGCCAGACGGCGCGGCCGCTCGCCACCAACTGGCGGTGGATCAGGGTGATGTCGCGGGACAGGCGCTGCCAGCCCCAGCGCATCAGCGCGCGGTAGAGCAGCCCGCTCAGGCGAAAGTCATTCCCGTCGGGATCAGCGCGCACATCGGCGCGCGCGCCACCACAACCGGCACGCATGCTGTGACGCCCGGTGCCCAGATCGAAGAGGTACAGCGGCTTTCCCGTCGCGCAGGCTTCCGCGAGCATGGACACGCTGTCGGCGGTGACGATAAACGCATCCGCCAGCGCCAGATAACCGAAATAGGGATTGTCGGCGGCACCCGGTTGCCAGGCATAAAAATGGGTGGGCACGCCCAGATCCCCGGCAAACACCCGGGTCACTGCGTCGGCGGTGCGCGGACTGGTGGTGGTCAGCAGGGAACCGCCGCGCTGGCGGGCCAGTTCGGTCGCCGCCTCAGCCAGCCGGCGCGCGGCCTTGGCGCCGAGCGTGAAGGGGCCGCTGTCGCCGCCCAGAATCACCGCGATGCGCGGCGCCGGCAGTTGCGCCAGCGTGTCCCGCCAGCGCGCGGCCGCCTCGCGCAGGCGCGCGGCCTGGACCCGGTGCAGCGGCAGGTCGTTGTGCAGCACATTGGCACGCCGGGGCAGCCGGTACTGGGGTGTGGTGATGACCAGATCGAAGCGCTGCGGATCGGCCCAGGGACGGCCGACATGGACGATCCGGCAGCGCCCGCCGGACTGCCTGCGGATCCACCGGCCCACGGGTTCATTGCGCATGCCCGCCGAAATCACCAGATCCGGCCAGGGCGCCGCCAGCGCGGCGGAGCGGCGCCGATCGATACCCCGCAGCGAGCTGCCGCGCAGCAGATTGGTGCCAAACGCCAGGGTCCGGTAATGCAGATGCTTGATCTCGAAGGGCCAGCCCAGCGCCTCGGCCAGCGCCAGCACCTGCTGCTGCTCGCCGGTGCGGTAGGGTTCCAGCAGCCACACCCGGGGCGTTGCCGCGGGCTTCCGGAGCACAGTGGTCGGGGGCGCTGAAGTGGTAATGGCGAGGGCCTGCGGGTATATTGGCGCGGCGCAATGTAGCCCACCGCCCTGCCCCTCACAAGGTGCATCCAGTCTGACACCCGAGCCCATGCCCGATTACAACAACTACGTCCAATTCATCTGCAATCTGCTCCAGGCCCGGCAAAAAGGCGCGCCCAAACCCTTGGGCGAGACGACCGATCTGATCGCCGACATCGGCCTCAGCTCGCTTCAGGTAATGGAACTGATCGAAAAGCTGGAGGATCACTTCGATCTCTCCATCCCGCTCAACATCCTGCCCAACATCACCACCATCGGCGACCTGGCTGCGCAGTTACACAGCTTGAAGCACTGACGCAACGCCAGCCCTCGCCGTTCGGGTTCCGGACTACGCTACTGCCTGACCTTGCCATTTCGGGGACATCGTCACCTTGGTGGTTGACGGGATATTGCAGTGCGATAACAGACCCCGCCCGCGCAATTCACGTTGCCTGCGCATAGACGCCCGCATCCCGCTCCGGATAGCTCTCGTACACATGCTCGAACACCGCCGCGCATTTCTGGTTGAAAAGCTCGGGCGTGTAGGCGCGCGGCAGGCCGGTGTCGAGGGTGTCTTCGATGGTCAGTTTCAACTGTGAGCGCGCCGTCGATTTCTGCCGCCAGTTCAGCACCAGCAGCGCTTTCAATCGCGCCAGCAGATCGCGCGCGATTTTTTTGACTTCGACGCGTTCTGCGGTGGTCAGTGCCGGCGCCGGCCGCGTGAGGATGTCGAAGATGACCAGCTCCTCTTCGCTCATGTTTTCCCGCACATGCCGCTGCTGCTCGTCGTTGAGGCTGTGGGAGAGCTTCAGCAGCTCCTCGAACAGTTCCTCGATGCTGCGGCTGCCGGCGTTGTAGCTTTCGATCAGCGCCTCGAACTTCTCGGCGAAGTCGGCGCGGGTGCGGTTCAACTGGATCAGCTTTTCCAGTTGGGCACGGATCGCGGCCTTGAGCACTTCAAGGTCGGTGTTCTTGTGTTTCGATGCCTTGAAGCGTTGCGCCAACGCCTCGAAATTGATTTTCGACAGGTCAAGTGCCGGTGGCCCCGCCTGGCGGATCGCGTGGCCGGTGATGGAGTCGTCGAGCAGCGCGTTGATTCCCATCATCACCGGCGAGATGTCCGGCGGGTTCGGGTTCAACTTGGCGCGGATGGCGTCGGCCAGCGTGGTCAGACAGGCCACCCGGCTGGCGAATTCCAGCGCCGACGGGTCGGGCTTTACCGCGCGGTAGAGCGTGCTCACCAGCCGCTCATGGGCAAAGAAATCGCGGCGCAGCGGGTCGGGCGAGATCAGCGCGTTGATGGCGTCTTCAATGCGCTGCAAGCGTTCCAGGCTGCCCGCCGCCAGCGCCTCGATCTCGGTCAGCTGCACGCCATGCGCGGCGCAGAACGCGGTAGCATCGACCACTGCCTGGCGCATTTCCTCGACCAGTTGCTGCTTGTCCTTGACGGGCGATTTCCCGTCCTTGCCCGCCCCGTAAATCGCCAGCGCCTTTTCCAGCGAGGCGAAGACATTGGCGTAATCGACGATCACGCCGCTGTGCTTGCCCGGGAAGACGCGGTTGGCGCGGGCGATGGCCTGCATCAGGCTGTGGTTGCGCATCGGCTTGTCGAGATACACCGTCGAGCAGCTCGGCGCATCGAAGCCAGTCAGCCACATGGCGCAGACGAACACCAGACGCAGCGGGTCATCCACGTCCTTGAACTTCTCGTCCAGCCCCGGCTGCCCAGTGGTAGACGACAGGTTCATGCGCTTCCTGTGCGGCTCGATGTCCAGGCCCAGCGTCTGCATCTGCGCGATTTCGTTCTGGCCGGGCGAGACGATGACCGCCATGTCGGTGCTGGTCAGCACCGCCAGCCGTTGTTTCAGCTCGGCCATGCGCAGGTCACGCCGCGCCTGCGCGGATGTCATGCCGCCCGCATTTGGGTGATTCGGCTGGTAATGCAACTCGCCCAGTTCCTTCTGCACCCGCGCCGCTTCCGCCGCCCAATGCACTTTCACCTTGTCGTACATGCGCAGCGCCGTGGCCTTGTCGATGGACACCACCATCGCCTTGCCTAAAAATCCTCGACCCAGGAAATGCCGCACGATGTCCTGTGCCACGGTTTCCAGCCGGTCGTCGCGGGTGATCAGGTGGTATTGCCGCCCCAGCACCTGCTCCAGCTTGGCCTCTTGATCCGCGTCGAGGTCGGCATCCTCGATCAGGCGGTAAATGTCTTCGTTGAGGTCGGGATTGACGAGTTGCAATTCCGGCGTGCGGTTCTCGTAGAACAGCGGCACGGTCGCGCCGTCCTCGATGGACTGCTGGAAGTCGTAGATCGAAACATAGTCACCAAACACTTCCTTGGTGCGCTCTTCACCCGCGATCAGCGGCGTGCCGGTAAAGGCCAGGAACATCGCCTTCGGCAGCGCGGCGCGCATGTTCAGCGCCAGGGTGTCGTACTGGCTGCGGTGCGCCTCGTCGGTCAGCACGATGACGTCGGAGCGGTCGCACAGCAGTTCCGGCGTCTGGAACTTGTGGATGAGTGTGAACACATAGCGGTGGTTGCCGCGCAGCAGTTCACGCAGATGCGCACCACTGGCGGCATGGCAGGCGTCACCCTCGGCCTCGCTCACCGCACCGGCAGCCTTGAAGGTCGTGGCGATCTGTCCGTCGAGTTCCACGCGGTCGGTGACGACGACGAATGTCCAGTTGCCGGCCAGCTTCCTCAACACCTTCTGCGCGAAGAACACCATCGAAAAACTCTTGCCGCTGCCCTGCGTCTGCCAGAACACACCGCCGCGCCCGTGGCCGAGTTGGCGGGCTTCAAGCATCGAAGCAATGGCGTTATTGACGCCGAGGAACTGATGGTTCTGCGCGAGAATCTTGACCAGCCCCGCCTTGTGGTCGGAAAACAGCGTGAAGTTTTCGACCAGATCGAGCAGGCGGCTGCGGTCGCAGGTGCCGCGCAGCATCACTTCCAGCGACACCCGGCGCGGTTCGTCCTCGCGCTCGATGCGCTTCCACTCCACCCAGCGGCCCCAGTCGGTGGTGAGCGAGCCGACGCGGCTGTCGGTGCCGTTGCTGGCGATGAGCAGCGCGTTGCTCCAGAACAGTGCCGGAATCTGCTGCTTGTAGTGGGTGAGGTTTTCGTCGAAGGCCGCCCGCGCCGGCACGCCGGGTTTCTTGAGTTCGATCACCACCCAGGGCAGGCCATTGACGAAGCCGACCAGATCGGGCCGGCAGGTGTAGAGCGCGCCGGTCACGCTGAACTGGCTGACCAGCAGAAAGTCGTTGTTCTCCGGGTGCTCCCAATCGACCACGCGCAGGCGCGCCTTTTCCTCCCCTCGCCCTCTGGGAGAGGGGCCGGGGGAGAGGGCGCGGTCAGGCACCGACACCGTGATGCCTTCCTTGAGCAGCCGATAGACCTCGCGGTTGGCGGCTTCCAGACTCATCGCCGAGCGGTCGCGGGTCAGTTCGTCGATAGCGGTTTGAATCGCTTCCGGCGGCAGGGTCGGGTTGAATTTGCCCAACGCCGCTCTCAGGCGTTCGACCAGCACCACCTCGCCCTTGGTTTCGCGCCCGAGGCTGGCAACCGAGGTGCCGCCCGCGCCGAAGGTTTCATCCAGCGCCGACACCGTCTGCCAGCCCATGTCGGCAAACAGGCCAATGGCCGGTTGCTCCACCAACTGGTCTTCGCTGTAGGCGTGGGCCATATCCGTGCGCTACACCGTTGATTCGGTAGGAGCCCAGCCTTTGTCCAAGATGTGTTTCCACGCCTTGGTCAATTGCTCTGGTTTGAGCGCGCGGCGTTTACGGGCGTTCCATTCAAGGACTGCGCTGGCAGCAGCCGCAGCGGACAGTTTTGCTTCAGGGTTGTGACCCATCACCCAGTGAACAGAACTCAATAACTCCAAACCCACCCGGTCTTCATAGCCTTCGATCAGATCGGTGACACGCTCCATGCGCCGGCGGATAAGCGCGTCTTCCTGCAAAAACGACTGTGCCTCATCAACCGCACCGGGCAACAATTCGATGGCTTTGGTGGGCGAGTCCTTGCCATCGCCATAACCTTGCGTGTAATGACTCTCCAGTCGAATCAATACCTGCCGGAGGTTCTTTGCGTAGGGGCCAAATTCTTTGGCTTCATATTGCAGGCGCAGGGGCTGGCCCGCAGCCTGCAAGAAATACATCAGCTTATGAATTTCCAAAAGGCTCACAAACGGGTCTAGCAGACCTTTCAGGTAACGGTCCATCAACGCGATCAACGCGGCCTGGCCAATGGTCATTTTGGGGCGCTCGGTACGGTTGGGCATGCTTGCCGCCGCTGGCGTGGCGCCGGGCGCAAAAACCAATACACGCACATCAGGCAAGTCGCCAAGCGCCGACTCGATCAGGGGGCGCACCTCAGCCCAATCCAAGCCGCCATGCCCACAGCCCAACGGTGGTACCGCAATGGAGCGGATGTTCAAGCGCTTGATCGTATCCGCCAAATCTTGCAAACCCGCCTCAATGTCCGCCTTGCGGCTGCCTGCGCGCCAATGCCCCTTGGTCGGAAAATTGATGATCCAGCGCGGGCCACCCACGAGGCCGCCCATATCGAACACATGGACTTTGCCCAATTTCACTTCGCCCGCCTTGCAGGCTTTTTCGTAGGCGCGAAACATCGCCGGATAGGCTTGTTTAAACTGCAACGCAATTCCCTTGCCCATGACGCCCACCGTGTTCACAGTGTTCACCAGCGCCTCGACTGGAGCTTCAAGCAAATTGCCTTTTGTTGTTTCGATCATGGTCAGTAATACCACTTGGGCTCTACGTTGACGATTGGGCGGTGAGCAGAGGTGGCCAGGATGCTTTGCACCTGTTGAGTCATTTCAAGATTGTAGCAACCGATGGCATGAAAGCCACTCCAGTCAAAGAAGTCAGCCACCAAGAACTCTGCCGATTTTTCATGGGTTCTGCCCTGCCATTGCCTGGTGTGGATTGCCGGCCAGTCGAGTTCCGCAAGGGCCGCCAAGTTGGATGAAAATGACGCGTGAAATGCCCCGGCGTTGCCGTCGCTGATCGCCCATGGTCTGTTCTGGCCTATTCCGGCGGCCAAGGTGCCGACCAAGTGCACAATCGTCCGTTGGCAACCAGGAACGCGCCCGGTGTTGCCTTGATTGACCGTAAACAGCATTGGCGAGCGCGGGCAAAAGTAAAACGGCACAAATTCGCCGACAAAGCGGCCGCCGCAAGAGTCCACTCGAATCTGCGTCATGCGGCGCTGCTTGATATGGCCGTAGCCGATCACCGCTGGATTGTGCTGAGCCATAGCCACATCTGAACGCAAGCCTCCGGCCGTCAGAATACCAGGCAGGTTTTCCACATCGGTGATGTGATAGATCAGGATTTGATCGGGATGGAGTTTCATATGCGTTGTACGTCAATCTGCCCAGAAAGCAGGCGCGGCAGCAGCAGGTCGCGGGTGCGGCGGAGGTTCTCAGTCTGAGCAACTAGCTTTCTGCACATCTCAATCATCGGATCAACAATCCTTGCCCAATCAGCCTGGATAACTTGTGGCGGCACAAGGATTTGAAATTTTCGGAAGTCTTTCAAAACGATTCGCGGAATTGCTACGCCCGACACGATGCCTTTCATGCGCGCCTTCGTGACAGGGTCTCGCAAGGCAAGACAAAGGACGTTTGGGTGAATCGCATCATTTGGGCGGAGCATCGCGATGGACGACAAAATGACCAAATCTTGCTCTTCCCCAACGACGAAGGTGTGCTTCAGATAGCTGCCATCCTTCGCAATTAGCACGTCATTCTTCAGTGGCTTACAGTCATTGCGCACAAGGTTATCGAAGTCATCACTCGTAATCCGGCGGCAGCCTTCGATGTGGATTCCCCAGTCATGCATATCCTTGACGGAGGCCATCGGATAGCCGTCTTCGACCGTTTTCGGGCTGAAATGAGAGCCGTCAGTAATGCGTGAACAAACATCGGCCAGCGCCTTCACTTCCCACCCCTGCGGAATCTCGCCGAGGGGGGAAGGGACGCGGGGGTGGTTTTCGTGGCCGGGGAAGCGGAAGTGGACGAACCACTCGCGGTAGAGGGCGCGGGCCATCGTCTCCAGAATCTTGATGCGCCGCTGGCTGTTCTCGATCAGTTCGTCGTAGGCCGACAGGATGCCCGCGATGCGTTGCTGGATGGGGAGCGGGGGGAGCGGCAACTTGATCTGCCGCATATCGCGGATTGGCAGTTGAGGCTGCGCTACGCCACTACGCAAACCGTTCACCTGTGAAAAGAAACTTGGTGAGCGGACAAAGTGATACAGGAAGGAGGGGAGCAACTTTGACCCGTCGCATCGGAGAATGACCATTCCGGAATTGATGCGTAAGTGGTTAAACGGGACAGCGGCATTGAAATACGCGGTGTTTCCAATGGTGCCGCGAGTTGTCAGGACAATATCTTCTCGTTGTAGTTTGCCCTTTGTTAAGTGCTGCGTCCCTTTTCTCGTCAATAAACTGGCACGCGGAGAAGTCGAATCCGGTCTTGGTTACATTGGTCGCGCTTAGAAACAAGCAGTGTCCAGATTCACTGAATTCACTTTGCTTTGGGTAGTTCTTGCCTCGGTCGCCGTCGATAATCTCGAACGGGGCCTCAGCAAACGATACCGGTTCTTGCCAACTCATGACTCAATAATGCTCGCCACATTCGCGGCGATGGTCTGCTCCAGTTCTCCCATCGGCGCCGTATTCATTTTCCAATCCGCCCCGCCCAATATGTCGGACGCCGTCGTTGGTGGGCGATCGCGAGAATGACGATCTGCGCAGGCTCGGCGCGATAGATCACATGAAACGGAAAGCGTTTGAGCCCCCCTTTGCGGAGGTCGGAACCGTCGATGCGCGGATAAAAATCGGGCGTGGCGCAGATGCGCGCCATGACCGCGTCAAACTCGGCCAGATAATCCGCGCCCAGGCCAGGAAGCCGGCTTTCGTAAAACGCCACCTCATCCAGATGTTCAGCCAGCGCGGCGCGGTGAAAGCGATAATTCATCGCAACAGGGTTTGCGCAGCGGCGCGGGCGTCTTCCGCCGACACGGTATCGGCCTGCCCGCTGTCAATCTCCGCCGCGCGACGGGCCGCCTCGGCGTGCCACGCCTGCGCGACTTCATCCTCGCTTTGATCCTCAAGACTGAGCAACAACTTGTGCGCCAGTTCAGCGCGTTGCTGCATGGGTAAATGCAAGACGGTTTGTTCGAGCGTTTCGGTGTTCACGAAATCTCCTTTACGACAGTAGCGATGCGACATTTTGCGCGATGCGACTCTGCAACTCCAGCGCCTGGGCGTTCAGCGACTCCAGTTCCTCGTTCAGGGTTTCGAGCTGTTCCTTGAAGTCCTCGTCGCTCACGTCTTCGCCCGGCGCGACGCCGACGTAGCGGCCGGGGTTGAGCGACCAGCCCTGGGCTTCGATCTCGGCCAGCGTCGCCGCCTTGCACAGGCCGGGCACGTCGCGGTAGTGGAACGCCCCCTCTCCCCGGCCCTCTCCCGCACGGGGAGAGGGAGAAAAGACCTCCTTGAGCCTGGCTTCGGCCTCGTTGCCACCTTGCGTGAAGTCGAGCGCCTCGCCGCGATACAGGCGCACGACATTGGCGATAAAGCCGATCTGCGCCGGGGTCCAATCGCGGTGGGCGCGATCAATCTGCCGGTAGATGTGGCGGGCGTCGATGAAGAGCACGGTGTCGGCACGGTTGTGCCCCCTCTCCCCCGGCCCCTCTCCCGCAAGGGGCGAGGGGTGAAGTGCAGCCTTGCCTTTGTCGAGAAACCACAGCGTGCAGGGCAGCGTGACGGTGTAGAACATGTTGGGGCCGACGGCGACCATGACATCGACCGCCCGCGCTTCGATCAGCTTTTGCCGCAGTTCCTGTTCGGAGGAGCGCGCGTCGGAGGCCGAGTTGGCCATGACGAAGCCGGCGCGGCCCGTTGCATTCAGCGCCGAGTAGAAGAGCTGAATCCACAGGTAGTTGGCGTTGTCGGTGCGCGGCAGGCCGAAGGGGAAACGTCTGCCCGCACCGACCCTGTCCTTGAGCCGCTCCTTGTCCACCGCGTTGACGTTGAACGGCGGATTGGCGAGGACGAAGTCGAACGCGCCGGTGGCGGAGTGCGGATCGTCGTAGTAGCTGTTGATGTTGCCGCCGTGTTTGATGTCGCCTTCCAGCCCGTGCACGGCGAGGTTGAGGCGGCACAGGCGGCCGGTTTCGTCGGTCTTTTCGACGCCGCAGATGGCGAGTTCGGCGGCGGGGTTCTTCTGATGCTCGGCGACAAAGCGCGCCGACTGCACGAACATGCCGCCGGAGCCGCAGGCGGGGTCGAGGATGCGGCCGTGGAAGGGCTCGATGACCTCGGTCAGCAGCTTAACGATGCTGGACGGCGTGTAGAACTCACCACCCTTCTGGCCCTCGGTGCGCGCGAACTCGCCAAGAAAGTATTCGTAGATGCGGCCGAAGGCGTCGTAATCGACGCTGGCCGGAATCTCGGAGACTTTCTTGAGCAGTTCTTTCAGCAGGGTGCTGGTGAACAGGTTGTAGGTCTTGGGCAGCACGCCGGCGAGCTGCGGGTTGTGCTTCTCGATCTCGCGCATCGCGGCGTTGATCTGGGCGCCGATGTCGGCTGCCTCGGGCAGCGCGAGCAGGTAGTCGAAGCGCGCCTCGGGGCTGAGGTAGAGGATGCCCTCGGCGTGGTAGGCGGCGGGTTCATCCACCCGGCTGCTTCTACGAGAAGATGCGTGCGCTGACGCACCGGCGGTTTCGAGCCTGTCGCGCTGGCGTGCAAAGCGCACCTCGGCAAAACGCAAAAAGATCAGACCGAGAATGGGGCCGGAATACTCCTGCGCCTTGAGCCCCGAGTTGGCGCGGAACTGGTCGGCGGCGTCCCACAGGCGCTTTTCCAGGGTGGCGCCAGCGGCGTCTTTTTCGGCAGGGGCGATCCAGTGCATTCGGGGTTCTCGGTGGGTGTTGGTTTGGGCCTGACGCCTGCCATCACGGGCGGCACAGGTGAAAACAGCGCACTGGCTTCCTGTGAACGATCGGCTCAGGCCGCGTGCAAGGGTTTGATAAGGGCAACCACGTCCTTGATGGACTGCGCGGCCACCCACAGATCAACGGCGCGCTGCGCATTCAGCCAGAACTCTGGCGAGTTGCCGAACAAGCGAGCGAGCCGCAAGGCCATTTCAGGACTGACCGCGCGGCGTTCGCGCAGCAGCTCATTGACGGACTGGCGCGACACCCCCAGCGCCTCGGCCAGCCCCGCGACGGTCAGCCCGTAGTCCGGGATGAAATCCTCGCGCAGCATTGCGCCGGGGTGCGTCGGTTTGCGCTGCATGCCGGCAGTGTTGGGAATAGCCACGGTCATCACCTCACTTCAGTGGTAGTCGCATACTTCAACGTCGTATGCGTCACCCTCTTCAAAACGAAAGCAGATACGCCATTGCGCGTTTATTGCAATGGCATGCTGCCCCTTCCGGTTACCAGACAGCGCATGGAGCCGGTTACCCGGCGGGACCTTCAAATCGTCCAGTTGCTCGGCCAAATGGATATATTCGAGCTTGCGGGCCGCCCTTGGCGCAGATCAGAAGGAAACTTCTTTGACTGCCCCCTGGAGTACAGCTCTTGAGTACGCTTGTCGGCGAAGGTTTTAATCATGCCTTGAAGGGTGCGTTGTCACGCGTCGCGTGCCAAGTGACAGAAAGACCGAGCCCCCAGCAGCAGACGAACCGTGGTCTGTCTGATCCTACCCCAACGCCCGAATCCCCACCGCCCGACGCAGTTCGGTCAGCACCGGCGTCGCGATAGCGCGGGCCTTGGCGGCGCCGGCGTTCAGGATTTCCTCGATATGCGCGGGCCGCGCCAAAAAGCCTTCGTACCGCTCCCGCGCGCTGCCCAGTTCGGCGTTGACCAGTTCGAACAACTGCTTTTTGGCTTCGCCCCAGGCGATGCCATCGGCAAAGGACTGGCGCATGGCGGCGGTCTGCGCCGGCGTCGCAAAGGCCTGCCAGACCTGGAACACCGTGGAATCCCCGGGGTCCTTGGGGACGCCGGGTTCGAGCAGATTGGTCTTGATCTTGTTGATGTGTTTCTGCAACTGTTTTTCGGGCAGGAACAGCGGGATGGTGTTGCCGTAGCTCTTGCTCATCTTGCGGCCGTCGAGGCCCTGGAGCAGTGCCACGTTGTCGTCCACCGCCGCTTCCGGCAGCACGAAGTGTTCGCCGTAGTGGTGATTGAAGCGCTGGGCGATGTCGCGCGCCATTTCGATGTGCTGGATCTGGTCGCGCCCCACGGGTATGCGGTGCGCGTTGAACAGCAGAATGTCGGCGGCCATCAGGATGGGGTAGCTGAACAGACCCATGGTGATACCGAAATCCGGGTCTTCGCCGGCGGCCTCGTTCTCCTGCACCACGGCCTTGTAGGCGTGGGAGCGGTTCATCAGCCCCTTGGCGGTCATGCAGGTGAGCAGCCAGGTGAGCTCGGGGATCTCCGGGATGTCCGATTGCCGGTAGAACACCACATGGTCGGGGTCGAGGCCGAGCGCCAGCCAGGTGGCGGCGATCTCCAGGGTGGAGCGGTGCACCAGTTCCGGGTCCTGACACTTGATCAGCGCGTGGTAGTCGGCGAGGAAAAAAAACGATTCGACATCGCCGTGCCGGCTCGCGGCAATCGCGGGGCGGATCGCGCCCACATAGTTGCCGAGGTGGGGAATGCCGGTGGTGGTGATGCCGGTGAGAACGCGTTCGCGGGCCATGACTCGTTGCAACAGCTCAAAAAAATGGGCCTTCATGATACCCGATTGCCTATCCACGCTACCCCGTGGCAACGGTCCCGGCCGACCGTGCGGAACCGCGCGCCCGGTGCGCTATGATCCGCCGCTGCGCCGTCATCTCACCGGGGGTTCCGTGTCCGCGCTGCAACGCTGCTACAACGTCGAGGACTTCCGCCGCCGCGCCCGGCGCAAACTGCCGGCGCCACTATTTCATTACATCGACGGCGGCGCCGACGACGAACGCACCTTGCGCGCCAATACGTCGGCCTTCGACCAATACCCGCTGGTGCCGCGCATTCTGCGGGATGTCACCCACACCGATCTGCGCACCCGGGTGCTGGGCTGCGATGTCGCCCTGCCTCTGCTGCTGGCGCCGACCGGGATGTCGCGCTTTTTTCACTACCAGGGGGAGCTCGCGGTGGCGCGCGCCGCAGCCACCTTCGGCACCCTGTATTCGCTCTCGACGGTATCGACCACCACCATCGAGGACGTGGCCCGCGCCACCTCCGGTCCCAAGCTGTTTCAGCTCTATGTGCTGCGCGACCCCGGCATCAATGACGAGCTGATCGACCGCTGCAAGGCAGCCGGCTTCAATGCGCTGTGCCTGACCGTGGACACCGTGGTGCAGGGCAACCGCGAGCGCGATCTGCGCACCGGCATGACGGTGCCGCCCGCGCTCACCGCGCAAAGCTTCGCGAGTTTCTGCGCGCGGCCGCAGTGGTGCTACCGCTTTTTGACCTCGCCGCGCTTGCAGATGGCCAATGTCGCCCATCGCATCGCCGAGGGCAGCACCCAGGTCAGTTCGCTGGCGAGCTACATCAACGGCCAGTTCGACCGGGCGCTGAATTGGGCGGCGGCCGAACGCATCCGCGCCCGCTGGCAGGGGCCGTTCGCCATCAAGGGTGTGCTGTGCGCCGAGGACGCGCGCCGCGCGGCGGATATCGGCGCCACCGCGGTGATCGTGTCGAACCACGGCGGCCGGCAACTGGACGGCGTGCCGGCGCCCATCGAGGTGATCGCCGAAATTGCCGATGCCGTGGGCGGTCGTCTGGAGATCATTCTCGATGGCGGCGTGCGGCGCGGCACTCATGTGCTGCGCGCGCTGGCCCGGGGCGCCACCGCCTGCATGATGGGGCGGCCCTACCTCTACGGACTCGCCGCGGGCGGCCAGGCGGGAGTCGAGCGGGTGCTGGAATTGCTGCGCGCCGAGATCGAGCGGGGGATGATTCTGAGCGGCCGGCCGCGCATCGCGGATATCGACGCGAGCCTGATCCGGGGCGGCGGAGCCGGCTGACTCCGCGCCTGGCGGGGTGCGACCGGGGATGCTCTGAACAACCTCATCGTCGTCATGCCCGCGAGGCCGGCGTCCAGAAGGCCTCGGCATCCCCGGGTTTCCCGTCTCCCCGCCAACGCGAGGCAGGCTCTGCCCGCGAAGACCCTGCCACCGCATGGCGAAGGCGGGCATCCAGAAGACCTGTTTCCGCCCCTGGGTTCCCGCCCTTCGCGGGGGCAGGCCTGCTGTCAGACCGCGAAGACCGTCCCGCCGCGAAGGCGGGGCATCCAGACGACTTTGATATCCCTGGGTTCCCGTCCTCCGGAGGCGGGAACGACGCTTGGGTGGTTACAGAGCCTCCTCAGGCCAGCTTGCTGGCCAGGAAAGTCTTCAACTCGCCCCAGGCATCCTTGGCCGCCGTTTCGTTGTAGGACGCGCGGTGGTTGCAGAAGAAGCCGTGATCGGCGTCCGCATAACGCTTGATGCGGTAGTCCTTGCCCAGTTCCTTGAGTTTGGCATCCACCGCCTGGACCTGGTCCAGCGGAATGAAGCCATCCTTGTCGGCGAAGAACAACAGCATGGGCGCCTTGATCGCGCTCGCCTGGCCGAGATGATTGGCGATACCGCCGCCGTAGAAGGGCGCGGCGGCGGCCACCTGATCGGGCAACGCGGCGGCAGTGAGGAAAGTGAGGCGCCCACCCATGCAGAAGCCGGTGACGCCGATCCTGTCGGCGCGCACCTTGCCGCTGTGCTCCATGAAGGCGAACGCGGCTTTCATGTCCTCGACAAATTTCTTGTCATCCACTTTCTGCATCAGGCCGATGGCCTTGGGCAGCTCGTCGTAGCCGGTCTTGTTGTCGGGCAGTTGGCGGTAGTAGAGATCGGGCGCCAGCACCGCGTAGCCCTCGCCCGCCAGCCGCTCGGAAACCTCTTCGATGTGCTTGACCAGACCGAAGGCTTCCATCAGCACGATCACGCCGGGGAAAGGCCCGGGGCCGGCGGGCAGCATCCAGTGCGCCGGCATGGCGCCATCTGACGTTTTGATATCGACCATGGCTTTCTGAATCATCTTGAACCTCCTGATGTTTTGTTTGGGCAACGCACCGGATTGTAGCGAAGTTCCCGCCCCGCGCTTACCCGGCGCTGATTGGCCGCTCGCGTTTCAGCAGGCCCCAGAGCGTAAGCCCCAGCGCCAGCAGGATGGTCACGCCGCACAGTTGCAACAAGCCGGTGACCGCCCAGTGGTCGAGGCCGGCGGGCGGCGGGAATTTCGCGGCGATGGTCGGCATCAGTACCGAGGCATAGCCAAGCAGCCCACCGACCAGACCCGCAACGCCGTTGCTCCAGGTCCCGATCTGCAGGAGAGCGAACCAGGCTTTGAGCGCGGCAGCGCGCAGGTTCAGCTCCGGGACCAGAAAGCCGAAGGCGACCATCAGGATGCCATTGACGGTGAACTCGATATGGGCCATCACGATGCCGCGAAACCAGGGCACCGCGCTCGGCGGAATCAGGCCGACGAGACAGCCCAGCGTGATTTGTGCGACGCCCAGGATCAGGGTCCAGCGTCGCAAAGTAGTGCGCAGGTTTGTTATGTCGCTATTCATCGGAGCGCTCCGAGGCCTGATCCGGACTGCGCTCCTATCCTATCAGGTCGCCGAAAAGCAGCGACGGCGGCTACTCGGCAACCCGGATAGCCACCCCTTGAGGATGCTCTGAATAACCGTCAGCCCGCGGAAGAAGCTGTGTGAAAAGGCATCGTAGGGTGGGTAAGCGCAGCGCACCCACCGAAAGAAGCCACGCGCCGGACGGCAAGAGCGGAGCCGCAATCCTCGCGGATGCGCTCCGCTTATCCGCCCTACGACTGAATAATCGTCATGCCCGCGGAAGCGGGCATCCAGAAGGCGCTGATACTTCCGGGTTCCCCTCCGTCACCCCTGTCCCCGCCTTCGCCGGGGCGGGAACAACGATTGTGTGGTTATTCCGGGCGCTTTCAGTACGAGCGCGGCAACCCCATCACATGCTCGGCGATATAGTTCAGCACCATCTCGCTGTTGAGCGGCGCGGTGCGCAGCAGGCGCGCCATGGGATACATGTCGAAAATGCCATACTCCTTGGTGAAACCGTTGCCGCCGAAACATTGCAACGAGGCGTCGATGGCGTGGATCGCCGCTTCGGCGGCGGAGTACTTGGCCATGTTGGATTCGGCGCCGCAGGGCAGGCGGCGGTCGAACAGCCAGGCGGCCTTGCGCGTCATCAGCGAAGCCAGCTCGATCTCGGTCTTGCCCTTGGCGAGCGGGTGTTGCAACGCCTGATAGGCGCCGATGGGACCGTTGAACACGACGCGCTCGTTGGCGTAGGCGACGGCTTTTTCAAGGGCGTAGCGGCCCATACCGGTGCAGACCGAGGCGAGAATGATGCGCTCGGGGTTCAAGGATTCGAACAGGATTTCGAAGCCCTTGCCGACTTCGCCGAGAATATCTTCCGGCCCGACGTCGACGTCGTCGAAGAACACCTGATACTGCACCTCGGGCATGTGGATGCTGACGTCGATGGGGTGCATCTCGATGCCCTTGGCCTTGGTGTCCACGATCACGATGGTGAAGCCGTCGGTCTTTTTCTTGACCTCGGTGTGGGCCACGTTGCGGGTCACCACCAGCATGTAATCGGATTCTTTCGCGTCGGTGATGAAGGTCTTGCGGCCGTTCAGTTTGAAGCGACCGTTGCCCGCGTCCTTGATCATGGTGGTGGCGCGCATGGTGTTGGTGCCGGCATCGGGCTCGGTGATCGCGAAACAAAACCGGATGTCGCCCTTGCAACCAGCGGGCAGATATTTCTGTTTTTGCGCGTCGGTGCCGTGATCGCCGATGGGCGCCAGCGACATGGTGGCGCCCACCACCAGACTCAGCAGCGGAATACCGACATTCGACAGACCTTCCTGAAACAGCACCATTTCCAGCATGCCGAGCCCGGCGCCGCCGTGGGCCTCGGGCACCATGATGCCGACGAAACCGTCCGCCGCCACCTGCTTGTACATGTCGGTGGGGAAGCGCTTGTGTTCGGCGCAATCGACCCAGTAGGCGCGGTCGAACTGCTTGACCAGGCTCTGGCCGTACTCGTAAATCATTTTCTGTTCTTCAGACAGTGCAAAATCCATGACAACTCCGGTTGCGCTAATGGTTGAGTAACGCGCCCGCTCAGTAGGAGCGCGGCAGCCCCATGACGTGTTCGCCGATATAGTTCAGCACCATCTCGCTGTTGAGCGGCGCGGTGCGGAACAGCCTGGCGAGCGGATAGATATCGAAAATGCCGTATTCCTTGGTGAAACCGTTGCCGCCGAAACATTGCAGGGACGCGTCCACGGCGTGGATCGACGCTTCGGCCGCCGCATACTTGGCCATGTTGGATTCGGCGCCGCAGGGCAGGCCTTGATCGAACAGCCAGGCGGCCTTGCGCGTCATCAGCGAAGACAGTTCGATTTCGGTCTTGGCCTTGGCGAGCGGGTGTTGTAACGCCTGGTACGCGCCGATGGGGCCGTTGAATACCACGCGCTCATTGGCGTAGGCCACGGCCTTGTCCATCGCAAAGCGACCCAGGCCGCAACTGATGGCGCCGACCAGGATGCGCTCGGGATTGAGGCACTCGAACAAAATATCGAAACCCTTGCCGACTTCACCCAGCACGTCCTCGGGACCGAGATCGACGTCGTCGAAGAATACCTGATACTGCACCTCCGGCACCGGCACGCTCACCGGAATCGGGTGCATCTCGATGCCCTTGGCTTTGGTATCGACGATGAACAGCGTAAAGCCATCGGTTTTGCGCTTCACTTCGGTGTGCGGCGTGGTGCGCGTCACCACCAGGGCGTAATCGGATTCCTTGCCATCGGTGATGTAGGTCTTGCGCCCATTGAGTTTGAAGCGACCGTTCGCGGCCGGTTTGGCGATGGTGGTGGCGCGGATCGTGTTGGTGCCGGCGTCGGGCTCGGTGATGGCGAAACAGAAACGGATATCGCCCTTGCAGGCGGCCGGCAGATATTTCTGCTTCTGCGCCTCGGTACCGTGCACGCCGATCGGTCCGAGGGACATGGTGGCGCCGATCACCAGACTCAGCAGCGGAATACCCTGGTTGGACAGACCTTCCATGAACAGATTCATCTCCAGCATGCCGAGCCCGGCGCCGCCGTAGGCCTCGGGCACGATGGTGCCGACAAAACCGTCAGCGGCGATCTGCTTGTACATGGCTTCGGGAAACGCACGACGCTCGGCGTGCTCCATCCAGTAGGCACGATCGTAAGTCTTGGCCAGACTCGCGCCGTACTCGTAAATCATCGTCTGTTCCTGGCTCAGTTCAAAATCCATTCGGTCCTCCGCTGGTGACCGCGCTCAGTAGGAACGCGGCAGGCCCATCACATGTTCGGCGATGTAGTTGTGGATCATTTCGTTGTTGAAGGGAATGGTGCGCATCAAGCGCGCGACGGGAAACAGATCGAAAATGCCGTATTCCTTGGTGAACCCGTTGCCCCCGAAACACTGGAGCGAGGCATCGACCGCCTTGATGCAGGCCTCGGAGCCGGCCAGCTTGGCCATGTTGGCCTCCGGCCCGCAGGGCTGGCCCTGATCGAACAGCCAGGCCGCCTTGTAGGTCATCAGCGCGGCCAGTTCGATTTCGGTCCTGGCTTTCGCGAGCGGATGCTGCAATGCCTGATAGGCGCCGATGGGGCCTTTGAATACGACGCGCTCGTTGGCGTATTCCACCGCCCGCCCCAGCGCATAACGCCCGAGGCCGGCGCAGATCGCACCCACCAGAATACGCTCGGGATTCAGGGTGTGGAACAGAATGTCGAAGCCGCGATCCACTTCGCCCAGCACCTGATCCGGCGTCAGCTGCACGTCGTCGAAGAAAACCTGATATTGCGTCTCGGGAATTTTCACGCTGACCGGGATCGGGTGCATCTCGATGCCCTTGGCCTTGGTGTCCACGATGAACAGCGTGAAACCATCGGTCTTGCGCTTCACATCGGCGAGCGGCGTGGTGCGGGTCACCAGCACCATGTAGTCCGACTCCTGCGCGTCGGTGATGTACACCTTGCGGCCGGTGAGCTTGAAACTGCCGTCGGGCTGCGGCTTGGCGATGGTGGAAATACGCATCGAGTTGGTACCGGCATCCGGCTCGGTAATCGCAAAACAGAAGCGCGTGTCGCCGGCGCAGGCGGGCGGCAGATATTTTTTCTTCTGCGCCTCGGTGCCGAAACTCGCGATCAGGCTGAGACCCATGGTGGCGCCCACCACCAGGCTCAACAGCGGCATGCCCTGCTCCGCCAGGCTTTCGTTGAACAGCGCCATCTCGGTCATGCCGAGTCCGGCGCCACCGTAGGCCTCCGGCACCATGACGCCGACGAAGCCGTCCTGCGCGACTTTTTTATACATCTTGTCCGGGAAGCAGCCTTTTTCCGCGCACTCGACCCAGTAATCGCGGCCGATGTCGGCGGCCAGACTGCGGCCGTATTCGAAAATCATTTTCTGTTCGTCGGAAAGCATGAAATCCATGACGCCGTCTCCGCTGCTGATGGGCGATCAATAGGATCGCGGCAGGCCGAGGACATGCTCGGCGATGTAGTTCAGGATCATTTCGTTATTGACCGGCGCGGTCTTGGTGAGCCGCACCAGCGGGTAGAGATCGAAAATGCCGTACTCCTGGGTGAAGCCGTTGCCGCCAAAACACTGCAACGAGGCGTCCACGGCATTGACGCCGGCCTGGGATGCCGCGAGCTTGGCCATGTTGGCCTCGGCGCCGCAGGGCAGGCCCTGATCGAACAGCCAGGCCGCCTTGCGCGCCATCAACGAAGCCAGCTCGATTTCGGTCCTGGCTTTGGCGAGCGGGTGTTGCAGCGCCTGATAGGCGCCGATGGGGCCGTTGAACACGACGCGTTCGCAGGCATAGGCCACCGCTTTTTCCAGCGCATAGCGGCCCACACCGGAACAGATGGCGCCGCCGAGAATACGCTCGGGATTGAGGGATTCGAACAAAATGTTGAAGCCCTTGCCGACTTCACCCAGCACGTCTTCCGGGCCCAGATCGACGTCGTCGAAGAACACCTGATACTGGATTTCCGGCAGCGGCACGCTCACCGGGATCGGGTGCATTTCGATGCCTTTTGCCCTGAGGTCCACCAGAAACAGCGTGAAACCGTCGGTCTTGCGTTTGACTTCGGTATGGGCCGTGGTGCGCGCGACCACCAGCGCATAGTCCGACTCGCCCGCGTCGGTAATATAGGTCTTGCGACCCGACAGGCTGAAGCGTCCGTCGGCTTTGGACTTGGCCAGGGTCGAGATGCGGATGGTGTTGGTGCCGGCGTCCGGCTCGGTGATGGCGAAACAGAAGCGGAGCTCGCCTTTGCAGGCGGCGGGCAAAAAGCGCTGTTTTTGTTGCTCGGTGCCGTGCTCGGCGATTGGCCCCATGGACATGGTGGCGCCGATCACCAGACTCAGCAGCGGAATGCCCTGATTCGCCAGGCCTTCCTGAAACAGCAGCATCTCGGTCATGCCGAGCCCGGAACCGCCGTAGGCTTCCGGCACCATGGTGCCGAGAAAGCCGTCGGCGGCGATCTGCTGATACATCGCCTCGGGAAAACGGTGGGCGCGGGCGTGCTCCATCCAGTAGGCGCGGTCGTAGGTTTTGGCCAGCTCCGCGCCGTAGCCATAAATCATTTTCTGTTCTTCGGAGATATCGAAATTCATGGCAGTCTCACGCGGAAAATTATGGGATGTGACTCAACCGGCATTGAATTCCCGGCGGACGCCAACCTTAAGAGCCGGCGTGCGGGCGAACAACGGCGATGCCTGACTCCAAAGTCACAGTCAGGGTAGTCGCCCTCAGCCCACCAGATCTTTCAGCAGTATGCCCACGCCATAGGCCATCGCCGCCGCAGCGCCACCGATGCCGAGAGTTTCTCCCCCGGACAGCAGCCAGGATTGATTCACGAAGCGCCCCTTGAGAGCACCCACCCAGAAGAAAGCCACGCTGGTCATGATCGCGCTCCACAGGAATGGCGCCGCAATCTGCGTCGCACCTGTCCAGTTGAGCAGATAGGGCAGCAACGGAATCAACCCCACCAGCAGGAAGGCGGCGAAGGTCGCGAGACCGGCGCGCCCGGCATGATGGTCGGTCAGGCTCATGCCGTGTTCTTCCTGGAGCATCACGTCCACCCAGCGATCCTTGTCGCTGGTGAGGACATTCACCACTTGCTCCAGCAGCTCTCCTTCAAAGCCCTTGCGCGCGTAAATTTGTTTGACTTCCTCGCGCTCACCTTCGGGCCACTTGTGGACTTCATCCAGTTCGCGCCGCCGCGCCTGATCGCGATACTGGCTTTCGGCGCGCGTGCCCAGGAAATTGCTGACTGCCATGCTGAAGCCGTCCGCCAGCAGATTGGCAAAACCCAGAATGATGATGATCCCGGGCGCCAGTCCGGCGCCTGCAACCCCCGCCACCACGGCGAAGGTGGTCACCGCGCCGTCGATGGCGCCGTAGACAAAGTCTTTGAGATAGATGGATTCCGGCCCGCTTTCGAGCCGTGCGGCAATTTTTTCCGGATCGTGCTGGTGCTGGTAGGCTTCGCGACTCTCGGGGCGGGTGCTGGCCATTGGCGGCTCATGAGTGAGTGGGTGGTGCAGGCGGCGGATTTTACCGGATTGCCGCCGACCCGGGTTCCGGATTCACGGTCGCGGCGATTCGGCCGCGCCAGGGGAAAGAGGAGCCACCACCTGGTCGATCACCAACTCGACCGCGACTGTTTCCGCGCCGCGCTCGAAAGGCCCCGCGCGGCCCTCGATATCGCCGGGGCTGGGTGTGGGCGCACCCCCCAGGGCCACGCGCGCCACCACCTCGATCTTGCCGATCGATGCCAGCGGACGCGCCGGCGTCAGTGATGCCGTGTCGTCAAACTCCAGCGTGACCGGCAAATCCGCAACCCGCAGCCGCCGCGCCGCCACCGGCATCGGCGGCCCCTGCCATTCGCGGACGAACACGAATACCGGCGTATCGGGAGCAATGTCGGGAGCGACGCCGGCCCCCAGCGTCACCGCAATCCGCACCAGCGGGGGCGGCGGTGCTTCGCCCAGCCGGGCGCGCGCGGCGGCGATGGCACCGCGCACGGCATCGGCTTCGGCGCTGGCGGGAGCCGCGGCGATGACGGCATCCCAGGCGGCGATGGCGGCACGGTAGTCGCCGGCCTGAAACGCACTGATGCCGCGCAACCCCAGGGCAATGGGATTGCCGGGATCCCGTGCCAACACTTGCTCGGCTTCGGCACGCACGCCGTCGGTGATTTGGCTGCCGGCCGCCAGAAACAGTGCCTGCGCGTATTCGGCGCGCACCTGGGTGGCATCGGGTTCGCGCTGCAATAATTCCCGATAGGCCGCGAGCGCGGCCTCCGGGTGACCGGCCTCCAGTTCCAGCCGCGCCAGGAAAAGGCGGTAATAGGTGTTGTCCGGACGCTGTACCAGCCGTGTCTTGAGGCGCGTCACCAGTTCCGCGGAGGGTGTTGCACTGTCCTGCGCCAGCAGCGCGCGCAGCGCCAGATCCGGCACCGCCCCCAGTCGCATGTAGCCCGCGACCGCCACACCGATCACGACAATCCCGGCCAGCGCCAGCAACCAGGCCCCGCCACCGTGCTGCGGCGCCGCGTTGGTGCCGGAATCGACTCCCGCATCGGCGACCAGCAACCGTTCCGCTTCGGCCAGCAGTTCGCGGTGACGCGCGGCGTCGATTTCACCACGTTCCTGTTGCTCGTCGAGTTCCTGCCGCCGCGCGCGAAAGGCCGCGACATTGCTGGCCACGCCCAAGCGCGTCCGATGTGACCGGGGCTTGCGCGGCCACAAAGGCAAGGCGACAAACAGCAGCGCCGCGATGAGCAAGCCACCGAATCCCAGCCAGCTCATCGACGGTCGCCCGCGCTGTTATCGTCGTTTTCGTCCAGCAGCCGCGTCAGGGTCGCGCGTGCCGCGCCATCCAGTACCGCCTTGGGAGGCGCGCGCCGCTGCCGTCGCACCACCAGGACCACCGTGAGCCCCGCAGCGATGAGCAACGCGCCAGGGCCCAGCCAGAGCAGATAGGTCGCGGGCTGCCAGCGCGGGCGGTAGAGCACGAAGTCGCCGTAACGGCCCACCAGAAAATCGATGATCTCCGTATCGCTCTTGCCCTCGCGCAGCAGGCGGAGCACCTCGGTGCGCAGATCGACGGCAATGGGAGCATCGGAGGCGGCGAGATTCTGGTTCTGGCACTGCGGGCAGCGCAGTTCTTCGATCAACACCCGATAGCGTTCCTGCTCCGCGGCGGAAGCGAAGTCGTGAATCTCGACCGCCGCCGCGCCGGGCGACCACCACGACAGCAGCGCCGACAGTGCCGCCGCCAGCACCAGCCGAGGTCGCTTCACGGCGTTTGCCACTGGCGATATACCGGCTCGATGCGCTCGCGCCACACCTGCGCGTTGAGCACGCCGACATGGCGATAGCGGATGACACCGGCGGCATCGATCACATAGGTTTCCGGTGCGCCATAGACGCCCAGATCCAGACCCAGGCGACCTTCGCGATCGACGATGACTTCCTGGTACGGATCGCCCATGTCCGCCAGCCAGCGGCGGGCAGCGGCGGGATCGTCCTTGTAATCGAGGCCGACGATGGGCACACCCGCGCGCGCCAGTTCGACCAGGAAGGGATGCTCGTCGCGACAGGCACCGCACCAGGTCGCCCAGACGTTAAGCAGGCGGGGACTGCCGCGAAACAGGGTTTGATCCAGGGGCCTGTCGTCGCCCAGTGCGGGCAGCGCAAACACCGGCACCGGGCGATCCACCAGCGCCGAGGGCAGTTCCCTGGGATCGCGACCGAGGCCCAGATACAGCAGCGCCGCCAGCACCAGAAAAATGATGAGCGGCACAAACAGCCTGATACGCGCCATGGGCTAACTTCCCGTCGCGTGCGCGGACACGTCTGCCCGCACCGGCAGCGGCCGGCGATAGCGCCGGTCGCCCACCGCGATCACGGCGCCGAGCGCGATCAGCACGCCGCCCACCCAGAGCCAGCGCATCAGCGGCTTGACATGCACGCGCACCGCCCAGGCGGTATCGCCCAGCGGTTCGCCCAGCACCACATAAAGATCGCGGCCGAGGCTGGCGTCGATGCCGGCCTCGGTCATCACCTGTCCGCCCTGATAGCGGCGCTTCTCGGGCGCCAGATGCGCGACCGCACGACCGTCGCGGTACACGTCGAAAGCGCCGGTCTGCGCCCGATAGTTGGGGCCATCCTGCTCGGTAACGCCGTCGAAACGGAATTCATAACCCGCCACGGCAAGCACCTCGCCCGGCCGCATCTGAACCTCCTGCTGGCTGCTGTAGCTCGCGGCGACGCCGGCTCCGGCGATGGCGACGGCGACGCCGAGATGGGCGCAGACCATGCCCCAGTAACTGCCGCGCAAGCGCCGCAGGCCCAGCCAGCGAGTCGGAGCGAACGCACTTTTGCGCCACAGATCCTGGACGGTCAGCGCGGCGATCCAGGCAGCGGCGGCCAGCGCGAGCGCCGCGCCCCACTGCCAGGAGCCCCACAGCCAGGGCAACAGCCCGGCCGCGGGCACCGCCACCAGCGCGCCCAGCCCCGCCGTGCGCGCCATCGGGGCAAGCGCGCTGTCCTTCCATTGCAACAGGGCGCCGATGCCCATCAACAGCGCCAACGTCAGCGTGAGTGGCACGAAAAAACTGTTGAAATACGGTGGTCCCACGGAAATCTTGCCCCAGCCCATCACGTCGGCGACCAGCGGATACAAAGTGCCCAGCAGGATGACGGCCGTAATCACCGCCAGCAGAGCATTGTTGGCCAGCACGAACGCCTCCCGCGAGCGCCAGCCGAAACTCGCCGGTACCCGCAGCGTGGGGGCGCGCAGGCCGTAGAGCAGCAGCGAACCGCCGATCACGACGCCCAGAAACATCAGCACGAACACGCCGCGCGTGGGATCGCTGGCAAAGGCGTGGACCGACGTCAGCACTCCGGAGCGCACCAGGAAAGTCCCCAGCAGGCTGAGCGCGAATGCGAAGATCGCGAGCAGCAGGGTCCAGCCGCGAAACAGTCCGCGCTTTTCCGTCACCGCGAGCGAGTGCACCAGCGCCGTGGCGATCAGCCAGGGCATGAAGGACGCGTTCTCCACCGGGTCCCAGAACCACCAGCCGCCCCAGCCCAGCTCGTAATAGGCCCACCAGCTGCCCAGCGTGATGCCGATGGTCAGAAACGCCCACGCGATGTTGGTCCAGGGGCGGGTCCAGCGCGTCCAGGCCACGTCCATGCGCCCGCCCAGCAGCGCCGCGATGGCAAACGCAAAGGGCACCGACAGCCCCACATAGCCCATGTACAGCAGTGGCGGATGCACGATGAGCCCGAAATCCTGCAACAGTGGGTTGAGATCGCTGCCCTCCGCGGGCGCCATGGGCAGCACGCGCTCGAAGGGATTGGAGGTGAGCAGCAGAAACAGGTGAAAGCCCACCGCGATCATGCCCATCACCGCGAGCACCCGGGCCACCAGTTCGGGCGGCAGGTCTCGGCTGAACACCGCCACCGTGGCGGTCCAACCCGCCAGTACCAGCATCCAGAGCAGCAGGGAACCCTCGTGGGCCCCCCATACGGCGCTGAATTTATAGTGGTCGGGCAACAGTCGGTCCGAATTCTGGGCTACATAGCGCACGCTGAAGTCATCGCCCAGAAACGCCGCCGCCAGACAGCCGAAACTGATGATCACAAACACCAGCTGGCCGACAGCAAGCGACCGCGCGCAAGCCATCCAGAGTGGCCGGCGCAGTGCCGCGCCCAGCATCGGCACCACGGCCAACACCAGGCTCAGACAGAACGCGAGGATCAGTGCGAAATGGCCGTACTCCGGAATCATGGTGTGGAACTCCCTTGCGCGTCCGCCTCACGCGCGGCGCGCGCGGCATGGCCGGTTTTCATGGCGTCGACCACTTCGGGCGGCGTGTAGTTCTCATCGTGCTTGGCCAGCACTTGGTCCGCCTCCAGCGCCGGCCCGGAACGCAGGTAACCGGCGGCGACCGCGGCCTGTCCTTCCGCAAACAGGTCGGGCAGGATCCCGGTGTAATGCACCAGCAACTCGCCGTTGCCATCGGTAAGGCGAAAGCTGACGCCGAGCGATCCGGCTGCACGCATCACGCTGTCGCGAACTACCATGCCGCCGACCCGGATGCGCACATCTTCCGGGACGGTCCCCGCCACCACCTGACTCGGCGTGTAGAAGAGATTCATGTTCTGCCGCAGCGCATAGGTGGCCAGCCCGATTCCGATCGAACTCACCACCACAATGAATACCACTACCAGCAGGCGGCGTTTACGCACTGGGTGCATTAGCGGTTGCCCTCCCGCGCCAGCACCTGGCGCACCGATTTGAGGATGGCCGCGCGCCGGCGCAGCGGCTGCACGACCAGCCAGACCAGCACCACCAGGGCAACTCCGTAGGCACTCCAGACATAGGGTCCGTGACCGCCCATGGCGAGGAATTCGGCAACACCGTGAAACTGCGGACTCAACGTTGGTTCCTCCCCGCCGCCAGATCCCGAACCCAGCCGGTGCGGCGCTCGCGCGCGAGAATCTCCGCGCGGGTGTTGAGAATCAGCACCAGCGCGTAAAACACATAGAACCCCACAATCATCACCAGCAGGGGCTTGAACATGTCTGGATGCATGCTGGGGGCCGCGGTGAGGCGGATGGTCGCGGGCTGATGCAGGCTGTACCACCAGTCCACTGACTTGTAGATGATGGGAATGTTCACGGTGCCCACCAGCGCCAGCACCGCGCACGCGCGACCCGCGGCTTCCCGATTGGAAAATCCCAGACGCAGCGCCACCATGCCCAGATAGAGAAACAGCAACACCAGCATGGAGGTGATGCGCGCGTCCCACACCCAGTAGGTACCCCAGGTGGGTTTACCCCAGACCGCGCCGCTCCACAGGGCGAGAAAAGTCAGCGCCGCCCCCAGCGGCGCCGCCGCCGTCATCACCATGTCGGCCAGCTTCATCCGCCAGATCAGATGGACGGCACCCGCCGCCGCCATCACGTAGTAGCCCGCGAGCGCCAGAAACGACACCGGCACATGAATGTAGATGATGCGGAAACTGTTGCCCTGGCGTGCATCGGGCGGCGCGTACACCAGCCCCCACACCAGACCCACTCCGAGCAGCAGGGCCGCCGCCACGGCGAGCCAGGGCAGCCAGTAACCGCTCGCCCGATAAAACCCCGGCGGCGAGCCCAGCCGATGGAACCACTGCCATTTCCTAGCCATCGATCCCCGCCCGCAATGCGGCTGCCGCCGCGAAAGGTGCTACTGCCAGCGCCAGCGCGGCGATGGCCCCCAACAGCGCCAGCGGTCCGCCGATACCGCCGCCTGCGACCGCTTGGGTCACCGCACTGGTGCCAAAAATCAACACCGGCACATAGAGCGGCAGCACCAGCAGGGACAGCAACACACTGCGCCCCCCCAGTGCCACCGTCAACGCACCACCCACCGCGCCCAGCAAGCTGAACACCAGGGTTCCCAGTGTCAGACCGACCAGCAGCGGCATGAAGCCGGCGTCCGGCAAGGCGAGCATCAGGCCGAGCAGTGGCGACAGCAGGGTAATGGGCAGTCCGATCACCAGCCAGTGCGCCGTCACCTTGGCCAGCACCAGCAACCACAGCGGTTGCGGCGACAGTACCAGGTGCTCCAGCGCGCCATCGACAAAATCCTCGTGAAACAGCGCATCCGCCGCCAGCAGCGTGCCGAGCAGGGCCATGATCCACACCATTCCGGGCGCGAGCCGCGTCAGGAGTGCCGGCTCCGGCCCCACCGCCAGGGGCACCAATGCGGTCACCATGACAAAAAAAATCAGCGGGTTCACGGCTTGCCCGCGCTGACGCCAGGCGAGCTGCAGGTCGCGGCGCAGCAACGCGCCAAAGCCTGCGGCCAGCCCTGGTAGTTCCGGCGTTTCCACGGCCTACCCCGCCAGCGTCAACTGGCGCACCCCGGGCAACACCAGCGCTTGATGACTGCTGAACACGACCGCACCGCCATCCGCCTGGTGGCGCCGCAGCAACTCCTCGACCTGGGCGGTCCCGTCCCGGTCAATGGCGGTCAGGGGTTCATCCAGGATCCACAGCGTCGCACCCGATAGCGGCAACCGCGCCAGGGCGACGCGCCGCAACAGGCCGGCCGAGAGTTGCGCGCAGGGAATATCCGCCCACTCGGCCAGTCCGAGCATCGCCAGGGCCGCATCCATCCGCTCCCGGCGCAGGGGGAACAGTCCGCCCAGCCAGCGCAG
This sequence comes from Gammaproteobacteria bacterium, assembly GCA_016708925.1. Classification (GTDB taxonomy): domain Bacteria; phylum Pseudomonadota; class Gammaproteobacteria; order Pseudomonadales; family Porticoccaceae; genus JAGPUQ01. The sequence goes on along the minus strand of JADJET010000014.1, from coordinate 12,676 downwards.
ATTCTCGCGCGGCGACAGCGACCGTTTCAGACCGGGGGTATGACCAATGAACGCCAGCTCCGCGAGATAACGGCTGCGTTGCCGGGGCAGCGGCGCACCGCGCCAGCTGAGACTGCCCGCCGCGGGCGTCAGCGCGGTGGAGAGGACTCGCAGCAGGGTGGTCTTGCCGGCACCGTTGGCACCGAGAATCTGGAGAATGTCGCCGCTGCGCACCGCGCCGCACAGGCCCGCGAACAGCGGCACATCATTGCGCTCGAAAGTCAGGTCCCGGAATTCGAGTAGCGGCGCCGGCGACACAGGGGACTCCCGATAAAACCGGGCGCATTATGCCGGAATCGGCGCAGGTGGAAAAACGCGGCACCGCAGCGAAACTGAACACGCTGATTCGCCACCGCAAGGCGGCGAATCAGGGAACCGGCGTCAGTCGAGATCGCGTTCGAGGTCGAAATCGTAATCCCGGATCAGCTTTTCCAGACGACGCTGCTCCAGCTTTTCTTCCAGACGCTTGCGGGCTTCCATGTCGATGATCACCCGCCGCTTGTCCAGAGTGCCATGAAACGAATCGCTCTGGTTCTCGAGAAGCCCCGGCTCGATGTCTGTTTCATTCATAGGTCAAACACCCTCATGCAATGGTCCGGCTGAGTATCGATCCAGCCAGTCACGGGGGGCACGCGCGCAGGCGTGCCACGCGCGCAAGGTAAGTCCAATCACCTGCATGGTCAAGAATTTTTATATCAATAAAATCATAATGTTATATAAACAACCTCAAAAAAGACCCAGGTCCCTTAGCAATTCCAGGTCAGCCGGGTCATCAATATCCGGCAGCGCCGGGAGCTCACGCCAGCGCCAGCCCAGTTGTCGCAGCCGGTCGCGGGTCTGTTCCAGCACGCGCGCCGTGCCCCAGTCGACGCCCGCGAACAGTTGCTTGTGGTTGCGCTTGAGTCCCAGCAGCACATAGCCGCCGTCCTCGGCCGGCCCCAGTACGGCGTCCACATCGGGGGCAAGCAGGAGATGAAACGCCTGCAACAGATAGCGCGTCGAAAAAAACGGGCAGTCGCTGCCGACCAGCACCACCGGACGGGCGCGTGGCAACGCCGTCTCGAAGGCATGCCACATCCGCTCACCGAGATCGGCCCCCACCTGGGTTACCGAGGGCGCCAGTTCGGCCAGCGCGGCAAAAAATGGATGGGGTACGCTGATCCACAGTTCGACCGGCGCCAGTCGCGCCAACGTCAACTTGCCGAGCGTGTGGCGAACCAGGATCCGATGCAGTTCGGCGCTCTGTTCATCGGTCAGGACCGGACTCATGCGCGACTTGACCTGTCCCGGCACCGGCGCCTTGGCAAACTGGATCAGCAGCCCCCGGGGATACTGAAACGCGGTGTCCACCGGAATCTCCTGCGCCCTGGCTCTGGCGCTGTTGCAGCTTGTAGCGGATTTTGGTTGGGCGGCGTGGCATGCACCCCCGCCCGCCGCGAGGGTTTTCGGTGGCCTGCTGGTACCATGGCAGCACCGCCGCCAGAGTCCGCAGCCACGCCATGAGCACCCCCAGGTCCATCGTCGTTCTCACCGGCGCCGGCATTTCGGCGGAATCGGGTATTCGCACCTTCCGCGACAGCGGCGGCCTGTGGGAGGACCACGACATCGAGGAAGTCGCCACCTACGAAGCCTATGCGCGCAATCCCCGCAAGGTGCTGGAGTTCTACAACGCCCGCCGCCGCGATCTGCAGCGCCCGGACATCGCGCCCAACGCCGCCCATCTGGCGCTCGCCGAATTCGAGCGCGACTTCCCCGGTGATTTTTTGCTCATCACCCAGAACGTCGACGACCTGCACGAACGCGCCGGCAGTCAGCGCCTCCTGCACATGCACGGCGAACTGCACAAGGTGCGCTGCCAGCGCTGCCACCAGATCTACGCAAGCCGTGAAGACATTGCACTCAGCACCCAGTGTCCCTGGTGCATGGCGGCGGGCAAGGTGCGCCCGCACATCGTCTGGTTCGGGGAAATGCCCCTGCACATGGACGAAATCCATGTGCGCCTGTCGGAGTGCGATCTGTTCGTGTCCATCGGCACTTCGGGCAACGTCTACCCGGCGGCGGGGTTTGTGGAGCTGGTACACCAGCGCGGCGCCACCACCGTCGAACTGAATCTGGAACCGTCGCTCGGCGAAACCCTGTTCCGCGAGCGTTACTACGGTCCGGCGAGCAAGGTGGTGCCGGAGTTCCTTTCACGCCTGCGCGGGAACTGATCGCACCGCTTCGTCTCCAACGGGCGTCTCCCGCTCAAGGAAGCGAATCAATGAACAGGCGCATCGCACGGATCGTAACCCTCGCGCTGGCGCTCGCCGTCGGCGCCGCGGCGAACGGTACGCCGGTCGCCGCGGCGGAACCTGCGCGCGCCATCTTTGCCGGCGGCTGTTTCTGGTGTGTGGAAGCGGCGTTCGACGCCGTCCCCGGCGTCATCGCCACCAATCCCGGCTATATCGGCGGGACGGTCCCCGATCCCACCTACGATCAGGTATCGGCCGGCGGCACCGGCCACGCCGAGGCGGTGGAGGTGCGCTACGACCCCGAGCGCACCAGCTACCCGCAACTGCTCGCAGTGTTCTGGCGCAACGTCGATCCCCATGATGCCGGTGGCCAGTTCTGCGATCACGGCAATCCGTATCGCAGCGCCATTTTTGTGGTCGACGCCGAACAGCAGCGGCTCGCCGAAGAAAGCCGGCATGCGCTGGCGAACAGCGGCCTGCTGAGCGCACCCATCGCCACCGAAATCAGCACTGCCGGCGCTTTCTACCCGGCCGAGGAATACCACCGCGACTACTATCTGAAAAATCCCGCCCGCTACAAGTTCTACCGCTGGAACTGCGGCCGCGACCAGCGCCTCGACGTGGTGTGGGGCAAGATCGGGAAATTGCCATTCGAGGTCAATTGACGACCAGCATTTCCGTCGTCATGCGGTGCAGGATGCGCTCCGCCGTATTGCCCAGCACCATGCCCTTGAGGCCTTTGTTGGCGACACTGCCGATGACCAACAGGCCATCGGCCGCCAGTGCGGTGACGACATCCTCCACCCGGCCGGTCTCGATGCGGCCGACATCGGCATGCAGACCGATGCGCGCCAACAGCGCCTGCTGCGCGGCGCGAGCGCGCTCGATCAATTCGTCGAGGATCTGCTCGCCCATGGGCACGGCGACCGGACTCGCGTAAATCAACGCCGGGTCCGGCACCACGGTGATCACGGTGAGGGGAACCGCGTGCGCGTGCGCAAACGCTGCCGCCGCATCCAGCACCCGCTCCGACAACAATTCCTGCTCCGTCCCTTCACTCAATGCATCCACCGCCGCGATCACGCTCAGGATCGGCTTCGGCACGCGCGGCAGCAGGAGCACGGGACAGGGCGCCTCGCGCAACAGGTGCCAGTCGTCGGCGCGGTGAATCAGGTTCGCGAGGGCGCCCTGACGGCTGGTCGCCATCAGGATCAAGTCCGCACCGACCAGCTCGGCATGCTCCACCACCGCGCGATAGACCCGCTGACACCAGACCACTTCGCCCGGATCGTCCCCGCGCAGGGCATCAAGCCGGGCGCGCTCGATCTCGAGAATCTGCTCCTGGATCTCGCCAAACGCCGCTACGTCCATGTAATGCTGCAATTCACGCACCTGCGCATGCACCGGGCGCAGCAATTCGCAATGGGTATGCAGCCGCTCCGCCAGATGGCGCGCCCGCGCCAGCACCTGGTCGGCGTCATCCCAGTTGGTGATTACCGCAAGTACCTTCTCCATTCCAGCCACCCTCACCACGGTCAATCCGGTGAGTTTAGCAGGCTGCCGAAAAACGTCGCGCGGTGGTCTGCGCGTTGCACGGTGTCCGTCATCCACCCTGATTGACACACGTCATGGCGCGAATCGGCGTCGCGCCCCAGAGTCATTGCCGACCCCAAGCACCCCGACCAGTGCCTCGACGTGACGATCAGCATCCCCACCGAACTACCGACGGCGCGTCCGGACTTCCTCGCCGTGCCTCCCGCGCCGACCGCGTTCAGCGGCGCGATACTGCCCTGGTATTCCGACAAGAAGCACAGCAACCCAGCGCTGCGCGACCGCGTTCCCGCGCCGGACGGCAGCCGGATCGGCATCAACATCCAGTGTCCGCGCGACACGGTCGATGACTACGTCGGTCTCATTTGCCGCGAAGCGGAACTTGCCCGCGCGCTACTCCCGAATGCATGCGCGATAACAACCCTGTGGCTGCGCGGCAGCCCGTCGCGCCAGTTTTCGCCGGAAGCGGTGACCGAGCTGATCTTTCGCCTCAACAGCCAGTTCCCGCTCACGGTCCCGGGCGCCGTGCGCGGCGTCGAACTGTCCGCTCCCGCGCTCAGTGCCGAGCGCCTGGCACTGCTCGCAGGACTGGGTTTCAACCGCATCGGGCTGCGCGTGGACGCCACCCTGGGCAGCGATGAGCGCAGCCTCGGGCGTATCGACGCCATGCAACGTCAACTCGCCGATTTCGCGTCGCTTGCGGTGAGCTACGAAGTCATTTTTGGCAGCCAGTCGCACCCGCGTTATCTGGCGCGGTTGCTGGCCGCGCTGCGCAGCTTTCCCGCCGTATCCATCGAACTGAAGGACGCCCGCGAAGGGATGCCCCAGGCGCTGGAGGATCGTCGCGAGACCGGCCATCTCCTCACCAGTACCCTGACCGCGATGACCGCTGCCGGATGGCACACGTTCGGCAATCACTTGTACGTGCCGCCCGAAAGTCCGCTGGCGCGGGCGGGCGCCGCGGGGCCGCTGCGCCTGACACCCTGGGGCCCACAGCCGATTGAGCAACGCCTGTGGCTCGGATTGGGTATCGGCGCCTTTGGCTATCGGCATCCGGCCTATTACCGCAACACGACGTCCGCGGCGGATTACCGGGCCGCATTGCGCGATCGGCAATTGCCCGACAAGGTGATTTACCGGGTTCCGGCGGAACGCGCGCAGGCGCTGGATGTAACCCAATCCCTGTTGTGTCACCATGAGGTGGCGCGCGACGCCGCCCCGGGGTTCTGCGAGGAACTACGGCACGACGGTTTACTGGAAACCACAGCGCATACCTACCGACTGACCCCCACCGGGGTTGCTCAACTCAGCGCCATTCTTGACCGCCTGCATCGGCAAGCGGTATCCGGAGATGATCATGGAACCACTCAAAACCATGTCCGTCGTGACCGATAGTCCCTGTCCCCACCGACACAACGTCAACTGCGGCGATTGCCGCATGAAGGCCCTGTGTCTGCCGCTGGCGCTGGAGCTGGACCAGGTCGAACAACTGGACCGCATCATCCAGCGCGGCCGCCCCTATCAGCGCGAGGAGCACATCTACCGTGCCGGCGATGCCTTTCATGCGGTGTACGCGGTGCGCAGCGGCGCGATCAAGACCTTCGCGATGACCGACCAGGGCGTCGAACAGGTGACCGGGTTTTATCTCCCCGGCGAGATTTTCGGCATGGACGGCATCGCCCATACCCACCACATCAGTTCCGCGCTGGCGCTCGAGACTTCCGCGGTCTGCGAAATTCCGTTCACCCGGCTCGAGGATCTGAGCATCGCCCTGCCCAGCCTGCAGCGGCATTTCTTCCAGTTGATGAGTCGGGAGATCATCAACGACCAGCGCCTGGTGGCGCTGATTGGCAAGAACAGCGCCGATGAGCGCCTCGCGACCCTGCTGATGAGCATTTCCACGCGCAATGCCAAACGCAATCTGTCGGAACTGCGCTTCCGGCTGCCGATGTCCCGCGCCGACATCGGCAACTATCTCGGTCTCACCGTCGAAACCGTGAGTCGGGTGTTCAGCCGCTTCCAGAAGCAGCGCCTGCTCAAGGTCGACAAAAAGGAAATCGAGATTCTGGATCTGGGCGGCTTGCAGGAACTGGCGAACGTCTGAGTCGGGGCGGCCACCGCGCCACCCTTCCCGCTTATTCGGCCCGCGCGTTTGCACGCTTCTGGAGTTCGCCCAGCGCCGCCGCCAACCCCGGGCGCCAGTCGTTGCCGAGCCCCTCCAGCACCCGCCCCAGCTTGACGCAGGACAACCGCGCATTGCGCGGGCGCATTGCGGCCGTGGGATATTCGGCGGTCGTGATGGGACGAACTTCCGGCGCGCGCATCAGCAGACCGAACCGCACCGCTTCGGCAAAAATGGCCTGCGCGAATTCGCACCAGCTCACCTGCGGGAAACCGCCGAAATGGTAGATGCCGCCGGTGGGCGGCGCGCCGTCGAACCGCTGCCGAAGCAACCGCAGCAACACGCGCGCAATGGCCGGCGCATAAGTGGGTCCGCCCCGCTGATCGGCGACGACCGCAAGCGACGTGCGCTCGGCGCCCAGTTTCAGCATGGTTTTCAGAAAATTGTGTCCGAACTGGCTGAACACCCAGCCGGTGCGCAGAATCAGCGCATCCGGGTCCGCTGCCTGCACGCGCTGCTCGCCTTCCAGTTTGGTGCGCCCGTAGACGCCGAGCGGATGGGTTGGGTCCAGTTCGGTATAGAGTTCAGTCTTGTACCCGTCGAAAACATAGTCGGTGGAAACATGGAGCAGGGCGATGCCCCGCGCGCGGCAGGCCTGTGCGAGCACTTCGGGGCCGAGCGCGTTGGCGCGCGCGGCGGCGGCCGGTTCGGATTCCGCGCGATCCACGGCGGTATGGGCCGCCGCATTCACCACCGCCTGCACCGGACAGGCCGCCAGAAAGCGTGCGACCGCATCGGCGTCAGCGATATCGAGCGCGGCACGCTCGGTGAAAATCAGCTTTATCCCATCCACCAGCGCCTCTGGAGCCAGCCAGCGGAAGGACTGTCCCAACTGGCCGTTGGCCCCGGTCACCAGCACGGACGCAAGCGCCTGGCCCGTCATCGCGGCTCCCCGATCAGCGCGTCGAGAGTCGGGTAGCCGCGGTCCTTGGCAGACAGCGCCGGGTCGCGCACCGGCCAGTCGATGCCCACGCGGGGGCAATTCCAGGCCAGGCCGCCTTCATCCGCCGGATCGTAATATTCGGTGCATTTGTAGATGAAATCCGCCTCCGCGCTCAGCACGCAAAAGCCGTGGGCATAGCCCGGCGGTATCCAGAGCTGGTGGTGATTCGCGTCGCTCAATTCCACGCCGACGTACTGGCCACAGGTGGGCGACGCCGGATTGATATCCACCGCCACATCGAACACCGCGCCCCGCGTCACGCTCACCAGCTTGCCCTGGGGTCGGGTGCGCTGAAAATGAAGGCCCCGCAGCACCCCGCGCTGCGAGCGCGAATGATTGTCCTGCACGAACGGCAACGCGATGCCGGCCAGCGCGCGATAGCGCTCGGCGCTGAAAGTCTCCAGAAAAAACCCGCGCGCGTCGCCGAACACGCGCGGCTTGATCAACAGCACGCCGGGCAGCGCGGTCGCGATCACTTCCACCCGTTGGTCTCCTCCTCGACCAGCCGCAGCAGATACTGGCCGTAGCCGGTGCGGCTCAGCGCCTGCCCCTCGGTCGCGAGTTGCTCCCGGGTCAGCCAGCCATTGTGGTAACCGATTTCCTCCAGACAGGCGATCTTGAGTCCCTGGCGGTGTTCGATCGCCTGCACGAACATGCCCGCTTCGAGCAGACTCTCGTGGGTGCCGGTATCGAGCCAGGCGAAGCCCCGGCCCAGCAGCTCCACACGCAAATCGCCGCGCGCCAGATAGGCGCGATTGACGTCGGTGATCTCCAGCTCGTCGCGCGCGGACGGCGCGATCCCGCGCGCGATGGCGATCACATCGTTGTCGTAAAAATACAGTCCCGGCACCGCGTAGCGGGAACGGGGTTTGGCGGGTTTTTCCTCGATGCTGACCACGCGGCGTTCGACATCGAACTCCACCACGCCGAAGCGTTCCGGATCGGTGACGTGATAACCGAAGATGGTGGCGCCGCGCTTGCGCTCCACCGCGACCCGCAGCGTGTCGGAAAAATGATGGCCGTAAAAAATGTTGTCGCCCAGCACGAGGCACACATTGTCGGCGCCGATGAAATCCGCGCCGATGATGAACGCCTGCGCCAGGCCTTCCGGACGCGGCTGCTCGGCGTACTGCAAACGCAGACCGAAACGACCGCCATCGCCCAGCATGCGGCGAAAACCCGGCAGATCATCCGGCGTCGAAATCACCAGGATGTCGCGGATGCCGGCCAGCATCAGCACCGACAGCGGGTAGTAGACCATCGGCTTGTCGTAGATCGGCAGCAACTGCTTGGAAGCTCCGAGCGTAATGGGGTGCAGCCGGGTGCCATTGCCTCCGGCCAGTACGATGCCCTTGTACTGCGTCATGCTCTGCTCTCGTCGTGTATCGGTACCCGGGCGCAACACCGGGTGAAGCCGTCGCTGCCGGTATGGAATCGGGTTGTATCCGCCGGTGCGGGAAAGTGCGGCATTGTGACTCAGAGCCCGCGATCGCCCAACCGTTCCAGGCGGTAGGCGCCCGAGAGCACCCGCTGCCACCAGTCGCGGTTGTCGAGGTACCAGCACAGCGTCTTGCGCAGCCCGCTCGCAAAGGTCTCCTGCGGTACCCAACCGAGCTCCCGCTCGATCTTGCCCGCGTCGATGGCGTAGCGGCGGTCGTGTCCCGGACGATCGTCCACGCGGGTGATGAGATCGCGGTAGCGCGCCACGCCCGGCGGCTTGGTCGGCGCCAGCTCTTCCAGCAGATCGCAGATCGTCTCCACCACCGTCCGGTTGCGCTGCTCGTTGTGGCCGCCAATGGCGTAGGTCTCGCCCACCCGACCCCGGGTCAGCACCCGATAGAGCGCGCGGGCGTGATCGTCCACATGGAGCCAGTCGCGCACCTGGGCGCCGTCGCCGTACACCGGCAGCGGCCGGCCCGCCAGCGCGTTCAGGATCATGTGGGGAATCAGCTTCTCGGGAAACTGGCGCGGCCCGTAATTGTTGGAGCAGTTGCTCACCACCACCGGCAGACCGTAGGTGCGACCCCAGGCGCGCACCAGATGATCGCTGCCCGCCTTGCTGGCGGCATAGGGCGAACTGGGCGCATAGGGCGTCGCTTCGGTGAAGGGCGCCGCATCCGGTGCCAGATCGCCGTACACCTCGTCGGTAGAGACGTGGTGAAAACGAAAGGCCGCGCGCGCCGTGGGATCGAGCCCGGCCCAGTATTCCCGCGCCGCCTCCAGCAACACGCCGGTGCCCACCACATTGGTGGCGATGAATTCCGCCGGCGCATCGATGGAGCGGTCCACATGGCTCTCCGCCGCCAGGTGCATCACCGCCGTGGGGCGAAATGCAGTGAACACCGCGCGCAGCGCCGGGCCGTCGCCAATGTCCACCTGATGGAAGCTGTAGCGCGGCGAGCCGGCCACATCCGCGAGCGACTCCGGATTGCCGGCATAGGTGAGCTTGTCCAGATTCGCCACCCGGGCGGCGGTCTGCGTCAGCAGGAAGCGCACCACGGCAGACCCAATAAAACCTGCCCCGCCGGTGACCAGAATGCGTTCGCCCGAATCAGCCACCGTCATCAATGCCACTCCTCCGGGCAGGTCGCGCGCCAATCGGCCAGAGCCGTCTCCAGCGTGTAGCGAAAGGGATAATCCTGCGCGCGCAGATAGCCCGGCACGATGTCGTTGGCCGCCACCAATTTGCGGATGCGCACCGGACTGAAGGGATGCGCGATACCCAACGGCCGCGCCACCAGGTCCAGCAACCAGCCCGCGGCCAGCAGTGCCCGGTAGGGCACGTTCGGCACCCAGCGTTCGACACCGGCCACGGCGCAGATCGCCGCCACATAGTCGGCGAGCGCGGGGGCCGGGTACAGGGTCGCGTTGAACAGGATCACCGCGTCCTCCTCCGCGTCCTGGCGCTCCGACGCCCACCACAGCGCCGCGCACAGCTCGCGCACATAAATTCCCGCCTTGCGCGTAGCGCGATTGCCCGTGTAGAAAAAATACCGGCCCAGCACCGCCCGCACCAGACGCGACACATTGCCGCCCCTCGCCCGGCCCGAACACGACGCCGGGGCGTGCGATCACCAGGCGGCGCTGCGCATCGCCCGCCTGCCAGGCGCGATGGATATGCTCGGCGACCAGCTTGGAGCCGCCATAGGCGGTCGCGGGCACGGGGAGCGACTGTTCATCGCGCCGCGACGTTCCCGGACCGTAGGGCGAGATCGAACTGGTAAAGACGATGCGCGTACAGCCGACCCGCGCCGCCCAGGCGCAGACCTGCTCCGCACCGCGCAGATTGGTGTCGTAATACTCCGCGTCCGCGTGCCCGGGTTCGCGATGCACCGCCGCGAAATTGCCGATCAGCGCCACCGGCTCCGGCGGCACCCACGCCAACGGTTCGCGCACATCCGCCGCGATGAAGGTGATAGCGGGATCACCGCTCAATTGCGCCCTGCGCCAGGCGCTCGCGATGGCCGCCACCGGCTGTCGATCGACCAGATACACCCGCTGAAAATGCCCGCCATCCACCAGAAACCGCGCAAAAAAGCTGCCGATAAAGCCGGTGCCGCCGAACAGCACCGCGCAGCCGGGGGCGCGCGTCAACATTCCTGTTTCACTCATGATCGCTGTCCGTCACGCATCGGTGAAGCCTCACGGCAACAATCGTCATGCCCGCGCAGAGCCTGCCCTCGCGAAGGCGGGGGCAGGCATCCAGAAAGCTTTGATATCCCTGGGTTCCCGCTTGCGCGGGAACGACGATTGCGTGGTTATTCAGCGTATCCATAGGCACTGGGATTCTACGTTTTCGATCGGGAACCTGTCGCGGACAAGCGGCGCCGGAGCAACCCGGCGCCTCATCGCGCTAACGTCCCGCGACGCGCGCGTAAAGCTCAAGGTGAGCAGCGGCGATCGCGTCCCAACTGTGGCGCTTGACCCAGTTGCGCCCCGCCCGGCGCAGGTTTGCCTCCGCAGTCGGATCCGCGCGCAACGCCCGCAACTGGGCCAAGGCGTCCGCAGGGTCGGCCGCAAACCGCACCACCGACTCCAGACCAGGCGGCGTTTGTGGCCCCCGGCTGGTAATCACCACCGCACCATTCCCCAGTGCGGCCAGCAAGGTACCGCGGCGCTCCGAGGCACCATCCGGGTAATGCAGATACAGAAACCCGGTCTCCGCCAGCCGTTGCGCTACTTCCCCGTCGCTGCGGCCGAGATCCCAGATCAAACGCGGCAGCCCACCCGACGCTTGCCGTATCTGCTCGCAGTAAGCGCGCTGCCCCAGAGGGATCCACGCCCAGTACCCGAAAGCGCAATGGCGGTGCCGAGTCCGCCGCCAGCCGGGCCAGAGCGAGAAAGGGTTCCAGACCCCTTATCGGGTCGGATCAGGCCGAAATAACACACCTCATCCCGATCCCGCGCCCCCTGCGCGCTCAACCAGGGAATATTGGAACCGATGGGAATGACATGGCCGCGGCCCCGGCTCCAGGGATACCAACGGCCAAAAGCCGCACGCTCGAAGGCATTGGTGAACACCAGCGCATCGGCGCGGCTGAACGCCAGTCCGGCGATCCGGCGCAGCAGGTGCGCCTGGGAAAACTCGTGCAGGGTTACCACAGTGCGACAGCGCGGCAATTGCGCCACCCAGTGGGGCATCAACGAACTGCCGTAGCGCGCCATCGGATATTGCACATGGACGATATCGGGCTTGAGGGCGCGCGCCTGTGCCGCCACCGCGCAGACCGAAAGCCGGCCCTTGCGCTCGCCGCGCGCGATGGTCACGCGGACCCCAAGCGCCTGCAACGCCGCAGCCAGGCGCAGCGAATACTCCAGCACGCCGCAGGGTCCACGCTGCTCGGGAGCCAGCAGAAGAACCTTCACCGGGAGAACTTTCGCCGGGACACTCCGCAGCGTTCGGCAGAGCGTCCCACGCCGCCAGGCAATCCGTCATGACCGTGAATCCGCGCCCATCGCAACCCGCACACCCTTTGGAGCAATCCCATCAGGAATGACGCTGCCGCAGACCGCAAAACAAACCCCGCGCCACGGCCCGCGCACGACCAAACTCGCCGCGCAGCAACCGCTTGCAAAAACGCAGCGATCCACCCACCAGAACCGCCGGCCAGGGATGCTTCGCGTAGCGAAACATAAATCGCACTGCGGACTGATTGAAATGCCGGTCCTTCTGCCGCAGACGGCGCTGCGACGATTCTGGAGCCCGATGCAGCACCCGGCTGCCCGGAGCAACCGCCAACCGCCAACCCCGTTCGCGCAGGCGATAGCACAGATCCGTCTCCTCCCAATACAGGAAATAGCCCTCATCCAGAAGACCCACTGCTTCCAGAGCCCGGGTGCGCAACAGCAGGCTGGCCCCGGTGAGATAATCAAGTCTGGCGTCCGCCGCCCGCGCCAGCGTGTGCGCCGACCGCCCGAACCGCAAATCGACCCGCCCGCCGCCCCACGCCAGCACCCGCTCGGGATGTGCGCGATCGCAGATCAACGACCCCACCGCGCCCACACCGGCATCGGCCTCGGCCAGTTCAATCATCGCGGTCAATGCGCCCGGGTCCGCCCGGGTATCGCTGTTGAGCAGCCAGACATAGTCGGCGCCCAGCGCCAAAGCGCGCCGGATGCCCACATTGCAGCCCCCGGCAAATCCCAGATTCGCGCCGGTTTCCACCAGATCGATATCCGGACAGGCGTCCGCAATGCGCGCCACGGAGTCGTCGCCAGATCCATTGTCCA
>JADJET010000013.1 GCA_016708925.1 Gammaproteobacteria bacterium | reverse complement strand
CGCAAGGTCACCTTGCAGCCAACCGGCCATCCGTCGCGGATCTTGAACCCGGCAATTGAGGTTCGGGCGCGTGTCACCACAGGCTTCTGCCCGGCAATTTTCGTCAAATCGGCTACGGCGTTATCGAGAATTTTCTTGTCCGCCACCGCCTCGCCAACCCCCATGTTCAGGGTCACCTTGGTGATTCTCGGAACCTCCATTACATTCGCCAGACCCAACTCATCGCGCAAACGCGGAGCGAGATCTTTGGCGTACAGCTCTTGCAGCCTCGACATCTCTATCAACCTCTTGCATCCAGCGGCAAACCGCTGGATTTGAACACACGTATTTTTTTTCCGTCTTCCAGAATGCGGAAACCCACACGGTCCGCCTTCCGGGTAGTCGGGTTATAAATGGCGACGTTCGACACCTGTATGGGCGCCTCCCGTTCAACGATGCCACCCGGGTTTCCCAGCTGAGGGTTGGGCTTCTGGTGTTTTTTTACCATCTGCACACCGGACACCAACACGAGATCACCCGCCAGGACGCTCAACACCTTGCCGCGCCGCCCCTTGTCACGGCCAGCGGTGACGATCACGTCGTCGTCGCGTCGAATCTTTTTCATTGCCATAACTCAGTACTCCCCGCCTACAGCACTTCCGGTGCCAGCGAAATGATGCGCATGAATTTTTCGCCACGCAACTCGCGCGTCACGGGCCCGAAAATCCGCGTGCCGATCGGCGCCAGCTGGTTGTTCAGCAGCACAGCCGCGTTGCCGTCAAAGCGAATCAAACTGCCGTCCGGCCGGCGCACGCCTTTGCGGGTACGCACCACTACCGCATTCATCACCTGGCCCTTCTTGACCTTGCCGCGCGGAATAGCTTCCTTGACGCTCACCTTGATGACGTCGCCGATATAGGCGTAACGGCGTCGGGAACCCCCCAGCACCTTGATACACATCACCTGCTTGGCGCCGCTGTTATCGGCGACATCGAGATACGTCTGCACTTGAATCATGGACTCTCTCCAGTCATTACCGCGACAGTGCTAGATCTCTACTGCTCGCTCGACGATTTCCACCAGGCGCCACGCTTTGGTCCGCGACAGCGGACGCGTTTCGGCTATCGTAACCAAGTCGCCGATATGGCACTGATTGTGCTCGTCGTGCGCTTTGATTTTGGTGGACCGTGAAATAATTTTGCCATACATCGGATGTCGAACCCGCCGCTCGATCAGTACGGTAACGGTCTTGTCCATCTTGTCGCTGACGACGCGCCCGGCAAGTGTGCGTGCCTTGCTCTCTACTGTTTCTGTCATTTCAGCGACCTGCCTTTTTCATTCAATACCGTCTTGATGCGCGCGATATCGCGCCGCGTGACTCGCATCACATGGTTGGCATCGAGCTGTCCGGTAGCGCCTTTCATTCGCTGCAGAAATTGTTCATGCCGTTTCTCCAGCAATGTTTTTCGCAACGAATCCGCTGACTGTTCCCGCAAATCACTCGCTTTCATTACATCACCGATCGCTTGACGAAGGTGGTGGCCATCGGCAACTTGGCGGCGGCGAGCGTAAAAGCTTCCCGCGCCACTTCCTCCGGAACACCTTCCATCTCATAAAGCACCCGGCCAGGCTGGACAAGCGCTACCCAATACTCGACATTTCCCTTGCCTTTACCCATCCGCACTTCCAGAGGCTTTTGCGTAATGGGCTTGTCCGGAAAAACCCGGATCCACACCTTCCCACCGCGCTTGATCCGCCGCGTGATGACTCGCCGCGCCGCCTCAATCTGCCTGGCTGTGAGCCGGCCGCGGCCTATAGCCTTGAGTCCGTACTCCCCGAAGCTGACCTTGCTGCCGCGCTCGGCCAGGCCACGATTGCGCCCTTTGTGCTGTTTGCGGAATTTCGTTCGTTTTGGTTGCAGCATGACGCTCGCCCTGATTACTCAATTACTTCCTGGCAACCGGCGCTTCCACTGTCTCGCCGCCCAGAACCTCGCCCTTAAATATCCAGACCTTGACACCGATGATCCCGTAGGTCGTTGCTGCCTCGGCCGTGGCGTAATCGATGTCCGCGCGCAGGGTATGAAGAGGAACACGCCCTTCCCGGTACCACTCGGTCCGGGCGATCTCCGCGCCGCCGAGTCTGCCGCCAACCTGCACCTTGACGCCCAGGGCGCCCTGGCGCATCGCGTTCTGGACAGCTCGCTTCATGGCGCGCCGGAACATCACCCGCCGCTGGAGCTGTTGCGCGACATTCTGCGCCACCAGCGCGGCGTCAAGATCCGGTTTGCGAATCTCTTCGATATTGATGTGTACGGGGACCCCGAGCGCAGCCGCGGCTTGGGCGCGCAGCCGATCGACATCTTCGCCTTTCTTCCCGATCACGATCCCCGGACGCGCCGTGTGAATAGTGATGCGCGCCGACGCGGAGGGGCGTTCAATCTCAATTCGACTGACGGACGCGTGGCTCAGCTTGTCCTGGATCAATTTGCGCACTTGCAGATCGGCAATCAGCCGTTTCGCATACTCGCGCTTGTCGGCGTACCAGATCGAGGTATGCCGCTTGACAACTCCGAGCCGGAAGCCCGTTGGATGTACTTTCTGACCCATGACAGTCCCCGTAGTCCCGCTTAGGCGCCAGCCACTTTCACCGTGATGTGGCAGGTGCGCTTGGAAATTCTGTCCGAACGACCTTTTGCGCGCGGCATCATCCGCTTCAGCGTCGTCCCCTCGTCGACAAAAATGGTCGACACTTTCAGTTCGTCTACATCAGCACCTTCGTTGTGCTCCGCGTTTGCGATCGCCGACTCGAGCACCTTCTTGATGATCGCCGCGCTCTTTTTGTTGCTGAAGCCAAGAATGTCCAAGGCCTGCTCAACGCCTTTCCCGCGCACCTGATCTGCTACCAGCCGGGCTTTTTGGGCGGAAACCCGTGCGCCTCTCAGTCTAGCTGCCACTTCCATCTCGGATACTCCCACTCAACGTTTCGCCTTTTTATCCGCGACGTGGCCGCGAAAGGTTCGGGTGAGCGCAAATTCGCCCAATTTGTGCCCCACCATCTCTTCACTGACGAGCACCGGCACATGCTGACGCCCGTTGTGAATTGCGAGGGTAAGACCAACCATCTGGGGCAGAATCATGGACCGCCTCGACCAGGTCTTGATGGGTCGCCGATCACTCTTTTCCGCAGCAACCCGAACCTTCTCCAGAAGATGCAGATCGACGAACGGTCCTTTTTTCAGCGAACGTGGCACGATACTGTCCTCAATTTGCTAATGGTGCCGGCCTAGCGGCTGCGGCGTCTGATAATCAGATCGCCAGTACGTTTGTTTTTGCGCGTCTTGTAACCCTTGGTCGGAACACCCCAAGGCGTTACCGGGTGGCGGCCGCCGGAGGTCTTGCCTTCACCACCACCGTGCGGGTGATCGACCGGATTCATCGCCACGCCGCGCACCGTCGGGCGCACGCCAAGCCAGCGCTTGGCTCCAGCCTTCCCCAGGGAACGCAGATTGTGGTCACTGTTGGACGCCTCACCCAAAGTCGCGCGGCAGTCCGACAGCACTTTGCGCATCTCGCTACTGCGCAGCCGCAAGGTAGCGTAACGACCTTCGCGGGCAACCAGCTGCGCGGAGGCGCCTGCGCTACGCGCCAGCTGCGCACCCTTGCCCGGCTTCATCTCGATGCAGTGAACAACACTACCTACCGGGATATTGCGCAGCGGCAAACTGTTGCCGATCTTGACCGGCGCATCCTGGCCGGAACGCACCTCGTCACCCGCCTTGAGGCCTTTGGGGGCTATGATGTAGCGGCGCTCTCCGTCGCGATAACAAACCAGCGCAATGTGAGCGGTCCGGTTTGGATCGTACTCGATCCGCTCCACCACACCGACAACGCCATCCTTGTCGCGTTTGAAATCGATCAAGCGATAGTGCTGTTTGTGCCCACCGCCCTGATGACGAACCGTAATGCGACCGCTGTTGTTGCGGCCACCCTTGTTGACCTGTCGCTCAAGCAGCGGGCCATGAGGCGCGCCCTTATGCAGGCCTGGAGTAATAACGCTGACCACGCCTCGGCGGCCCGGGGATGTCGGTTTTCTTTTTACGACTGCCATGCCTGATTCCCCTTACTGGATCGCGGTGAAATCAATGTCATGCCCGGGCGCGAGGCGGACATAGGCCTTCTTCCAGTCCGACCGCTGGCCGAGGCCGTGCCGGGCTCGCCGCGTTTTGCCCTTCACAACGAGAACGCGGACCTGCTCGACCTGCACCTTGAACAGCGCTTCGACCGCAATCCGAACTTCCGCCTTGCTGGCATCGCATGCAACGCGAAAGACGATCTGATTTGCCGCTTCGGCAACATTGGTCGCTTTCTCGGAAACATGGGGGGCCAGCAAAATCTGGTATATCCGCTCCGGATTCATGCCAGCACCTCTTCAAATTTTTTCACTGCCGGCACCGTCATCAACACATGATCGAAACCGATCAGGCGAACCGGATCAACCGCCGCAACGTCGCTGACGTCGACAGCGTGCAGATTGCGGGCAGAAAGCGCGAGATTCTCATTGGCACTTTCGGTGACGATCAACACATTGGTGAGACCGAGCGCCGCAAGCTTCTTGAGCAACTCCTTGGTTTTCGGCTGCTCGACTGCGAAATCCTCGACCACCACCAACCGCTGCTGGCGCGCCAGCTCGGACAGGATGGATTGCAGCGCGGCGCGGTACATCTTGCGATTGATTTTCTGGCTGTGATCTTGCGGCCGGGCGGCGAAGGTTACCCCGCCGGAGCGCCACAGCGGGCTGCGGATGGTTCCCGCGCGCGCTCGACCAGTGCCCTTCTGACGCCAGGGCTTTTTACCACCCCCGGAAACATCGGATCGGCTTTTTTGCGCCCGCGTACCTTGGCGAGCACCCGCGAGATACGCGGTAACTGCCTGGTGCACCAGATCTTCGTTGAGCACCCTGCCGAATGTTGCATCCGACACCGTAACGGTGCCTGCGTCGCCGGCGGGGCTCGCGATAGTCAGCTCCATCCTACTGGACCCCTCTGGACTTGATCGCGGGACGCACGATAAGGTCGCCCCCGTTTGCCCCCGGAATGGCGCCCTTTACCATCAAAAGGCCCTGGCCGACATCTACCCGAACAATTTCGAGATTCTGGATTGTGACGCGCTCGGCACCCATGTGCCCCGCCATTTTCTTGCCTTTGAAGACGCGCCCGGGGCTTTGATTCTGCCCGATCGAACCCGGCGCGCGGTGCGACAGCGAGTTGCCGTGAGTGGCATCCTGCATGCTGAAATTCCAGCGCTTGATAACACCCGCAAAGCCCTTCCCCTTGGAAGTGCCGCTGACATCGATCAACTGCCCGGCCCGAAAACGGTCCAACTCAATCACTCGACCCGGCTCCAGACCATCAAGCTCGGATTCGGATGCCAGCCGGAATTCCCACATGCCGCGCCCGGCCTCCACACCCGCCTTGGCGAAGTGGCCCGCCTGGGGCTTGCCAATGCGCGCGGGCTTGCGATCACCGCAAGTCACCTGCACGGCACAATAGCCGTCAGTGGCGCTGGTTTTGATTTGCGTGATGCGATTCGGCGCAACCTCTATCACCGTAACGGGGATAGAAGCACCGTTATCCGAAAATATGCGTGTCATGCCGCACTTACGGCCGACGACTCCGATAGTCATTGTTATAACTCCTGTGCATGGGGCTATCACCCGCTACGGCCGCCCATCGCAGAGCGTCACACGGTCGGCCGCAGCCGACCAGGCTTCAACTTGTTTAGTCCAAACTTATCTGTACTTCCACTCCAGCCGCCAAATCCAGCTTCATGAGGGCATCTACAGTCTTCTCACTGGGCTCGACAATGTCGAGCAAACGCTTGTGCGTGCGAATCTCATACTGGTCCCGCGCATCCTTGTTGGCATGGGGGGAGGTCAATATCGTGAACCGTTCGTTGCGCGTCGGCAGCGGGATCGGTCCCCGGATCTGCGCACCCGTGCGCTTCACGGTTTCGACGATCTCCCGCGTCGAGGCATCGATCAAACGATGATCGAACGCCTTGAGGCGGATTCGGATACGTTGGCCCTGCATCGACTGAATTCTCCGGCTGGGCGCGGGCCGGACATCCCGGAACCCTGCGAAAAAGAGGCGGCATTTTATGGCTGGGGCCTCGCCCTGTCAACTAAAACCCGCGCATTTGCGGGCTTTAGTTGCAGGGACAGGCGAACCCGGTTTGCCCCGGGGACTTTTGCCGAGCTTACTTGAGGATTTTGGCGACGACGCCCGCACCCACCGTGCGACCACCTTCGCGGATCGCAAAGCGCAACCCCTCTTCCATCGCAATCGGCGCGATCAACGTCACATTCATCTGGATGTTGTCGCCCGGCATCACCATCTCGACCCCTTCCGGCAGCTCACAGGCTCCCGTCACGTCCGTCGTCCGGAAGTAAAACTGCGGCCGGTAACCCTTGAAGAACGGCGTGTGACGGCCGCCCTCGTCTTTCGACAGCACGTACACTTCCGCCTCGAACATGGTGTGCGGCTGGATGCTCCCGGGCTTGGCCAGTACCTGGCCCCGCTCCACGTCGTCGCGCTTGGTGCCGCGCAGCAGCACCCCGATGTTCTCCCCGGCACGCCCTTCGTCCAGCAGCTTGCGGAACATCTCCACGCCCGTGCACACCGTCTTGGTGGTGTCGCGAATGCCGATGATCTCCAGCTCTTCGCCCACTTTCACGATCCCGCGCTCCACCCGGCCGGTCACGACCGTGCCACGGCCCGAGATCGAGAACACGTCTTCGATCGGCATCAGGAAGGCCCCGTCGATCGCCCGCTCCGGCTCCGGAATATAACTGTCCAGCGTCTCCACCAGCTTCTTCACCGCCGTGGTGCCCATCCCGTTGTCATCTCGGCCTTCCAGCGCCATCAGCGCCGAGCCGGTGATGATCGGGGTGTCGTCGCCCGGAAAGTCGTATTTGTCCAGCAGCTCGCGCACTTCCATTTCAACCAGCTCGAGCAGCTCGGCGTCGTCGACCATGTCGGCCTTGTTCAGAAACACTACGATGTAGGGTACCCCGACCTGGCGCGACAGCAGGATGTGTTCCCGCGTCTGCGGCATCGGGCCATCGGCGGCCGAGCACACCAGGATCGCGCCGTCCATCTGCGCCGCGCCCGTGATCATGTTCTTCACATAGTCCGCGTGCCCGGGGCAGTCCACGTGCGCGTAGTGCCGCGCCGCCGACTCGTATTCCACGTGCGCCGTCGCAATCGTGATCCCGCGCTCCCGCTCTTCCGGGGCATTGTCGATCCCGTCAAACGGCACCGCCGTGCCACCCCAGATCTCCGCACATACCCGCGTCAACGCCGCCGTCAGCGTCGTCTTGCCATGGTCTACGTGTCCTATCGTCCCTACGTTTACGTGCGGCTTGCTCCGCTGAAATTTTTCCTTTCCCACGAGTGGCTCCTCTGTGTCTGATACTGGAATTAACGGCCGGTCAGTTATGCTCTTTTGGCGATAACTTCGGCAGCGACATTGTTGGGTGCTTCGGCGTACTTGAGAAATTCCATGGTGAAGGTCGCGCGGCCCTGGGTTGCAGACCGCAGCGAAGTCGCATAGCCGAACATTTCAGCCAGCGGCACTTCGCACCGAACCACCTTACCTGAAACACTTTCTTCCATCCCCTGAATCAGTCCGCGCCGACGATTGAGATCGCCGACCACGTCCCCCATGTTTTCTTCGGGCGTAACCACTTCGACGCTCATCATCGGCTCGAGCAGGACGGCACCACCTTTTTTCGACAATTCCTTGGTGGCCATGGATGCGGCGATCTTGAATGCCATCTCGCTTGAGTCGACATCGTGGTACGAGCCGTCGAACAGGGTTGCCTTGAGCCCGAGCAGTGGATAACCGGCCAATACACCGTTCTTCATCTGTTCGCCGATACCTTTTTCCACCGCGGGAACATATTCCTTGGGCACCACGCCGCCGACAATGCCATTGATGAACTCCAGCCCTTCGGCACCATCTTCACGGGGCTCGAAGCGGACCCAAATGTGTCCGTATTGACCACGCCCGCCGCTTTGCCGAATGAACTTGCCTTCGATTTCGCAGGTATTGCGGATCGCTTCCCGATAGGCAACCTGTGGCTTGCCGATATTCGCCTCGACGCTGAATTCGCGCCGCATGCGGTCGACAATGATGTCGAGGTGCAGCTCGCCCATGCCGGAAATAATGGTCTGCCCGGTTTCTTCGTCGGTCTTCACCCGGAAGGAAGGATCTTCCTGCGCCAGCTTGCCGAGTGCGACTCCCATTTTTTCCTGGTCGGCTTTGGTTTTCGGCTCTACCGCCACCGATATCACCGGTTCCGGAAAATCCATCCGCTCCAGGGTAATTCTATGGTTGAGATCGCACAGGGTCTCGCCGGTGGAAACATCCTTGAGCCCGATCACTGCCGCGATGTCGCCGGCGCACACCTCTTTGATCTCGTCGCGCTGGTTGGCATGCATTTGCACCATCCGGCCAATGCGCTCCTTCTTGCTGGTAATCGGATTGAACACCGCATCGCCGGACTTGAGCACACCGGAGTAAACCCGGATGAACGTCAGTACGCCCACGAAGGGGTCCGTGGCGATCTTGAACGCGAGGGCCGCAAACGGGGCGTCGTCGGAGGCAATGCGCTCTTCGATGGTTTCCTCGTCGTCCAGCGTACCTTCAATGGCCTTGACTTCGGTCGGCGAAGGAAGATATTCAACGACCCCATCGAGCACCGCCTGCACACCTTTGTTCTTGAAGGCAGAGCCGCAGAACACCGGCACGATCTCGTTGGCGAGCGTGCGCGCGCGAATGCCCTGCTTGATTTCGCCTTCGGTCAGCTCGCCACCTTCAAGGTATCTTTCCATGAAAGCGTCGTTCGCTTCCGCGGCAGCCTCGACGATGCCTTCGCGCAGCCTCAGGCATTCGTCCACCAGCTCGGCGGGGACTTCGGTGTACTCGAACGTCATGCCCTGATCGGCTTCGCTCCAGGTGATGACTTTCATTTTTATCAGATCGACAACGCCGCGAAACAATTCTTCCGCGCCAATGGCAAGCTGCAGCGGCACGGGGGCTGCACCCAGGCGCTCCTTGAGCTGCGCCACCACGCGCAGAAAGTCGGCGCCGGCACGATCCATCTTGTTCACGAACACCAGTCGCGGCACCTTGTACTTGTTGGCCTGGCGCCAAACGGTTTCCGTCTGTGGCTGCACGCCCGAAGAACCGCAAAGCACCACCACTGCGCCATCGAGAACACGCAACGATCGCTCCACTTCAATCGTGAAGTCCACGTGACCGGGAGTATCGATAATGTTTATGCGGTGCTCGTCGAACTGCTTCTGCATTCCGCGCCAGAAACAGGTGGTGGCGGCGGAAGTGATCGTGATGCCACGCTCCTGCTCCTGCTCCATCCAGTCCATGGTGGCGGCGCCGTCGTGCACTTCGCCCATCTTGTGCGACAAACCGGTATAAAAAAGCACCCGCTCGGTGGTGGTGGTCTTGCCGGCGTCCACATGAGCCACGATCCCGATGTTGCGGTATCGTGCAATCGGTGTCTTACGTGCCACTGTCTCTATCCCCAACGCTACTGTGCATAAACCGCGAAAGGCAGCCCGTTAGCCGCCTTTCGATGAATGCTTTGCCCCCAATGCGAACTCGCGCCCGCCCTGAAGTCAGAACCGATAATGCGAAAATGCCTTGTTGGCTTCGGCCATCCGATGCACATCTTCGCGTTTCTTGACCGCGCTGCCACGCCCTTGCGCCGCATCGGCAATTTCGCCGGCAAGGCGCTGTGCCATGGACTTTTCGCTGCGGCCACGGGAGTAGTCGACCAGCCAGCGCATGGCCAGCGCAGTGCGGCGCGATGCGCGGACTTCCACCGGAACCTGATAAGTGGCACCACCGACGCGGCGCGACTTCACCTCAACCATGGGCGCGATATTGTTCAGGGCCTCTTCAAACGCCTCCACAGGATTGCGCTTCATCCGCTGCTCAACCAGCTCGAGTGCACCGTAGACGATCCGCTCGGCAACCGCCTTTTTGCCGCTGACCATGACGTGATTGACAAATTTGGCGAGGGTTCCGTTCCCGTACTTGGGATCCGGCAGCACTTCACGCTTGGCGACAACTCTTCTTCTCGGCATAACGCTCTCTCTTCAGGTTGTCCGGCACCCAGTGGGCCGGCCTTACTTGGAATAAACCAGGAACACGATCACTTTTTCTTCGGGCGCTTGGCTCCGTATTTGGATCGAGCCTGACGGCGTGCGCTGACACCGGATGTATCCAGACTCCCGCGCACGGTGTGGTAGCGCACGCCGGGAAGATCCTTGACCCGGCCGCCGCGAATGAGCACAACGCTGTGCTCCTGCAGGTTGTGGCCTTCACCGCCGATGTAGGAGGTCACTTCGTACCCGCTGGTGAGGCGCACACGGCACACCTTGCGCATCGCGGAATTGGGCTTTTTGGGCGTGGTGGTATACACGCGCGTGCAAACGCCGCGGCGCTGGGGGCAACCCTCCAACGCGGGCACAGTGCTCTTGGTGAGCTTGCGTTTTCTCGGCTTGCGAACCAGCTGGTTGACAGTTGCCATGAATCTCGTACTCCTGAAATAAAATCCTGCCGCAGAACGCCCCTTTTGTTGGTTCGGAGGGGAGGCCCGGGCAGGCGGTGCTGATTGCCCTCAGCGGGGACGCGGGATTCTAAAGAGACACCCCGGGACCGTCAAGGTTGAATGCATGTCAAGCGCGGTGCGGCTGCGATTCAAAGTTCATCGCTGCCGGCACTCAGCGCCTCGGTCAGGGCCGCCTCGACATCGGTCGCCGATACGCCGGCCGCTACCTGCTCAACCGCTTCCCGCGACTTGCGCCGCAGCGCGTGATAGGCCTGACCGGTGCCCGCGGGTATCAGGCGACCTACCACCACGTTTTCCTTCAAGCCGCGCAGCCGGTCGACCTTGCCGGTGACGGCCGCTTCGGTAAGCACCCGGGTAGTTTCCTGGAACGAGGCCGCCGAAATGAAACTTTCGGTTGCCAGCGATGCCTTGGTGATACCCAGCAGCGAACGTTCGTACCGAGCGGGTATCCTGTCGTTCGCGCGCAGGGCCTCGTTCGCTTCCTGCACCTGGGCGTATTCCAGCTGCTCGCCCGGGATGAAATCGGAATCGCCCGCTTCGACAACCTCCACCTTGCGGAGCATCTGCCGGACGATCACTTCGATGTGCTTGTCATTGATCCGTACACCTTGCAGGCGGTAGACCTCCTGAATCTCGTTGACGATGTACTTCGCCAGGGGTTCCACGCCTTTGAGCCGCAGGATGTCGTGGGGGCTCGATGGCCCTTCGGAAATGACTTCGCCCCTGGCCACCTGCTCGCCTTCGTAGACGCCCAGCTGGCGCCACTTCTGGATCAGCTCCTCATGGGGTTCGTTGCCGTCTGCCGGTGTGATAATCAGGCGCCGCTTGCCTTTGGTCTCCTTGCCAAAGGTGATGGTGCCGGAGATCTCCGCAAGGATTTCGGGGTCCTTGGGTTTGCGCGCCTCGAACAGATCCGCGACGCGCGGCAAACCGCCGGTGATGTCCCGGGTCTTCTGGCCTTCCTGCGGAATTCTCGCGATCACATCACCAACGCCCACCTGATCGTTATCGCTGACCATGATGATGGCATCGGTCGGCAGCATGTAATGTGCCGGCACGGTGGAATTCGAGAAGCACAGCTCTTTGCCGTCGGCACCGAGCAGGGTAATCATGGGCTTCATGTCCTTGCCCGCCGCCCGCCGCTCGTTGGGATCGATCACCACGGTACTGGTCTGCCCGGTGACCTCATCGGTCTGCCGACGAATACTCAGACCCTCTTCCATCCCGGAAAACGCCACCCTGCCTTCTACCTCGGTAATGATGGGGTGGGTATGGGGATCCCAGCTGGCGACCACCGCGCCAGGCTGTACCTTGGCGCCATCCACGACGCGGATCACCGCGCCATAGGGCAGCTTGTAACGCTCGCGCTCACGTCCGCTATCGTCCGCGATGGCCAGTTCGCCGGAACGCGACACCGCCACCAAATCGCCGCTGCGGCGTTGTGCCACCTTGGCGCCCACCAGACGGACAGTGCCGCCCGTCTTGACCTGGATGCTGTCCGCCGCCGAAGCCCGGGATGCCGCACCGCCGATGTGGAACGTGCGCATGGTGAGCTGGGTGCCCGGCTCGCCGATTGACTGGGCAGCGATCACGCCGACCGCCTCACCGGGGTTGATACGGTGTCCACGCGCCAGATCGCGGCCATAACACTGGGCACAGATCCCGTAGCGGGTTTCACAGGTAATCGGTGAGCGCACCAGGATCTCATCGATGCCTGCCCGCTCGATCACAGCCACCAATTTCTCGTCGATCAGCGCATTGGCGGCGACCACAGGCTCCTTGGCGCCGGCAGCATAAATATCATGAACGACAACGCGCCCGAGGATACGATCACCGAGCGTTTCAATGATGTCACCGCCCTCGATCACCGGCGCCATCAGCAACCCCTGATCGGTACCGCAGTCGATTTCGGTCACCACCAGATCCTGCGCCACGTCCACCAGGCGACGGGTGAGATAACCCGAGTTCGCGGTTTTCAGTGCCGTATCGGCAAGGCCTTTGCGCGCGCCGTGGGTCGAAATAAAATACTGGAGGACATTGAGGCCCTCGCGGAAATTGGCCGTGATCGGCGTTTCGATAATGGAACCGTCGGGACGCGCCATCAATCCCCGCATGCCGGCCAGCTGCCGGATCTGGGCCGGCGAGCCCCGCGCGCCGGAATCCGCCATGACGTAGACGGAGTTGAAGGAGTTTTGCTGAACCTCCTCGCCTGCCTTATTGATCACGGTCTCCTTCGAAATCACGTCCATCATGGCTTTTGCCACGCGGTCGTTGGCGCGCGACCAGATGTCGATGACTTTGTTGTATTTCTCGCCCTGGGTCACCAGGCCGTTGGCGAACTGGGTCTCGATCTCCAGAACTTCGCGTTCTGCCTGTGACACGATGTCGGCTTTCTCGTCCGGGATGACGAAGTCGTCGACACCAATGGAGACACCGGATCGGGTGGAAAAATCGAATCCCGTGTACATCAACTGGTCCGCAAAGATGACGGTATCCTTGAGGCCCAGGCTCCGGTAACACTGGTTGATGATCCGGGAGATGGCCTTCTTGTTCATGTCCTGATCGACCAGGTCGTAACTCAGACCCCGGGGCACGATGTTCCACAGCAAGGCCCGGCCAACCGTGGTGTCCCGCAGGGTAACGCTTTCGGTGAAGCTGCCGTCTTCTTCGCGACGCGCTTCGCTGATGCGTACCTTGACGCGCGCCTGTAGATCGACCTTTTCGGAATAAAACGCCCGCGACACCTCTTGCAAGTCGGAAAAAGCCATGCCCTCGCCGCGCGCGTTCACGCGTTCGCGAGTCATGTAATAGAGGCCCAGCACCACATCCTGCGAGGGCACGATGATGGGTTCGCCGCTGGCCGGCGACAGGATATTGTTGGTGGACATCATGAGCGCGCGCGCTTCGAGCTGGGCCTCCAGCGTCAGCGGCACATGGACCGCCATCTGGTCGCCATCGAAGTCCGCGTTGTAGGCGGCGCACACCAACGGATGCAACTGGATTGCCTTGCCTTCAATGAGCGTGGGCTCGAAAGCCTGGATGCCCAACCGGTGCAGGGTCGGCGCCCGGTTCAACAGCACCGGGTGCTCGCGGATCACGTCATCGAGGATGTCCCAAACCACGGGCTCCTCGCGCTCGACCATCTTCTTCGCGGCCTTGATGGTGGTGGCGAGGCCCTGGGTTTCCAGTTTGGAAAAAATAAAGGGCTTGAACAATTCCAGCGCCATCCGCTTGGGCAGACCGCACTGATGGAGCCGGAGCGTCGGACCCACCACGATCACCGAGCGACCGGAGTAATCGACGCGCTTGCCAAGCAGGTTCTGCCGGAACCGGCCCTGCTTGCCCTTGATCATGTCGGCGAGGGATTTCAGCGGGCGCTTGTTCGAGCCGGTAATCGCACGACCGCGGCGGCCGTTGTCCAGCAGCGCATCCACGGATTCCTGCAGCATGCGCTTTTCGTTGCGCACGATGATGTCCGGCGCGCTGAGGTCCAGCAGACGCTTCAGGCGGTTGTTGCGGTTGATCACCCGACGGTACAGGTCGTTCAGGTCGGAGGTTGCGAAGCGGCCGCCGTCCAGGGGCACCAGCGGACGCAAATCCGGCGGCAATACCGGCAGCACATCCAGAATCATCCATTCGGGACGGTTGCCGGAGCCACTGAACGCCTCCAGCAACTTCAGGCGCTTGGAAAGCTTTTTCACCTTGGTTTCCGAACGCGTCTCGGGAATTTCCTCGCGCAGACGCGCGACTTCGGCTTCCAGCTCCAGATCGCGCAGCAGCGCCTGAATGGCTTCGGCACCCATCATGGCGACGAATTCGCCGCCGAATTCTTCCATTGCCTGATAGTACTCTTCGTCGCTCAGCAGCTGACCCGCTTCGAGCGTGGTCATGCCGGGATCGACAACGACGAAGGATTCGAAATACAGCACACGCTCGATTTCGCGCAGCGTCATGTCGAGCGCGAGACCGATCCGCGACGGCAACGATTTGAGAAACCAGATATGGGCAACCGGACTCGCCAGCTCGATGTGCCCCATGCGGTCGCGGCGCACTTTGGCGTGGGTGACTTCGACGCCGCATTTTTCGCAGACGATGCCGCGATGCTTCATACGCTTGTACTTGCCGCACAGGCATTCAAAATCCTTGACGGGGCCAAAAATCTTGGCGCAAAACAACCCGTCCCGCTCCGGTTTGAAGGTGCGGTAGTTGATGGTTTCCGGTTTGCGAACTTCGCCAAAGGACCAGGAGCGAATCATGTCCGGAGACGCCAGTCCGATACGGATGCCGTCGAAATCGCCGATGTGGTCCTGCGTCTTGAGCAGATTGAGCAAGTCTTTCAAGGCCTTTCCTCCAGTGTGCGAACCGGCGCGCTGTCAGCCGGTCCGCGGGACAGGTAAGCGGTTACTCGTACTCCAGATCGATATTGATCCCCAGCGAGCGAATTTCCTTCACCAGCACGTTGAACGACTCGGGCATGCCGGGTTCCATGCGGTGGTCCCCGTCCACGATGTTCTTGTACATCTTGGTGCGACCGTTGACGTCGTCCGATTTGACGGTAAGCATTTCCTGCAGGGTATAGGAGGCGCCATAGGCTTCGAGGGCCCATACCTCCATCTCCCCGAAGCGCTGGCCACCGAATTGCGCCTTGCCGCCCAGCGGCTGCTGGGTCACCAGGCTGTACGAACCGGTGGAGCGGGCGTGCATCTTGTCGTCGACCAGGTGGTTGAGCTTGAGCATGTACATGTAGCCCACCGTGACCGGGCGACTGAAGGCATCGCCGGTACGGCCATCGTGCAGCGTCATCTGACCGCTTTGCGGTAGATCGGCGAGCTGCAGCAGGGCCTTGATCTCCTCCTCGCTCGCGCCGCCAAACACCGGCGTTGCCATGGGGACGCCGTCACTGAGATTGCCGGCGAGCGCCAGAATCTCGGTGTCGTTCAGGGTATCCAGGTCGACGGCGGTGACACCCTGCCCGGTGGCGTAAATCTCATGGAGAAAACCTCTCACCTCGGCAATCTTGCGCTGCGCCTTGAGCATCGCACCGAGCTTCTCGCCGAGACCCTTGGCCGCCAACCCGAGGTGGGTTTCCAGAATCTGCCCGACGTTCATGCGCGACGGCACGCCCAGGGGATTCAACACGATATCGACCGGCACGCCGTTCTGATCGTAGGGCATGTCCTCGACCGGCATGATGGCGGAAATCACCCCTTTGTTACCGTGCCGCCCGGCCATTTTGTCGCCCGGCTGCACCCGGCGCTTGACGGCCAGGTAGACCTTGATGATCTTGAGTACGCCCGGGGCCAGATCGTCGCCGGCGCCAACCTTGCGTTTTTTGTCCGCGAATCGCTCGTCGAGCAACTTTCGTCGTTCGGCAAGCTGGTGCTCGGCAGCGACCAACTGGTCGTTGAGCACCTGGTTGTCCATGCGCACCTTGAACCATTGATCGTGGTCCAGCGTGGCGGCGATCTCCGCCGTCAACGGATCGCCTTTCTTGAGCCCGGGGGCTCGCACCACCGGTGATCCCACGAGTGCCGTGCACAGACGCGCGAAGGTCGCGTTTTCGACGATGCGGTATTCATCGTTCAGATCCTGGCGGAACTGATCCAGTTCGGCCTTTTCGATCTGCAACGCCCGCGCATCTTTCTCGAGACCTTCACGGGTGAACACCTGCACGTCAATGACCGTGCCTTTGGTACCGCTGGGCACCCGCAAGGAAGTGTCTTTGACGTCGCTCGCCTTCTCGCCAAAGATGGCGCGCAGCAGTTTTTCCTCTGGCGTCAACTGGGTCTCACCCTTGGGCGTCACCTTGCCGACCAGAATATCGCCGGCGCCGACTTCGGCACCGATGTAGACGATGCCGGACTCGTCCAGGCGGCGCAGGGCGGCGTCACCGATGTTGGGAATATCCGCCGTGATTTCCTCGGAACCCAATTTGGTGTCCCGCGCCACGCAGGTGAGCTCCTGAATGTGGATGGTGGTGAAGCGATCATCCGCCACGACCCGCTCGGAAATGAGGATGGAATCCTCAAAGTTGTAGCCGTTCCAGGGCATGAACGCGATGCGCATGTTCTGGCCCAGCGCGAGTTCGCCCAGATCCACGGACGGCCCGTCGGCCAGGATGTCGCCGCGCGCGACGATATCGCCCTGCTGAACAATGGCGCGCTGATTGATGCAAGTGTTCTGGTTGGAGCGCGTGTATTTGATCAAGTTGTAGATGTCGACGCCCGCGTCGCCAACTGCGACCTCACTGCCGTCCACCCGCACCACGATGCGTCCCGCATCGGCACTTTCGACCACACCGCCGCGTCGGGCAACCACGCAAACCCCGGAATCGCGGGCCACGAACCGCTCCATCCCGGTGCCCACCAAGGGCTTCTCGGAACGCAGGGTGGGCACCGCCTGGCGCTGCATGTTGGAGCCCATCAGCGCCCGGTTGGCATCGTCGTGCTCCAGAAACGGAATCAGTGACGCCGCAACCGAAACCACCTGTCGCGGCGACACATCCATGTATTCCACTTCGCTCGGCGGCTTCATGGTGGACTCGCCGCCGTGGCGCACGGACACCAGATCCTCGGACAACTCGCGGCGGTTATTGACCAGCGCAGAGGCCTGGGCGATCACATGGTCGGCTTCGTTGATGGCCGAAAGAAATTCGATCTGGTCGGTGAGTTTGCTATTGATCACCTTGCGGTACGGCGTCTCGAGAAATCCGTACTCGTTGGTGCGCGCATAGTTGGCCAGTGAATTGATGAGGCCGATGTTGGGTCCTTCCGGCGTTTCAATCGGACATACTCGACCGTAATGCGTGGGGTGCACATCGCGCACCTCGAACCCGGCCCGCTCGCGGGTCAACCCGCCCGGCCCCAGCGCCGACACCCGGCGCTTGTGGGTCACTTCCGACAGAGGGTTGTTCTGGTCCATGAACTGCGACAACTGGCTGGAGCCGAAGAACTCCTTCATCGCCGCCGCCACCGGTTTCGCGTTCACCATATCCTGGGGCATCAGTCCTTCGGACTCGGCGACCGACAGTCGCTCCTTGACTGCACGTTCGACACGCACCAGCCCGATGCGGAACTGGTTTTCGGCCATTTCGCCGACCGAGCGCACGCGGCGATTGCCGAGGTGGTCGATGTCGTCCACTGTGCCGCGACCGTTACGGATATCGATCAGCGTGCGCAGTACATCGACGATGTCTTCACGTGCCAGCGTGCCTTGCCCTTCGACTTCTTCGCGGCCGAGCCGGCGGTTGAACTTCATGCGGCCAACCGCAGACAGATCATACCGGTCGAGAGAGAAAAACAGATTGTTGAACAGCGTCTCCGCTGACTCCTTGGTCGGCGGCTCGCCAGGACGCATCATGCGGTAGATCTCCACCAACGCGTCCATCTGACTGCGCGTCGCATCGATCCGGAGCGTTTCCGAAACGAACGGGCCGCGATCGATATCGTTGGTATAGATCGTCTCGATGAGCTCCAGCTTCTTGGCTTCAATCAGCGCAAGATCGGCCAGACTCAGCGCCGTGTTGCAGGGCAGCAGGATTTCACCCGTCTCGGTATCCACGAGATCGCGCGCCAGGCTGCGCCCGACCAGATACTCCCGGGGCACTTCCAGTTGCGTGATACCGGCGGTTTCGAGTTCGCGGATATGGCGCGCCGTGACGCGACGCCCCTGCTCGATGATGACCTTGCCGCCACTGCCCTTGATGTCAAAGCTGGCAATATCGCCACGCAAACGCGCCGGCACCAGCTCATAGCGGTAAACGCCATCCTGACCGCAGTGGAACCGGCTGACGTCGTAAAACATGCCGAGCATTTCTTCGGTCGTGTAACCCATGGCGCGCAGCAGTACGGTCGCGGGCAACTTGCGCCGCCGATCGATCCGCACGTACACCAGATCCTTGGGATCAAATTCGAAATCGAGCCAGGAACCGCGGTAAGGAATCACGCGGGCGGAAAACAGCAGCTTCCCGGAGGAATGGGTTTTGCCTTTGTCGTGATCGAAGAACACCCCGGGCGACCGGTGCAGCTGGGATACGATAACCCGCTCGGTGCCGTTGATGATAAAGGTGCCGTTATCCGTCATCAGCGGAACTTCGCCGAGATAGACCTCCTGCTCCTTGATGTCCTTGATGGTCTTGTTGGGGGAGTCCTTGTCGACCAGCACCAGCCGGACGCGAACCCGCAGCGGTGCCGCGAAAGTGGCGCCGCGGAGCTTGCACTCCTCCACATCAAACGCCGACTTGCCCATCGTGTAATCAACGTACTCGAGCCGTGCATTCCCGGAGTAGCTCTCTATGGGAAACACCGAATTGAGCGCGGCATGCAGGCCAGTGTTGGCGCGCTGGGCCACGGGCACGCCGGTTTGGGTGAACTTTCGATAGGAATCCAGCTGAATCGCCAGCAGATAAGGCTGCTCCATAACTTCGGACAGTTTTCCGAAATCCTTCCGGATTCGTTTCTTTTCAGTAAATGAATAGGCCATCGGCGCTCCCCACCAAGTTCACTCAAACATCGATACAGCGACTGCGTTCCTGCCACGGTCCGCACCGTGGTGGGAAAGCAGCAAAAGGCCGACGGGCCAGCCCGTCAGCCTTCGTGCGCTTCTCAAACGCCTTGTCGGCGTCAAATTCGCCGGACTTACTTGACTTCGACGGTGGCGCCCGCTTCTTCGAGCTGCTTCTTGGCATCTTCTGCCTCAGCTTTCGAAACTCCTTCTTTGACGGTCGCGGGCGCGCCATCAACCAGATCCTTGGCTTCTTTCAGCCCGAGACCGGTCAGCGTCCGTACCACCTTGATCACATTAACCTTCTTTTCGCCCGAGCTAGCCAGAATGACGTTGAACTCGGTCTGCTCTTCAGGAGCTTCGGCGGCTTCGCCACTTGCTGCCGGGGCTGCCACGGCTACCGCCGCTGCCGCGGAAACACCGAATTTCTCTTCCATCGCCGCAACCAGCTCAACTACTTCCATTACGCTCATTTCCGCAATGGCATTCAAGATATCGTCTTTTGACAGAGCCATGAACTTACTCTCCTGTTAACTGACAGAATTAATCGAACGACTACGCGGCGGCCTTTTTCTGGTCCGCTACCGCCGCAATCACCCGCACAACCTTGGTCGGCACCTCGTTGAAGGTACGGACCAGCTTGGTTACCGGGGCAATCATCACACTGACCAGCTGCGTCAGCGCCTGCTCCCGCGTTGGAAGGCGCGCCAACATATCGATTTGCGTGCCATCGAGAACCCGCCCGCCAATCGACAATACCTTGATGTCGAACTTCGGGTTTTGCTTCGCGAAATCCTTGAACAACCGCGCCGCGGCGCCCGGATCCGTCATGGAAAAACCGAACAGGGACGGCCCCGCGAGTTCGTTGTCCAGACACGCGAACGAAGTGCCCTCAAAGGCGCGTTTGGCCAGCGAATTCTTGATCACCCGCAAAGCGACGCTCTGCTCCCTCGCGAGCTTGCGCAGCACAGTAATATGCGCCACATTCACTCCGCGGGCGTCCGCGACGACAAGGGATATCGCTTTGCTGGCGGTCTCGTTAACGCTGGCAACGATCGCCATTTTGTCTTCAAGATTCAATGCCATCAGGTCTCCTCCTGGATTTGACTGGCAACGTGCCCAGTCCCAGTGGGCCGGCAACTGCCGGCGGTAATGGGTGAACAAATCCAGCTGAGCAAACTGAATCGGGTCACACCGTTTGCGCGGGCGGTGCACCTGCCCAAAGCGGGCAACCGATGCGCCTTTAAGCCCCTTGCGGGACACCAGCGGTCTTCAACGATCAGGGAGAAGCGAATCTCCCAGACCCCAAAGCCGGTTTAAAATTCCAGTGTCGACTGATCGATCACAAGCCCGGGGCCCATGGTCGAGGAGAGCGTCACTTTCTTCACATAAACACCCTTGGCCGACGACGGCTTGGCCTTGACCAGATCGGTCAGCAGGGCTTCGATATTCTCTTTGACGGCACGCGGGTCAAACTTGAGGCTGCCCACACCACCATGAATGATGCCGTTGCGATCGGCGCGAAACCGCACCTGACCGGCCTTGGCGTTTTTCACGGCCGTAACCACGTCCGGCGTCACCGTGCCCGTCTTGGGGTTGGGCATCAGGCCACGCGGGCCGAGAATCTGCCCCAACTGCCCGACCACGCGCATGGCATCCGGGCTCGCAATCACGACGTCGAAATTCATCTCGCCGGCCTTGATGCGCTCCGCAAGATCCTCCATTCCCACCAGATCCGCTCCGGCCGCGCTGGCGGACTCGGCAGCCGCGCCCTGGGCGAACACCGCGACCCGCACGGTCTTGCCCGTGCCATGGGGAAGCGTGGTGGCGCCGCGCACCGCCTGGTCGGATTTGCGCGGGTCGATACCGAGATTCACCGCGACCTCGAACGTCTCCACAAATTTGACGGGCGGCAGACCTTGCAGCAGGCTGACCGCCTCATCGAAGGCGTACAGTTTTCCGAGCTGAACTCGCTCGCCAATGACTTTCTGACGCTTTGACAACTTGGCCATCACAAGCCCTCCACTTCAAGACCGGCGCTGCGCGCGCTGCCGGCGATGGTGCGCACTGCGGCATCCAGATCGGTTGCGGTCAAGTCGGGCATTTTTTGCCGGGCCACATCTTCGAGCTGGGCGCGCGTCACCTTGCCGACTTTTTCGGTATTGGGGCGCGGACTGCCCTTGCTGATGCCAACCGCTTTGCGCAGCAGCACCGACGCCGGCGGGGTTTTCATCACAAACGTAAAGCTGCGATCACTGTAAACCGAGATCACCACCGGGATCGGCAACCCCGGCTCGACACCTTGGGTCTGCGCGTTGAACGCTTTGCAGAACTCCATGATATTGACGCCGCGCTGACCCAGTGCGGGGCCCACCGGCGGACTGGGATTGGCCTGCCCCGCTTTTACTTGCAACTTGATATAGGCTTCAACTTTCTTTGCCACGGCACTACTCCTATGGGTACCAGCGCTTCAGGACCACGATGTCTTTCAACATCGAGCTTCAGCTCCCCGCTGCGAAATCAGGCCTTTTCGACCTGGTTGAATTCCAGCTCAACCGGCGTCGAGCGGCCAAAAATCATGACCGCCACACGAAGTCGGCTCTTGTCGTAATTAACCTCTTCCACGGTGGCATTGAAGTCGTTGAAGGGACCTTCCACCACTCGCACCAACTCACCCGGCTCGAACATGGTTTTCGGCCGCGGTTTTTCCTCGGAATCCTGTACCTGCTGCAAAATGGCGGCCGCTTCGCGGTCGGTGATGGGTGCCGGCTTGTCGGCTTTGCCGCCGATAAAACCCATCACGCGCGGGGTTTCCTTGACAAGGTGCCAGGTCTCGTCGGTCAACTCCATCTGCACCAACACATACCCGGGAAAGAATTTGCGTTCGCTCTTGCGCTTCTGCCCACCGCGCATCTCGACGACTTCCTCGGTAGGCACCAGGATATCCCCGAACAGATCCT
Organism: Gammaproteobacteria bacterium; assembly: GCA_016708925.1. GTDB lineage: Bacteria > Pseudomonadota > Gammaproteobacteria > Pseudomonadales > Porticoccaceae > JAGPUQ01. Next base: position 39,103 of record JADJET010000013.1, on the reverse strand, counting down.
GCATGCCCGCCCGCGCCACCCGCTCGCGCAGGGAGGTGGCCACTTTTTTTTCGTGGCCCGAGTACGCGTGCACTACATACCAACGTTTTGATGACATCTGTTTACCTAGCCCATGATCAGGGACGCTAGCCAGCCGAACAGGGAGTCAAGTCCCCACAGGAGGAGCGCCATCACGAGAATGAAACCGAGCACCACAAGCGTGGTTTGATTCCGCTCCTGGCGACTGGGCCACACGACGCGCCGGCGCTCGGCGTTCGCGCCCTTCAACAACTCCAGCAAGGCGCTGCCACGCGCCGTTTGCAGGGCAAGCGCCATCGCCCCGGCTGCGACGATGAGCAGCGCCAGCACCCGGTAAAGAAGCGGTTGGTCAGCGAAATGGTGATTGCCATAAACAGCGGCGGCACCTGCCACCGCCACCACCAGCCAGATCAACCGGTCTCGCAGACTCGTCCCCGCTTCTTGCTTCAATGCACTCACAAACACACCCGGATACGAGGCCGCCCTGCGCAGGCAGTCATTGGCGGAAGTTGGCAGGCCAGGAGGGACTCGAACCCCCAACCCCCGGTTTTGGAGACCGGTGCTCTACCAATTGAACTACTGGCCTAGGTTCTGGTTACCCTTCTTCCCGAACTTACTTGAGGATTTTGGCGACGACGCCCGCACCCACCGTGCGACCACCTTCGCGGATCGCGAAGCGCAACCCCTCTTCCATCGCAATCGGCGCGATCAACGTCACATTCATCTGGATGTTGTCGCCCGGCATCACCATCTCGACCCCTTCCGGCAGCTCACAGGCTCCCGTCACGTCCGTCGTCCGGAAGTAAAACTGCGGCCGGTAACCCTTGAAGAACGGCGTGTGACGGCCGCCCTCGTCTTTCGACAGCACGTACACTTCCGCCTCGAACATGGTGTGCGGCTGGATGCTCCCGGGCTTGGCCAGTACCTGGCCCCGCTCCACGTCGTCGCGCTTGGTGCCGCGCAGCAGCACCCCGATGTTCTCCCCGGCTCGCCCTTCGTCCAGCAGCTTGCGGAACATCTCCACGCCCGTGCACACCGTCTTGGTGGTGTCGCGAATGCCGATGATCTCCAGCTCTTCGCCCACTTTCACGATCCCGCGCTCCACCCGGCCGGTCACGACCGTGCCACGGCCCGAGATCGAGAACACGTCTTCGATCGGCATCAGGAAGGCCCCGTCGATCGCCCGCTCCGGCTCCGGAATATAACTGTCCAGCGTCTCCACCAGCTTCTTCACCGCCGTGGTGCCCATCCCGTTGTCGTCGCGGCCTTCCAGCGCCATCAGCGCCGAGCCGGTGATGATCGGGGTGTCGTCGCCCGGAAAGTCGTATTTGTCCAGCAACTCGCGCACTTCCATTTCAACCAGCTCGAGCAGCTCGGCGTCGTCGACCATGTCGGCCTTGTTCAGGAACACTACGATGTAGGGTACCCCCGACCCTGGCGCGACAGCAGGATGTGTTCCCGCGTCTGCGGCATCGGGCCATCGGCGGCCGAGCACACCAGGATCGCGCCGTCCATCTGCGCCGCGCCCGTGATCATGTTCTTCACATAGTCCGCGTGCCCGGGGCAGTCCACGTGCGCGTAGTGCCGCGCCGCCGACTCGTATTCCACGTGCGCCGTCGCAATCGTGATCCCGCGCTCCCGCTCTTCCGGGGCATTGTCGATCCCGTCAAACGGCACCGCCGTGCCACCCCAGATCTCCGCACATACCCGCGTCAACGCCGCCGTCAGCGTCGTCTTGCCATGGTCTACGTGTCCTATCGTCCCTACGTTTACGTGCGGCTTGCTCCGCTGAAATTTTTCCTTTCCCATGTCAGTCTCCCGGCGTCGGCGCGTCGTGCAACAAAATAACGTGAAAACGCCACGCAGCCTTGACCGCGCAGCACCCATATATGGAGCTCATAACCGGATTCGAACCGGTGACCTCTTCCTTACCAAGGAAGTGCTCTACCGACTGAGCTATATGAGCATCTACAACTCATCACCTGGAGCGGGTAGCGGGAATCGAACCCGCACCATCAGCTTGGAAGGCTGAGGTTCTACCACTGAACTATACCCGCGCTAAGCGGACTTGGGCCTTCCATCTCTCGCCCGGCACTGGCGGCGCCGACCTCGCAAAACCCATGGTGGAGGGGGGTGGATTCGAACCACCGAAGCTCGCGCGTCAGATTTACAGTCTGATCCCTTTGGCCACTCGGGAACCCCTCCGGAAAAAGCCCGGCATCTTCGTCCACTGTCCCGCTGCTGTCAACGCATGCCGCGACAATCTGCGGCAATCGCACAGCCCTGGAGCTGGCGAGAGGAGTCGAACCCCCGACCTGCTGATTACAAGTCAGCTGCTCTACCAACTGAGCTACGCCAGCGCTGAACAGTGGAAAAATGGACGGGCGATTCTATGGGAACTGCCCGGCGTAAGCAACCTCCATCTGCCCGGAGGCGATCTGTAAATGACCGCAGACGGGCCCACCCGCCAACATGCCACGATTGGCGGGGTACCCGTGTTGGCCAGCAAGGAAGTGAGCGGGCATGTGCCGCCGGCGCAAAGAAAAACCGGGGCTGTGCCCCGGTTTTTCGCCTATCCCCGACTTCCGGTCAGGCCGCCTTGGTTGCCTCGGCCGCCTTGCCGTGCCGGAGCAGCTTGCCCGGGATAGCGCCCGTACAGACGCCATCGACAAAAGTTACTTCGCCATTAACGAGGGTGTAGCGGTAGCCTTCGGCTTTTTCGACATAGCGCCACTCGTTGCCCGGCAGATCATGAACGATCTCGGTGGGCAGTATCCGCAGATTGTCGTAGTCGTAGACCACGATGTCCGCGGCGCGACCGACTTCAAGCGTACCCCGATCGCTGAAGCCGGCGGCTACCGCGGGCAGCGCGGCCAGACGGTAATGCGCTTCCTCCAGCGTGTAGGAGCCGCGGTCGCGCACTAGATCCTGGAGCATATTGGTGGGATAACGGCCAAAGTTGAGGAACTTGGTATGCGCGCCGCCATCCGACACGCCCGGCATGGTCCATTCGTTTTGGAGAATCTCGTCGAGCAGATCTTCGCGGTAGTTGAAGGGCACTACATAAAACACCGTCTGCAGCTCTTCGCTGATCGCGAGATCGAGCATCGCGTCGGCCGGGTGGCGGTTCATGGCCACACCCAGCTGGGCAATGGTCAGACCTGCATATTTCTGGTTTTCCGGATTGACGACCGAATCCACAACGATCTCGGAAACCGGGCCGCTGACGAATGGCGCGCTGCCAAAGTCGTAGTCGTGACGCACTGCTTCGCGCAGCTTCGGATCCTGCATCTTGCCGATGCGGGTCGGAACATCGCCGATGGTGACATCGCGCCAGGCGCCGTTGCCGTCGAACAGATTGAAGTTGTCCAGCTTGAAGCGCATGTCGTTGGGCGTGGTAATGGCCTGCATCCAGACTTTCAGTCCCTTCTCACGCGCTTCGTTGACCCACTTCAGCATGCGGCGATGCTGGTGGGGATGGCGTTCGTTGACCTGCACCGCATTCCACAGCACTGCGGCATCGGAAGCTTCCGCCAGCTTGAGGCCGAAATCGAGATCGGCGGTGAATTCGTTCTTGGCCTGGGTCAGCTGGATGAAGCCCTGACCGCGCCGCTTCAGGATACGCGCGAAAGCCATGCAAAGTTCGTCGGACATGGTATCGGTCGGCATCGGCGTGCCGTCGTAGTCGCGCTGCACGGACGTAAAGCCATCGCCCAGGCGCTGCATGGAGAAGCCGACGCCACCGGCGTCAAGGGATTCCTCCATCATCCGCAACATTTCTTTCAGTTCGCGCTCGTCAGGGTCGCGCGACTTGGCGGCCTCTACGCCCATGACATAAATCATCAGGGGGTTGAGGGGCACGAAGCTCATGACATTGATGCCTTTCGGGCGTCGGTCGATGGAATCGAGCCATTGGGGGAAGGTCTCCCAGTCCCAATCCATGCCGGCTTTCATGGTGGCGAGGGGAATGGCTTCCACCCGCTCCATCGACAGCATCATGCGTTCTCGCTGTTCAGGATGAGTCGGCGCGAAACCAAAACCGCAGTTGCCGATGGCCACCGAGGTCACGCCGTGCCAGCTTGAACAGCTCAGATAGGGGTCCCACAGCAATTGCCCGTCGTAGTGGGTATGCAGGTCCACGAACCCGGGAGCGACTACCAGGCCTGTGGCATCGATAACTTTTTTGGCAGTGCGGGCGCTCAGCCCACCGGCTGGAGTGATCTCGGCGATCAACCCGTTTTTGATGGCAATGTCGCCGACAAAACGGGCGCGATGCCGCGTACCGTCGACGATGGTGCCGCCCTTGATGATAGTATCGAAGTCGGTCATATTATCCCCCGAAGTTATGATTACAGAGCAACCATCATTACCAGAAATTATGTTACCCGTATTATAAGACTAACTCTGCGGGGAAAATCCACACTTAATTCGATTGAAACGGATACTCATACTGCTGATGCGGTTTCGGTTCCGCGTCTCGGTCTTCCGGTCGATCGCGAACCACCGCGCGCAGCGGTCCGCGATCGATTCCGCACCGCGAACCCTCAGGCGCTCGCCCGCGCAGCCTGCCCCGGAGCGGCGCAGGACCACTGATGCAGTTCGGGCAACACCTCGCGACTGAACAGCCGCATGCTGCGTTCGGCGTAATCGAACGGCATGCCGCCGTAGCTGAAGGACACATTGAGGTGCAGCGGGCCGGCCATTTCCCGAATCCGCTCCAGGCGGCGCAGGATCTGCTCAGGCGTGCCATGCACCTGATTGTTGGTGAACAGACTGGTGACGGATTCGCGGCCACGGTCGCGCATGATCGCGGCGCTGCGGGCGTAGTAGTCGTACACCTTCTTGTCGCCGAAGTGGGTGCCGTCCATCTCATAGTGGTCGAGCGCCGAGATCCAGTAGTCGTGCATGTACTTCTCGGCCATCTGGTCGGCGCGGGCGGCATCGTCGTCACAGACGCAGAAAATATTGGCGACGATCGGTGGCGGCTCTTTCCCTTGCGCCTGGCGATAGCGCGCCCGGTAGCGCTCGACATCCTTGGCGCGCGTCTCCCAGGGCGAGATCGCGAACACCATCATGGTGGCGCCCAGGTCGGCAACCACATCGGCCGAGTCCGGCGACTGGCAGGCCATGTAGAGCCGGTCCTTGAACGACTTGAACGGGCGCGGGCGGAGCTCGCGGCGCTCCTGCTTGAAGAACTTGCCGTCGTACTCGATGAACCCCGTCTCCAGGCCCCGAAGGATGATCTGCGCGGACTCGTCGAAACGGTCGCGGGACTCCTCCATGGGAATGCCGAAGCCGTCGTACTCCACCCGCCCGATGCCGCGCCCGAAGCCCATCAGGGCGCGTCCGTCGGACAGGTTGTCGAGCATGGCCACCTCGACCGCGATGCGGCCGGGATCCTTGTGCCAGGGCAGGATCAGCACCGCAGTGCCCAGCTTGATGCGCTGGGTGCGACCCGCCATGTAGGCAAGGAATTCGGTGACACTCGGGCACATGGTGTAATCGGTGAAGTGGTGTTCGGCGGCCCAGATCGAATCGAACCCCAGGGGTTCGACCAGATCGCAGATACGCAGATTGTGCTTGTAGACTTCGAGATCGGTCAGATTCTGGCCGAGACCGGCCTGGAAAACGCTGAGCATGCCGACGTCCATAGTGAATACCCCTTTGACTTGGATGAGTTGGAAAGTGATGGTGTGAAGTCGTTGCCCGACTCTAACCACACTCTGCCAACAGCTCAAGTGATCGAGGTCACCGCCATGTCCGCGCTTCGCAACGATCCGGAACTTCCCATGCCTCTGACGCGGCTTGCCGCGACCTGCGCCGACTTGCTGAAAACCCGAAGGGAAACCGTTGCCGTCTGCGAATCCTCGGCGGGCGGTCTGATCGCTGCCGCCCTGGTGGCGATCCCGGGTTCGTCCGCCTACTTTGTCGGTGGCGCCGTGGTCTACACCCTTGCCGCCCGTTCGCTATTGCTGGGATTTACCGAGCCGGACATGGCCGGCCTGCGTCCTGCCACCGAAGCCTACGCCCTGGCGTGCGCACGCCAGCTGCGGAAACGGTTCAATTGCACCTGGGCACTCGCCGAAACCGGCGCCACCGGCCCGACCGCCAATCCCTATGGAGATCCCCCGGGCCACGCCTGTCTGGCGGTCGCGGGCGACTGCGAGCGAACCATCACCCTGGAGACGGGCGACAACCAGCGCGAAGCCAATATGTGGGCCTTTGCCCGCGCCGCCATCGCCCTGTTGCTGGAGTGCGCGGCGTCAAAACCCGTCAGTTGAGCACCCGGTAGCCGCGCCCGCTCAGACAGTTTTTCACCACCCGGTCCTGCTCGCGCAAGCCGGAACCCGCGCCTTTGGCGCCGCCAACCACACCACCGACACCCGCGGCACGCTCGGCGGTTCGGCTGTTGCCGGCAATGGCGCCGACGGCACCGCCAATCACCGCGCCAGCCACCACGCCGCCGGCCGCGCGCCGCCCCACTGCGACGTCGTCGGCGTATTCCTGGCACTCGTCCAGATCCTGGTAATAGGCATTCAAATCGACACCCTTGGTATCGACGATTACCCGGTCTGCGGAGCGGTGCCGATGGCCCGCACAACCCACCAGCGTCACGGCCAAGACGGTCGCCATTACCGCACTGTTCCGCATCATCGATTTCATCGCTTGCTACACTCCCCTCGCCGGGCGATGGCCGGTTGCCATGGCACAGATAGCCGATCAACGTCCGCGCTGCGGGTTCGGTTGACTGGCACCGCAGCGACCGGAAGCAAGCATCCGGAATATCGATGGAGTAGCAATGCCGTGAAGATTGGTGTGCCGCGAGAAATCAAGCCCGACGAGAACCGCGTCGCCCTCACGCCCGCAGGCGCCGCAGCACTGGTTGCCGACGGCCATGACGTGCTGATCGAACGCAGCGCCGGTGCCGGATCGGGCTTTGCGGACGCGGATTACGAACCGGCCGGGGCGCGGATCGTCGCAGCGGAAACCGCCTGGAATGCCGAACTAGTGCTCAAGGTGAAGGAGCCGACCGCGGCGGAATACTCCGCGCTGACCGGCCAGATCCTCTTCACCTATCTGCATCTCGCCGGCGTCGACCCGGCACTGACCGAGGCATTGCTCGCCAGCCACACCACGGCGGTCGCCTACGAAACCGTCGAGGACAGCACCGGCCGCCTGCCGCTGCTCGCCCCCATGAGCGCGGTGGCGGGGGCCATGGCGGTCGCCATGGGCAATTTCCACCTCGCCCGCAGCGGCGGCGGGCGCGGCATGCTGCTGGGACGGATTTTCGACCGGCGCTTCGGCGATGTGCTGGTGATCGGCGACGGTGTCGCCGGCAGTCATGCGGCGCGCGCGGCAGCAGGTCTGGGCGCCAAGGTCTGCGTGGTGGGGCTGGAATCCGATCGGCTGCCTGAATTGCAACGCTTCATCGGCACGGATTTCCGCTTCATCCGCTCAGCGCCGGAAACCCTGGCCGCCGAGATTCGCAACGCCGACCTCGTGATCGGCGCGGTCTTGCTGCACGGCGCCCGCGCGCCTCATGTCATCAGCGAAGCCATGGTGAAGACCATGCAGCGCGGCGCCGTCATCGTCGATATCAGCATCGACCAGGGCGGCTGCGTGGCAACCTCACGGCCCACCACGCACCACGATCCGGTGTTCGAAAAGCACGGGGTCATTCACTACTGCGTGACCAACATGCCGGGCGCCTACCCGCGTCTCTCGACACTGGCGCTCACCGAGGCCACCCTGCCCTATGTGCGGCGTCTGGCGGCGCGCGGGCTCGACGCCCTGCGGGAAGACCCCGGCTTCGGCAAAGGGCTGAACACGCTGGACGGTCGCATCGCCTGCCGGCCGGTGGCGGAAGCGCTCGGCCGCCTGGACCGCTACGCGCCCCTGGCCTGAGTCCGGCCCAGCAGCTCCGCGAAGAATTCCTGCATCGCCGGCGCGCCGCCGTGCTCCCAGGCGGACAGCGCCGCGGTGCCGATGATGGCGATGTCGGCGCGACCGCGCAGGAAGTCGATATCGTCCCTGCTGCTCACTCCGAAACCGATGCCCAGGGGCAGGTCGGTGGCGCGCCGGCAGCGCTCGATAAAGCCGACCAGCCCCTCGTCCATGGCGGTCTTCGTGCCGGTGACACCCTTGCGCGCGACGGCGTAGACGAAACCGCGCGCCGCCTGCCCCAGACGCGCGAGCCGCGCATCGGTGTTGGTCGGCGTCATCAGAATGACGGGATCGAGATCCTTTGCGGCGGCGAGCCGGTGCAGTTCGCCCGCCTCTTCCACCGGCAGGTCGGGCACGATGAAGCCCGCGCCTCCGGCTGCCGCGAGCTGTTCGATGAACACGGCCTCACCCATTTTGAAGACGGTGTTGTAGTAACCCATCATCAGCAGCTTGAACGGAAACCGGGCGGCGGCGCGCGCCATGAACGCGAAACAGTCGCGGGTATGGACGCCCAGCTCGATGGCGCGCTGATTGGCGCGCGCGAACAGCGGCCCATCGGCGGAAGGCTCGGAAAACGGAAATTGCAGCTCCACCAGATCGACGTCGAACTCCGCCATCACCTCCAGGGCGCGCCAGTTGTCCTCGAACGAGGGATAACCGCACACCACATGGGTCATCAGCAGCAGATCCTTGCGGGTCCGCCGCGCGCGCAGATACGGCTCAAGCGCCATAGTCGACCGCCTTGGCGCGGATGAACGCCTTCCACGCCTGATCGTCGATGGCATCCGCCACCGTGAAAATATCCTTGTCGCCGCGCCCGGACTGGTTGATGAGGATGACCTCGTCGCGCCCCATGGCGGGCGCCTCGGCGATGGCCCGCACAAAGGCATGGGTGCTCTCCAGTGCCGGGATCAGGCCTTCGGTGCGCATCACCAGGCGCAGCGCGTCGCGCACCTCGGTGTCGGTCGCGGCCTCGAAGCGCACGCGGCCCTGATCCCACAAATGCACCAGGATCGGGTTCACGCCGATGTAGTCGAGCCCGGCCGCGATCGAGTGGGTCTCCAGCATGTTGCCGTCGTCGTTCTGGAGGAAATAGGTCTTGTAACCCTGGGCGACGCCCAGGCTGGCATCCTTGTAGGCGAGGCGCGAGGCGTGACCGCCGGGGCCGGGACCGAAGCCACCCGCTTCGCAGCCGACCAGTTCGACGCCCGCGTCATCGAGAAAGCCCTGGAAGATACCCATGGCGTTGGAGCCGCCACCGACGCAGGCGTACACCCGATCCGGCAGCTTGCCGGCCTCGGCCAGGATCTGCGCGCGCGCCTCGATGCCGATGATCGACTGGAAGTAGCTCACCATCTCGGGAAACGGATGCGGCCCGCACGCGGTGCCCAGCACATAGTGGGTGTCGCCCATGTTGGTCACCCAGTCGCGCAGGCATTCGTTGATCGCGTCCTTGAGGGTGCGCTGGCCGTCCTGCACCGCCATCACCTCGGCGCCCAGGTTTTCCATCCAGAACACATTGGGCCGCTGGCGCGCCACATCCACCGCGCCCATGTAAATCTTGCACTTGAAGCCGAAGCGCGCCGCCATGGTGGCGGTGGCGAAGCCGTGCTGGCCGGCACCGGTCTCGGCGATCACGCGGGTCTTGCCCAGGCGTTTGCACACCAGCCCCTGGCCCATCACGTTGTTGATCTTGTGGGAGCCGGTGTGACTGAGATCCTCGCGCTTGACGTAAATGCGCGCGCCGCCGAGCTGGTTCGACAGGTTTTCGAGGAAGGTCACCGGCGTCGGGCGCCCGGAATAGGTCCGCATCACTTCCACGAACTCGTCCCAGAACGCCGGGTCGGCCTTGCAGGCGCGGAAACAGTCGCGCAGTTCGGTGATGGTGGAGGTGAGAATCTCCGGCAGGAAACAGCCGCCATAGGCGCCGTAATAACCTTCCCGGCCAGCGGCAAAATCGAACAGGGACATGGAGGGAATGGCCGTCACGCAGGGGGCGCTCATGGTAGCCAAGGGGCCTACAATCAACAAGCAAACCCTGACCACAGCACCCAGAACAAGGAGCCCCCATGCCTGCCTACGTCATCGTGGATATCGAAATCACCGACCCCGAGCAATACGAGCGCTACAAAACCCTGGCGCCCGCCACCGTCGCCGCTTACGGCGGACGCTATGTGGCGCGCGGCGGCGCCACCCTCAGCCTCGAAGGCGACTGGCAATCCAAGCGCCTGGTGATTCTCGAATTCGATTCCCTGGACCGCGCCCAGGCCTGGCACGACTCCCCCGCCTACCGCACCGCGCGCACCCTGCGCCAGAGCGCCACGCGCTCGCGGATGATCGCGGTGGAGGGCGTGTAGCGCGACGCCGGCAGGTCTGCTATTCCCCCGCCAGGATTTCGCAGCGATAGCCGCCGATGGGTCGCCCGCTGCCATCCCTGTCGCCCAGGACTTCCGCAAGGTAAGGCAGTGCCGTTGCCATCTCGGCTGCGAGCGTCCAGGGCGGATTGACGACGAGCATCCCACTGCCGGTCATGCCGTGACCCATGCTGTCCGGCCTCACACTCAGCTCGAACCGTTGCACATGGCGGATGCCGCTGGCTTTTACCTTCCGTTCCAGCAGCCGTACGCGCTCCCGCTCCACCACCGGATACCAGATCGCATAGACGCCGGTGGCGAAGCGGCGGTGCGCGCCGATCAGGGTATCCACGACGGTCTGATAGTCGGTTTTGATTTCATAGGGCGGGTCGATCAGCACCAGGCCGCGGCGCTCGGGAGGCGGCAGCAGCGCCAGCAGCTCGCGGAAGCCATCGGCCTCGCTGATGCGGACGCGGCGGTCACCTTCGCAGTGACGCCGGAGCCGCATGAAGTCGTCGGAATGCAGCTCGCACAGCAGCAGGCGATCCTGTTGCCGCAGCAGGTGCCGGGCAAACCAGGGCGATCCCGGATACTGGTGCAACGCGCCGCCGGGGTTGGCCGCGCGCACCAACTCGACATAGCCGGCGACGGGAGCGGGCAAATCGGTGCGCTCCCACAACCTGCCGATACCGCTGTCGAATTCGCGGTTCTGCAGCGCGGCAACACTTTGCAGCGCATAACTCCCGCTGCCCGCGTGGGTGTCGAGATAGCACAGCGGCTTGTCCTTGGCGGTCAGATGGCGGAGCACCCGCGCCAGCACGAGGTGCTTGAGTACATCGGCGAAATTGCCGGCGTGATAGATGTGGCGGTAACTGAGCAAGGGATTGGGTTCCGGCAGGCGGTTTTCGGTCGGACAGCATAGGGCATGGCCATCGGGGACGCCCTTGATGAATATATCCTTCGACCCCTTCTACGCCCGCCGTCGTCATCCCCGCGCAGGCGGGCATCCAGTTTTACCCGGAAATCAGCGGTCGTTGCGGGGCAGGGACTGGATTCCCGCTCCCCGACTCAAGCATTCGAGGACAAGCTGCGCGGGAATGACGTTGCCTTATTCATGCGTCTCGCTCAGGACTCCGCGAACTGGATCAGAAGGTTAGCGTTCGTCCTGATCCGGTCGATAACCATTTTCTCTTGTCTTGTCGTACGCCCCCAATACCGGCGCCACGGCCCGCGTGAAGTTGGCCGATGCCACTTAGCCGATGCAATGAGCCGGGTTTGTGACGACCACGAATCACTCATTATCAATACCCGCAACGGCCAGCCGCGAGGCGCGCAGCGATCGAGACATACGAGGAAAAACCGTGCTCTGACCGCCATTTTGGTCGCGGATCAATCGTCCGCGGCAACAAAGCCCTTCCACCCGGTCGCCATGTAATCGACGAACGCGGGACCCAGGCCCTGTTCGCGCAGCCAGGCGCGGGTTACCGGCAGTGCAACGGATTGGAATTGCGCATCCTCCTTTACCCGCTGCGGGAAATCCTTGTGCAGTATCGCCGCGCGTCCGAGCAACACAAAATCGGCGCCGCTATCCAGGCACGCCTGGGCGGCGGCCCCGGTGGTGATTTTTCCCGCCACGCCCAGGCGTGTCGAGCCGCGTTCAAGGCGGGTGAAATAATCGATCAGCGGCTTGCCGCCATACCCGGGTTCGGCCGGCTCCTTGAACACATCCCACAGCGACATGTCGAGATAATCCAGCTGTCCGCAGGTCAGGACCCGCTGCGCGAGCGCGAGCGCCTCCGTCAGCGTGACGCCGAAGCGCTCCGGCGACAGCCGCACGCCGAGCTGGAAATCGGGTCCGGTGCGCTCCCGGATGCCGGCGATAATGTCGAACAGCACGCGCGTGCGATTTTCAAAGGATCCACCGAAGCGGTCGTCGCGGCGATTGTTTTCGGCATCGAGGAACTGAGCAATCAGATAGCCGTGCGCGCCGTGTAGCTCCACGCCATTGAAGCCCGCGCGTTCGGCGCGCAGCGCCGCAAGAATGAAATCCTCGATCAGTTGCTCGACCTCGCCGGTCGACAGCGCCCGCGCTCCGGTTTCCGCATCCTGCCAGGGCGCGCGCGGCGCCTCGTTGGTCAGATCGCGCGATGCCCGGCGGCCGCCGTGGTGCAATTGCACCGACGCCAGGCTGCCCGCGGCGTTGATGTCCCGCGCCAGTCGTTCGAGTCCCGGCAGATGCCGATCCGACCAGATGCCGAGCTGCCCGCTGAAAGCCTTGCCCGACGGCTGCACATAGGCGGCACAGGTCATCGTCAGGCCGAAGCCGCCCTGGGCACGCAGCGTCAGCCAGTGGTACTCGTCATCGCTGAGCGTGCCGTCCGGAAGACTTTGCAGGTTGGTCAATGGCGCCAGCATGAAGCGATTGGGCATCGGGTTGCCGTGTGCAAAAGCCAAGGGCGCAAATAGATCGTGACTCATCAAAAACCTCGGTAACGAAATCGGGTGGGTGGAAGCCGTGGCTGAGGGCGCGGTAGCGAATAACGCACCCTGCGATGTCGGGCGATAAAGCGTTCAGAAGCATTCTATGCGAAGGCGCCCCCCTTGGATTCGGCAGGCACGTTTCATCGGTCAGGAAAACTGTCCGGCCTGACCTCATTTTTCGATGCGGAGCGCCAAAACGGGTTGGTGCAAGACCTGCCTCAATAGCCCCGCATGATGCTGTAAGGACCTTCCCCCCCCGACATCCCGACGACTCTATCGATTACGCAGATGCAGAAAGTAAACTCTCATACGGAATGCGCAAACCATCATGAAGATTCTTGATCATGCGCAAACTCAATGAGCGCCTGCCGTTGAGAACCTCGGAGACGCGGCCACTTGTGCCGATGTAGACCTCAAGGTCTCGTGGCGTCAACCCCTGTTGCTCCATGCGAAATTTGATTGCCTCGATGGGACTGGCAGAACCAACGGGATAGTGCTTGCTCTCGTAGACCTCGATGAGCGTAGTCAGAATCTCCATCTCGTCATATTCAGGAGTCTTTGGCTTCGCCTGAAAGACCTCCTCCAGCCGCTTGAAGGCCTGACGCAGATCTTTGTCATTACGGATGGGTTTGATGTTCATGAGTCACCCCACAGAAGTTTGGTTTAACGCTAGCAATCACTGACGGTTTCAACATCAATCTTGTCGTATTGGGCATGCGTGCCCACAAACTTGACCCACACAATCCCGGCGGCGTACTGCACCTCAACGACGAGGCGGTACTTGTTACCGCCTATGTTGAAAACAACCCGGTTGCTTCCGCAAATACTGGCGCTTACGTACACGTCTTTGATGTCTTGAGGCGTTTTCCACACCGCCGCGCATGCCTCGTCGTGCCAAGCCGCAAGTGGGCCTTGCGCATCAGCGTAACGCTTCTGCTCCCAAAAGCGACGCAGAGTGCTCCTGGCAATTACCCGCATGGACGGCATCTCCCTAATTGGGAGAAACATACCACCCAATTCGGGAGGACGCCAGTGGATTATTTCGGGAATTTCAGGCCAGCCTGATGGGGCACCCAACGTAACGTTGAGGAGCGCGCCGCTTTTAGCGCGTCCCGGTCGAATGCAATGAAAGATCAGACCACCTTGACGTCTTTGTCGATGCGGAGCACCAAAGTGTGTTGCTGCAAGACGGACTCAGTATCCCGGACCCCGTATTCCCCGCGTGGGTATCCGGCATCCTGGACCGGATCAGCGCTCGACAAACTCCTTGTCGATATGTACAGTATCGCGTACATAAACAGGGGCCACCGATGGACGCTATTACCTACACCACAGCGCGCGCGAACCTGGCAGACACCATGAACCGGGTCTGCGATGACCACGAACCGCTTATCATTACCCGCAACGGCCAGCAGGCCGTGGTAATGATGTCGCTCGAAGATTTCAATGCCCTGGAGGAAACCGCTTACCTGCTTCGCAGCCCGAAAAACGCCCGGCGCCTTCTCGACGCCATGACCGAACTGCAGGAAGGCCGGGGGAAGGAGCGGAGACTGGCTGAGTGAGACCGATCTTTGCCGAGCAAGCATGGGATGACTACCTCTACTGGCAAAAGACCGACAAGAAACTCCTTGAGAGAATCAATGCCCTCATCAAGGATATCTCGCGTACGCCCCTCACCGGCATCGGCAAGCCCGAGCCGTTGAAGAATGCCCTGTCCGGATATTGGTCCCGACGCATCAACGATGAGCATCGCATTGTCTACAAAATCGCAGATGGCGCACTATTTATTGCGCAACTGCGCTATCACTATTAGCGCAGTGATTTCGAGGTAAGTCTGCGTAATGGTCAGGCGTTCGCACCAGCAACGCGACGATTATTCTGAGGCTCGGTTCGCCACAGCCGGGAAATTGTCAGGCGCGCCGGATAACGGAAAATCTTTCCAGACCCTTCGGCCCTTCGATTCTTCGGGTTGCGATGTTGTGCAGGAATGCGGGGCAAGATCAGAATACTCGATCCGAAAAGCTTATTCATGGGTCTTTGAATTTCGTGGGTTAAGCGGCATGTTGATTTGTTGAAGTCGAGCTTGCCGGCAAGCAGGAAGACCACTGTGCGGATGGTGAGAAATTGCCCAGCCGCGAGCCTTGCGCTTTGCGGCCCGGAAGAGGCCGTCAATGGCTTCAAGCCGTTGGTCTGGCGGGTCTGGGTCCGGGCGACGATGCCCTCGATGTGACTGCGTGACTCCTCCGCGACCCGACCGCTCACTTGGTCGCCCATTGCCGGAGCATGGCGCACTGACATTGATCTGCTTGCGCGATCTCGCGCCTTCCTTGAGCCGCGGTGCCTTGGTCGTCACCAGGCGATCAGCGTATCGAGGTCGGCGCGCGGGCCGCCGGCCGTCGCCCGGTCCTTCAGAAGCCCAGCGCAACCCCTTGAGGCTCGGATCAGTCCGCTGTTCGATGCGCCGAGTCTTGTCGACGGCGGTACTGGCGTGGGCGATGACGTGGAACTTTGTCGAAGGTGATCTGGGCATTGGGCAGATGCTTGGTCACGCCCTTGATGAAGGCGGGCGACGTCGATGGAATGGACGCCACGGCCTCAGGATCGCCGCGGGCGGTAAGTCGGCGGCAAAGGCCTTGCTCGTCTCAGCCCCCGGCCCTCGGGACGAACAGCACCCGGCGCTCATCAGCATCGGCGACCGCCGGCTCGAGGTCCCTCCGCCGCAGACGCTTGACGGCGGAGAAGTCGGCCTGCGCCACGCCCAGATCGACGTAGCGCTTGCAGATGGCCACCACCTGATGCGAGAGATTCACCAGCCGGCCACGGCCGCGGTCTTTCCCGGCACAGGGTCATGATCAGCGCCTCGAAGAGCAGCGGAGCCGGCCAGCCGGCCGGACCAGTCGGGTTCGACGGCGAATGCGCCGTCGGGCAGCGCACCCGGCACGCGGACTCAGATGGCACTCGTGTTGGAAGAAGTTCAGATGCGTAGCGCTGGTCACGGCCGGGTGGGCCTCGATGCCGGGCACGGCAAAGCGGCTGCCGGCGACGAAATCGACCGTGATGGTCAACGACTTCGGGCAGCGTCAAACGACGTCTTTGATGTACCGGGGACGTAATGCCGGCGGCTTCGACAGCTGGCGGTCATGTTGCGGTCACCCGGTTTCTCAGGACGAGCATCCCAGCCTCTCCAGCGCGCGGCCTTCTCGTCGCCCCATTCCCCGGCTGGAGCACCTCCAGCCATGGGCCAGCTCACGGGGCTGCGCCCCAAGGCCCACGCCCCCGGGCCACCCTCGCCCCATTACCCTCAAAATTCAAAAGAGGCTTATTCATTCGCCTTCTTTGGAGTAACAGGAAGTACTACGTTGCCTTGGTACGTTCGATGCTTATCAGTTATTGCGTCTGTTATGCCCAAATCGAAAAAGACAACGCTTGCTGCTAGCTTCCCACCTTCCATTTCACTGCGGATCGAGCCGTTTGATTCTCTTCCATCATCCGTCTCGCAGTCGTAATGGAGAGCGTCGTCCGATCGACGAATCATCACGTTCTGTGTCGGGACGGGTGATGACCATGACCCTCGCTTGTTCTTGAATGTGCAGTTACCAGAAGACCCGTCCGAAAAGCTCATCGTCAATGGAATGTTCGAATCGTTGACGATCGTTGCGCAAGCGGAAAGCAGTATTCCCACGGCAGCCACGAGAGTTCCTTGAAACTTAAAACGCGGTTTCATTCCCTTCTCTCCCATTTTCTTCCATTTACGCCGTCGGGGAAGACGACGTTTCTCTAGCATGCCCCGGAGTCTACCACCGCTCATGCATTTTCCTGCTGCTTCCCAACGACTGCCATCAGCGGCAGGAAAAAGCAAGCGAAGCGCCGCTTGTGACTGTCCGTCGCATAACGAGGTTAGCATTTCGCGTCACAGTTTGCACCTTACCGATTGCTCGACTGTTCGGTGACCAATCACTGCGATCCCGACTGCGATCACAATGTTCTCAAGTGTCTTCTCTGTTCCATCCGGAAGTGCATAAAAACGAACATCGGGGTCAGCAGAACATCGGGGTCTTTCAACATAACATCGCGTCTTCGTTGAGTTTCCATACCCGCTCACCATTCTACCTACCATCGTATAGTGGACGTCGAAGCGCCTGGCTGTCGCCGCCATCGGACATGTTACCGGGCATCACCTTCCACGTAACGGGATAGTGCGGGGTCAAGTCTTGCATCGTGCATACTCCACGCAAGTCCTGCCCCTTCTTTCCCCTTGGCATCGGCAACGCCGTCTTCTTGGCGGCGGAGAGGGTCGTTTGACGTTGTCTGCAAAAATACAGACTTCACGCCGTGCGCACCAGCCTGCCTGTTCGCTCATCCACAGCCCTGATGATATCCTGCACTGCGTTCACTTCCGCCTCCTCGAAATAGACCTCTCCGCATTGCGTGCAGATCCATGCGGCAACGTCGTCGAGGCTGAGGTGAACAGTTTTTCGATCGATATAAAATGGCGCATTCCCGCGTACCATGTCATCCTGGCAGTACATGCACTTCATGGCTTGATCCTCGTTCTGAAGTCCTTGGACCATTGAGCTTGATCCGGAATATACGCCGTTATTCTCGCAAGGTATTCGTCCCTCGGCGCACATACGACATGTATCCATCGTCTATCTCCTTCCTTGCCCGAAATCAGGCAACTGTGGCCTCTGGAATCTTCCGGATAATCTTCAATGATTTCGCCTTCCTCGACGACGTTCCGGATATCGGACGTGGAAATCATTCGATCCGCCCGAGACATCTGGCGTACCGCATGCGGCAAAAACAGTAACCGTTGCGCGGCTCGATCTCGTATTGCCTGCCGGAATTCCATGTTGTTGCCATTCCTCCGCTATGCGCGGGCTAGACAAGCCCGCCCGTGCAAAGACCAAACATCATCGTCGGTAGCCCACCTGACATTTGTTTCATCCGAGCCACAGCAGCCATCCCGCTACTTCTCATCGTGCCACTACACTACACCCCCGCATCAAACAGCCGCTGAATACTGGAAAAATCCAGCCCCGTATTGTCATCACCACCCAAATGGCTATACAGGTTGTAAAGGTTGTTCGCCAGCGCCCCCATCGGGGTGCTGGAGTGGCTGGCGAGCGCCGCGCCCATCGCCAGGCCCAGGTCCTTCTGCATCAGCTTGACCATGAAGCCGCCCTGGTAAGCGCGGCTCGCGGGCACGTTGTCCATAACGCCGGGATAGGGATTGTATTTTTCCAGCGGACCAGTTGCAGCCGGAGCTTTTCAGCATGATGTCGGACAGCGCCTTGGGGTCGAGGCCATTGTCGACGCCCAGTTGCAGCGCCTCGGCGGTGCCGATCATGTGGACGGCGAGCAGCATGTTGTTGCAGATCTTGGCGATCTGACCGGCGCCGCTCGCGCCGGCGTGGAAGATGTTGGCGCCCATGTGCTTCAGCACTTCGCGCGCGGCCTCGACATCGGCGGCCTCGCCGCCGCACATGAAGGCGAGCGTCGCGGCCTGGGCACCGGCGACGCCGCCGGACACCGGCGCGTCCACCACGCGGAGGTTGCGCTTTTTGCCCTCACTGCCGATGCGCCGCGAACTGGCGGCGGCGATGGTGGAGCAGTCGATCACCAGCGCGGCGGGGTTGACGAGATCGAGCAGGCCGGCACCGTCGATGTAGAGGCGCTCGGCAATGGCGCCGTCGGGCAACATCGAGATGATGAAATCGGCGCCCGCGACCGCCGCCTTCTCGGTGGTTGCGGCAATGCAGCCATCCTTCACCGCCTGTTGCACCGAGGCCGGCACCAGATCAAAGGCGCGCACCTGGAACCCGGCCTTGACCAGGTTGGCGGCCATCGGCCCGCCCATGTTGCCCAACCCGAAAAACGCGACTGTCTTGGCCATGTCGATCCCCTGTAATGGTGACTTATTGGATGGCGGACCCGAAGCGATACATGAAGTCGCTACAAGTCGGCCAATGGATGGGGCGCATCGCCCCAGGGTGGCGTCAGGTATTGCTCTTGAATCGCCGGTGTAAGTTCGGCGAGCGTCGCCGGCACGAAGCGCGGTGCGTTGTCCTTGTCGATGATCTGGGCGCGCACGCCTTCGCGGAACACGCCGTACTTGGAGCAGTTCAGCGCCGCCACCAGTTCGAGCCGGAAGGCGTCGGCGAGCGCCAGGTCGCGCCCGCGCCGGTTCAGTTCCCAGGCGAGAAAGATCGACACCGGGCAGCCGCGCTGGTGGGTGGCGACCGCGCGCTGGAGCCACTTGTCGTCGCCGGCGCCGGCGAGGATGGCGGCGGAGGCGTCCGCCAGCGTTGCGCTTTCCGTTACCGTGGCGATCCAGTCCGCGTGGACTTCCAACTGAGGCACCGGAAGCTGATCGTGAAATTCGCGCAGGAGCCAGCGCAAGGCGCCCGCGATCTGCGCGTGCCGTTCACCCGGGTCCGCCGACCATTCGAGCATCGTCAGGCGCTTCAGCAGCGTCGCCTTTCCCGCATGGGGCGCGAAGGTGTCGGCGAGCCCGACATAGAGTGCGTCGGTGGCATTCAACTGGGCGCCGGTCAACCCGAGAAACAGCCCGGTGTTGTCCCGCGTCCGATTCAGGAACCAGGTGCCACCGACATCGGGGAACAGGCCGATGCTGATCTCCGGCATGGCGAGGCGGCTGTGTTCGGTGACGACGCGGAAATCGCCGCCCTGGTAGACGCCCATGCCGCCGCCCATCACGAAGCCGTTGCCCCAGGTGATGATGGGGATGCGTGAATTGTGCAGGCGATGGTCGAGGCGGTATTCGCGGGAGAAGAAATCCCGCGCGTAGGGATTTTCGCCCTCGCCGTGTTCGACCATGGAGTCGTACAGCATGCGGATGTCGCCGCCGGCGGAAAACGCGCGGTCGCCGACGCTGTCGATCAGAATCGCGACGATGTCGGCGTCCGTTTCCCACTGGTCGAGCCGCGCGCTCAGCAGATCGACCATTTCCAGGCTGAGGGCGTTGAGGGCTTTCTCGGCGTTCAGCGTCGCGATGGCGATTTTTTTGCCGCCGGTGCAGGCGCGCTCGGAAAAAATGACGGAGGGTTCAGTCACGCGCAATCTCCCGCGCCGCTCAGCGGTTTTTCCATTCGGGCTTGCGCTTCTCGACGAACGCGGCGACGCCCTCTTTCTGATCCGCCATGCCCCACAGGTCCATGAAGCGGTCGCGCTCGAACTGGAAGCCGCTGTCGAGGCTGCGGTGGCGCGCGGACATGATCAGCTCCTTGCAGACGCGCACCGAGCTGGGGCTCTGGTTGGCGACCTTGGCGGTCAGCTCCAGGGCCTTCTCCAGCGCCTTGCCGGTGGGCACCACTTCCTGCACCAGGCCGATTTCCAGCGCCTTGTCCGCCTTCACGCGCTCGCCGAGCAGGATCATGCGCTTGGCCCAGCCCTCGCCGATCAACCACGGCAGATGCTGGGTGCCGAGACCGCCGGGCAGCAGGCCCACGGTGCATTCCGGCAGCGCCATCTGCGCCTGTTCCTCGGCCACGCGGATGTCGCAGGCCAGCGCGCATTCGAGCCCGCCACCCATGGCAAAGCCGGTGATGGCGGCGACCGACACGCCCTGGTAGTTGGCG
This sequence comes from Gammaproteobacteria bacterium, assembly GCA_016708925.1. Classification (GTDB taxonomy): domain Bacteria; phylum Pseudomonadota; class Gammaproteobacteria; order Pseudomonadales; family Porticoccaceae; genus JAGPUQ01. The sequence continues at coordinate 18,705 of JADJET010000013.1, read as the reverse complement.
AGCGCCGTGAAAGCCACGCCAAACGCCTTGATGAAATCGTAGGCGGCGCCGGTGTCGTCGTGGTGGAAGCGGGTCAGGTCGGCGCCGGCGCTGAAGAATTTCTCGCTCTCGCTGGCGAGCACCAGCGCGTAATTCTCGCGATCGGCATTGAGTTCGGCGATCACCTGTTGCAGATAGCTCAGGCTTTCCGGCGTCCAGGTGTTGGCCGGCGGGTTGTTCATGGTGAGGATGGCGGTGTGCCCGCGTTTTTCCACTTTCAACTGATTGCTCATCGAATGGTCTCCGTTGCCCCTGCTTCAAGAATGCGGCGCGCGATGATCACGCGCATGATTTCGTTGGTGCCTTCCAGAATCTGATGGACCCGCGCGTCCCGGAAAAACCGCTCGATGGGATATTCGCGCAGGTAGCCGTAACCGCCGTGCAGTTGCAGCGCCTCGTTGCAAATGTGAAAGCCGATATCGGTGGCAAAGCGCTTGGCCATCGCGCAATAGGTGGTCCTGTCCGGGTCGTCGCGGTCGAGCTTGCTGGCCGCCAGCCGCACCATCTGCCGCGCCGCCACCAGTTCGGTGGCCATGTCGGCGAGCTTGAACTGCAACGCCTGAAAGGCCGCGATGGGCTTGCCGAACTGGCGCCGCTCCTGCACATAGACCTGGGCGAGATCGAGGGTGGCCTGCGCCGCGCCCACCGAACAGGCGGCGATATTGATGCGGCCGCCGTCGAGGCCTTTCATCGCAATTTTGAAACCCTCGCCCTCGTTGCCGAGGCGGTAGGCGGCGGGCACGCGCACCGCGTCGAAGGCAATCGCCCGGGTCGGCTGGCTGTTCCAGCCCAGCTTGGTTTCGTTCTTGCCGTAGTCGATACCGGGCGCATCCGCCGGCACCGCGAAGGCGGTGATGCCGCCGGCGCCCGAATCCGGTGCGCCAGTGCGCGTCATCAGCACCAGCACGTCGGTGCTGCCGGCGCCGCTGATGAAGGTCTTGCCGCCGCTGATGCGGTAGTCGTCGCCGTCGCGCACCGCGCGGGTGGTGATGGACGCGGCGTCGCTGCCGGCGTTCGGTTCGGTGAGGCAGTAGGACGCGAGTTTTTCACCGGTGACGAGCTGTTGGCAGAATTCCTCGCGGACCTGTTCCGAGCCCCAGGTGCAGGCCATCCAGGCCGCCATGTTGTGGATCGAGATAAAGGCGGCGGTCGAGGTGCAGCCGGCGGCGAGCTCTTCCAGGATGATGGTGGCGTCGAGCCGGGTCATGCCCATGCCGCCGACCGCCTCGGGACAGTACATGCCGCAGAAGCCGAGCGCGCCGGCGGCGGCGATGGTGTCGCGGGGAAAGATCTTCCCCTCGTCCCATGCGGCGGCGTGGGGCGCCAGCTCGCCGCGCGCAAAGGCCCGCGCGGCGTCGCGAAAGGCGCGCTGCTCTTCGCTCAGTTCGAAATCCATCGCGCCGACCTTCTGCTGCTACTTCAGGTTGATGGACATGTTGGGGCCACCGGCGCCCGGGATGCTGTCGTCGAACCAGCGCGCGGTGATGGTCTTGGTCTCGGTGTAGAAGCGCACCGCCTGCTTGCCGTAGGCGTGCAGGTCGCCGTGGAAGGAACCGCGCCAGCCGGTGAAGGAGAAAAACGGCAGCGGCACCGGAATGGGCACATTGATGCCGACCTGGCCGACCTGGATCTCGTGCTGGTATTTGCGCGCGGCGGCGCCGGAGGCGGTGAAGATCGAGGTGCCGTTGCCGCGAAAATCGCGGTTGATGAGCGCGATGGCTTCGTCCAGCGTCGCCACCTTGAGGATGCACAGCACCGGTCCGAACACCTCTTCGCAGTAGAACGGCATGTCCGGGCGCAGGTCGGTGAAGATGGTGGGGCCGATCCAGTTGCCGTTGGGATAGCCCGCGACGGTGCAGTCGGAGCCGTCGAGCAGGCAGGTGGCGCCGTCTTTTTTCGCCTGCGCGATCATGCCGACCACACGCGCCTTGGCGGCGGCATTGGTCAGCGGGCCGTAGGCGGCGCTCTTGTCGGTCCAGGCGCCGGGCTGGATTTTGCGCGCGGCGACCACCAGATCGTCGATCCAGTTGGCGGCGTCGCCTACCAGCACCACGTTGGGAATCGCCATGCAGCGCTGGCCGGCGGCACCGAACGCGGAGCCGATGATGTTGTTGACGACCTGGGCGCGGTTGGCGTCCGGCATCACCACCATGTGGTTGTTGGCGCCGGTCATGCACTGCATGCGCTTGAGGTTCTCGGTGCCCTTGCGGTAGATGTGTTTGCCCACGGGCACCGAACCCACGAAGGAGCCGGCGCGGATATCCGGGTGTTCGAGCAGGTAGTCCACCTGGCTGGCGCCGCCATGCACCACTTGCAGCACGCCGGGCGGCGCGCCGGCTTCGACGAAGAGTTCGGCGAGGCGGGTCGGCGTCAGCGGGTCGCGCTCCGACGGCTTCAATATGAAGGTGTTGCCGCAGGCGATCGCCATCGGGAACATCCACAGCGGGATCATCGCCGGGAAGTTGAACGGCGTGATGCCCATGCACACGCCGAGCGGCTGGATAATGGAATAGGTATCGATGCCGCCGGCGACGTTCTCGACCGTCTCGCCCATCATCAGGGTGGCGATGTTGGCGGCGTGTTCGACCACCTCGATGCCGCGCCAGACATCGCCCTTGGCGTCTTCAAAGGTCTTGCCGAGTTCCTGGCTGATGATTTCGGCCAGTTCGTCGTGATGCTCCTTGAGCAGATGCTGGTAGCGCAGCATCAGGCGCGCGCGCTGCGGCACCGGCACTTCCTTCCAGCTCGCGAACGCGGTTGCGGCGGCGGCCACGGCGCGCGCCATCTCGTCCGGCGTGGCGTGAGGCACTTCGCTCAACACTTCCTGGGTGGCGGGATTGATGACCGGCGTGAACACGGTGCTCGCGCTCTGGACCCATTCGCCGCCGATGAACAGGGGAACGCGTCGGGGAAAAGCCATGGCTGACCTCATTGGGTGGTGGGCGTCGTGGCGGCCGGCGGCACTGGTTCCGGTGCTCCGGATTGGCGTTGATCAGCCGCGCTTGCCGCAACGGGCGGGTGGTCGCCGATTGTACAGAATGCCCGCGCCCGCTCAAACGCGCGCCGGCGGCGGCGGCGGCATGCCACGGAGCGGCGCGGACCCGCTGGTATACTGACGGCCCCGCAATCCGGCAACCGGCAGATCCCGAGCGTGAACGACTACGTGAAGTTTTTTCGCGACACCGCGCCCTACAGCAACATGCACCGGGGCAAGACCTTCGTGATCGTGCTGCGCGGCGCCGCCATCCTGCACGCGAATTTTCCGCACTTGGTCGGCGATATCGCGCTGCTCGCGGCCCAGGGTATCCGGGTAGTGCTGGTGCACGGCGCCAGGCCCCAGGTGGATCGCCAGATCGAACTGCGCCATCTCGACTGCTGCTTCGAGGATGAGGTGCGGGTCACCGATGCCGAAGTCATGGCGTGCGTGCAGGAAGCCGTGGGCAGCATCCGCATCAGCATCGAGGCGGCGTTGTCGATGGGCGCCGTGAACTCTCCCATGCAGGGCGCGCGGGTGCGCGTGGTGGGCGGCAACCTGATTACCGCCAAGCCGCTCGGTATCCGCAACGGCGTGGATTTTCACCACACCGGCGAAGTGCGCCGCATCGACCGCGTGGGTATCCGCGGCCATCTGGACAGCGGCGCCATTGTGCTGCTGTCACCGGTCGGCTATTCGCCCACCGGCGAGGTGTTCAACCTCACCTGCGAGGATGTCGCCATTCAGACCGCCATCAGCCTGCAAGCCGACAAGCTCATCTTCATCGGCGCGGAAGCCGGCGTCTACGCTGCCGAGGGCCGCCTGCAAAAAGTCATCGCGCTCCACGAGGCGGTCACCTGGATCGAGCGTCTGCGCGAGCAGCCGGTGCTGGCCGCATCCCTGCGCGCGGGCTATCAGGCCTGCCTCAACGGCGTGCAGCGCAGCCATCTGATCGGCTTTGCCGAGGACGGCGCCCTGCTCCGCGAGCTGTTCACCCGCGACGGTGCGGGCACGCTGATTCTCAAGGACGGCAGCGAAGTCATTCGTCAGGCCACCATCGACGACATCGGCGGTATCCTGGAGCTGATCACACCTCTGGAGGAACAGGGCGTGCTGGTGAAGCGCTCGCGCGAACTGCTCGAAACCGAGATTTCGCGGTTTCACGTCACCGTGCATCCCGAGGGCACCATCATCGGCTGCGCCGCGCTCTACCCCTTTGCGGACAAGGCGGCGGCGGAACTCGCCTGTGTTGCCACCCACCCCGACTTCTGCAATCAGGGACTGGGCAGCCGGCTGCTGGCGCAGCTCGAAACCAAAGCCCGCGCCGAGCACGGCCTCAAGTATCTGTTTGTGTTGACCACCCAGGCGGAGCACTGGTTTCGCGAGAAAGGCTTCACGCCCATCGGCATCGAGGACCTGCCGGCGGCCAAGGCCGAGCTGTACAACTATCAGCGGCGTTCGAAGATTTTTCAGAAGACGTTGTGAGGCGGGATAAAGCCAAGAATGCCCCGAATTATTCTGTCATCGGCGTTCCCGCGTAGAGCCCGCCCCCACGAAGGCGGGCGGGAATCCGTGTTTCAAGCGCTGGATGCCCGCCTGCGCGGGCATGACGGTTATTCGAGTGGCCCTGGGTGAAGCGGAGCGGCGCTGGCCGCTCCGTCGCGAGGCTCAGGCTTTCTTGTCGAAGTAACGGATCGAAGGCGGCGCGGCAACCCAGTTCGCGAGCTGGCCGATCACGCCGGTCTCGGTGCGCCAGGCGAAATATTTTTCATAGGCCTGACGGGATTCCCAGACTTCAATCGCGACGATATTGGTGGGGTCGTCCTGATTCTGGTGCGCGTAGACCTCGATGCAGCCCGGGTAGGTGCGGGTCGACGGCAGCAAGGCGCCGAGGCCCTCGATGGTGTCCTTGACGCATTCGGGTTTGACTTTCAGTTCGAGCAGTACGGTGCAGGTCATGGGGTTCTCCTTCCGGTTGTGTGGTGGGTTTGTATTGTTATGGTCCGCGTGAGCGGACCCCGGATACTAGGGCAACCCCGCCACCGTGCCAAGCGGCTCGGACACACAGGATCAGTCGATGGCGACGGCGCCGGTGCGACGGGCCAGCCAATAGTCGAGGCTGACGTACCGCCCGCCCCCCGCGAAAAACAGACTGAGCAGCATGATGAAATAGGTGGCGGCAAACTCGATGCCGTTATTCAACACCACGAAATTGCCTTTTTCGGTAAGCCAGTCGTAGTTGCCGTGCTCCCGCAGCAAGCTGCGGGCCGCGTTCACCCGCTGTCCGACTTCGACGCTGTTCTCAAGACTGCGCGCGGCGGCAGGAATGCCCACCATCGCCAGCACCTTGGCGGTGCTGGTGTCGGGATCGCCGGGCGCGATCGCGAACCAGCCGTGCTGCCAGTGCACCGTGGCAGTGGCGACCGCCATGGAGATCAGCAGGGGTATCGCGAACCAGCGCACCGCCAGCCCGAGCAACAATGCGAACCCGCCGAACAATTCGGCACTGGCCGCCAGCGCCACCATGAGCGCAGGAACCGGCAACCCGAGGCCCCAGTCGGGATTGCCGAACCAGGCGACCATGTCGTCCCAGTTGCGGAATTTGTGCAGCCCGACCGCGATCATGACCGGCGCCAGATAGAGTCGCATCAACAGCGGGGGAAGGCCGTCGAGATGGCGCAGGCGCCGGAACAACCCCTGGTGCAGTTTGCCGTACGCGGTGATCGGTCCAGACATCGGAGGCCCTCCTGTCGGGTGGTGATGGCGATCCCGCGCCGGTGATTGCGGCGCGGCAACAGTGATGCAGTCAACGGGGAAAGACCGGATTCTGTGCCGCCGCTTTCGCGTAGTAGCGGTCCAGCGGTTCGGATTGGCCGAATTCGGTGACGATGCGGGCGTGACTGCGCTGCAGATCCCGGGGGCTGGGCACACCGCAACTGTGGGCGATCACGCCCACTTCGCGGACGAGGTTGGCGACGTAATGGGCGACGCGCGCCGCCTTGTCGGCCGGGTCCAGCCCGCGCTGCAAATCCGGATTGTGAGTGGTCACTCCGGTGGGGCAGGTGTTGCGATTGCACTGCATCGCCTGGATGCAGCCCAGCGCGAACATGAAACCCCGCGCCGACACCACGAAGTCAGCCCCCACGCATAGCGCCCAGGCCACATCGACCGGCAGGATGAGCTTGCCGGCCGCGATGACGCGGATGCGCTCCCGCAGGCCGTATTCGCGCAGCGTATCCACCACGGCGGGCAGGCTCTCGCGAATGCCCAGCCCGGCGTGGTCCATGAGGCTCTGGGGCGCCGCGCCGCTGCCGCCATCGCCGCTGTCGAGCGTGATGAAATCGGGGGCGACGCCTTCCGGCCCGCGGCGCAGCACTTCCAGGCAGAGCTCATCGAAAAACCCGGTGCCGCCGATCACCAGCTTGAAGCCGACCGGCTTGCCGGTGACCGCGCGGATATGGGCGATCATGTCGAGCAATTGCGCGACATTGCGTACTTCGGGATGGCCGTTGGGGCTTATCGAATCCCGCCCGACCGGAATGCCGCGAATGTGGGCCACTTCCTCGGTCACCTTGAGCCCCGGCAGGATGCCGCCCTTGCCGGGCTTGGCACCCTGGCTCAGCTTCAGCTCGAACATTTTTATTTGCGGGTGCGCGGCGAGTTCGCGCAGGCGCTCGTCGCTGAGGCGACCCTGGGCATCGCGCACGCCGTATTTGGCGGTGCCGATCTGAAATACCAGATCGCAACCTCCGTCGAGGTGATAGGGGGAAAGCCCGCCCTCCCCGGTATTCAGCCAGCACCCAGCGCGCGCGGCGCCTCCCGACAGGGCCAGCGTCGCCACTTTCGAAATGGCGCCATAACTCAGCGCGGACACGTTGAAAAACGACCGCGCCAGGTAAGGGTTGGCGCAATGCGGACCGATCAACAGCGGCCCCGCCATCACCGCATCTTCTTCCAGCGTGGGGAACACTTCCGGCACAAAGAGCACGGCGCCGGGCGCCGCCAGGTTGGCGGTGGAGCCGAAGGCGAGGGTGCTGTCGATGTTCTTGGCGGCGCGATACACCCACGAACGCTGGGCGCGATTGAACGGCATTTCCTCGCGATCCATCGCGAAAAAATACTGCCGGAAGAAATGCCCCAGGTGTTCAAAGAAGTAGCGAAAGCGTCCGATCACCGGGAAGTTCCGGAGGATCGCATGGCGCTTCTGGCGCACGTCGTGAACGTACATCCAAATGATCGCCAGCACACCCATGACCAGCAGGGTGAGCACCCCCACCGCGAACACCTGCAACCCCAGTATCCAGATCGACAATCCGTTACCTGCCATGAAATCCTCTTGTGTTGCCCGTTTATTGTCGGCCGTTTGGTCCCGGCCTCGATCCGTCCGTCGCCTGCTGGCTCGACTGCCGCTTGGCAGCACCCCGGCGGATGGCTATGATCCGCCGATGTCAGCGCCCCAATCCAGCCCCTCCGCTATCGACCCCCGTCGCTCACGGCGCACCCGCTTCATCGCGCTGGCCAAAATATACGACCACGCCAGCCACAAAGTGATCGGCTACCTGGGCGACATTGCCACCGGCGGCATGATGCTGCATGCGCATGAAAGACTGTCCACGCCGGGTTCGCGTCTGGTCACCATTCACCTGCCCCATCCCGACAAGGGCATGGTGGCCATTGATGCCGGGATTCGCGTCGCCTGGCAACAAAAGGACCCCGGCGGTTTGCGGCAGCAACATGTCGGCTGCGAGTTTGTCGCCCTGGACCCCACCGACCGCCTGTTGCTGCTGCAGACCGCGCGCGCTTACGGCATCGCTTAACCCTGTTCTGAAAAACTGCTGTGGCAGCCACCCGCTAGCAACCAACCGCATTTCTTCCCGCTCTCCCCCCCGCCCTATGCGACGGCATTTCCGGCCATGACGCGTCCCGTGTCGCGGCCCGGAACCCAGCGGCGCACGCCGGTCATGGGGCCGCTCTGTGCATCGCGTGCGCGCTGGTCTATAGTCAGCCGAACATAACCACTGCTTACACCATCACTGGTTACACGGTAACTGGTTACACGATAACAACCTACACGATAACAAGGGGCCCACCCCTGAAGCGTTCTCACCAGAACTGACAAGCTGTCGCTTCAGGTATCGACCGGCCCCAAAACCCGGGAGTTTTTTACCATGACCACGTTCGACACCATCATCAAGAACGGCACCATCTTCGACGGCACCCGCATTCCGCGCTACCGCGCCGATATCGGCATCAAGGACGGCACCATCACCAAGATCGGCCGCCTCGACGCCAAGGACGCCGGCAAGGTGATCGACGCTGAAGGCAAGCATGTCTGCCCAGGCTTCATCGACCTTCACACCCACTACGACGCCCAACTGTTCTGGGACCCCTACTGCACGCTGTCCGGCTGGCATGGCATCACCTCGGTGGTGATCGGCAACTGCGGCTTCGGCTTCGCGCCGGTGGCGCCGGAGCTGCGCGAGCGCTCCATGCTGTCGATGACGCGCGTCGAGGCCATCCCGTTCGAATCCATGAAGGCGGGCATGCCCTGGGACTGGGTGACCTTCCCGGACTATCTCGACAGCATCGACCGTACCCCCAAGGCGATCAACATTCTGCCCTATGTCCCGGTCGCGCCCTTGCTGACCTGGGTGATGGGCCTGGAACGCGCGAAGGCCGGCGCCCTGCCGACCGCGGCCGAAGAAGCCGAAATCTGCCGCCTGCTGGAAGAAGCCATGGACGCCGGCGGCTGCGGCTGGTCGGCGCAACGCCTGGCGCCCGGCTGCGGCGCCGACGTGCAGCGGGACTTCGACGGCACCCCGATGCCCACTGACGTGATGCACAACGAAACCTGCATTGCGCTCGCCAAGGTGCTGGCCAAGCGCAACGAAGGCTTTATCCAGATGACCATGCTGAGCGGCAACGATCCCGCGAAGGATCGCGCGCACATGGAAGAAGTCGCCTCGATCAGCGGCCGGCCGCTGCTCTACAACGTGGTGCAGGCGGTGGCGAGCGACCCCGAAGTCCACCGCAGCACATTGCGCTGGCTGAGCGAATGTCATGCGCGCGGCAACAAGGTCTATGGTCAGGGGCTCACCACGGACTCCGGGTTCACCTTTTCCCTCGACGAATGGAACCTGTGGGACGATTCTCCCGCCTGGCGTCATGTGACGACCGGCACCTTCGAAGAGCGGCTGGCGAAAATGGCCGATCCGGCATTGCGGCAATCCCTGAAGGACAATCCGCCCGGCATCGCTGCCACCGGGCCTATCGAAGAGACCGTGCTGGTGCGTACGCACTCCGACAAGTTCAACGAGTTCAAGGATCACAAGCTCAGCCTGATCGCGCAGAAGACCGGCAAGCACCCCATCGACGCGCTGCTCGACATCGCGGTCGGCACCAACCTCAAGGCGGAGTTCTTCGCCACCCTGCCCAACGCCGGCAACCTCCAGTACATGAAGGAGATCATCGACGATCCCTATATTACCTTCGGCGTGTCCGACGGCGGTGCCCACACCCGCTTCCTGACCGCGGGCCGCTATCCAACGGAAGCCATTTCCAAGTATGTGCGCGAGCACAAGATGCTGTCGCTGGAAGAAGTTCACTGGCGGTTGAGCGCGCTGCCGGCGGCACTCGCCGGCTTCAACAACCGCGGCCAGATCAAGGTGGGCGCGCCGGCGGACATCGTGGTTTACGACTATGAAAAGCTCGAGGCCCTGCCGGCCGAGATCACCCACGACATGCCGGCCGGCGAGTGGCGTCGCGTCCAGCGCGCCAAGGGCTATGACTATGTGCTGGTCAACGGCCAGGTCACCATCGACCATGACTGCCAGACCAATACCTATTCCGGCCGCCTGCTGCGCCACGGCGACGGCTGAAGCCTCATCCGGAGTCATCAGCCCGGGATCAACCGACCCCGAACAACCCGGCCTCGCGGCCGGGTTTTTACTGCAACAAGGTCATTCCTCCAGCACTTGCACCTGTACTAAAATGCGCGCCCGGTTCGGCGCCGGCCATCCAGGCGCCATGGCGCAGACACCATGCAGATCGAACACAACAAGGCCGTCACCTTCCACTACACCCTGCGCGACGACGGCGGCGTGCAGGTCGAAACCAGCCGCGCAGGCTCCGGCCAGGCGTATTTGCATGGTCACCGCAATCTGTTGCCGGCGTTGGAGTCGGCGCTTGAGGGCCGGGTCGCGGGCGACAGCTTCACTGTCACCCTCTCTTCCGATCAGGCCTACGGACCGCGCCGCGAGGGCTCGATCCAGCGCGTGCCCATCAAGCAGCTGAGCGCGCCCGGCAAGCTGACGCCGGGCATGGTGGTGGGCATCCGTGGCGAGGGTGGCATGCGTCGTGCAGTCCTGGTCAAGGTGGGTAAATTCAATGTTGATGTCGATCTCAACCACCCGCTTGCCGGCAGGGGCCTGGTATTTGATATCGAAGTAATCGCGGTGCGGGATGCAACCGCCGAAGAGCTCGCCCACGGCCATGTTCACGGCGCCGGCGGACATCAGCACTGAACAGTCAAGGCGCGTGTTACAGGGATGAAGGGAAACCAGCAAGCAGTACAGGAGCAGTTCATGTTACAGGTCAACGAGTATTTCGCCGGCAAGGTCAAATCGATCGGGTTCCAGACGCGGACGTTGCCCGCCACTGTGGGCGTGATGGAGGCGGGTGATTACGACTTCAGCACCAGCCAGCACGAGACCATGACGATCATCAGCGGCGCCTTGCGCATCCAGCTGCCCGGCAGCGATGAATGGCACACCTACAACACCGGCGAGGTGTTCGAGGTGGCGGCGCAGCAGACCTTCAAGGTCAAGGTGGCAGCGGCGACCGCTTATTTCTGCACCTATAGCTGACAGGTTGCGGTGGCGGTGGCGGTCGTGCCATTGCCATCACCTCCATGCGCGCCGACAATCGGCGGCAGAGGTGAACACCCATGGATCTCAAGCTCGCGGGCCGCACGGCCCTGATCACCGGCGCATCGCGCGGCATCGGTCGCGCGATTGCGGAACGTCTCGCCGCTGCGGGCTGCCATCTGCACCTGGCGGCACGCTCGGCGGCTGATCTCGAAACGGCGCGCGGCGCGCTCACGCGCCGATATCCCGTCGAGGTTCGGGTTCATGCGCTGGACCTGGCCGACAGCCCCAGCGTGGCGGTGCTCGCAAGCGCCTGCGACGAGGCGGACATCCTGATCAACAATGCCGGGGCGATTCCCGCCGGCGCGCTTGCCAACGTGGATGAAACCACCTGGCGCAGCGCCTGGGATCTGAAGGTATTCGGCTACATCAACCTGTGCCGGGCGCTGTACCCCGCCCTGGCGCGGCGCCGCCGTGGCGTCATCATCAATATCGTCGGCATCGCCGGCGGCGAAGTCACCGAAGCCAACTACATCGCCGGCACGGCGGGCAACGCCAGTCTGGCCGCGTTCACCCGCGCGCTGGGCAGCGCCAGCCCAAAAGACAATGTACGGGTGCTGGGCATCAATCCGGGGCTGACCGCCACCGAGCGTCTGGTGCGACTGATGGAGACAAACGCCGTCGCCAAGGGTCTGCCGGCCGAACGCTGGCGCGAACTGGCCGCGGACATGCCCTTCGGCCGTCCCGCCGAACCGGGCGAAGTCGCGGATCTGGCGGCGTTTCTCGCCTCGGATCTCGCGGCGTACATCACCGGCACCATGATCACCATCGACGGCGGGCTGTCGGCGCGCGGGCGGCTGTTTTGACCTTTCATCGGCAGAAGTTATGGCGCGCGAAAAATCTTGCTGATACGAAAAAGCCCGCAGCCTAGACTGCGGGCTTGGGTCGATCATGGCACGCTAACAAGTACGAGATTTCCCGGCCCACATTGAGCCGGGGTCATCCTACCCTTGGCGCGTCACCTCAGCGGAAAGTCCAGCGGGCACCGACGCTGAAGATGTCCATTTCCGGGTCAATGCCCCCGTCACTGTCGATTTCCCAACGCTCCCAGTTGGCGACCAGGCCGAGTTGGGGAGTGGCGCTATAGACCGCGCCCACACCGTAGACCCAGGCTTCATCGTCGTAATCACGCAAGCTTGCAGAAGCGTTGAGTTCGAGCACCTCCAGGGCAGCCCAGCGCAGGCCGGCGGACAGGCCATAGCCATCGTCGGTCTCACCGAAGGCGTCCAGGCGCTCATAGGAAACACCGCCCCAGGCGTCGAGCTGGCGCGCACCGGGCATCAGGGTGAAATTGCCGCCGATACCGAGCGACTGGCTATCAAAGTTGGTATCGCCCAGTGCCGATGGAAGATCCACATCCAGCGAGGTACTGGAACCCCACGCAAAGACGTTGTCGGTCAGGCCGGCGGAACCCTTGAAACGCGTTCCATCGACATCAAACTTGTCGTTACCGCCTATATCGAGGTCCAGTTCGTCGCCAAAGACATACTCGGCTTCGAGGTAGCTGTAGCTCAGTTTGTCGGCGGCATTGGCGATGCCGCTGCTCAATGCTACGGGGACCAAAGCCAAGCCAAGGGCCGAACTCAAAGATTTTTTGATATTTCTCATGGGGTTACTCCTCCAACTTACTGTGTTGTCTAAATATTGTAGCATTGCTGCAACAATCAGTCGACCACGAGTCGCGGCACTCACCGTTTCGGGCCGCTATGATCATGGACGATATCACCGCAGAGAGAGACCTCATGCCCCAACCGCCGATCAGCCGCTTTCCCGTCCCCGACATCGCGGGACTGCCCGAAGACATCCGCACCCAGATCCTCGCGGTGCAGGAAAAAACCGGCTTCATTCCCAACGTGTTTCTGGCGCTGGCGCATCGTCCGGCGGAGTGGCGCGCGTTTTTCGCGCTGCACGATGCCGTGATGACCCACGAAAGCTGCCTCAGCAAGGCCGAGAAGGAAATGATCGTGGTGACCGTGAGCGGCGGCAACGAATGTCATTACTGCGTCATCGCCCACGGCGCGATTCTGCGCATCGTGGCGAAGAACCCGCTGCTGGCCGATCAGCTCGCGATCAACTACCGCAAGGCCGACATCACGGCGCGGCAGCGCGCAATGCTGGATTTTGCGGTCAAGGTGAGCCAGCAATCGGCCGCCGTGGACGAGGATGATTACGCCCGCCTGCGCGAGCACGGCTTTGCCGATGAGGACATCTGGGACATCGGCGCCATCAGCGCCTTTTTCTGCCTGTCGAACCGGCTGGCGAATCTGATCGGCATGCGCCCGAACGACGAGTTTTACGGGATGGGGCGCGGCTGATCAGCCATTCATCAGCGCCAGCTCGCCCGGCTCGGGATCGAGGTACCAGGACCGCGCGATAAAGGGGTCCGGCGCATTGCGGAAGTGGTGTTTCAGCACAGCGATGGGCGCGCTCAGCGGGACTTCCCCGCTGCGGTAACGCGCGATCACCGCGACCAGCTCGGCCTTGTCCTCGCGACCCAGCGCCCGCTTCAGATAACCCTGGATGTGTTGCAGCACATTGACGTGGTTGCCGCGGGTGGCGGGTTTTTTCAGGGTGGTCATCGCACCCTGGATGTAGGCCTCGGCGCGGCTGGCCAGATCGCCGGTGCCGGCGGCAACCCGGCCCAGGGCGCGGTAGTCATTCTGGGCGTGGCTCATCAGAATCAGTTTGTGGCGCGCGTGGAAATCGGTCAGCACGCGCGCGCTGATACCGGCGGCAAGGGCTTCGCGCCAGCGTCGCAGCACATAGACGCGGCGCACGAAATTCTCGCGCAGGGCGGGATCGGCCAGGCGGTCCTCGTCTTCGACAGGAAGTAACGGAAAGTTGGCCATGAGCCGCGCCGCGTAGAGCCCCGCGCCGGTGCGCTCCGACGGCTCGCTGTCCTCGCCATGGATCCGCACCCCCATCGCGCCGCAACTGGGTGAATTCTTTTTGAGGATGTAGCCGCAGAGGCTGGCGTGCCAGGCGTGCTGTGCTTGGGCGCAGGCTTCCAGCGGTTCGGTGACGTCGAGTGCGGCGTCGCGCACGCCCCGCGCACGCACACCGCCACCGGCCACCTGCACCAGGCGCACCGGCGGACGCGGCACGCCCAGGCCGATGGCGACTTCCGGGCAAAACGGCTGGAGGTCGAAAAAGCGTCCCAGCGTTTCCAGGATGTACGGGTTGCGCTTGTGGCCACCGTCATGGCGCACCGCCTCGCCCAGCAGGCAACTGCTGATGCCGACCGGGACTTTCTCCGGATGCTGCTCCGTCACTGCATCTGTTCCGTGTGCGCCGCGCGCCATTGCTCGATCACGCCACGATAACCCTCGCGCCAGCTCGGGTAGGCGAAGCGATAGCCGGCCTGCTTGAGACGATCGTTGCGGCAGCGTTTGTTCTGCCCGCCGTCGGTCGCCGCCGCGGGTGGCGCCGGCACGCCGAGTTCCGCCGCCAGCCAGCGCGCCACGTCTCCGGCGGGCGCCGGTTCGTCGTCGCTGGCGAGATACAGAGGTGCCAGCCCGGTGCCCGCCAGTTGACGGCGATGGAGCCATTCCAGCACGCCCAGGCAGTCGTCGCTGTGGATGCGGTTGGTGTAGCTCGGCGGGTCGTACTGCACCGGCGCGCCCGCCAGCACCTGCCGCAACAAGCGTTCGCGCCCCGGACCGTAGATGCCCGAAAAGCGCACCGTGGTCGCCGGCGCTCCCGCGTCCGCGAGGCACCGCTCGGCAGTGAGCAGCCACTTCGCGGTGGCTGCGGTCGGCGCGGCGGGCGCGTCTTCGTCCACCCATTCGCCGGCATCCTGCCCATAGACACTGGTGGAGGAGACAAAAAACCAGTGCCCGACGCGGCCCGCCAGCCGGGCGCGCAGCTGGTCGACGCCCACGCCATAAAGAGCCTGATAGGCGGCGGCGTCCCGCGCCCCCGGCGCCAGGATGACAAATACCTGATCGAAGGGACCGCCGAGGTCGGCGAGCGTGTGCGGCTGGGTGAGATCAGCGAACCGATAGGTGACCCCCGCCAGGGGTGCGGCCGGCGGCGTGCGCTTGAGCGCCGTCACGCGGTGACCGGATGCGACCAGCCGGGCGGCGAGCCCGGCGCCGAGATCGCCACAGCCGACCAGCAGCAGGTTCGCCATCAGGCCGGCCCGGGCACGACCTGCGCGAGCTGCCGGTCGTGGACGCGGGCCAGCGTGAGCTGCGCCACCAGCGCGCCGATCAGGGCGAGCAGCATGTCCCACTGGGTGTCCCAGACATCGCCCTGGGTGCCGAGAAAAGCAATCGCGCCTTCCTCGGCGATCACCGCGGTCCACCATTCGAGCAGTTCGTAGGTAGCCGCGAGCGCCAGCACGAAGCAGTTGACCAGGAAAAACAGCCAGCCGCCGGGCCTGACCACGCGCCGGCGCAACAGGATCTCCCGCGCCACCATGGCCGGGATGAAACCCTGGGCGAGGTGGCCGATGCGGTCGTAGTGATTGCGCGTAAAACCCAGCAGCTCCTCCAGCCAGAACCCGAGCGGCACGCGCGCATAGGTGTAGTGAGCGCCCACCAGCAGCACGACGGCGTGGAGCGCAATCAGCCAGTACACCAGCCGGGTCAGCGGAAAGCGGCCGCGGGTGGCGATCAACAGCGGCACCGCCACCACCACGGGCAGTGCTTCGAGCCACCAGGTGAGGCGATCCGCGGGCTGGTGCCAGGACCAGGCCATCACGGCCGCCAGCAGCGCGGCGAGCGCCGCCAGTTCGCCGCGGCGGATCACGACGCCGCACCCACGCGCCGGGCGAGCCGCGCCACCAGACGGCGTTGAAAACCCTGAAAGCCGCCGTTGCTCATGATCACCAGATGGGCCGGCGCCGCCACTTGCGCAACCTGGTCGAGCAGGACGTCGATGTCGTCCACGACGCTGGAATTCGCCGCGCCGGCGAGCGCCGCGTCCAGGGACCAGTCGAGCCCCGCCGGACGGTACCAGAGGGCGCGGTCGGCGCAGACGACGGCAGCGCCCAACTGGTCGCGATGCACACCGAGCTTCATGGTATTGGAGCGCGGTTCGAGAATGGCGACGATGGTCGCGTCGCCCACCTGGCGGCGCAGCCCTTCCAGCGTAGTGGCGATGGCGGTCGGATGGTGCGCGAAGTCGTCATAGACCCGGATGCCGCCCGCGTCGAACAGGCATTCGAGGCGCCGCTTCACCCCGCGAAACCCGCCGAGTGCTTCACAGGCCACGGCAGGGGGCACTCCCGCATGGCGCGCCGCCGCGATGGCCGCGAGCGCATTGGCGACATTGTGCGCGCCGGTCAGCGTCCACTTCACTTCGCCCAGCGGCGCGCCGTCGAGGGTCACCGCGAAATCGGTCCCGGCCGCGGTGTGCAATTGCGCCTGCCAGCGGCCGCCCGCCCCCGTGGTTTCGGTCTCGCTCCAGCAGCCGCGTTCCAGTACCTGCGTCAGCGCGGCATCGGCGGCCGGCCACAGGATGCGGCCGCTGGCGGGGACGGTGCGGATCAGGTGGTGAAACTGGGTCTGGATGGCGGCGAGATCGGGAAAAATGTCGGCGTGGTCGTATTCCAGATTGTTCAGCACCAATGTGCGCGGCCGGTAGTGGACGAACTTCGAGCGCTTGTCGAAGAAGGCGGTGTCGTACTCGTCGGCTTCGACGACGAAAAACGAGCTCGCACCGAGCCGCGCCGACACCCCGAAATTGCCGGGCACGCCGCCGATCAGAAAGCCGGGCGCGAGGCCGGCAGCTTCCAGTATCCAGGCCAGCAGGCTCGCCGTGGTGGTCTTGCCGTGGGTGCCCGCCACCGCCAGCACCCAGCGGCCCGGCAACAGATGATCGCCCAGCCACTGCGGACCCGAGGTGTAATTGAGGCCGCGTTCGAGCACCGCCTCGACACAGGGGTTGCCCCGCGACAGCGCATTGCCGATCACCACCAGATCGGGGGCAGGCTGCAACTGCGCCGGGTCGTAGCCCTCGATCAGCGCGATGCCGGCCGCCTGAAGCTGATCGCTCATCGGCGGATAGACATCGGCGTCGCTGCCGGTCACCCGGTGTCCGGAGGCCGCCGCCAACTGCGCCAGGCTGCCCATGAAGGTGCCGCAAATACCCAGAATATGAATGTGCATGAATGCTCCGCTGAGCGCGGATTATCGCCGGGGGCGCGCAGGCTGTCAGTCCTTTCCGCACCGACCGCCTTTTCGCATCCGGGAAAACTTCAATGGGCGGTAAATGGGTTGCAAACGGGTTGATCCGGGCAGCCGGCATGGGCTTTCATCGGCATGATCTTCGAGGCGCGAGTGATTGAATATCAGACGGGGGTTTGAGTTGGGATCGACAAGGGTGGGGTGCTTTCGGGGTGTCCGTTGATCACTGGGCGTTATATGGTAACTGAAGTATCCTCTTCCCATGGTTGATGCAGCTCTGCTTTCGCGCGTTAAAACCCCGAGTCCGGCCGAACGGCTTGAACTCATCGGTGCCGTTTGGGAAACGCTGTCCCCTGCCGACGCGCCCGTAACAGCAGAGGAAAAAGTTCTTCTTGACGCGCGTCTGGCAGACCTGGACAACAGCCCGGAAGATCAAAGCCCGTGGTCGGAGGTTCAAGCGCGGCTGCGGCGCCAGTTGCCTTGAGCTACAGGGTTTATGTCCGCAGCGCCGCGGAGCGCGACATCGTCGAGGCCCAGAACTGGTATGAAGCGCAGCAGCAGGGATTGGCCGCAGAGTTCCACGCCGAGTTCAGTGCCATGCCTGGCAGTCTCGCGGAGACACCGCGCATCTACCCCCTGCTGTACCGCGAAGTGCGCAGAGCGGCATTGCATCGATTCCCCTACCTGGTCTGGTATCGCGTCCAGAATTCAAACGTCACGATTATCGCTGGTACACATGGCCGGGTTGGCCCAGGCAGGATATCCGCACTGTTGCGTGGAAGGTGACGCCCGGTAATATGCCCGATGGCGGCGACAGCCAGGCACTTCGGCGTCCACTATACGACACGGCGGTGAGAAGAATGGTGAGCGGGCATGAAAACTCAAGGAATACGTGATGTTATGCTGAAAGACCTGACCCCGGTGTTTTTAATCTGTCGAGGAGCTTAACATGGAAGAGAAGTGCTTGAAGTGCGGGGAGTCCTTTTCGAAAAAGTCCCTCTGGATGATAAGGGCCATATGGCCATGAATGCAGACGCTCCGCTTGAGCTCGAATCCGATGGTGTAGATAATTTCTTTAAATGTCCGCACTGCTCGGCAAAAAACGTTGTAGTTGAGTCAAGTAGTCCGCATGGACTACCGCAATTGAGAATTTCTCGTGTCAAAATCGCCTAACAACCGATTCGAGGCGGACCTGTTGCCCACTCGCTCTGCTCGCGGACAACCGGTCGCTCGATCAGAGTGTTAGGCATGAGCGTGGCAGTTTAGAGGATCGATGAGTGCCTGGTCACGAAAGTTTGGAAGCTGCAGAAACTGCGGGACGTTGCGATATCCACATGGAGGACTCGGATACTGTCAGCGCTGCTATCCATTAGTGAAGCGGCGAGTCCAAGCTGAGAAATGGGATCGTTCCGCGCCAGAAACGCTTCTAGGTTATCCGAGGGAAGGTGATGAGGCTCTAAAAGAGTTCGACTCAATAAAGTGCGGTTATGTCAAGCAACTTAACGAGCGACTTCAAGTCCTGAAAGCTCGCGAGAGAAAACTTGCAGGCCCAGTCTTCGGCATCAACATCGAATATCAGCTACGCCGCATTGCGAAACTGGCAAAATCTAGAGACGAAAATCTGTACTTCGGCATT
>JADJET010000012.1 GCA_016708925.1 Gammaproteobacteria bacterium | reverse complement strand
GGCAGTATCAAGACAAAGTCGGGTTTGTGGTCGCGCAGGGCGGCGGGCGGCAGGATGGGGATGTGTGGCTGCCGGGCATGAACTTGCCCTGCTTGGCGGGGCGCGGCGTCGCAGACAAAGGGAGCAGGTCCGGCTTGAAGCGTCGGCATAGTTGAGCAGGTGTTGCCCTTGGGCCGCCGCGCCGTAGGCGGCGACTTTTTGCCGGCGCTTTTTGTTCGATCAGGAAATGGAGCAAGTCGTCCTTCACCCTTGTCGGCGCGGGCCTGGTAACCCCGGTGGAGGCCGAGAGTTCCCAGCAGGGGC
This sequence comes from Gammaproteobacteria bacterium, assembly GCA_016708925.1. GTDB lineage: Bacteria > Pseudomonadota > Gammaproteobacteria > Pseudomonadales > Porticoccaceae > JAGPUQ01. The sequence continues at coordinate 45,365 of JADJET010000012.1, read as the reverse complement.
CGGCGGCGCGCTCGCTGGCCAGCAGTTCGTCGGCGCCCGTGGTTGCTCGCAGGTCGTCGGCGTGGCAGCGTGAATGCGCAGGCTGCCGCCGTGGGTGGTCAGTTCCTCCACGTCCAAGACGCGCAGGCCGGCGGCCTCGAAGATGCGGCTCGCGGTGTGCAGCGACAGGTAGGAGAAATGCTCGTGGTAGGCGGTGTCGAACTGGTTTCCTCGATCAGCCGCATCAGGTGCGGAACTCCAACGTCGACGGCCGCTCCGATTTAGGCGGCCTGCGGCGCTGAAGTCGTTGATGTCCGGCACGTGGGCGTAGACGTTGTTGCCGAAGATCAGGTCCGCCTGCCTGCCTTGGGCGGCGAGCTCTTTCGCCAACGCCTCGCCGAAGAATTCCCGCAGCATCGGCATGCCTAGCTGCGGCGGCGGCGGTACTGGCGGTGGGCTCGATGCCCAGGCACGGGATGCCTGCGCGCCACCAGGTGCCGGAGCAGGTAGCCGTCGTTGGCGGCGACTTCGATGACGAAGCTGCCCGCGCCCAGCGCGAGCCGCTCGCGCTGGGCCTCGACGTAGCGCCGGGCGTGCGCCAGCCAGCCGCTGGAGGTGGACAACGAGAATAGGCGTAGTCGGGCCGGAACAGCTCATCGGCGCGGGCGTAGTCCCTCGGTCTGCACCAGCCAGCAGTGCGCGCAGACGTGAAGCGCAGCGGGTACCAGGTCTCCGGGGCGTGCAGGTCTGCCCCGCCGTCAAGTAGGCGTTGAGGGCGGGCGAAGCGCAGTTCAGGAACATGTGCTCCAGCGGCCCGGCAGTGGCGGCAGTTCATGGCGCCCGTCCGAAATGGTCGTCGATCAGCGGGTGGCTGCGGTCACGCGGCGAAGGTCCGCGACCGGCAGTGGCCAGCGGATGCCGAGCGCCGGGTCGTCGTGATGGACGCCACCTTCGGCTTCGGGCGTAACACGCGGTATGCAGATAGAGCAGCTCTCGCTGTTGGCGACAGCACCTGAAAGCCGTGCGCGCAGCCTTCCGGGATCAGCAGCATGCGCTGGTTGTCCGCGTCAGTTCCTCGGCGTGCCATTGCAGAAAGGTCGGCGAATCGGCGCAGATCGACCGCCACGTCCCAGACCCGGCCGCTCAGGCAGCGCACCAGCTTCATCTCCGCGTGCGGCGCGCTGAAAGTGCAGGCCGCGGACGGCGCCCACGGCGGCGGTGCGGGAGTGGTTGATCTGCACGATGCGCCCCCGCATCCAGCACGCCGGCCAGCTCGTCCTTCGGAGAACAGCCGCGCAAAGCCGCGGCGCGGTCGGTGTGGGGCGGCTGGTGACGACCATCACACCTGGCAGTGGGGGTGGGGCGTGAGTTCATGCCCCGCCACCGACATATTCATCGATCTGGCGCAGGCAGACCGTCTGCCATGTCTTCCCGACGCTCCATGGGCACGATGCCAGGCGACGATGGATTCGCGCGCGCGCCAGCGGCCAGCGCGGCCTGCCAGCCGAGCCGGGCATGCGCCTTGGCGCAGTCGAGCTGGGCAGTGCGCCTCGTGCGGCTGCCAGGTGGTATCGCACTGCCAGCGTGCGCCTTCGCCCCAGGCGCGGGTGGAGCTCTTCGACGGTCACTCCACCGAGGCGGGCATCGGCTTCGGCGGGTCCGAAATTCCAGGCCTCCGCATTGCCGCGGCCGTCTTCAACCAAAGCCGCTCCGCCAGCAGCAGGTAGCCGGACAGCGGCTCCAGCACGTGCCGCCAGGGACGCACCGCGCCGGGATTGCGCATGGGGGCCGGTTGCTCGGCGAGCTGGCGCGCAGGATATCCGGGAATCAGCCGGTCGTCGGCCCAGTCGCCGCCACCGATGACGTTGCCGCGCACGCGCTGGCCAGGGCGACGCCCTGTGGCGGCTTCGGGAAGGCAGAAAACGCGTGCGATAGGCCGCGGTGACCAACTCGGCGCAGCCTTTGCTGTTGCTGTAGGGATCTAGCCGCCCAGCGGGCTCGTTTTCGCGATATTCCCATCCATTCCCGGTTTTCGTAGCATTTGTCGGTGGTGACATTGACCACGCCGCGCACGCCGCCGGTCTGCCGAACCGCTTCCAGCAGGTGCACCGTGCCCATGACGTTGGTGGCGTAGGTCTCGACCGGAGCCTCGATACGAGGAAGCGCACCAGCGGTTGGGCGGCCATCGCGAATGACGATTTCGGGGTTGGCATCGCGCATCGCGCTGGCCAGGGCTTCGCCATCGCGGATGTCGGCGGTGAGCGAGCGCATCCCGGCACCGACCCGGGCGACTTCAAACAGGCTGGGCGTGGTGGGCGGAGGAGGCGTAGCCGGTGAGCTCCGGCACCGAGCTGCTGCAACCACAGGAAAGCCAGCCCCCTTGAAACCGGTGCCGGTCAGGAATACGCGCCGACCGCGCCAGAAAGCGGGATCGATGCCATTCACCAGCATTTCCAGGGCGCAGCTCCGGATTGCCAGAGTTCTTCCAAATGGACTTTGTCACGCAGCGTGTCCATGGGCTGCCAGAAGCCGGTGTGCGTGTAGGCGGACAACTGCCCGTCGCGGGCGAGGGCTTCGAGCGGTTCGCGCTCCCACGTCATCAGGTCGCCAGCGATGTAGTCCATGACGCCGGGAGACAGTACAAAAAATCCGCCATTGATCCAGCCGCCATCGCCGTCGGGCTTTTCGCGAAAGCCGGTGATGCGGTGATTCTCGACATCGAGCGCGCCGAAACGCCCCGGGGGACGCACCGCGGTCACAGTGGCCAAAGTGCCGCGTTCGCGATGAAAGCGAATGGCCGCACCGACATCGACGTTGCTCAAGCCGTCGCCGTAGGTAAAGCAAAAAGCATCTTCGCCGCGCACATGATCCGTGATCCGCTTCAAGCGGCCACCGGTCATGGTGTCGTATTCCTTGATCAGGTAGCCCCTTGTAACCGGGCAGATGATGAAATCGTTGATGCCGTGGGCGGCGTAGATTTTCATGATGTGCCAGAGTATCGGCCTGCCGCCGATCTCGACCATGGGTTTTGGGCCGCACGACGGTTTCTTCGCTGAGTCGGGTGCCGAGACCGCCGGCAAGGGATGACGGCTTTCATTGCGGACGCTGCCGGCGATGACGACCGCCCGCCGTTAACGGGGGCGCCATCGACGGGCGGAACGGGAAGAACGTCGGATCCCTCGCCGCAGGATTTCCTGCGCCAGTGTTGGGATAACGTCGGGGCTGTTCGCAGCGCTGAGCTTCCATCCGCCTTCCGGTGTCGCGCGATGGAATGTCGCGCGATGGGTTGGGATCATACCGGAGCCGGTCCGGTGGCTCTACCAAAGCTCAAGGTAACTGTGGCGACTGCACATGCGGGGCGAGGGCCGGCGGCGGGGCACGCTGCGCCTCTTCAGGGCTCTCCTGAGCTCCGTCGCAGTGCTCCGAGGCTTTTCCCGCCCACGGTCGCGCGGTGAAACTCATGACTTACACTTTGCGGCCGGCAGTGGCGGGGCCAGTGCGGTACGGACGCGCCAAAGCGGTTGCTGGCGTAGGCGTTCACGGCGTTATAGGTACTCACCAGCAGCGGCACCAGTTCAGCCGCGCGGTTCAGGGCGCCGGCAAATTCGCTTCGTCCCGCATGTATTCGTGGACGAGGCGGTTACGCAGGTTGCGTGCTCATCCGTCGGTCACGGACGCCAGCAGTCCCAGCTTTTCCATGCGGTTGAGGTTGTCGGGCGCGGCGCCGGGGTTTCGAGCAGCCGCCGCCGGAGTTCGGGAATGAGTTTGTCGCCCAGGGTATCCTGCATGCGACCGAACCGGGTGGCGAAGGCATCGGTCCGTTCGGCCAATTCCGGGTGGTCTTCCAGTCGCTGCACCCAGATCGCGTCGATGGTGTCGGAGAACAGGCGCCCGGTGGTGCCGATCAGATGGCGGCCTTCCTTCTCCACCGTCTGCAACAGAAACAACAGACGGTCGTCGCTTTGCCCGGTCGTTGTCACAGCGCTATCCCTCGCGGCGCGCCACGGCGTGAATGGCTTGGGGCTTGGTTTCAGGGTCCACAAGGATGATGTCGATGCGTTGTTCGCCCAGGGCAAGCTGCAATCTGGCCGCCAGGCGGCTCGCAGCAGCCGCCCGATTCGGGAGTGCCTGCCCGACCTCCACATAAAGATCGATGTCCCCGCCGCAGGCATTGTCGTCCACCCGCGAGCCGAACAGGCGCACGCAGGCCCCCGGGCCGAAGGTTCGCGCGGTTTCCTCGACGATGGCATGACGTTGTTCGTCGGTCAGGCGCATGGGGTCTGTGGTGGTTCTCATGGGTTCGCGTTTTGCCAGTCTATCCTGTAGCCAAATGCCGTGCAGCTTGCCGGGGTGGGTATGCTGAGCCCTTCGTCGGGGCTCTCCTGAGCTCCGATGAAGGGCTCAGGGCGTATCAAGATGCTACAGCGGACGCCAGCCCGGCCGCGCGCCGTGGGGCCATCCAGCTTCAGGTAATGGACCCGCTGACCGGGGACCGGGGACCGGGAGCTGCGCCTGCCCAGATCCGCAATGACGGAACGGCTCCCCCGGCATGACCGCGGTGCATGGGTGTCTGCGCAGCAGCGACAGTCGCTTTCACGCGCCGCACGCGATGCCCAGGTGGGTCGTGGCATAGCTCCGGATCAGGGCGTGAGTCCGCGTGCATGCGATCCGTGAACCGGCAAGCCCGTTCGAGAGCGGCCGCGGGATCGCCGGGCTGGTCGATGTATTCGTGCACCAGCCGGTTGCGCAGGCGACGCATTTCGAGCCAGGGCTCGGCCGCCGCCACCAGTCCCAGACGCTCCATGCGGTCCAGATTGTCGATCGCGGCCATCACGGGCTCGCCGGCCGCCAGCAACAGCGCGGGGATCAGTTTATCGATCACCGTGTCCTGCATGCGGGCAAATTTGGCGCCGAAGGATTCGAGTCTGTCGATGCCGGTGTCGTCGCCGAGCAACCCGCTGACCCGACCGGCATCCACGCGACAGTCATCGCCCAGCAGCCGATGCCGGACCGCGCGCAGATAGACGTCTTCCCGTTCGACCAGCCGGAGCAGGCGGGCGAGCCGTTCCCGTTCGGGCGCCAATGCGGTCACAGGACCACTCCCGTTTGCCAGGCCTGTTCGTCGATGGGGCGCGCGGCGGCCCCGCGCCGATGCACGACGATGTCGATGCGGCGGTCACCGAGCCGGCGAATCAGGCGGGCATAAAATTTGAGCTCGCGATCCAGCAGCTCGGCGGGACTGCCTTCCGTCTCGACGTGCAGATCGATATCTCCGCCACGGATATGATCGTCCACGCGCGAGCCGAACAGGCGCACACTGGCTTGCGGCCCGAACGCGCGAACGGCCTCCTCGACGATGGTGTGGCGTTGTTCGTTAGGGCCTGTTGACATTTAAGTAAGCCACACGAAGGAAGCCACCAGAGCGATGAAGGCGGAGAAGCGACTGGCGAGTTTGTCGTAGCGCGTGGCGATGCGGTGGAATTCTTTGAGGCGGCAGAAGAAGCGCTCGATGAGGTTGCGATGCTTGTATTTGTGCTGATCGTAATCGCGTGTCTGACGGCGATTCCGCGCGGCGGGATGACCGCTTCAGCGCCTGCTTGCACGAGGGGTCTGAATGAGCGCATCGGCGTTAAAGCTGTCGGCGGCGACGGTCTGCGCGGGAACACCTCCGATCAAGTCGTGCGCCTGCGTGATGTCATGGACTTGCCCGGCGGTGAGCTGCCAGCGCGCCAGGTTGCCCAGCCCTTCGACCAGCGCGTGAATCTTGGTCGTCAATCCGCCACGCGAGCGGCCGATCGCCTTGCTGCCGTTTTTTTGGAGCACCGGCGGCATGCTGGTGAGCTCTGACAATGGTGGAATCGAGGAACACTTCCTCGAAGTCGGCGTCTTGGGCCAGCTCGGCGAAGACCCGATGCCAGACGCCGGCGTTGGACCACCGTGAGAATCGCTTGCACACGCTGTTCCACGGACCGAACGCTTCCGGCAGATCACGCCACGGTGCGCCGGCGCGCGCGATCCACAGCACCGCGTCGACGAACAGCCGATTGTCCTTGGCCGTCCTGCCAGGTCGCCGGCCTTGCCTGGCAGCATGGGCTCGATCCGCTCCCAATGGTCGTTCCGCAAGTTCCTTCGTGCCATTGATCCAACTCCGTCAACGAGTTGGATCGGTAGTTAAACATAAATGTCAACAGGTCCTAAAATTTTCTTTGACTGAGACATCCCCACCGGGGCGAGCACCGGTGGGGGCACCATGAACTCCGCGCGTTATCTGACCCGCGATCCAGGGCGACCACGCTTGTTATCACGCGTTGTCGTGGCGCCACGGGCGTTTTTGCGGTGGTGAAAAATGAGTGCCCCGCAGCCGACTAGAATCAAAGCAGACACTTGTCCGATCAAACCCACACCGTGAATACAAAAAGTCGCGACGCCTGCAACGACGCACAAAAGGCTTCGCCTTTAAAACAACCTTCCATTGAACCCCAAAGTTGGCCATCGCGGCACTCCAAAAAAATCGGAGGCCCTTGCTCAGGTAGTCGCCTCACCAGCAACGCCTGAGTTGGTTTGGCGAATCGCTCCTGCTGAGTTGTGCCGTGCTGGACAGAAGCAAGCGGCGCGGAGAGTAGACGCGACGCCCGGCATTGTCGTCAACCCCGCCGGTCAACTACCCGGGGATGCTCTGAATAGCCACGCACAGCCGTTTCCGCGCACTGTCGCCCATGCGAGGGGGTGGTATCAGGGTCTTCTGGATGCCGCTTCCGCGGGCATGACGGTGATTCGAGTAGCCCTGAGAGTGCCCCTGCATAACCACCAATCGTCGTTCCCCATGCGGGAACCCAGGAATATCAGGGCCTGGATGCCCGCTTCCGCGGGTGTGACGGTGATTCAGACTAAGAGGCTCTGCCTAACCAATCCAACGTCGTTCCCGCGCATGCGGGAACCCAGGAATCAAGGCCCCTGGATGCCCCGGCTTCGCGGGCATGACGGTGATTCGGAGTAGCCCTGAGAGTGCTCTGCCTAACCACCCAATCGTCGTTCCCGCGCATGCGGGAACCCAGGAATATCAAGGCCCCCTGGATGCCCGCCTCCGCGGGCGTGACGGTGATTCGAGTATCCTAAGAGTGCTCGCAACACCCAATCGTCGTTTCGCATGGAACCCAGGGAATATATCAGGCCTCCTCGGATGCCCGCCTCCGCGGGCATGACGGTTACTCAGAGTAGCCCAGGTGATCCAGATCCAGATCCAGACCCGGACACCGGCTTTTCCCACCCGGCCAGCAACGCGGCGAAGCCTAGCTCCTGTGGTGGGGATATTCGCGCGCCAGCCGATCGCGCACGCCGCGCCACGCCAGCCAGGCGTCGACGTCGAGATAGCCGTGAGCGCTTCGGAGGCGGTCGAGAAGCTGGGCGTCGCTGCGCTGGTGGCATGGGGCTCCTTCAGCGCGGCGAGCGGAGCGGCGCGAGGCGCTCGCCGAGTACATCCTGGAGTTTGATGAAGCCGAACAGCACTTGGTCAACCGGACGTGCATGGCCGCAATGCGCTTCCAGGGATTGCCAGTCAGCGGCGGGCGCGCGATCCCATTCCATCAGGGCCGCGGCAAGCATCGCCGCATGCTGATCGGCTTCCCACAAGGTGGCGACGAGCCGGCCCGGCGGACTCATGTCGGCACCCGCGAACGCCGGTCGGTTTCACGCCAGCGCCATGGGCAGCGGAGCCAGCGGGTGGTTGCGCCGCCGTGGCGTTTGCTTTTCTCACTTTCGAACTCGGACGCATGGGATCCTCGACCGGGAATACGCCGTTCATGGTACGGAGCATTTCCCCGCCGCGCGAGAACCCGGTGGCAACACCACGGGGACGATTTGCGATGCCGCGGGGCGCCCGTACAATCGCGCCATGGACATGAACCGCTACGCCGCCCTTTTCAAGGCGCTCTCCGAGCCGGCCCGCCTGCGCATCGTCCATCTGCTCCGGCAGCGCGGCGAGCTGTGCGTATGCGACCTGGTGGACGCGCTCGAACTGCCCCAGAGCGCGGTGTCGCGTCATCTAGCGTATCTGCGCCATCACGGACTGGTGGCGGCGCGCCGCGAGGGCACCTGGATGTACTACCAGCTCGCGCCCGCCACGCCTTTTGCCGAACGCCTGCTGACCCTGCTCGGCAGCGATACGGATGCCATCCCCGAACTGCGCCGCGACGCGCGCCGCCTCGCCAAAATGCCGGCCCGCAGTTGCGGTTAAGGACGCCGCTGAAAATCCGCCATGCCCGCGGCAGCGGCTGTGTGACAAAGGCATCGTAGGGTGGGCAAAGCGCAGCGTGCCCACGCGGATCTCCGCCCGCCACCGTGCCCTGTCCCGCGTGGGCACGGCCTGGCGGCCTTTGCCCACCCTACGATTTGTGTTTCCAGCATTTCCGCCGACTGTGAGGTTTTCACACAGCCTCTCAAGCGGGGATCCAGAAGGCCCTGGGTTCCCGCTTGCGCGGGAACGACGCTGGGGTGGTTGTTCAAACCATCCTCAACGGTTGTAGTTGATCGGTCATATTTTATGGTTAATATATCCGCTTAACCGGATATACGGCTTAATGTGATCCAGATGACCACACGCATCGCAATCAACGGCTTCGGGCGCATAGGCGGGGCTGGCGCTGCGCGCCGCATGGAACTGGCCCGAACTCGATATCGTCCACGTCAACGAGATCGCGGGCGATGCCGCCACTGCCGCGCACCTGCTCCAGTACGATTCCGTGCAGGGCACTTGGCACCAGTCCGTCGCCGCCGAGCCGGATGCGCTGGTGATCGGCGCGCGCCGCCTGGGCTATTCCCGCAACGCCGACATCGCCGCCACGCCCTGGCGCGAACTGGACGTGGATCTGGTGGTGGACTGCACCGGCACGTTCAAATCCAAAGCGGCGCTCGCGCCCTACTTCGCGGCCGGCGTGCGCAAGGTGGTGGTATCGGCGCCGGTGAAGGACGGCACCCCCAATATCGTGATGGGCGTCAACGACCACAACTACGCCGCCGAGCGCGACCATCGTCACTGCCGCCTCCTGCACCCCAACTGCTCGCACCGGTGGTGGCGGTGATCCAGCGCGAGTTCGGCATCCGCCACGGCGCCATCACCACGGTCCACGACATCACCAACCGCCAGCGGGTGCCCGACGATTACCACGAAGGGGTTCGCCGGGCGCGCCCTCGGGTCTGTCGGCGATCCCGACCACCACGGGCTCGGCCACCGCGATCGCCGAGATCTTCCCGGAACTGCGCGGGCGCCTGAACGGCCTCGCGGTGCGGGTGCCGCTCGCCAACGCCTCGCTCACCGACTGCGTGTTCGAGGTGGAGCGCGCCACCACTATCGAAACGGTCAACGCGGCGCTGGCCGCCGCTGCCGCGTCCGGCCGCCTCGCAGGAATTCTCGGCTACGAGGAAAAACCCCTGGTGTCGGCGGACTATCGCGGCGATACCCGCTCCAGCATCGTCGATGCCCTCTCCACCCAGGTGATCGACGACACGCTGGTCAAGGTGCTGGCCTGGTACGACAACGAGACCGGCTATGTGCATCGGTTGATGGAGCTGGCCCGCAAGGTCGCGGCGGCGCTTTGAGGCGAACCATGGACCGCGCGCTGCGCCAATACGCCCTGGTCACCGGCAGCTACTGGGCCTTCACGCTCACCGACGGCGCGCTGCGCATGCTGGTGGTGCTGTACTTTCATCAGCTCGGCTACGCGCCGCTGGAAGTCGCGCTGCTGTTTGTGTTCTACGAATTCTTTGGCGTCGTCACTAACCTGGGCGGCGGTCTGCTGGCGGCGCGACTGGGGCTGAACGCCACCATGCAGATCGGCCTCGGACTCCAGATCGTCGCCCTCGCCATGCTGCTGGTCGATCCCGCGCACCAGTGCAGTTTTGCGATGGCGGCGCAGGCACTGTCCGGCATCGCCAAGGATCTCAACAAGATGGCGGCCAAGAGCAGCATCAAGCTGCTGGTGCCGGAGGGACGCGAAGGACAACTGTATCGCTGGGTGGCGCTGCTCACCGGCTCCAAGAACGCGCTCAAGGGCGTGGGGTTCTTTCTCGGTGCCGTGCTGCTGGCGACTCTGGGTTTTCGCGGCGCGGTCGGCGCCATGGCGGCGGGCCTCGCGGTGGTGTTCGCGGCGGGCCTGCTGCTGCTCGACAACCGCCTCGGCAAAACCAGTTTCAAGCCCAGGTTTCGCGATCTGCTGTCCGGCAGCGGCCCGGTGAATCGCCTCTCGGCGGCGCGGTTTTTCCTGTTCGGCGCGCGCGATGTCTGGTTCGTGGTGGCACTGCCGGTGTTTTTGCAGGCGGAACTGGGCTGGAGCTTCACCGCCGTGGGCGCTTTCCTCGCCTGCTGGATCCTGGGCTATGGCGCGGTGCAGGCGCTGGCGCCGCGGTTTACCGGCCGCGGTCGCGTACCGGATGGCCGCAGCGCGCTGGTCGCGGGGCTCGCGCTCGCGGCATTCCCCGCCGCCATCGCGCCGGGGCTCGGGCAACTGGATCCGGGCTGGGTGCTGGTGACGGGGCTGTTCGCGTTTGGCGTTCTGTTCGCGCTCAACTCGGCGATCCACTCCTACCTGATCGTCAGCTACGCCCGCGCCGATGGCGTCGCCCTCGATGTCGGGTTCTACTACGGCCAACGCCGGCGGGCGCCTGCTCGGCACCGTGCTGTCGGGCTGGGTCTATCAGGTCGCCGGACTCGCCGCCTGCCTGTGGGTCTCCAGCGCCTTGGTGGTTGCCGCCTGCGCGCTGTCCACGCGGCTGCCGCGGCGCGTACTCCCGGCGCGGGACGGCGTCCGATAGCCGTTACGCCCTGTACCACCCTCCCCACGATACTGCCCGGCGGCCAGTTTGGTATGCTGCCGCCCCCAATTGAGCCAGCGCTTCGAGGCCATGATGTCGATCGAGAACCACACCCTGAGCAACGAATTTCCCGAACTCAAGGAAAAGATTCACACCCTCAAAACCAGTGACCATCACTTCGCCCGCCGCTTCGACGAATACAACGATCTGGACCGGGAAGTGCGCCGTCTCGAAGGTGAAGGCAGCCCCAAGGCCGACGAGACCATGGAAGACATGAAGAAAAAGCGGCTCGCGCTGAAGGATGAGCTCTATAAAATGCTGATGGCCTGATAGCCGCCTGATCACTTGCAGCAGCTTTTCAACAAGCTGCCAGGGCCAGGGCTCGCACGTTTCGACATATTTACCAGCCGTCTGCCAGCCGTCGTCATTCCCGCGCACGCGGGAATCCAGATGTCGCGATATCTCCGGCTCCGGTGGCGCCGGGCGGAGGTCCGCGTGGGCACGCTCCGCTTTGCCCACCCTACGACGCTGCTGCGGGACTATCTGCTTGGGTGCGCGGTGTTTCAGAGTCCGCGGCACCTGGATTCCCGCCTGCGCGGGGGCGACGGTGACTACGTTGCGCGGGGGTGACGGGGGTCCAACCACTGTCATTCCCGCGCCCGACGGCAAGGACCGTGCCGCCATATTGCGCGGCGTTTCAGGGTCCGCGGCACCTGGACCCCCGCCTGCGCGGGGGTGACGGCGACTACCTTGCGCGGGGGTGACGGGGATCCAACCACTGTCATTCCCGCGCACGACGGCAAGGACCGAGCCGCAATCCTGGCGGATGCGCTGGCGCTTATCCGCCCTGCGCAGGGCGATGGCCCGCACCTCGCACCCCCGCCCCGATTTTGCTAGATTCCGGCGGGTGCCGGCAATGGCGCCGGTTTCCCGACCCAGAGCAGCCGATGAGCCAGATCCAGTCCCGCGTCAATCCGCGCGCGGCGTCCTTCGCCGCCAATACCGATCACTACCAGGATCTGCTCGACACCCTGCGCGGACGCCTGCGGGAAGCGGCCAGCGGCATCCGCGAGGCGCACATCGAGCGTCACCGCGCGCGCGGCAAGCTGCCCGCGGGAGCGCATCGACCGCCTGATCGACCCTCACGCCCTTTCTCGAACTCTCGCCGCTCGCGGCCTGGGGCCTGTACGGCAACGAGGTGCCGGCGGCGGGCGTCGTCACCGGCGTCGGCCAGGTGCGGCGTGCACTGCATGATCATCGCCAACGACGCCACCGTGAAGGGCGGTTCGTTTTTTCACGAGACAGTGAAAAAGCATGTGCGCGCCCAGGAAGTCGCCGAGCAGAACCGGCTGCCCTGCATCTATCTGGTGGACTGCGGCGGCGCCTACCTGCCGGAGCAGGACCGGGTGTTCCCGGACAAGGAGCACTTCGGCAATACCTTCTACCGCCAGTGCCGCATGTCGCAGCAGGGCCTGCCGCAGCTCGCCGCGGTGTTCGGCGGTTGCACCGCGGGCGGCGCCTACATCCCCGCACTGGCCGATGAAGTCATCATGGTGCGCGGCAATGCGCGCATCCATCTGGGCGGGCCGTCCATCGTCAAGGTGGCGATCAACGAAGTGGTGGACGGCGAGACGCTGGGTGGCGCCGAGATGCACAGTCGGGTGTCCGGGGTGAACGACTATCTGGTGGACGACGAACCGGCGGCGCTGGCGCGGCTGCGGAGATCGTCGCCAAGCTCAACTGGCCGCGGCGCTGCCACGCCGATATCCGCCCGGTGCGCCCGCCCGCCTACAGCCCCGACGAGATTGCCGGCGCTCGGTCAGCGCGGACCCCCAAGGTGCCCTACGACGTGCGCGGATCATCGCGCGCCTGGTGGACGGCAGCGACTTCCAGGAGTTCAAGCCGATTTACGGCGATACCCCTGGTGCGGCACCGCGCACCTGCACGGCTACCCGGTGGGGATTCTGGGCAACAACGGCGCGCTGTTCTCGGAGTCTTCCCTAGGGCGCACTTCATCGAGCTGTGCAACCAGCGCCAGACGCCGCTGCTGTTTCCGCACCACATCACCGGCTTCATGGTGCGCACCGAAGCCGAGCGCGGCGGCATCGCCAAGCACAGCGCCAAGATGGTCTACGCCCAGGCCAACTCCCGCGTGCCGAAATTTTCGGTGATCGTCGGCGGCTCCTACGGCGCCGGCAACTACGGCATGGCCGGGCGCGGTTTCGCCCCGCATTTCCTGTTCGCCTGGCCCGGCGCGCGCTGCGCCACCATGAGCGCCGACATCGCCAGCAACGTGATGCAGGAGCTGCGCCGCGCCAGCATCAAGCACGACGATGCCGGCCTGGCCGAGGATCTGCGCCGCATCGATGCCCAGGTGCGCGCCCAGTACGGCGCGCAGAGCGATCCCTACTACGCCACCGCGCGACTCTGGGACGACGGCATCATCGAGCCGGCGCAGACCCGCGACGTGCTCGGCCTGTGTCTGGCGCTGGCCGCGCTGCAACCCCCCGTGACCGGCCCGGCGCCGGTCTATCGCATGTAACGGACAAAAATAATGTTTGCATCCCTGCTGATCGCCAACCGCGGCGAGATCGCGGTCCGCATCATCCGCACCTGCCGCACGCTCGGCATCCGGCCGATCGCGGTCTATTCCGAGGCGGATCGCGATGCGCTGCATGTCCGGCGCGCCGACGCGGCGTTTGCGATCGGCCCAGCGGAGAGCGCGCGCTCCTACCTCGACGCCGCCGCCATCGTCGCCGCCGCGCAGCGCGCCGGGGCGGAGGCCATCCACCCGGGATACGGCTTTCTCGCCGAGAGCGAGGCGCTGATCGCCGCCTGCGAGGCCGCCGGCATCGTGTTCGTCGGCCCCCACCGCGAGGCGATCCGCGCCATGGGCTCGAAGATCGAGTCCAAGGCCATCGCCGAGCGCGCCGGGGTGCCGGTGGTGCCGGGCTATCACGGCGGCGCGCAGGATGCGCCCACCCTGACGCGGGAGGCGGCGCGCATCGGCTTTCCGCTCCTGATCAAGGCCAGCGCCGGCGGCGGCGGGCGCGGCATGCGCCGGGTCGAGCGCGCGACGGACTTCGCCGAGGCCCTGGTGCAGGCCCGCGCCGAGGCGCTCGCCGGTTTCGGCGACGACCGGGTACTGCTGGAAAAACTGATCACCGCGCCGCGCCATATCGAGGTGCAGATCGCCGCCGACCGCCACGGCCGGGTGGTGCATCTGTTCGAGCGCGAGTGCTCGATCCAGCGCAATCATCAGAAGGTGATCGAGGAAGCGCCGGCGGCGTTCATCTCCGCGCAGCAGCGCGCGGCGCTCCACAACTACGCCGTCGCGCTCGCGCGGGTGATCGACTACGACTCCCTGGGCACGGTGGAATTTCTGCTCGACAACGACAGCGGCGAAATTTATTTTCTGGAAATGAACACCCGGCTCCAAGTGGAGCACCCGGTCACCGAGTACGTCACCGGACTCGACCTGGTGGAATGGCAGTTGCGCAGCGCCGCCGGCGAACTCCTGCCCCTGACCCAGGAGCAAATCACCTGTACCGGCTGGGCGATCGAGGCGCGCGTCAACGCTGAAGACCCGGCGCGCGGTTATCTTCCCGGCACCGGCACCATCGCGCTGTACGACGCACCCGCGGGCGACGGCATCCGGGTGGACAGCGGCGTGGGCGCGGGTTCCGTGGTCACGCCCCATTACGATTCATTGCTCGCCAAGGTGATCGCCGGTGGCGCCGACCGCGAACTAGCGCAGCGCCGGCTCGCGGCCGCGCTGGGAAAGTTCACGCTCAGCGGCCCGGTCACCAACCTCGCCTTCCTGCGCGACATCCTGCGCCAGCGCGCCTTCAGCGCCGAGCCCCTGACCACCGGCTTTCTCGACACCCAGTTTCCCGGCGGCTGGAATGCGCCTGTCACCGCACCGGAAACCGTGCTGCTGGCCGCGCTGGCCCAGGCGATGCTGATGGAAGCCGAGTGCCGGGACTCGCCTTGGCGCAGCCTCGGCGCCTTCCGCCTGCTGGAAGCCGCGGGCGTCCGCGGCGAGAGCCGGGTCGTGCTGGCCGATGCCGGGGAAACAATCCATGAGATCAGCGTGCGCGGCCGCAATGGCAGCTACGAACTCGAATGCGGCGCGCACGCGTTCGCGGCGACCGCGCGCTGGGCCGAACCCGGCCTGCTCTGTGTCGAACGCGCGGGCCACAGCCAACGGCTGGCGGTGCGTCGCAACGGCGATCTGCTGACCCTCGACATCGCCGGCGCAGTCGTCACCCTGCGCATCATCGCGCGCCGCGAGACCGACGCCGCCAAAATCGGCGGTCACGGCGATCACCGCATCACCGCGACATTGCCCGGCCAGGTCGCTGAAGTGCGCTGCGCACCCGGCGACGCGGTGCAGGCCGGCGACGTGCTGGTGGTACTGGATTCGATGAAACTGCTGCACTCCCTCGCCGCCGCCATGGACGGCCGCGTGCGCGAACTGTTCTGCGCGGTCGGCGACAGCGTCGAGGGCGGCGCCGTTCTTGTCGAGTTGGAGCTTGTTGAGCGGGAGCCCGCTGCGGATGCTAGTAGTGCGACACCTGAATAAGGCAACGTCATGGCCGGGAAGCCGAGGGCAGGCATCCAGTTTTTGCCCGGAAATCCTGCGGCTGTCGGGGAGTCGGGGCTGGATTCTCGTGTGCAAAACTGTGTGAAAAAGCGTCGTAGGGTGGGCAAAGGCCGATAGGCCGTGCCCACGCGGGACAGGGCGCGGTGCCGGGCGGAGCTCCGCGTGGGCACGCTGCGCTTTGCCCACCCTACAGTCTGTGTTTCCAGCATTTCCGCCATCCGTGGCGGTCGCACGGGAATGACGACGGCTGGTAAATATGTCGAAATTTGTGTGCCGTGGCACTAGTACTATTTCCGTTCCATCGAACCATTGAGCGAGGCCCGAACGTGACCATCAACCAACTGTATTTTTCCGACGAACAAAACATGCTGCGCGAGCAGATCCGCCGCTTTGTGGAACAGGAAGTGGTGCCCCACGCCGAAGCCTGGGAACTCGATGGCTTCGTGCCGCGCGCGGTGCTGAAAAAATGGGCGACCTCGGTTTTCTCGGCATCCGCTACCCCGAGGAATACGGCGGCAGCAACATGAATACGCTGGGCAGCGTGATCCTCGCCGAGGAACTGGGCCGCTCCACCTTCGGCGGTTTCGCGGTCACCGTCACCGTGCATACCGACATGGCCTCGCCGCACTTGGCCAACTTCGGCAACAAGGCACAGAAGGACAAATACTTTCCCGACCTGATCGCGGGCCGCAAAATCTGCGCGGTGGGCGTGACCGAACCCGACGCGGGTTCCGATGTCGCCGGCATCCGCACCACGGCGGTGGCAGACGGCGATCACTATGTGCTGAACGGCAGCAAGATGTTCATCACCAACGGCGTCAAGGGCGATATCTATTTCATCGCTGCCAAGACCGACACCCAGGTCAAAAGCTCGCGCGGCATCACCATCTTCATCGTCGAGAAAGGTACGCCCGGCTTCAGCGTCGGCCGCGCCCTCGACAAGCAGGGCTGGCGCTGCTCCGACACCGCCGAGCTGGTATTCGACAACTGCCGCGTGCCGCGCGAGAACATCCTGGGCGAGTTGAACAAAGGTTTCTATTCGATCATGCGCAACTTCCAGAACGAGCGCACCGTGCTCGCCGCGCAATCCATGGGCGAAGCCGCGAAAGCGCTGGAAATGACGCTGCAATACGTGCAGGAACGCAAAGCCTTCGGCGCCACCCTGTGGGACAAGCAGACGATCCGTCAGCGCCTCGCCATGTTGCAGGCCAAGGTCGAAGCGGGACGGCAACTGACCTACCACGCCGCCTGGCTCGATGCCCAGGGCGAGGACGCGGTCAAGGAAGTGTCGATGGCCAAAGCCTATTGCTGCGAACTGGTGAACGAAGTCATGTACACCTGCCTGCAATTCCACGGCGGCTTCGGCTACATCCGCGAAAGCGCCATCGAGCGCATGAGCCGCGACGCGCGCGTGCAGAGCATCGGTGGCGGCGCTACGGAAGTGATGCTGGAGGAGATCGCCAAGCGATCGGTGGTGGTAAGCTGAAAGCCGGACTCGAAACCGGAACCAGCAGAAACGCGACATGAAGAACGATCAAGCGATCCAGAAACTGGTGCGCCAGCACTATCCAGATGTCCAGGCGATTTACCGCTTCGGCTCTGCCGGGACCGCGTACGAGCGGACCGACAGCGACCTGGACATCGCGCTGCTGCTGCCACCGGACAGCGCCCGTCGCGCCGGAACTCTGGCACTCGGCGATCTGCACCTGGCACTCGAAGCCGCCCTGTCCCGCGACGTGGACTTGATCAATCTGCGGCTGGCGCCCGCCGTGCTTCAGGCGCAGATCGTCGTCACCGGCACGCGCATGTTTTGCACCGATGCCCTGCTGGCCGATGAATTCGAGCTACTGGCACTCGCGCTTTATCAGAAGCTGAATCAGGAGCGTGCCCGCATCGTCGCCGAAGGGCTGCGCAGCGGGAGTTTTCTCGCGCCATGAGCGATGTGGTACTGCACAAGAAAGTCAGTATCGAACGCTGCCTGCGGCCCAGGGAAAAATAATGCGTAAACAGGGAAAAGTCGTGCGCTGGAAAGACGACAAGGGTTTCGGGTTCATTGAGCCCTCAGATGGCGGCAAACAGGCCTTCGTTCACATCAAGACCTTTCACGGCGGCACGCGCAGGCCGGCCAACGGCGATGAAGTCAGCTACCTGGAATCCCGCGACAGTCAGGGCCGCATAAAAGCCGAGCACGTGCAATTTCTCACAGCAAAGTTTGCGCTTGGCTCGGCATCCAGGGCGCTTATGGCAGCGCTTTTTTTCCTGGTGGCGTTGGCCGGCGGCGTCGCGCTCGGGATATATTCGTCGCCCGTCCTTTGGCTGTACCTGGGCATGAGTGCTCTGACTTTCTGCTTTTACTTCATCGACAAGGAAGCAGCACAGAACGGGCGACAGCGCACTCCGGAGCGCAGGCTGCACCTGTTGGCACTGGCTGGCGGCTGGCCGGGAGCACTGTACGCCCAGCAACTGCTTCGGCATAAATCGAGCAAGGAATCGTTCCGTGCGGTCTTCCGGGTTACCGTCGGACTCAATCTTGCCGGTCTCGGATACCTGGCATCGGACTACAGTGGGTGGCTTGTAGAAATATTCCGGCAGTTGATGCGCTGAGTGCCAGCGATCCGCGCAGCGGATTGTCGCGGTGGTTCGCGCGAGCGCTGCGTGTCATGGAGCACTTTCACAATATGCTGGCACCTCAACCCGGCCCGCAGCGGAGGTTTGCCATGTTGTCCGGTCGTCTGTGCGCCCTATCAAATCCGGATCGGCGCCGCGGATAGTCGGCACGGGAACCCGACCAGCTAACCCAGCCCTCGGCCTGGCAGCGTCGCCTGCACTGCCGGGCGCGCCATCACCCGGCCCAGGTAGGCGCCGAGATTGGGCCAGGGCGCCAGGTCGATCTTCAGGAACCCCGCCCAGCCGAGCACGGTGGCGAGATAACAGTCCGCCACCGTAAACCCGCTCCCCATCAGGAATTGCTTGCCGGCCAGTTGCTGATTGGCATAACCCAGCCGCCCCTGGAGATTTTCCAGGGCGATTTTTCTGGCTGCGTCCGGCAGCGCGGGATTGAACAGGGGGCCAAAACCCTTGTGCAGCTCGGTAGCGATAAAATCGGGTCTTCCCCAATCATGGTGGGTAGATTAGCCCTTGATTCCGTCAGGGTAGAGCTGTAGTCCACCCAGGTGGAAGTAAATCGCGTTGCGGAAACGTTGTTTGTTGCGAAATCCCCGGGCGCGGACCTTCACGGTTTTGATGCGACTGTTCATGCTCTCCGCGTGACTGTTGTCCACGCCCAGAAGCACGGCGTTGAGAATGCCCCAGAGATGTTTTTCAGCGTCTTGGCCGTCTGCTGCATCGGCTGAGGCGGCTGCGCGCCATCCAGTTGAGCAAGCGCTGCCAGCCTTTATGGGCCCAGGTGCGGCTCTGGTAGCCCCACAGCCGGGGTAGCAACTCCTTGATCGCCCAGGCGGGCAGTCTTCAGCGACGCTTTTCGCAGCGCCGTAAAACCGCGCTGTTGGTGCCAGTCCATCGTGCTCCGGTTACGCAACCACTGGTATTTGCTGCCCTTCAGGCGCGCATCGCCCTGTCGAGCAAGCGCCGGTGCTCCTGGCGGCGTACCTGATCCACCGCCTTCCCCAGATACTGTGCAACATGAAAGCGATCAAAGGCGATCCGGTGATCGGCATCGGCGAGCGCATCCGGGTCGCGCGAATGTACGCCGGGCCACATGTCCATGCACACGCTCTCGATACCGGACTTCTGCGCCTCCGACAGCAGCTCATAGAACTCTCCCAGACTGTGGGTCTCCCGGTTCTCCGCCACGCGAAGTACCACGCCTTGCTCCTGGTCGGTGACCACGGTGATGTAGTCATGACCCTTGCGGTACGCGGTTTCATCCACGCTCAATTTCGTCGCCAACCCCCCGCGCCGGGACATCCCACGCTTCACCGCCCGCTGCAGGATGCCGTCCACGGCGTTCCAGCTCAGCCGCAGACGATCCGCTACCACGCGCTGATCGACGCCACTTTCAGTAGCCAGTTGATCACCAGCGCTTCAAACAGCGCCGTGAAGCCACTGCCCGGTTCCGCCACGGCACCCGGATCGTGACCACGCCGTGCTCCGGACACTGCACCCGCGGCACGTCCGCCTCCAGCACGGTCTTTAGCTGGCAGGTGTCCAGATGGCGCCAGCGTCGAACCCGCTTGTCGTAGCCGGGGTCACGGCTTGCCGCACTGACGGCACACCAATTGGCCCGCCCCGTGGTCCACGGCCACTTCCACTTCATCGTCGACCAGCGAGACCTGCACTCCGGTCACTTTCCACGGCTTCGCGATGCCCAGTATCTGGCTGTATAACTGTGTCTCTCGCGGGCCGTCAGGCTAATCTACCCACTATGATTGGGGAAGACCCATAAAATTGAGCGTTTCCATCAGGCGGTAGCGCTCGGGCGTGCCGGCCGCCGGCGCCAGACCACTGCCCGGCTTCTGATCCGCGATCCACTGCAACAGCACCGCGCATTCGGTGAGATATTCGCCGTTGTCCAGCCGCAGACACGGCACGGAGCCTTTCGATTGATGGTGGTGAAATCCCAATGCCGGTCTCGGTCTTCTTGCTGGCGAGATCGACTTTCTCGAGTTCGACATTGAGCCCAGCTTCGCGCAGCGCCGTAGCGGGACCGAGCGAACAGGCGCCGGAAGTAATAGAGTTTCGCGATCGATTCTCAGCGGATGAATGGGGTATCGTGCGGCACCGCGGCGGGTACCGCGCCGGTCGGTCAAAGACTACTCCTGCGTCGTGGCGGTTAACACACCGGATGAACACCGCCTGAAGATTCGCTGGCCGCGCCGTCGCAAGGGCGCTGGCCCCATCAATCTCAGTGCGAGTCTGTCAATCGCTCCACACTCTGCGCGTCAGCGCGACCATTATTTCGGCTTGCGCTGGATTGATCCTGGCTTTTTTCGTCGGACATGTTGACGAACGGCAGCGCAGCCGCATTGAGTCCAGCGCAACCCGGGCAGCCCCCCGTCAGACTCGAGCGCGCTGACGCGTCGGCACCGTTACGGACTCGCTCGACAAGGCTGTAGCGCGGCGCCATAGCCGGGGCAGCCTGGCAAGCGCTGACGTCAACGCGAGCGGTCATGCACCGCGCGGTTTTGGCTATGATGAACCCCGCCGCGACCAGAGCCGTTCCCATGCGCAAGATCGTCAAACGCTACCATCCGCCGGGCACCCCGCCCGGCACGCTGCTACCGGCCGCGGAAGGCGCTGCGCCGGCCCGCATCCGGCTGCTGGAGTACACCGCCGAGCGCTGCAAGGAGATCGCCGTCGAGTCACTGGACGACTGTCTGCCCTATCTGAAAACTCCCGCCGCCACCTGGATTCATATCCAGGGCACGCCGTCGCCGACGATGCTGAAACAACTGGGACAGAAATTTGGTTTGCATCCGCTCGCGCTGGAAGACGTGCAGAACATCGGTCAGCGGCCCAAGTTCGATCCGCATCCCGAACATTATTTTCTGATCGCCGCACTGCCGCGCAGCGCGGACAATGAAGTTCATATCGACCAGGTCAGCATCTTCCTTGGCCCCGGTTTTCTCGTCACTTTCACCAGCAATGGCGAGGACCCTTTCGAACCCGTGCGCAAACGCCTGCACGCCGAGTCCAGCCTGATCCGCGGTTATCCGGTGGGCTATCTGCTTTACGCCGTGCTCGATCTGGTGATCGATGCGGGTTTCCGGTGCTCGAAAAACTCGGCGAGGAAATCGAGACATCTGGAAGAGGCCGTGCTCGACAGCCCCTCCCGCGACACCGTCACAACCATTCATCATTTGCGCCGCAACCTGCTGGTACTGCGCCGCATGCTGTGGCCGCAGCGGGATCTGGTGAGCGCCATCCTGCGCGAAGAAAACAACCTCATCGATGAGCACACCCGCCTCTATCTGCGCGACTGCCACGACCACGCCATTCAGGTGATGGACCTGCTGGAAAACTACCGCGACATGATCACCAGCCTGATGGACATCTATCTGTCGAGCCTGAGCTACCGCATGAACGACGTGATGCGCACCCTCACCGTGATCGCCACCATCTTCATGCCGCTGACCTTCATCGCCGGGCTCTACGGCATGAATTTCGGCAACGGCAACCCGGCCGCGAGCCCGTTGGCGATGCCGGAACTCAACTGGTACTTCGGCTACCCCATGGCGCTCGGGATCATGGTCGCGGTGGCGGGCGCCATGGGGCTCTACTTCAGGCGCAAGGGGTGGTTTTAGCCGGTTTTCAACGCGCTGCCGGAGCCTGTCCACGCCATCCGGGTCGATTCCCGTCGTTGACTTACATTCCAACAATCATTAGATTGTTTTCCCATGACAACCCGTACCATGAAAGACCCGCTCTACGAACAGGTCGCGCGCATCGGCAAGGCGCTGGCGAGCCCCAAGCGGCTGGAGCTGCTGGAACTGCTCGCCCAGGGCGAAAAAACCGTCGAAATGCTGGCCGCAGCGCTGGCCATCGACCTGAAGCTGGCCAGCGCCCATCTGAAAGCACTTGGCGCTGCCCGCCTGGTCGCAAACCGACGCGACGGCAAATACCGGTGGTATCGCCTGAGCGGGCCGGATGTCGCGCAGCTCTGGGTGCGGTTGCGCGACGTGGCGGAGACGCATCTCGCGGAACTGCGGGTTGCCCTGCACGCGATGGCCGGCGCTCCCGAAACCCTGGTGGCGACCGCGCAGGAAGCACTGCTGGCGCGGGCGCAGCGGCGCGATCGTCGTCATCGACGTGCGTCCCCGCGACGAGTACGACAGCGCGCATCTGCCCTTTGCGCGCTCGCTGCCGCTGGCGGAGCTCGAAGCGCGGCTGGCGGAATTGCCTGCGGACAAGGACATCGTCGCCTACTGCCGCGGCCCTTTCTGTGTGTTCGCCGACACCGCGGTGCGGTTGCTCACCGCCCGGGGCTACCGCGCGCGCAAGCTGCGCGACGGTGTGAGTGAATGGCAGGCAGCGGGGCTGCCGCTGGCGCGCGTCGCAGCGGCCTGATCGGTTACTAACCCGGAGGCATCCATGGCAAGCACTCTGTTCATTCTCAACGACGGCCCCTACGGCAGCGAACGCGCGTACAACGCGCTGCGCCTTGCCGGCGCGCTGGTCGGGCGAGCGGATCAAGCGGTGCGGGTGTTCCTTCTCGGCGATGCCGTGGGCTGCGCCCGCGCCGGACAGAAGGTCCCGGAGGGCTATTACAACCTGCAACTCATGCTGGGCAAGGTCGCCCGCCAGGGTGAAGTGGGCGTCTGCGGCACCTGCATGGATGCCCGCGGCCTGCCGGATGCGGACCTGATCGAGGGCGCGCCGCGCTCGACGCTGGCCCAACTCGCCGACTGGACCGTCACGGCAGACAAGGTTCTGGTGTTCTAGGAGCCCGTCATGCCCGCGCAGGAGGCTGTGTGAAAGGGCATCGTAGGGTGGGTAAGCGAGCGCACCCACCGAGAGCTACGCGCCCGCCGATGGGATCGGAGCCGCGATCACGGCGGATGCGCTGGCGCTTATCCGCCCTACGCAAGGCGATGCCACCCTGCGACGGGTGTTTCCGGCATTTGCGCCGTCCGTTGGCTTTTCACACAGCCGCGCGCAGGCGGGCATCCAGAACGCCTTGATGTCCTTGGGCTCCCGCCCCCACGAAGGCGGAGGCCGGTTCTGCGCGGGAACGACGACCAAGCGGTTTTCGGAGCACCCCCAAAGCTCGTTTTCCAATCTGATGTTCTGAGGAGGTCATCATGTTTTTCAAACAACTCGCAACCAAAGAAGCATCTCTTTCCTACTTTTTCGGCTGCGCCGGCCAAGGCAAGGCGGTGGCCGTCGATGTGGTGGCGGGCGACGAGGACTGGTTCATCGCCGAGGCCGAGCGCGCCCAGGTGCGCATCACTCACGTCATCGATACCCACGTCCATGCGGACCACTACTCGGGCGGACCCGAGCTGGCGCGGCGCGTCGGCGCGCCCTACTGCCTGCACGAGTCCGACCGCGGCCGGGTGCAGTTCGACTTCACGCCGCTCGCCGACGACCAGGTGATCGAAGTCGGCAACGTGCAAATCCGCGTGCTGCACACGCCGGGCCACACGCCGGACAGCCTCTGCCTGCTGGTCACCGACCTGCGCCGCGAGGCGGCACCCTGGTTCCGCGCTGACCGGCGATACCCTGTTCGTCAGCGCCATCGGCCGGCCGGATCTCGCCGGCCGGGAACGGGGAATGGCTGGCACGCTTTACGACAGCCTGCACGCCAGATTCTGAATTGCCCGATGAGATCGAGATCTGCCCCCGGCCATCAGGCCGGCAGCGTCTGCGGTGCGGGACTATCCGGCAAGCCGTCCTCGACCCTCGGCTTCGAGAAACGCTGGAATCCGGCGCTGGCGCTGGACAAGGCCGCCTTTGTCGATGCGCTGACCCGGGACATCCCGCCGCGCCCGGCGGAGATGGACGCCATGGTGCGCGCCAACCTGGGGCTCGCCGCCTGATGCAGTCCGCGCCCGCCATCCGCCTCGGCCTGCGCGAGAATCTGGGGCAGTTCGCGCTGCTGGTGCTGGTGAACGCCTTCGTCGGCGCCATGGTGGGCCTGGAGCGCAGCATCCTGCCGGCCATCGCCGAGCAGGAATTCCAGCTCGCCGCGCGTACCGCGGTCCTGTCCTTCATCGTGGTGTTCGGCATCACCAAGGCGCTCACCAACTACTTCGCCGGGCGCCTGTCGGACCGCTTCGGGCGCAAGCATGTGCTGGTGGCGGGCTGGCTGGTGGCGGCACCGGTGCCCTTCCTGCTGATGTGGGCGCCGAACTGGAACTGGGTGCTGGCCGCCAATGTGCTGCTGGGCGTGAGCCAGGGACTCACTTGGTCCACCACCGTCATCATGAAAATAGACCTGACCGGCCCCAAACAGCGCGGCCTGGCCATGGGGCTCAACGAGTTCTCGGGCTATCTCGCGGTGGCCGCGAGCGCGCTCGCCACGGGCTGGCTTGCCGCCCGCTACGGCCTGCGCCCCGAACCGTTCTGGCTGGGCGTGGGCTATGTCGCAATCGGCCTCGGATTGTCGGTATTGCTGGTGCGCGAGACCCGGCACCATGTCGCCCACGAGGTGCGCACCCACCACGGCGGCGATGCCACGCCAATCCCGAGCCAGCACGAGATTTTCCGCCGTGCTTCGCTGACCGACCGCAACCTGTCCAGCGTGAGCCAGGCCGGGCTGGTCAACAATCTCAACGACGGCATGGCCTGGGGACTGTTTCCGCTGTTTTTCGCCGCGGGGGGAATGTCGCTCCGCCAGATCGGCACGCTGGCCGCCATCTATCCGGCGGTGTGGGGCATCGGCCAGTTGTTCACCGGCGCCTGGTCCGACCGCATCGGCCGCAAGCAACTGATCGTGTGGGGCATGTGGATTCAGGCCGGCGGCATCGCGGTGACCGCCGCTATTCAGAGCTTCGCGGGCTTTGCCGCCGGCGGGGTCCTGCTCGACATCGGCACCGCCATGGTGTATCCCACCCTGCTCGCCACCATCGGCGATGTTGCGCACCCGGCTGGCGCGCGTCCGCGGTGGGCGTCTATCGGCTGTGGCGCGACCTCGGCTACGCAGTGGGCGCGCTGCTGGCCGGACTGGTCGCGGACGCCTTCGGGATTGCGCCGGCCATCTGGCTGATCGCCGGACTCACCTTCGCCTCGGGCGCTCTGGTCGCGATGCGCATGGCGGAGACGCTGCCAGCGAAGCGCGGCGCGGTCTGATCCCGACACCGCGGCTGCATGTCCGGTCTCGATCCGCTCAATCGCCTTGCTCCCGTGGCGCTTCCACAGGTATTGTCCAGCTTCGCAAGTGTCCGCTGTTGCGGGGCAAGAGCCATCAAATGGAGGTCGCCATGCACGCGCAAACCCTCAAGCAGGAAGCACTGGAATCGATCCAGAGGTTGCCGGACAACGCCGACATCGACGATCGGCTCCATGTGCTGGACAAGCTGCGCAAAAGCCGCGCCGCCATCGAACAGGGCCAGGTCATCAGCCACGACGACCTGAAGCACGAAATCAATCAGTGGTGATTGTTTGGTCGCAGCCGGCGCGCGAGGACCTGCGCCTGATTCACCAGTACATCGCCCACGACTCGAAGCACTATGCCACCCGCGTCATCGGACATCGTCGACAAGGTGGAAATGCTGCTGACCCTGCCACGCCTCGGCCGCGTGGTCCCGGAAATCGCGGAACCTGACGTGCGGGAAATCGGCATGTACTCCTACCGCATCCTGTACGAGGTCATCGGCGACACCGTCCACATCCACGGCGTCATCCGCAGGCGCCGCAACTTCAAACCGGAAGATTTGCAGCGGTAGGATAAAAGTCAACATCCGCGCAAACCGGGCGTTTGCCTTACGTCATCGCGAATCCGTGCCCATAACAACCGCGGCATTCCACGTCAACGCTCGATCCGCGCGTGCCGGGTTTCCGGCATCCGCAGATAGATCAGCAGCGACAGCGCGATACAGCCGCTGACATACCAGAAAAACTGCTTTCACTCCCACCGCCTTGAACCAGAGTCCGATATATTCGGCACTGCCGCCGAACACCGACACCGCGAGCGCGTAGGGCAGCGCCACACCCAGGGTGCGCACCTCGGTGGGAAACAGTTCTGCTTTCACCACGGCACTGATCGCGGTGTAGCCGCTCACGATCACCAACGCTCCACAGATCAGTCCGCAGGCGACCCAGCCGTTGCGGGTCTGCGCCAGGGTTTCGAGCAGCGGTACCGTGGCCAGGGCACCGAGCACGCCGAAAGCGATCAGCAACGGGCGACGGCCGATGCGGTCGGACAATGCGCCGGCCAGCGGTTGCAGCAGCATGAAGAATGCGAGCGCCGCCGCCATGATGAGGGTGGCAGTCTGTTTGTCGAAGCCTGAGGTATTGACCAGAAACTTCTGCATGTAGGTGCTGTAGGTGTAGAACGCCACGGTGCCGCCGAGGGTCAGTCCGACCACGGTCAGACACTCGCGCGGGTAACCGAGCAGGGCGCGCAGTGGGTTGTGCACGCGCGTGGCGGTCGTGAAGGCTTCTGTTTCTGCGAGTGAGCGCCGCAAGTACAGGGCCACCACGGCAAGTCCCGCACCAATCGCGAACGGAATGCGCCAGCCCCAGGCCTGCAGATCCTCCGGGGCAAGTAGAAACTGCAACACGAGCAATACGCCGAGTGCGGCAAGCTGACCGAGAATCAGGGTCACATACTGAAAGCTGGAATAAAATCCGCGCCGTCCGGATTCCGCCATTTCGGTCAGGTAGGTCGCACTCGCCCCGTACTCGCCGCCTACGCTCAACCCTTGCAGCAGCCGCGCCACCACCAGCAGCGCGGGCGCGGCAGGGCCGATACTGGCATGGCCCGGATTGATCACGATCATCAGCGAGCCGCCGCACATCATCAGCACCGAGAGCGTCAGCGCCGCCTTGCGCCCTGGCGGTCGGCGTACCAGCCCAACAGCAGACCGCCGAGCGGACGCATCAGAAAGCCCACCGCGAATACGGCGGCGGTGTTGAGCAACTGGGCGGTGAGATCGCCGGCCGGGAAAAAGGCTTTGGCGAAGTAGAGGGAAAAGGCGGAATAGGCGTACCAGTCGTACCACTCGACCAGATTGCCGACCGAACCACCGAAAATCGAGCGCAGCCGCGTCGGGGGCTGCGGCAGGGCCGGTGCGCTGGCGACCTCGCCCGACGTCGCCGTCAAAGCACGACCTCGAAGCCCTCGAATTTGGGCGGCCCCAGGTACACGCCTTTCGAGCTGCCGGCGTTGGCGTGGGCTTTGCGAAAGGATTCGGAGCGGGTCCAGTCTTCGAAAACCGCGCGGGATTCCCAGACCGAATGGGAGGCGTACAGCGTGTGATCCTCCGCGCTCGCACCGCGCAGCAGGTGAAACTCGCGAAATCCCGGCACGTCCGCGAGATAACTGTCGCGTGTGCGCCACATGTCCTCGAACGCCGCTTCTGGCCGAGGGCAATGCGAAACCGGTTCATGGCAATAAACATCGGGCGTTCTCCTGGATGGCGCAAAAGTGACGGCGATTATAGGCCGACCAGCAAGGTGCCCGACATCGACATCCGGCGTCGCCGGCAACTCCCGAGCGTTATTACCGGGAGCTGACCGCTGCTTTCATCGACCGCGATACCGGGTGCCGGTAAAACCGGCGTTTGGCCATCTCCGTGGCGAGCAGATACAGCCCGACGCTGCCGAGGACAGCGGCCATCACGCGGCCCGGCAGCGGCACGAAACCGAACACCCCGACCCTCGGCGCAACCGCCGGCTGGTGGTGCGCGGCTTGGCTGCGGAACCAAGCACGCGCGCGGCGACTCCCATGTGCCGACGTCAGAACAGCGAATATTGTTGCGTTGCGCACCAACTACTTTGTGATTGTCGGCGGCGAACCGACTAAAATCGCCGCGCGCGCCCGCACGCTTTTTCACGCCACTTTCACTCTATACGGAATCCCTGCCTTGCTGCTGCAACTGAACCAGATCCATCTGTCCATCGGCCATCCACCCCTGCTCGCCAGCATCGACTGGCAGATCCGCAGCGGGAGCGCACCGCGCTGGTCGGGCGCAACGGCGCCGGCAAATCGACGCTGCTGAAGATCATCGCCGGTCTCATCACGCCGGACGATGGCCGCATCATCAAGAGCAACGGCCTGCGCATCTCGTGGCTGGCGCAGGAGGTGCCCACCAAGCTCGAGGGCACCATTCGCGCGGTGGTAGCCGAGGGCTTCGGCGCGGTCGGTGCGTGGCGCGAGCGCTATCAGGAACTGGTATGCAAGACGCCGCTGACCAACGCGGACGCGGACGAGCTCGAACAACTGCAAGGCGATCTTGATGCCAACGATGGCTGGCGTCTCGAGCAGCGCCTCGATGCCATGCTGGACCGCCTCGATCTCGACCCCGATGCCCGCGTCGAATCACTGTCCGGCGGCTTCAAGCGCCGGGTATTGCTGGCGCAGGCACTGATCAACCAGCCCAATCTGCTGCTGCTCGACGAGCCCACCAACCACCTCGACATCCAGCAGATCGACTGGCTGGAAAAATTTCTGCTCGATTTCAACGGCAGCGTGGTGTTCATCTCCCACGACCGCGCGCTGGTGCGCCGCCTCGCCACCAACATCGTCGAGCTGGAACGGGGCGGCATCACTCACTGGCCCGGCGACTACGACCGCTACCTGACCGGCAAGATGGCGGCGCTGGAAGAAGAAGAACGCCGGGACGCACTGTTCGACAAGCGCCTGGCCGCCGAAGAAGTCTGGATTCGCCAGGGCATCAAGGCCCGACGCACCCGCAACGAAGGCCGCGTGCGCGCGCTGGAAGCCATGCGCCGCGAACGCGCGGAACGGCGCGAACGCACGGGCAACGTCAACCTCAAGGTGGACGCCAGCAACCGCTCCGGTCAACTCGTCATCGAAGCGCTGGGCCTCCGCCACGGCTACGGCGGCCGGCAGTTGCTCAACGGTTTTTCGACAGTGATTCAGCGCGGCGACAAGATCGGGATTCTCGGCCCCAACGGCTGCGGCAAGACCACGCTGATCAATCTGCTGCTCGGCGAGATCACGCCTGACGCCGGCACCGTCCGCCACGGCACCCGCCTCGAAATCGCCTATTACGACCAGCTCCGCGAAACTCTCGACGAAGACGCGACCCTCATGGACGTGGTGGCTCAGGGCCGCACCAGCATCACCATCAACGGCCAGGAACAGTCGGTGATGGGCTATCTCGGCGAATTCCTGTTCAGCCCGCGTCAGACCCGGGGGCCGGTGCGGGCGCTCTCGGCGGCGAACGCAATCGCCTGCTGCTGGCGCGCCTGTTCACGCGCCCGGCCAATTTTCTGGTGCTCGATGAGCCCACCAACGATCTGGATACGGAGACGCTGGAAATTCTGGAAAGCCTGCTGACCAACTATGCCGGCACCCTGCTGCTGGTCAGCCACGACCGCGCCTTTCTCGACAACGTCGTCACCAGTCTGATCGCTTTCGATCCCGACGGTGAAGTGCGGGAATACGTCGGCGGCTACAGCGATTACTTGCGTCAGCGCCCGGCACCGCCATCCCGCGAGAACGTCCCCCGCGATGCCTCACCACCGCCACCGACAGCGTCGCCGCCACCCGCCAAGGTAAAGTTGAATCACAAGGAGCGGCAGGAGCTCGACGCCATCCCGGCGCGCATCGACGCGCTGGAAAACGAACACCGGCAACTGCTGGAGACGATGAGCCAGCCTGGTTTTTACAGTCGGCCCGCGGCGGACATCACGGCGGCGAATACGCGCACCGCTCAGATCCAGCATGAACTCGAAACCATCGTCGAGCGCTGGGAAGTGCTCGAACAGCGAGCGTAACTGCTGGCATACCGCCCGCCGATGCCCGACAATTCCACAGTCATCACCAATCCATCACAAGTCTGAGGAGGCAACCGTGGGCGGACCACTGACAGGTATCAAGGTAGTCGAAATGGCCGGTATCGGACCAGCGCCGATGTGCGCAATGATGCTCTCGGACATGGGCGCGGAAGTGATCCGCGTCGACCGTGTCCAGGATGCCGGACTCGGCATCGCGATGCAGCCCGAATTCAGTTATCTGACCCGCGGCCGGCCGTCGATCGCCATGGACCTCAAGAACCCGGATGCCATCGCGACCCTGCTGCAACTGATCGACGGCGCCGATGTAGTGCTCGAAGGTTTCCGCCCCGGCGTCATGGAACGCCTCGGCCTGGGGCCTGATGTGTGTCTCGCGCGCAACCCCAAGCTGGTGTTCGCGCGGGTCACCGGCTGGGGTCAGGAGGGACCGCTGTCCGCGGGCGCCGGCCACGATTTGAACTACATCGCTCTCTCCGGCGCCCTGCACGCGATCGGTCGCAGCAACGCCGAGCCGCCGGGCGATTCCCCTCACCCGGTGGGCGATTTCGGTGGCGGCACCATGTTTGTGCTCACCGGGATTCTTGCGGCGCTGCTCGAATGCAAAAGCTCGGGCAAAGGCCAGGTCGTGGACGCCGGCATGGTGGACGGCGCGCTGTCGCTGATGACATCCATCTACGGCATGAAAGCAGCCGGCATCCAGTCCGACAAGCGCCGAAAACATTCTCGACAGCGGCGCGTATTTCTACAATGTACGAAACCAGCGATAGAATACGTTTCGATCGGTTCGATCGAGAAAAAATTCTATGAAGAACTGCTGGAAAAACTGGAGCTGGATCCGGGGACGCTACCCAAACAGATGGATCGCAGCCAGTGGCCAGCGATGAAAGAAAAAATGGTGGCAATCTTCCGCACCAAAACCCGCGACGAGTGGTGCCGGATCATGGAAAACACCGACATCTGTTTTGCGCCGGTGCTGACGCTGGAGGAAGCACCGCGGTATCCCCACAACCGCGAGCGCAACGCCTTTGTCGAAGTCGCGGGCCAACTGCACCCGGCACCCGCGCCGCGTTTCAGCCGCACGCCCTCTGTCGATCAAGGGCCCGGCCCCGCGTGCCGGTTCCAACACCGATGCCGCACTCGCGGCCTGGGGGATCAACAGCGCACAACTGGCGAGTCTGCGCGCGGCGGGCGCCATCGCTTAGCCGCTGGTCCGGAACCAGTCACCAGCAGATTGGCGACTGAAAACCAAAAAAGCCGGTGTTGTTTCCAACAGCGGCTTTTTTGTTGCCTGGATCAAATCAAGCCGGCGACGGCGTGCCCATGCGCAACCTGGCCGGCAGCAGCCAACGCGCGAGCGCGGGGAGAATCAGGATCGCGCCGAGCATATTGGTCAGGAACAGGAAGGTCAGCAGGATCCCCATGTCGGCCTGGAACTGGAGAGACGCAAAGACCCAGGTAAAGACGCCGGCGCCGAGCGTCAAACCGATAAATATAACGGCCTTGCCGGTCAGCCTCATGGCCTTGTAAAACGCCTCGTGGAGCGAGTCACCTGTTTTCAAAAACCCGCTCATGGCGGCGTAGATGTAGATCGCGTAATCGACCCCGACCCCGACTCCCAACGCCATCATCGGCAAGGTGTTCACCTTGAGGCCGATTTCCAGCATCACCATCATGGCGTTGCCCAGCAGGGAAACAATCACCAGGGGAATGACGATGCACATGGTACCGACCACCGAGCGGAACGCCAGCAGCGTCAGCACAATGGTCACGCCATACACCCAGCCGAGCATGGGCTTCTCAGCCGCAGACACCGTCTGATTGGTGGCGCCGATGATGCCGACATTGCCCGCGGCGAGACGCAGCTTGAAGCGCTCCGGCGGGAGTCCGGCCTGGTACGCCTTGATGCCGGCGATGATGGTATCGATGGTCTCGGCCTTATGGTCGACTGTGTAGATGTGCACCGGCATGGCAGTACAGTCCGCATTCATCAGCTCCTTGCCGCCACCGCCCATGTGATAGAGGGACGATGACATGCTGTAGCTGTTACGGGACAGCTCGTACCAGCGCGCGCTCCCCTCATTGTTGGCGGCCATGATGACTTTCATCGCCCGTGCGAGGGAGTCGACCGATTGCACGCCGGGAAGATTACGGGCGTACCAGGCGAATCGATCCATCTCCTTCATGATGTCGTAGTCCACGCAGGCATTGCTCGGGGCCTCCACGATCACCGACAGTTTGTCGACGCCGATCGAGAACTTCTGGGCAATCGCGTTGCTGTCCAGGTTGTACCGGGCCTCCGGACGCAGCTCCGGAATGCCGGCATGAAGATCGCCGATCGCCAGCTCCCGGCCCTTGACGATACCGAACACGGTCAGCACTGTTGCCAGCGCCAGAATGATCAATGCCGGTTTCGTTTCGGTGGCGCGTGCAATGAAGCGCCACAGAGGATCGCGGCGCACTTCCGATTCCCGATGCCGGCGCCGATAACCCTCGAGATCGCTAATTTTCACATAGGACAACATCACCGGCAGCAGAATCATCTTGGTAAACAACATGATCGCCATGCCGATACTGGCCGTCACCGCCGTCTCGCGCACGATACCGATTTCAATCAGCAGAATGGTGGCGAAGCTCACTGAGGTGGTAATAACCGCCAATGCCCCCGGCATCAGCAGCCGCCGGAAAGTGCGTTGCGCCGCCTCCATGCTGTCCACGCCATGAGGAATCTCCGGCGCCGGAACCACAGGCCGCCCCTTGGCATCCGTATCCCCGCCATACATCACTTCGCCCATCCAGCCACTGATCATCTGGACGCCGTGACTGACACCGATCGCAAATACCAGGAACGGCACCAGGATCGACATGGGATCCAGCCCATATCCCAGCATATCCAAGGACCCTAGGAGCCCCACCACCGCCACCATGGATACCGTCGGGGGCAGCAGGGACAAAATAACCGATCGGGTGTAAAACCAAAGCAGAATCGCGGTAATCACCAGGGTGATTCCAAAGAAGGTCACTACATCCCTGGCTCCATCGGCGATATCTCCGGTCGACTTGGCAAACCCGATGATGCGCACATCGATGGCGTCCGTCTCGAATCGCGCGCGGATATTGCCTTCCAGATCGGCCGCTATCTTCTGGTAATCGAGGGGTTCGCGCGTGGTCGGATCGCGCTCGATCAACTCTGCCCGGATCAGGGCCCCGGAAAAATCATTGGCCACCAGGTTGCCGAGACGCCCGGACTTGATGATGTTGTTGCGGACGATGGGCATCCATTCCTCGGTGGGCCGAAACTCCGCAGGGACTACGTTACCGCCCGAAAAGCCATCCTCCACCACTTCGATATAGCGGACATTCGGCGTGAAGATCGACGTCACTGTGGAGCGCGCAACTCCGGGCAGGAAAAACACTTCGTCGGTGGCCAGCCTCATGGCCTCGAAAAACTCGGGATTGAATATCGTGCCTTCCTTCTGAATCAGGGCGACGACGATCTGGTTTCCGGTGCCGAAATCGTCCTGATAATGCACGAGCGTCTTGATGTATTCGTGATTGAACGGCAGCAGCTTCTCGAAACCGGCGTCAACACGGAGCTTGAGCGCGTTGACGCCCATGAATGCGGTCAGGGCGGTGAAAAGGACGAGAATCAGGATACGGTTCGAAAACATCAGCCGTATCGTACGATCCATCAAGGTTTCCTTCGTCATGGCATATACCTTTCGTAACGTTAAGCCGTGCTCTGAATGAGCGCGCCCCTGGTATCACGGTGCTTGCTAGAGCGGAAAAATCTGCGCGCCGGCGTCACCGAACAGCAGCAACGAGTCAGCGCCCATTTTCTGGGCCGACACAAAGCCGTTGAATCCGGCGTAGGGGATTCGTTCCGCAGTCGCACTGCCGGCCCTGAGTCGAAACAGGGTGCCGCCGCTGCCGACGATAATGACCTCGCCGTCATCCATTTCGATCACATCATTGATATTGGTGGTGACGCCGCCGGTATCGATCGGCGTCCAGGTATTGCCGAGGTCAGTTGATCGAAAAATGTGTCCGCGCAAGCCGTAGCCCAGCAGCTCGCCCGAGCCCAGCTGCCGGATACCGAAAAACGATCCTACATAGGGCGATTCGATAACGCGCCAGGGGGAATTCGCAGGGTTGGCGGCCGCATTCTCCGCCTCGGCATCCCCGGCGGCATCAACATCATCTTCTTCCTCTGAATCGGCTGCTTGCTCTGCGTCGTCGTCAGCGGAGTCCTGGTCGTCTTCAACCGCACTCGCTTTCGGGTCGAAATGCAACAGCGTACCCAGCTCACCCACAATCAGGAATCCGTCGCCGAGACGCTGGAATGCGTTGAAGTTGGGCTCGGGCTCCTTGTCCGCGGCCTCAAGCTGCTCGCGCAGCCTGTCCGTAGCCAGGGTTTTCCAGCTGACCCCACCGTCTTCGGTGACCAGCATCAGCGAAAATGCGCCAATCGCCCAGCCGTGAAGCTTGTCCGCAAAGTAAATATCCAGGATCGGTTTGGGCAAATCGCCGCCGGGAATGACATCCTCGTATTGAATCGTCCAGTTTTCGCCACCGTCCGTGGTGTGCAAAATGAGGGTGTCATGGCCGGCCGCCCAACCCTCCCGATCATCGACAAAGAACACCGTGGTCAACAACACCTGGGACGGCACATTGGCCTGAACCCAAGTCTTGCCATCCTTCGAATAAACGATGTTGCCATAGGCACCCACCGCGACCACACGATCCGACAGTCGGGCCGAATCGGTCAACAAGGCCTTGCTGGCAAGCGCCGACCGGATGGCGGGAATCTGTTTGGATTCCACCGCCTGAACGCTGCCGACCACACACAGGCTGGCAAGCAGCAGTAGTGTGGCTCGTCCAAGCCAGGGTGTCGGAAAAAATTTGACGAGCGCACCTGCGCGCGGAAACCACTCGGCGGCCTGCGTCCGGTAATGCTTGAGTTCCATATTCTGTTCCCAGCGTCTGAAGTACGAATCTGCGTGTAGGCGTCGCATTACAGCCGACATGGCGCAACTGTCTCGCAAGCAGCCTGCACGTACGATTTTTCTCTGTCTTTGGTCTTACGCTTGCGTTTCGCTAGTTATCCATGTCGGATTGACGGTCGGATTTGCGGCCGACATGTATGTCTTATTAGATCACGCACAACTATCCGATTTGCGACAATGCATTGCCGAGTCTACAACAGCCCGACGGGAGTCCGCCATGTTTCTTTGACGACAGACCGTACTCACTAACGGTTGTTGAAAAACTGCCGCGACAGTCGTCAGCCTGCTTGCGCGGCCTGCACCCCCGTGGCGTTTTTCAGCAGCCTGCGAACCGATCGCGCTTCAAACAAATGGCCAGGCATCCCGCCCGGCCATAGGAAACTCCGCGATCACCCTTCAAAAGCGAAAGATGATCGCATCGGACTCAACGTACGCCGCGGCGGCGAATCTCGGCCGGCGTGAAGTAGTCGTCCGCAGCGCGGAACCTGAAGTCAGGCGCCGTGTCCTCGTTGTCGAGGCCAAGGATGACCATGCGCCCCGCCTGCATGTCGTACTGGTTCTCGATCGTTGAGTCCATATAACCCTGATCGTAGTACATGATGGGGTGCAATTCGTACAACCGCCAGAGCTGGTTGCGGCGGTCATACATGTCGCCCAGCATGAACCACCAGCTGTCCTCGTCGAGGTACATCATCCGCACGCCGTAGTCGTGGGTGGTGCCTTCCTTGAGCGTACCTTTGAGCTTCCAAACCCGGTGCAGCTCGTAACGAACCAGATCCTGATTCAGGCGACCCTGCTTGGTGATGATGTCGGACACCTTGAGCTCATCGGCGTGCAGCTTATAAGCGTTGTAGGGCACATAAA
This sequence comes from Gammaproteobacteria bacterium, assembly GCA_016708925.1. Taxonomy (GTDB): domain Bacteria; phylum Pseudomonadota; class Gammaproteobacteria; order Pseudomonadales; family Porticoccaceae; genus JAGPUQ01. The sequence continues at coordinate 9,722 of JADJET010000012.1, read as the reverse complement.
CTTCGACCTTGCCTTCCAGGGTCCAGGTGAAACGGTCGTTGGGACCGTTGTAACCGAACTTCTGGTCGGTCGTGGCCAGGCCGTCGCTGGACGTCAGCGGGTTGTCGTAGACGATCTGCGGTGCCCGCTTGACCCGGCGCTGGCCGGGGCTGTAACTCCAGGCCTGCCGGAACTGACTCACGAAGCTGACCGGATCCCGCGCCAACACCACCTGACCGGCCTGCTTGGCCGGCGCGGTGGTGGTCTGATAGTACTTCAGGCCGCCGCCGGGTGAAGCCGGATCGTAATTGGGATTGTCCCAGCTGTTGGCAGGATCGCTGTAGGGCCAGTTCTGCTGGACCGACAATTTGTTCACTTCGTAAGAGCCGCTGCTGGTCACCGGCGCAATGTTGTCCCAGCTGCTTTTCCAGGAATCACCGGACGCGCCATAAGGTTGACAAGCGCCTGCGGCCCGTTCTTGGGAATCGGGAAGGCCCAGGCATTACGCGCGTTCTCAAAGCCTACCAACCCCGGGAACTTGGTCGATATGACAACCTGTGCCTGGCCAGCGTTCTTCAGGGCCGCCTTGTAGATATGCGCGCCGAACACCGCCGATCGCCGGGTCGGATAGATGTTCATGAAGTAGTCCGGGTAGGTCTCGAACATCTTCTGCTGGCCCGGCGTCAGCTTGTCCGCATACTGCTTGTAGTTCGCAGCAGTGATGGTGAACAAGGGCTTGTCCGCTGCGAAGGGATCCGGATGGAAAGTACCGGGCTTGAAGTCCGCCGGCACCGGAATGGGCTCGTTCTTCCACTCCGGAATGGTGCCCTCGGCATTGCCGGCGCGGATCGCGCCGGCCGGCGTCAGTTCGGTGCCTTCCAGACCCAGCTTGGCAATTTCCGCCGCCGTGGGCTTTTCATTAACGTCCTGTGCCAGGGCGGCCGGGATGGCCGCCAGAGCGAACAGGGTTGCGCCCGTGATGATTACTACTTGCTTGTAAATCGACATCAGCAAAATCCTCAGAAGCTGTATTTGAAGGTGGCAGCGATGTTGTCGCGGTCATCCCAAACGCCTGCGGTGCCCAGCCAGGTCGTGTACGCCAGATCGAGGGACGTGGAGCTCAGATATTCGAACGTCACGCCAACAACCCCCGTGCGCTGGTTCTCCACCAGCGCTCCGCTGTTGAACGGCGTGTAGCCTTCCACTCCGTGGCGAACACAAAGCGCGGTTTGACATTCAGGTTCCAGAACAGGTTGTTGTACTCGAACGATGCCACCGCCGTGTAACCCCAGGCGAACGGCGTGATCGGCCGATCGAGCTGGTCCACACCCTTGAAACGGCCCGGGTCCACCAGAGTGCCCACCTGCGCCAGAGCGTTACCCCGAACACCGGCGGCAATCGCCGCATTCGCGTTGGCCAGGGTGATGCGGCGGTTCTCGCCGTCGATGCGATCGGTAGGATCCAAGTGATCCAGGTCGTCGATCCAGGAGAACGCCCAGTCAAACACATAGTTCTGCTTGTCGGCGCCGAAGGGACCACCACCCGTTGAGCTGACGAGATTACCCAGCCACATCCGGTATTCGAACTACCAACTCCACCAACCCGGCTGCTGGGACTGCTTGCCTGCGCTATAGCCTGCGCTCCCGGCAGCGCTGCCGCGACGGCAGCCGCACCACCAGTGGCATTTGCGCGTCCCAGCACACCCAAACCGCCCGCAATACCTGTCAAACCGAAATTATTCATGCATTGGCGGGTATCGTAGAAATTCTCCCGCAGGTTCAACTCAGTACCATAGGACAGTCCGGTGGTTCCCAGCTCGCCAGAGAGTGAAATCGCATAGGTATTTTGATCTTCCGGGAACACCGACCCATACCTCACCGGGCCCAACTGGAGGTTGGACACTGGGCTCAACGGCCCCCCCCCGGTGGGATCGAAATCTGCCTGCAGGTGCGGGATGAACGCGTGGGCGCACCCAGTACAAAACCCAGTTCCGCCGAGTTCATGCTTTCGATGACAAACCGCGTAGCCAGGCCCCACTGACCGCCGCGATCCGCGAAATCGTGACCACGATATTCGACGCCCGGGAGGCTCAGATCCGGGTTGAAGCCTGGACCGATGTAATCGAAGGGGCTGAACAGCGTGCCCGGCGATATGAAGATACTGGGGCGCCAGTTCCATACGTAGTAGGCTTCCACCATCCAGTTGTCGGTGAGGTCAAAGGACCCCACAACGTTTCCTGGGGCAGCAAATCGCCTGACTTCGGAACCGGGCGTCACGCGCCCATTGACATCCTCGGGACTCTGCATGGTGGCGATGCCGCCACCATGATGCTTTGCTCTCGCCCCAGCTGATCACCTGCTTGCCGATCCGAGCCGCCAGCTGGCGATCCGCCACTGTCCAGCTGCCGTAAGCAAAGCGTCGAGCAGCGTCGCCTGTTGGCGGCATCCTGGGCACCTTCGGGCACACCGTCCATGCCGCCGGCGGTGGTGCGGCCAAAGCAGTTGTCGCAATCCTTGAGTTGAGCGTGTAGTCGTACAGGTACCGGAAGCGGGCAAAGAATCCGTAATCGCCCTTGGCAGATGCTGAGCTCACCCAAGTAAGTCAGCGGGGGTACTGTAGATATCTCCGGCATCATTGAAAACACTCCAGTTGCCGCTGGCGACAAAGGATGGATGCTTGGCGCTTTCCACACGCATCGCGGACGACACCGACACGGTGCTGTCCAGATAGGCCTTGATCTCCGGATCCTGGAAATCGATCTTGAACGCCGCCGCCGGACCGGCCAGCAGCGCCAGGGCGCTGGCGCCTAGAATTGTCGGCGTCGCGTTGCGGTTTTGATGCCGGCGCTGCATCATCAGGTCGGTTACCTGGCATACGGGCAAAACGAGGCCTTGCCGAATTATTGGCTGAATGGTTCAAAAACTACCCTTGAATTACTTCTGTTTTTACTTCTGGTTGCATCTAGCGCAGTGAATACTCCTTGCCTCCATGACGAGGCAGGTGCGTAGTGCCCGCGCAAGCTAAAACCTCGCGCCCACGCTGTCAAGGGATTGACACAAAATGTTCAGCCTGATCGGGCCCGCCAACCTTTCAGGCATTGTGGTGTCGGGCCATTGCGGATTTGCCAGCGACCACTGCCACGCGTCATCGAAGCCACCAGCACTTCGCGCGCCAACTGTCTCCCAGACACGTTTTTCGGTAGCATGGCGACTGCCGCTGGCGCCACCCGCGGAAGGTGGGCCCCCCCCCCTTTTTTTTTTTTTTTTTTTTTTTTTTTTTTTTTTTTTTTTTTTTTTTTTTCTTCCCCGTTCCCCCCCCCCCCCCCCGCCCCCCCCCCCAGATCCCCCTTTACCACCATGAATTCCGTTACCTGAATCTGCCCGACGATTGGCATGTGCATTTGCGCGACGGCGCGGTGCTGGCCGACACGGTGCCGGCCGCCACGCGCCAGTTCGGCCGTGGCGTGGTGATGCCTAACCGCCCGCCGGTGACCACGGTTGCGCAGGCCGAGCGTTACCGCGCGAGGATCCTGGCAGCGCGCTCGCCGGGGAGCACCTGGGAACCCCTGATGACGCTCTATCTCACGGACAACACCCCGGCGACGGAGCTACGCGCCGCCAAACACAGCGGGATCATCCACGCCGTGAAATACTATCCCGCCGGCGCCACCACCAATTCGGACTCCGGGTCACGAATCTGGAGGGGATTTTCCGCTGCTGGAAAGAAATGCAGGCACTGGATCTGCCGCTGCTGCTGCACGGCGAGGTCACGGACCCGGAAGTGGACATCTTCGACCGCGAAGCCGTCTTTATCGACCGCCACCTGAAATCCCCTGGCAAGGCATTTCCCGGCACTGCGCCCGGTGCTCGAACACATCACGACGCGGGACGCCGCCGAGTTCATCGCCGCCGCACCGCCCAATGTCGCGGCCACGCTTACGCCGCAGCATCTGCTGTTCAACCGCAATGATCTGTTGGCGGGCGGGATACGGCCCCATTTTTATTGTCTGCCGATCCTGAAACGGGACCACCACCGTCAAGCCCTGGTCGCGGTCGCCACCAGCGGCAGCAGCCATTTCTTTCTCGGCACCGACTCCGCCCCGCACCCGCGCCCGCTGAAAGAAGCGGCGTGCGGCTGCGCCGGCTGCTACAGTCATCATGCCGCCCTGGAGCTGTATGCCATGGCCTTTGACCGGGCGGGCGCAATCGATCGTCTGGAAGGCTTTGCCAGTCACTTCGGTGCCGACTTCTACCGGCTTCCGCGCCACAAGCCACCGTCACCTTGCAGCGGACCGCTTGGCAGGTGCCCAACACGGTCGGATTGGGCCAGATTTTCTGGTACCACTGGCGGCCGGCGACACCCTGTCCTGGCGCATGCTCCGCGCTCAACCACCGAGGAATACGCTTGACTGTCCTGTCCGACTGCGGCCTGGCGAAACGTTTTCGCAGCTATTTACCCGTTGCCATCGATGTGAAACCGGCGGCTTCGACTGCCACCGCCACGCACTGCTGGAAATCGCCGCAGTCGTCATGACCATGGACGAGAACGGTCTGCTGCGCCCCTACGAAACCGTCGCCACCGGCGTGATTCCCCATCCAGGCCTCGCTATCGAACAGTCCGCGCTCGACTTCACCGGCATCGATCCGGACGACCCTGACCGCATCGCGGTGTCGGAGTCCGACGCGCTGGCGAGTGTCTTCAGAGTGGTGCGCCAGGCGGATCACCACTGCACGCGGGCGATCATGGTGGCGCACAACGCGCATTTGATCTGGGCTCTGTCAACCGCGCGGCGGAACGCTGCGATATCAAGCAACCCGTTTCACCCCGTTTTCGTGCTTCGACACCGCCACGCTCGGCGGTCTGGCTTTCGGTCAGACAGTGCTGGCGCGCGCCTGCGCCGCCGCCGCCATCCCCTACGACACCCGCGCGGCCCACAACGCGCGTTACGACGCCGAATGCACCGCTGCGCTGTTCTGCGCCATCGTCAACCAGTGGCAAACGCTGGGGGGATGGCCGCCGGGATCAGCGACCGGGGAAAATCCCTCCGCCCGCTGGCGAGACTGAGCGGCAAGCTGCACAAAAAACGCGGGCATCGCTGCCCGCGTTTCTGCGCTCTGGAAAGCGGGGCTGAATTCAGGCCGACGCCGTAGCCCCTCCACCAGACGTTTCAACTCGCCGCTTTCATAGAGCTCGGTGATGATGTCGCAACCCCCAACCAGTTCGCCCTTGACCCACAACTGCGGAAACGTCGGCCAATCGGCGTACTTGGGCAGATTGGCGCGAATATCGGGATTGGTCAGAATATCGACGCAGGCAAAACGCTCGCCGCGGCCATCAACGCCTGTACCGAACGCGCGGAAAATCCGCACTGCGGCTGATTCGGCGATCCTTTCATGTAGAGGGATCACCGGATTGCTTTCGATCTGTCGCGGATGGACTCGAAATATCCATGATCGGAATTGCCTCTCGGAACTGGGATGGACCGCGACAGTGTACTGCTGCAAATCCCGCTGAAACCGGGCATACCCTGGCCTGCCTCTTCCCGGTGCAGGCCACGTCCGCCACACTTCTCAACACCGCTCACCCGACGTCTTCGCGTGGGGAATCGGACCCGTCGTAGTGGCGGAACCCCCACCGGAAGCCGCGCCCGAGTACGTCGCGAGCCCGGACTGAAGCCGCAGCAGCGTATCGAGCGGGCCATCAAGCAGCTCCCCTACAGCGAGTATTACCCGCCGCCTCCCGGGACATCACACTCGGCGCTGGCGACTCCTTTTCCGTACTGGCGCAAAAGTACCTTGGCAGCTACGACACAAGTTCGCCCAGGCCAACCTGGAGTCAGGCCCGCGAGCTCAGGGCGAAACTGAAAGGTTGCGCCAACAGCTTGTTGAAAACTGCTGTGGCAGCCACCTGCTGCGTTGCGCGGTGCTCGCTCCCTCGCCTGTCGACTGGATATGTCTCGGTCGCTGCGCGCCGTGCGCATCACAACTGGCCACCTCACGACGCTTTTCAACAAGCTGCTAACGACCGACGGCAGCCAAACAAGTAGGTTTCTGATTCCGTGTGCCGCAGTTCCTGACCCCGCGATGGATCGAACCATTGGCAGAAATCGCCACGCACCGCATCGATGCGACACTCCTTCCCCAATTCCCGCCAACCAACAAGGGGCCGGGAGTCCACACTCGGAATCAGGGCGAACTGTAGCCCTCCTGATCGACATCAAGCCGGTGAGTGAATTTCCGGTTGCAGGGGGTGCTAGACTTCGACACAACACCTTTACCGCGCCGCCGCCCCACCGGGCCGGTCGACCATAAAAAATCCGACCTGCGAGGACCACCGCCGTGAAACCCATGATCTCCGCCGATTCCCACATCGTCGAGCCGCCCAACTGCTATGTCGATTTCATCGAGCCCAAATACCGCGCCACCGCGCCCCACATCGAGAAGAAGACAAGCACGGCGTCGATACCTTTGTCATCGAGGGCGTAAAGCATGGATTGCCCCTGGGCCTGCTCGCCGCGCCGGCATTCCTCCGGCGCAATTGCGCGCCCAGCGCAGCGCCAACTTTGCTGACCTGGCCCGTGGCAGTTGGGACCCCAAGAGCCGCATCGCGATCCGGGACGAAGAAAACGTCTGCGGCGAAATCATTTACGCATCCGTCGGCATGGTGATGCAGCCACCCCGATTTCGCCTACAAATCCGCCTGCTTTCAGGCCTACAACCGCTGGCTCCAGACTTTCTGTGCCGGCGCGCCCAGGCGCCTGTTCGGGCTGGCGCAAACGGCAGTGGCCTCGGTCGGAGGCGATTGCCGACTTCCGGCGCGCCAAGGAGATGGGCATGGTCGGCATGATGATGACCGGCAACCCCAGCACGAGGACTACGATCACCCCGGTACGACGCGCTCTGGCAGTGCGCCGTCGATCTCGATCTGCCGATCTGCTTTCACATCCTCACTTCCAGCGATCACGGCGTCGAAACCGCCTTCAAGGCCGAGCGCGGCCATGCCGCCAATGGCTTCATGAACATCATTCGCGGCGTACAGAACGTGATGGGCGTGTTTCTCTTCGGCGGCGTGTTCGAGCGCCACCCCAGCGAAAATGGTGGTGGCCGAGGGTGACGCCGGCTGGGTACCGCACTATATGTACCGCGCCGATCACGCCGCCGAGCGGCTGGGTACCGGACTTGAGCGTTTCATCAGCAAAAAACCCAGCACTTACGTCGCCAACAATATCTGGTTCACCTTCCAGAAAGTGCTGGTGGGCGACAAGGCGCTGGCGGACAGCGCCACCTGATCTGGGCCAGCGACTATCCGCACACGGATTCGACCTACCCGCGCTCCTCGACGTGTTGAACCGCCAGATGGCCCGCCTCACCGGGACGCAGCGCAATGCGATCGTCACGACAACGTGAAGCAACTGTTCAACCTGCCGGTTGACTGAAGTCAGGGCTGGGCCGCCAGGTGCTACCGCCTATTTTGCGGCGGTGGCACCCGGCACCGGCTGGTACTAAGCCGAACACCACCGCGAGTTGGCCGTCAGTGCGCTGCGCGGCAGAGGATTTCGACGCCCAGCAACGCCTTGAGGTGAAGGTCGAGGCACCGCGCTGAGAATTCCCGCGCCATTACTCAGCTTCCGGTGTGGCGAGCGAGTCTAACCGCGCAGGGCACCAGATAGTCGGCCAGTTGCATGACTACCTGGCCGGGGCCCCGCGCATAAAAACCCGCGCCAGATCGGGGAGTTGACGCGCTCCGCCATCACCATGCGGTAGAGCGCCAGACTCAGGGTTGCACGAGTACATCGAGATAGGTCTGTCCAGCAGGTGAGCGTTGCGGCCAGTTCCTGTGTGGTATCGGCAGTGTCAGGCCGCTGATGTTCGATGGGGGCTGTCATCCGGGCGACGAGGGCCGTGATGATTTCCGCGAACAGATCCGCCTTGCAGCCAAAATGGCGGTAAACCGTGCCCTTGGATCCACCGCCAGCTGTACGATGATCGATGCTCGCGCCCGCATAGCCGAGCTCCGAACACCTCGGTGGCGGCTTCGAGAATCGCCGCACGCCGGATGTCACCCTGTGTGGGCGCCGGTGACCGCTGATCTGTCCCTGTTGTGTGGCAGGGGGTGGTCCGGGGCAGCGTCGACAAGCGGCGAACCCGGTTAACGCCAACACCATTTGCGCAAACGGTTGCGCGAGCTCCACCCCACTGATACCGTACCGCAGTACCGATTCAATGATAACAACGTCACCCCGGCAACCCATCGCCGGGCGAGTACCGGACCAGTCTCACACCACGGCTACAGGGATCGCGGATCGTGAAGCGCAAGCTGATTCTGGCACTACTGGGCATTGCCGCTCTGACGGCGATCATCGTTACGGGCAAAACACTCGTGGTTCGAAGGCCGCTTCTGGGAGAGCACGAACAACGCCTACCTGCGCGCGCCGATGCACGGTCATCAGCTCCCGCGTTGCCGGACCGATAGCGGACGTGTTTGTAAAGGAAAACCAGCATGTCAATGCCGGCGACATTCTTTACTCCCTCGACAAGTCCGGGGTTATACCGCGCGCCGCGATCGCGCCCGGGCACTGGTGGCGCAACGCACGTCGGAACTGGAGCACCTGCAAACCCGACTGGCACACCAGGGTGCCGCCATCAACGCCAAGGAATCCGGAAGTGCTGACGGCGCGCGCCGAACTGGAGCGTGCCCGCCAGGATCTGATCCGCGCCGAAGTGCTGCAAACCGAGGTTATACGGACCGCCAGCCTAAAGACCACGCGCGCACTGATGCGCCCGCGCCGAGTCCGAACTGGGTCGTACCCAGGCCAACCTCGCCGCCGAGCGGAGGCCCAGCTCGGCGTGTTGTCGGGTGAAGAACCGCCGAACTCAAGGCCGCGCAGGAACTGGCAGAGGCCGAGCTGCGCCTGACGGAAATCGATCTGTACCTCACCGATGTGCGGGGCGCCGGGTGCCGGCATCGTGGGCAACAAACAAGTCGAGCCCGGAGAATATTCCTGACCGGCGTGCTGAAGCGCTGATCCTGGTAGACCTCGACGACATCTGGGTCAGCGCCAATTTCAAGGAAACCCAGCTGACCCATGTGGTGCCCGGTCAGAAAGCCGTGATTGATGTCGATGCCTTCCCGGACGAGCATTTCGCGGGCATCGTGGAGAGTGTGGCTCGCCCGCGGGCGGCGCCGAGTTCAGCCTGCTGCCCCCGACAATGCCACGGGCAACTTCACCAAGATCGTGCAGCGCGTGCCGGTCAAGATTGTCCTGGAACCACAGCAACGCGATGGTCGCGCGGTTGCGGCCCGGCATGTCGGTGACGCTCGTATCGACACCGCGGCGGCGAAAATAACAACAAAAGCTCGCTGCAGAATGACGGTTCCTGGGTAAGGCCAAACTCCAACGGACCTTCTACCCAAGTGAGCGGCGCGGCCATAACAGCAGCCGCGGATGCCGCGCCAGATCGGGTTTCCGTCGGCACTTGGCTGACCGTGTTCGGCGGCGTGCTGGCGGGCGCCTTCATCGCCGTTCTCAGCATCCACATCACCAACGCCTCGCTGAAGGATATCCGAGGGCGCGCTGGGCGCGACCCTCGAAAGAAGAGGCTCCTTCATCTCCACCGCCTATCTGACGGCGGAAATCATGAGTGATTCCATCACCAGCTGGCTCACCAGGTGTTCGGACTGCGGCGCTATATCCTCTGGAATACCGTGCTGTTCATGTTTTTCCCGACGCTCTGCGCGACGGC
>JADJET010000011.1 GCA_016708925.1 Gammaproteobacteria bacterium | reverse complement strand
GCAGCAGCGTTGATCGGGCCGGTTCGCGACCCTGATGCGGCCGAGACGAGCGTATCCGGCAGGCGGGGACGCGCCCGGCCGGACGGCGCGTGAGAGCCTGCTGTTGCGCGCGACCGACGAGCTCGATGCGGATGCCTTCATCACCGACGCGACCTGGAAAGGCCTCGCCGAGTTCTATTCCACCGAGCAGTTGCTGGATATCGTGTTCACCGTGGGCCAGTACAACTTAGTTTCCATGGCGCTCAATACCTGCGGCGTCAGCTCGACGAAGGCACGACGCTTGATCCGGGCAACTCTGCAAATAGCGGTTCCGGGCGTGTCGTGGATCGCCCCTTTCATCCACAGACTTACCGAAGAATCACCAGAACTATGCCGATTTCCAGCACCTGCTGTCTGAGTACGAACCCAAGGGGGTGTGCTGCTGATCACCATCAACCGCCCCGAAGTGATGAATGCGACCAACGGCCGCCTGCACTGGAGCTCACCCAGGTGTGGGATACGGTCGCCCGGGATGACGAGACCAATGTCGTGGTCGTCACCGGCGCCGGCAAGGCGTTTTCCGCCGGCGGCGACCTGACCTGGATCGAGGGTGTGGTCGGCAAGGCCGACGCGGTGCAGCGCATCCAGAAAGAGGCGGCCGATATCGTCTACCGCATGCTGGATCTGGAAAAACCGATCATCTCGGCCATCAACGGGGTTGCCGTGGGCGCCGGACTGGCGGTCGCCATCATGGCGGACATCAGCATCATGTCCGAGACCGCGAAAATCACCGACGGCCACGTCAAGCTCGGGGTCGGCGCCGGCGACCATGCCGCCATCGTCTGGCCGATCCTGTGCGGCATGGCGAAAGCCAAGTATTACCTGATGACCGCCGAGTTCATCGACGGCAAGGAAGCCGAACGTATCGGTCTGGTGAGCCTGTGCTGTCCCCAGGATCAGGTGTTGCCGCGCGCCCTGGCCGTGGCGGATCAGCTGGCGTCCGGGGCCCAACAGGCGATCCGCGGCACCAAGACGACGCTGAACGGCTGGATCAAGCAGGCGGCGCCCATCTTCGAGAACTCGCTGCGCATGGAGATGCAGTGCTTTCTGAGTCCCGATGCCGCCGAAGGCGTGGCCGCAGTGAAGGAGAAACGCCCGGCGAAGTTCCCCTCGGCAAAGGCCGGTTGAAGGTTTTCCGGGCGTTGCGATGCCCGGTCCGGGACCGCCCAGCCGCCGTGACGCAGCAGGTTCGAAAGACGGGGGTCGGGCTGGTCGGCCTTGCGAAACAGCAGGATGACCCGACCCACCGCCTGTACCAGTTCCGCGCGGGTGGCGGCCGTGATGGCGTCGATCAGCTCTCGGCGCTGGTCGCGTTCCGGCACGGATATCCGGACCTTGATCAGCTCGTGATCGGTCAGTGCGCGCTCGATTTCCGCCCGCACTGGATCGGTGAACCCCTTGCTGGCCACGGTCACAGCTGGCGTCAGCCCGTGGCCGATGCGGCGCAGATGCTTTTTGCCGTCGCTGTCGAGGCCCATGTCATACGCTCCGTAGGGGGCGGCGATTGTAGCAGACGCGATCATGGCGAAAGCGAAGAACAGCAGTAGCCGGCGCTGGTTGCGCCAGCACGAGCGCGACCCCTATGTGCAGGCGTCGCGCCGCGAGGGCTATCGCTCCCGTGCCAGTTACAAACTGCTGGAACTGGATCGGGCGTATCGCCTGTTTCGTCCCGGGCAGACCGTGGTCGATCTGGGAGCGGCACCGGGCGGCTGGTCGCAGGTGGCGGTCCAGAAAATTGCCCCTGGGGGCCGGCTGTTTGCCTGTGATCTGCTTCCGATGGCAGACATTCCGGGAGTGACGTTTCTGCAGGGCGATTTCACGGAAACCGAAGCGCTGTCGGTATTGCTGGATGCGCTCGGCGATGCGCGGGTAGACGTTGTAATCTCCGATATGGCCCCCAACATGAGTGGTATGCGGGGCGTGGATCAACCCAGGGCCATTTATCTGGTCGAGTTGGCGCTCGAATTTGCTGCTCGCGTATTGAAACCCGGAGGGATTTTCGTGGCCAAGGTGTTCCAGGGCGAAGGCTCTGATCAGCTGCTGGGGGTGGCGCGCAAGCAGTTCACGCGGGTTCTGGTCCGCAAACCGGATGCGTCGCGGCAGGAGTCCCGCGAAGTCTACTGGGTGGCGAGCGGGCATCGCGCGACCACACCGTTGGAGTAGCACAGTCGGAGCAGCATAGTGGCTATAATCATTTCCCATGACAGATGCTGTCGTCCATCCAGGTGGCCCCGGGCCGCCACGAGGATAATCCGTTGAGCGAGATGGCAAAGAACCTGATTTTGTGGCTGATCATTGCCGCTGTCCTGTTGTCGATTTTTCAGAACTTCAAGGGCGGGGCGGTACCCGAGACCATCACCTACACCAATTTTGTCGATGAAGTGCAGGCGGGGCAGGTGCGGTCGGTCGTCGTCGACGGCCTGGTGATTGAAGGGGAACGCCAAAGCGGTGTCCGCTTCCGGACGGTTCGCCCCGATGTCTATGACAGCGGTCTGATGGGTGATTTGCTAAACCACAACGTCAATGTCGAGGGGCGCGAGCCCGACAAGGCGAGCTTCTGGCAACAACTGTTCCTCGCGGCTTTCCCGATTCTGCTGATTGTCGGCATCTTCATGTTCTTCATGCGCCAGATGCAGGGCGGCATGGGCGGTGGACGCGCCGGCCCCATGGCGTTCGGGAAATCCAAGGCGCGGCTGCTCAGCGAAGACCAGATCAAGACCACCTTCGCCGACGTCGCCGGTGTCGATGAAGCCAAGGAAGACGTCCGCGAGCTGGTCGAATTTTTACGCGATCCCAGCAAGTTTCAGACCCTCGGTGGCCGGATTCCCCGGGGCGTGCTCATGTCCGGGCCGCCCGGCACCGGCAAGACGCTGCTGGCGCGGGCGATTGCCGGCGAAGCGCGGGTGCCGTTTTTCTCGATCTCCGGCTCCGATTTCGTCGAAATGTTCGTCGGCGTCGGTGCCTCGCGGGTGCGGGACATGTTCGAGCAGGCCAAAAAACAGGCGCCCTGCATTATTTTCATCGACGAAATCGATGCCGTCGGCCGCACCCGTGGCGGTGGCTGGGGCGGTGGCAACGACGAGCGTGAGCAGACTCTGAACCAGCTGCTGGTGGAAATGGATGGCTTCGAGGGCAACGAGGGCGTCATCGTGATCGCCGCGTCCAATCGCCCCGATGTACTGGACAAGGCACTGCTCCGTCCCGGCCGCTTCGATCGCCAGGTGTTCGTCGGATTGCCCGATATCCGGGGTCGCGAGCAGATTCTCAAGGTCCATGTGCGCAAGGTGCCGGTCGACGAACGCCTGAATCTCAGCATCGTGGCGCGCGGCACGCCGGGGTTTTCCGGCGCGGACCTCGCCAATCTGGTAAACGAGGCGGCGTTGTTCGCGGCGCGTTCCAACAAGCGCCTGGTGACCATGGAGGAATTCGAGAAAGCCCGCGACAAGATCATGATGGGCTCCGAACGGCGCTCCATGGTGATGTCAGAGGAAGACAAGGCGAATACCGCCTACCACGAGGCCGGCCACGCAATCATCAGTCGACCATGCCCGAACATGACCCGGTGCATAAGGTCACCATCATCCCGCGCGGCCGCGCGCTGGGTTTGACGCAGTTCCTGCCGGAAGAAGATCAGTACAGCATGAGTCGCCGCAAGCTGCTCGGTCTGGTATGCAGTTTGTTCGGGGGGCGTATCGCCGAGGAACTGATTCACGGCATGGATGGCGTGACTACCGGTGCCTCCAACGATATCGAGCGTGCCAGCCAGCTGGTGCGCGCCATGGTCACCAAATGGGGCCTGACCGAGAACCTCGGCCCGATTCTCTATGGCGAAGAAGAAACAATGGGCCCGGTTGCCGGTCCTCGCAATTTTTCCGGCGCGACCTCCCAGCGGATCGATGAAGAAGTGCGGCGCATCATCGACGAGTGCTACGCGCGCGCCAAAGGCTTGCTGGAAGAAAACATCGACATCCTGCATGCCATGAAAGCCGCACTCATGGAGTACGAAACCCTGGATGCCGACCAGGTTGGCGATCTGATGGCACGGCGCAAGGTGCGTGCCCCGAAGGAGTGGCATGACATCGATTTCGACCCCGGCCCCGGTTCCAAGGGTGGTGTTCGCGCAGCGACGGGATCTGCGCCCATCGGCGGTCCAGTGGAAGGTAGCTGACGCAGAGTCGATGGTCAGGCGGACTACCGCATCCGGCCCGGGACGGCCGCGCAAGAAGTGCGGTGCGACGCCGCCCCGACCAAGCTGGCTGGCGCGCCGCTCGTCGATGCCGCTGATCATGGGCATCCTCAATGCGACGCCGGATTCCTTTTCTGGCGACGGCCTGTTTGCCGATGATGCGATCTTTGAAGGCCGCGGGCCGTACCTGGATGGCGTCGTCGCCCGGGCGGCGACGCTGGTGGCAGAAGGGGCCGACCTGTTGGATGTCGGCGGCGAATCCACCCGGCCCGGCGCCGTGCCAGTCTCCGACGACGTCGAGCTTGCCCGGGTGATTCCCGTGATAGCCGCGCTGGCAGCCCGCTTCGACGTGCCGATTTCCGTGGACACCAGTTCTCCGGTGGTCATGCGTGAGGCGGCAACCGCTGGCGCGGCGCTCATCAACGACGTGCGCGCGCTACGGCGACCCGGTGCAATGGAGGCGGCGGCCGCGACCCGATTGCCAGTGTGTCTGATGCACATGCAGGGCGATCCCGGGACCATGCAGGCGTACCCCCACTATGGCGATGTGGTCGCCGAAGTACGGGATTTTCTTGCCGGTCGGGTAGCCGCCTGCGGTGCGGCCGGCATGGCACCGGAGCTGTTGCTGGTCGATCCCGGTTTCGGTTTCGGCAAAACACTCGCACACAATCTGGCACTGCTGCGCGCGTTGTCTGACATCGCGCCGCCCGGGGTGCCGGTGGTAGCGGGACTATCGCGCAAACGCATGGTGGGAGAGATCACCGGTCGTCCGGTGGCGAGCCGGATTCATGGCAGCGTGGCCCTGGCGCTGCTGGCCGCGCGGCAGGGCGCCGCCGTGGTGCGGGTGCACGATGTGGCAGCCACGGCAGATGCGCTGAAAATTCTGGCGGCGGTAGAGCACGGTTCGATCGCGCCTGGGCCATTTGATGAGTCGATCCAATGACGAAACGACTATTCGGCACCGATGGTATTCGTGGCCGCGTGGGACAGCACCCGATCACCGCCGATTTCGTGCTCCGCCTGGGCTGGGCTGCCGGCAAGGTGTTTGGCCAGTACGGCGAGGGGCGGCGCTTGATCCTGGTGGGTAAGGACACCCGCATTTCCGGTTATCTGTTCGAATCCGCGCTCCAGGCCGGAATCATCGCCGCCGGTGTGGATGTGAGCTTGCTGGGGCCCATGCCGACGCCGGCAATCGCCTATTTGACCCGGACCTTTCGCGCGTCGGCAGGGATAGTGATCAGCGCGTCGCACAACCCGTTCGACGACAACGGCATCAAATTTTTCGGCGCCGACGGCTGCAAACTGTCCGATGCGGTGGAAATCGAGATTGAGCGCCATCTGGGCGAGCCGGTTACCACGGTGGCGTCGGAACAGCTCGGACGCGCCAGCCGGATCGGCGATGCGGCGGGCCGTTACATCGAATTCTGCAAGGGGACGTTGCCTGCGGATATTAGCCTCAAGGGTCTGAAACTGGTGGTGGACTGCGCCCACGGCGCGACTTACCACGTCGCGCAGGATGTATTTCGGGAGCTGGGCGCGACTGTCCATGCGCTGGGCGTTGAGCCGGACGGCTGCAATATCAACCGCGACTGCGGTTCGACCGCACCGGCGGCCGTGCAGCAGGCAGTGCTGGCGCTCGGCGCGGACCTGGGTATCGCTTTTGATGGTGACGGGGATCGTGTCGTATTTGTGGACCGCACCGGCGCTACGGTAGACGGCGATCAGATCCTGTATGTAATTGCTGCGCACCGCCGGCGCCACGGCGGCGTCTGCACCGGCGTTGTGGGAACTTTGATGAGCAACTACGGGCTCGAATTGGCGCTCACCCGCATCGGAGTGCCATTTCTGCGCACCGCGGTGGGTGATCGTTATGTCATCGAGGCGCTGCGCGAGCGCGAATGGGCCTTGGGCGGCGAGAGCTCGGGGCATATTGTTTGTCGCGATCTCACCACCACGGGCGATGGCGTCGTAGCTGCGTTGCAGGTATTGCGCGCGGTGATCGAAAGTGGCCTGGCGCTGGATGCGCTTTGCGTCGACATGGCCAAGCTGCCGCAAACCATGATCAACGTGGCGATCCGCGGAAGTACCGTATTCCGCCCCGGGCCGGACGTGCTTGCCGCCGTCAGCGCAGCGGAGCGCAAACTTGCCGGCAGAGGTCGGGTACTGTTGCGACCTTCCGGCACCGAGCCGGTGATACGGGTGATGGTCGAGGGCGAAGACTTCGATCTGGTGCGGTGTCTGGCCGAGGAGGTCGCCACAGCGGTGGCTGGAGCGGATTGCTGAAAGCCTTTGTCCTTGTTTGTCACCGTTAACTTGGCTACCATTGGCGCCCTTTTTCGACCCGAGTTATGCGCAAACCTCTCGTTATAGGCAACTGGAAAATGCACGGCTCGCAGCGTTCAGTGGGTCAGTTGCTTGACGGTATTGCGGGGGTTGCGGATCTTGCCGTCGAAGTCGCCGTTTGCCCCCCCTTCGTGTATCTCGCCGAGGCGGCGGCAAAGGTGTCCGGGACCGGCATTCGCCTTGCTGCGCAGAGCCTGAGCGAGTACGAATGCGGGGCCTACACTGGCGACGTGGCGGGCTCGATGCTGGCCGATGTCGGGTGCCGATACGTCCTGGTAGGACATTCCGAGCGGCGGCGTCTGTTCGGCGAGACCGACCACCGGATAGCGAGACAGTTTGAGCGGGCACTCGCAGCGGGCATTACGCCGGTGCTGTGTGTCGGGGAAGATGCGGCCGAGCGCAACGCGGGCGAGACTTGGCAGGTGCTGCATCGGCAACTGGCGACGGTTGCTAACGCGGCGGGCTGGGAAGCGTTGGGAGAGTCGGTAATTGCCTATGAGCCCGTATGGGCAATTGGCGCCGGCGCCACCGCGAGCCCCGCGCAGGTCGAGGCGGTACTGGTTCGCATTCGGGATCTGCTGGGTGCCGGTGGTGCCGGACCCCGGCTTTTGTACGGCGGCAGCGTATCGAAACTGAACGCTGCGGAATTGTTTGCCCTGCCGGATGTGGACGGCGTTCTGGTGGGCGGTGCCTCGCTGCAGGCGGAAGAATTCACGGCCATTTGTAGGCTGGCGGTTGGAGAATCATGGAAACCCTGGTAATCCTGTTACATATTGTCATCGCCTGCGCCTTGGTTGCCTTCGTGCTTCTGCAGCAAGGGAAGGGCGCCGAGGCCGGTGCTTCGTTTGGCGCCGGCGCTTCGCAAACGCTGTTTGGCAGTGTGGGCAGCTGGAATTTTTTCAGCAGGGTCACCGCAGGGCTCGCGTTGGTATTCTTCCTGACCAGTTTTAGTCTGGCCGTGGTTGCGAAACACAAGGCGGGTGCAGGCGCGGCGCTTACCCCGGAACTCAAGATGCTTGAGGCGGCGCCGGCGGAAACCGAAATCCCGACTCCGGAAGCCGGCGGCGGTCCTGCCGCCGCTGCGGAGATTCCGGCGCTGACGGATGATGCCGCAAGTAAAGACGCGGCAACTGAAGACGCAGTGAGCAAGAAAGATGCAGTGAGCAAAGATGTGGTGTCGCAGGACGCGCCACCGAAACCGTGAGTCAGGCCCAAGTGGTGGAATTGGTAGACACGCTATCTTGAGGGGGTAGTGGCGTAAGCTGTGCCGGTTCGAGTCCGGCCTTGGGCACCATGTTTGAGTTGCAAAGCATCGCCGAACGGCGATGTTCCGGCGCGCATGAGGTGCGCCGCTGCTGGAGCGCGGGTTCCGTCAGGAAGCTATGTCGCCTTTCCTTCTTCCTGCTTTTCCTTCCTGCATCAGATGTTCGCGTGGTTCGTATGCGGCCGTTTGGCTGGCGCGTGATCGGCTGTCTCGGGGTATCAAAACGATGTGCGGGGCGCGTTGAAGCGCTTGACCCGATTGCGGGCCAATCATATACTTCGCGCCCCTCGCGCTGATGCAATTTCAGGGCGGCGTGAGGGTCAGGGATCACCAGGTTCCTGAGGCGGCGCGAGCCGTTTGTCGATGCGGGGTGGAGCAGCCTGGTAGCTCGTCGGGCTCATAACCCGAAGGTCGTAGGTTCAAATCCTGCCCCCGCTACCAAATTTAGCCGGCACATTTGACGTGTGCCAGCCGGTGACAAAAGCCCCTGATATCAGGGGCTTTTTGTTTTCTGGGGGTTTTGTTTTTTGTGGCGGGTTGCGCTTTGATGTACCGGCAGAGCAGAGCGCCAGACTGGGGGGCGAATCCGGGCCGGCCGAATCCGGGGAGACAACGGCAGGTTCGATAACATGCGGCGTGACGACAGACTGAAAGCATTGATCGAGCCGGTGGTGACTGCCTTCGGTTGCGAGCTTTGGGGCCTGGAGTTCTCGGCGGCGGGGCGGCACGGCTTGCTCAGGGTATACATCGACAAACCGGACGGCATCGGCATACAAGATTGCGAGCGCATCAGTCGACAGCTGGGCAGCTTGCTGGATGTCGAAAACCCCATTGCCGGCGAGTACACCCTGGAAGTGTCATCGCCGGGGCTGGATCGGCCGCTTTATGAACTGGATCAGTTTCGACAGTTTGTTGGATCCGACATCAATTTGCGCTTGCGCACGGCCTTCGAGGGCCGACGCAAATTCCAGGGGCGTTTGGTCGCCGTGGAGAAAGACGAAATTGTCATCGTGGTCGACGACCATGAATATTTGTTTCCGCATGCCGGCGTCGAGCGGGCAAGCGTAGTGCCGCAATTCGGTAACCAGTGAGAGCGTTGGAATGAGCAAGGAAATCCTGCAGGTTGCCCAGGCCGTGTCCAATGAAAAGGGCGTTGCCGAGGGTGTGATCTTCGACGCCATGGAGCAGGCGCTCGCGATGGCGACCACAAAGCGTTTTGACGAAGATTCCAATATCCGCGTCACGATAGACCGGCGCACCGGAGACTACGAGACCTACCGCTGGTGGACCGTGGTCGATGATGCCACGCTGGCCGAGTTGGGCACCCAGTTCACGCTCGAAGAGGCACATGAGCGCGACCCTAACCTGAAACCCGGCGACATTTTTGAAGAACAGATCGACAACGTCGAATTCGGGCGGATAGCCGCCCAGACCGCGAAACAGGTGATTGTGCAGAAAGTGCGCGATGCCGAGCGCGCACTGGTCGCGCGGCAATACGAACATCGGATTGGTGAATTGCTCGGCGGCATGGTCAAGAAAGTCACGCGCGAACACATCATTGTCGATCTCGGCAACAACGCAGAGGGATTGTTGCCGCGGGAAGAGCTGGTGGGTCGGGAAGTATTCCGCGTCAACGACCGGGTGCGCGCGGTGCTGATGGGCATAAACACCGAAGGCCGCGGTCCCGTGTTGTTGATGAGCCGACGCTGCAACGCCATGTTGACCCAGTTGTTTCGCATCGAAGTACCCGAAATTGCCGAGCAGGTGATCGAGATTCGCGCTGCCGCGCGCGATCCCGGTGCGCGGGCGAAGATTGCCGTGAAAACCAACGACGGGCGCATGGATCCCATCGGAGCCTGTGTCGGCATGCGTGGCGCGCGAGTTCAGGCAGTGTCCAACGAACTGGACGGCGAGCGCATTGATATCGTGTTGTGGGACGACAACCCCGCGCAGCTGGTCATCAACGCCATGGCCCCTGCCGAAGTCGAATCCATTATCGTGGACGAAGACAGTCATTCCATGGACGTGGCTGTCGCTGCGGACGCCCTGGCTCAGGCAATCGGGCGCGGCGGCCAGAATGTGCGTTTGGCATCCGAGCTCACCGGTTGGAACATCAATGTGATGAGCGTGGATGAGATCCAGGCCAAGCAGCAAGAGGAGGCCGGTAGCACTATCCAGCAGTTCATGGACACACTGGATATCGATGAAGACGTAGCCAGCGTGCTTGTCGAGGAAGGTTTCACGACGCTTGAAGAAGTCGCTTATGTGCCTATCGACGAAATGGCCGGTATCGAGGGGTTTGATCGCGATATGGCGGAAGAATTACGCGCTCGCGCGAAGGACGCTTTGTTGACCAGGGCGTTGGCATCCGAGGAGGAACTGGCGGAGGCTACTCCTGGAGACGACCTGCTCGCAATGACGGGCATGGACTCGACGCTTGCCCACAAGCTCGCGGCGCACGGAATTGTTTCTGTCGAGGATCTCGCCGAACAGTCGGTCGATGATTTGCTGGACATCGAGGCGATGGCGCCGGAACGGGCTGCGGAGCTGATAATGACGGCGCGAGCGCCCTGGTTTGCGACGAATGAAGTCTGAAGCAAGTGACGTTTCGAGCGGATCAAGTTTGATGCTGATCGTGCATAGAGCGAGGAACTGAAAAGCATGGCTCAACTGACTGTCAGTGAACTTGCCGAAGTGGTCGATGCTCCGGTTGAGCGCTTGCTTCGGCAAATGCACGCCGCCGGGCTGTCGCACGACTCTGCCGAGCAGGTTGTCAACGATGAGGATAAACAGAAATTACTGGTTTATCTGAAAAGCCTGCACGGTGAAGAAACGGAGGAGCCGCGCAAAATCACCTTGCGCCGCAAGACCGTGAGTACACTGCGCACGGGATCGGGCAAGCGCGTCGTCAATGTGGAAGTGCGAAAGAAGCGCACCTACGTCAAGCAGGACGAAAGCGACGAGTCGGAACCAACCCCAGAAATTGAGGCGCCGGTCGCTGCTCCCATAGTGATGGAAGATCCGGAAGCAAAACGGATCGCCGCCATTGAAACGCGCCGCAAGGCGGAAGAAGATCGCGCGCGCATCGCAGACGAGGCGCGCCGACCGCCGGAACCCGAGTCTGGCCCAGCCCTGGTGCCGGAAAAGTGATCGTCAAGACCGACGGCGCGCCCGCGGTGGTTGCCGCGATAGCGGCCGCGGAGCCGATTGGTGATGGCGGCAAGGCCGGGAAGAAGCGTGAAAAGCGCGACGACGCCCCGCTGGATGTCGACGACGACAAGCCCAAGAAGAAGAAGCCGCTCAAAGGGCAGCGCAAACAGAAGACCGAAGGCGTCACCGAAATCCTGGTGGACGATGACGACGCGGACCGCAAGCCGCGATTGCTCTCGGGGCGTCCGGCGGTGCAGGCCCGCAACATTCATGTGTTCAAAAGACCTACCGGAAAAATTGTGCACGAAGTCGAAGTTCCCGAGGAAATCACCGTCGCTGATCTCGCCCAGAAAATGGCAGTCAAGGCGGCCCTGGTCATTCGCGAATTGATGAAAATGGGCACCATGGCCACCATCAATCAAACGATTGACCGCGATACCGCATTCCTGGTGATCGAGGAAATGGGCCACAGGCCGGTAGCTGTCGCTTCTCACGAGGCCGCCGTGGAAAAGACGTTCCGTGAAGGGATTGCGGCGATAGAGGGGGAGCCCCTGCCCCGCGCTCCGGTGGTCACCGTGATGGGCCATGTCGACCATGGCAAAACGTCACTGCTCGATTACATCCGTAAATCCCGCATTGCGTCCGGCGAAGCTGGTGGCATCACACAGCATATCGGCGCTTATCATGTGCAGACGCCGCGCGGGTTTATCACGTTCCTCGATACCCCGGGTCACGCCGCTTTTACCGCGATGCGCGCCCGCGGCGCCCGTGCCACCGATGTGGTGATTCTTGTCGTCGCGGCGGATGATGGCGTGATGCCGCAGACCAAGGAAGCGGTCGCCCATGCGCGTGCCGCCGGTGTGCCCTTAGTCGTCGCCATCAATAAAATAGACAAGCAGGGTGCGAATTTCGATCAGATCACCAGCGAGCTGTCGGCGCTGGAAGTGGTGCCCGAGGAGTGGGGTGGCGATACGCAATTCGTGCGGGTCTCCGCCCACACCGGTGAGGGCATTGAAGCGCTGCTGGAAGCGGTGTCCTTGCAGGCGGAATTGCTCGAACTGCGCGCCCCGGTCGCGGTGCCTGCGCGCGGAGTCGTCATCGAAGCGCGGGTTGATCGTGCGCGGGGAGTGGTAGCGACCTTGCTGGTCCAGGTGGGTACGCTGCGGCCTGGCGATTTTCTGCTGGCCGGCGAAAGTGTCGGCAAAGTGCGGGCAATGATCGGTGACGATGGCGCGCCAGCGCGCGAGGCCGGCCCATCGATTCCGGTGGAAGTGCTGGGGCTCGATGTCCCGCCGCAAGCCGGTGACGAGTTCTATGTGACGTCCGATGAACGCCAGGCGCGCGAGATTGTCCAGCTGCGTCAGACCCGTTCGCGCGAGGAGCGCGTGGCACGCCAGCAAGCCGTCAACCTCGAGAACGTATTTGCCGGCTTTGAAGGCACGGCTCGCAAAGTGTTGCCGGTGGTCGTCAAGGCGGACGTGCGCGGTTCCCTGGAAGCCCTGTTGTCCGCGCTGCACGACTTTGCCACCGATGAGGTGGGCGTGAATGTAGTGAGCTCAGGGATCGGTGGATTGACGGAATCCGACATCAATCTGGCGGTTACCACGGGTGCGGTGGTGCTGGGCTTCAATGTCCGCGCCGACGCCGCGGCGCGCAAGGTTGCCGCTGCCGAAGGTGTCGATATCCGCTACTACAGCGTTATTTACCACTTGCTTGACGAGGTCAAGAAATCGCTGTCGGGCATGTTGGCGCCCGAAGTGCGCGAGGAAATCGTCGGCATCGCCGAAGTGCGTGAAGTATTCCGGTCGCCGAAATTTGGTCAGGTCGCTGGTTGCCGCGTGGTGGAAGGTGCGCTGTACCGCAGCAAACCGATTCGGGTGTTGCGCGACAGCGTGGTGATTTTTTCCGGTGAACTGGAATCCTTGCGACGCTTCAAGGACGATGTCGCGGAGGTGCGTGCCGGCACCGAGTGCGGTGTCGGGGTCAAAGGCTACAACGATGTTCGCCCCGGCGATCAGATCGAGGTCTATGATATCCAGAGAGTGGCGCGGCAGCTCTAGCGAGACAGCATATGCCCAGGGAATTCAAGCGCAGCGAGCGGGTCGCCGATGCACTCCAGCGTGAGCTGGCGGAATTGTTGCGCACCGAACTCGACGATCCGCGCGTCGAGTTGGCCAACATCACCAGTGTCGATGTCACCCGCGACCTTACGAGCGCCAAAGTGTTCGTGAGCTTTATCGGCCAGCGCAGTGCGGAGCAGTGCGCTGAGGCAATTGCGGCGCTCAACGGCGCCGCCGGCTTTTTGCGCGGCAGACTCGGCGGCGTAATTCGTCTACGTATCATTCCGCGCTTGCATTTCATTCATGACACGACCGGCGACCGCGGACAGCGACTCGCGGCCTTGATCGACCATGCCTTGGCGAGCGATGCGCGTGCCCGTCGCGCGGAGCAAAGCTGAGATGGCGCGTGCGCGCAAGGGCAGATCCGTGGACGGCATCCTGGTGCTCGACAAGCCGGCGGGCCCGACCTCGAATCAGGCTCTGCAGCGCGTCAAATGGCTGTTTGACGCCGCCAAGGCGGGACATACCGGCAGCCTGGATCCGCTGGCGACGGGGGTGCTGCCGATCTGTTTTGGCGAAGCCACCAAATTCACTCAGTTTCTGCTCGAAGCCGACAAAACCTACGCCAGTACTTTTCGCTTGGGCGTGACCACGACCACCGGCGATCAGGACGGCGACGTGCTGGCGGAGAAGAGTGCCGCCAGCGTGTCGGCCGCGCAGATCGAAGCGGCGTTGACAGCGTTTCGCGGCAGCATCGAACAGATTCCCTCGATGTATTCGGCGCTCAAGCAAGGTGGCCAACCGCTCTACAAGCTGGCGCGTCAGGGGCTCGAAGTGGAGCGCGCGCCGCGTCAGGTGATTATCCACAGTTACGCGATTGACGCGTTTCGCAGCGGTGAATGCGCCGAGCTGGATGTAGTGATCCGTTGCAGCAAGGGCACCTACATCCGGACGCTCGCCGAAGATCTCGGCCGTCAGTTGGGTTGTGGCGCGCATGTGACTCGCTTGCGACGATTGGCGTCGGGCCCGTTTGGCGAAGCCGACGCGGTGACGCTGGATGATATCGATGCACTGCGCACCAGCGGGTCATTCGCCGCACTGGATACCTTGCTGCGCCCGGTGGATGCGGCAGTGGCCGACCGCCTGGCGCTGGAGCTGCCGGAGAATCTGTCCTGGTATTTTCTGCGCGGTCAGGCGGTGGCGCTGGCGCAGGCGCGGCAGGACGCCAGTGAAGGGGACCTGGTACGGGTTTTCAGGGCGCCGGGAGAATTTCTCGGCGTTGGAGAAGTGTTGGACGACGGCCGCATCAAGCCTCATCGGCTGGTCGCCGGAACCCAGCGCTAGCAGGCTGTTGAAAAACGGCTGGATGAATACCGGAGCGGCATGGCGTCGCATCCGGCAACCACTGGGCGATCTGCAAATATGCGCGGACCGACCCGAATCTTATCGGCATATTGGAGACCACGACATGGCACTGAACGCAGAAGAGAAATCCGTGATCATTCGCGACAACGCGAGCGCCGCAAACGACACCGGTTCACCGGAAGTCCAGGTTGCGCTGCTGAGCGCCAACATCGACAAATTGCAGGGTCACTTCAAGGCGCACGGCAAGGATCACCATTCCCGACGCGGGCTGATCCGCATGGTGAACCAGCGCCGTAAACTGCTGGATTATCTGAAAGGCAAAAACACCGAGCGCTACCGGCAGTTGATTGCCAAGCTCGGCTTGCGCCGTTGAGGCGATTTCATTCGCGGCAGCTCCGCCGGGGCTGCCGCCGCAACCAGAAGCAGGTGAACGTGTGAATTTGGTAAAAAAAACATTCAAGTATGGCAACCATGAGGTCACGCTGGAGACCGGGCGCGTCGCCCGCCAGGCGACCGGCGCGGTGCTGTGCAGCATGGACGGTACCGTGGTGTTGTGTACCGCGGTGGCTGCTCGCGATGCGCGGCCGGGTCAGGATTTTTTCCCGCTGACCGTCAACTATCAGGAAAAGACCTACGCCGCCGGCCGCATTCCCGGCGGTTTTTTTCGCCGCGAAGGCCGTCCGACGGAAAAAGAAACTCTGACCAGCCGACTCATCGACAGACCGCTGCGACCGCTGTTTCCGGCCGGGTTTCGCAACGAAGTACAGGTGGTCGCTACCGTGATGTCGGTGGATCGCGACATGGATCCGGATGTCGCGGCCCTGATCGGTTGTTCGGCGGCGCTGGCGATTTCCGGGATCCCGTTCGACGGCCCGATCGGTGCCGCACGCGTCGGCTATCACCCGGACCAGGGTTATCTGCTCAATCCGCGTTACAGCGAACTCGAAACCTCGCAGCTCGACATGGTCGTGGCAGGTACGCGGGACGCGGTGCTGATGGTGGAGTCGGAAGCCAAGGAACTGCCTGAAGACCTGATGCTGGGCGCCGTGCTCTTTGCTCACCAGGAAATGCAGGCGGTCGTCCAGGTGATCGACGAACTGGTGCGGGATGCGGGCAAACCGCGTTGGGAATGGTCCGCGCCGGCCGACAATGCCGCTTTGTTGCAGGCGATTACCGCACAGATTGGCGACGATCTTGCCGCTGCCTATCAGATTACCGAGAAGCAGCAACGGCAGATGCGTCTGACCGAGTTGCGCGACCGCTGCGTCGGCCACAATGCCGACGAAGCCGCGGGCGTAACTGCCGAACAGGTGAGCAACCTGTTCAAGAAGCTGGAAAAGAAAGTGGTGCGAGGGCGCGTGGTCGCCGGCGCACCGCGCATCGACGGCCGGGATGCCCGTACCGTGCGTCCCTTGGCCATCGAAGTGGGCGTGCTGCCCAATGCCCATGGCTCGTCGTTGTTCACCCGCGGCGAAACCCAGGCCATCGTGGTCGCTACGCTGGGTTCGCTGCGCGATGCACAGATGATTGATGCACTGGAAGGGTCACGTCGTGATCGCTTCATGCTGCACTACAACTTTCCTCCCTACTCGGTCGGCGAGACCGGCCGCATGGGTGGTACCAGTCGGCGCGAGACCGGCCACGGTCGCCTGGCGCGGCGCGGTATCGCTGCGATGCTGCCGAGCGAAGACGAATTTCCCTACACGGTGCGGGTCGTGTCGGAGATCACCGAGTCAAACGGTTCCAGCTCAATGGCGTCGGTGTGCGGTTCAAGCCTTGCGTTGATGGATGCCGGGGTGCCATTGAAGGCGCCGGTGGCGGGCATTGCGATGGGCCTGGTCAAGGACGAGAACGGCTTTGCGGTGCTGACCGATATCCTCGGTGACGAAGATCATCTCGGCGACATGGATTTCAAGGTTGCCGGCACCACGGCGGGTATTACCGCGCTGCAGATGGACATCAAGATCCAGGGCATCACCGAGGAAATCATGGAGGTGGCGCTGCATCAGGCACTCGCCGCGCGCCTGCATATCCTGGCCGAGATGAACAAGGTGATCGCGGTCAGCCGCGCCGAAGTCGCGGATAACGCGCCGCGCTTCCGTACCCTGAAAATCGATCCGGAAAAAATCCGCGATGTGATCGGCAAGGGTGGCTCCACCATCCGCGCGCTTACCGAAGAAACCGGCGCGACCATCGACATCCAGGACGACGGCTCGATTCGTATCTACTGCGACAACCGGGACGGTCTGGATCTGGCGGTTTTCCGCATCCAGGAAATCACCGCCGAGGCGGAAGTCGGCAAAGTCTACGAGGGAACCGTGGCGCGGATCGTGGACTTCGGTGCCTTTGTGACCATCATGCCGGGTACCGACGGGCTGGTGCACATCTCCCAGATCGCCGACCAGCGCGTGGAGAAAGTCAGCGACTACCTGACCGAAGGCCAGAAAATCAAGGTCCGGGTGCTCGACGTCGACGCCCGCGGCCGCATCAAGCTGTCCATCAAGGATGCGCTCGATGATGCGGAGCGCGCTGCCAAGGCGTCCCATGCGCCGAAGGCGGAGCCCGTGCCGATGGCGGACGCCCCGGAAGCCACGGATTGATGGCGCCAGCGCAATAAAAAAACGGGGCTTCGGCCCCGTTTTTTTTACTTCATCGGGCGGCTTCCTCAGAGCGTTGCAGCGACTTCGTTGCCGGCCGCAATGGCCGCAAAGGCATCCAGTTCCGCCGCCTGGCGGGCGCCGCCGATGGCATGGGCCGGGATGCTCAAAGCGCCCAACGCTGTACTCAACTCGTCCAGCGGTTCCTGGCCGGTGCAGATGATGACGCTGTCCACCGCCAGCACCTGATCTTCGTCGCCGAGGCGGTAATGCAGGCCGGCGTCGTCGATTTTGCGGTAGCTGACCCCCGGGATGCAGCGCACGCCGCTGCCTTCCAGTTCCGCCCGCAGTACCCAGCCACTGGTCAGGCCGAGACTGCGGCCCATGGCGCCGGGTTTGCGCTGGAACAGGGTGATCTGGTGCGCCGGCGCCGGGAATCTGGGTCCGCCCGGCAGCAGGCCGCCGGGTGCGCGCAGACTGGTGTCCACGCCCCACTTGGCGAGGAAAGTAGCGGTGTCCGGTGCGCTGTCGCCGTGCCCGTGCAGAAGCAGCATGGCGGCGTCGTAGCCGATGCCGCCCGCGCCCAGAATCGCCACCCGTGGCCCGGCCTGGCGGCGGCCGGCGAGCAGGTCGGCGTAGGGGATGACCATGGGATGGTCGATACCTTCTATGTTCGGCGTGCGCGGGCCGATACCGGTGGCGACCACGACCGCGTCGAAGCCGGCGGCCTTCAGTGCCTCGGGTGTTGCCCGGGTGTTGAGGCGCACCGCGATGTTCAGGTCCGCGAGCCGGGTACGGTAATAGCGGATCAGTTCATGGAATTCGGTCTTGTCGGGAACCCGCTTGGCGAGATTCATCTGGCCGCCGATGTCGGTGCCGGCTTCGTACAGTGTGACCTGATGCCCGAGTTGCGCGGCGGAGACGGCCGCCGACAGGCCGCCGGGACCGGCGCCCACCACCGCGACCTTGCGTGAAGCCCCGGTGCGGCGTGGCGCTTCCTCGCCATCCAGTTCGCGTCCCGCGCGCGGATTGACCAGGCAGCGGGTAGGCTTGCCCTTGAAGATGAAGTCGAGACAGGCCTGATTGCAGCCGATGCAGGTGTTGATGGTATCGGGGCGCCCGGCCTGTACCTTGGCCGCGAATTCGGGATCCGCCAGCATCGAGCGGGCGAGCGACACCATGTGCGCGTCGCCGCCCGCAATGATGTCTTCGGCGACTTCCGGCGTATTGATGCGGTTGGACGCCACCACCGGCACCTTGACGTGGTCGGTGATGTTGCGGACCGCGAAGCGCCAGGCCCCGCGCGGCACCATGTAGGCGATGGTCGGAATGTGCGCCTCGTGCCAGCCGACCCCGGTGTTGAACAGGCTGACACCGGCCGCTTCCAGGCGTTGCGCGAGTTCGGCGGTTTCCGCGCCGGTGGCGCCGCCCTCCACCAGATCGATGCAGGAGATGCGGTACATCAGGATGAAATCCGCGCCCACCCGCGCGCGGATGCGGCGCACGACTTCCAGGGCAAAACGCATGCGGTTTTCGTAGCTGCCGCCCCAGTCATCGCCGCGGTTGTTGGTGCGCCGCGCCAGAAACTGGTTGATCAGATAGCCTTCCGAGCCCATGACTTCGACGCCGTCGTAGCCGGCGGAGCGCGCCAGCACGGCGGTGTTGGCGTAGTCCTCGACGTACTGCGTGATTTCCTCACTGGACAGTACTCGGGGGACGCGCGGATTGATGCGTGAACGGATATCGGACACGCCGACGATGCTCGGGTCTTTGGCATAGCGCCCGGTATGCAGGATCTGCAACAGGATCTTGCCGCCCTCGCGGTGCACGCGGTCGGTGATCAGGCGGTGACTGGGAATATCGTCGGCGTGGTGAAAAATAGGTCCGCCGTCCTCGATACGGCCGGTGTCGTTGGGAGCGTAACCGCCGGTGACGATGAGTCCCGCGCCGCCGCGGGCACGCTCGCCGTAGAAGGCCGCGAGGCGCGCGAAGGGCCGGTCGAGGAGTTCCAGCCCGGAGTGCATCGAGCCCATCATGATGCGGTTTTTAAGCGTGACGAAACCCAGGTCGAGGGTTGCGAGCAGGTGGGAGAAGGTCATCCGAATTTCCTCGGCAGAAAACAGGCGCAGCGCGGCAAAACGCAGGAATCATACTTCAGCGCGCAGCCTTCGACCTAGCAGTGCGCGGCTACAATACGGACTTTGCCCTGAACGGAGGGGTCTTGGCATGAATGACGCCAGTGATGCCATGACACTGATCTGGGGCTGGGGCTGGGGCTGGGGCTGGGGCTGGGGCTGGGGCTGGGGCTGGGGCTGGGGCTGGGTGCTGCTGGTCGTGCAGACGCTGCTGGGTCTGGGCGCGGCTTGGCACGCATTGCTGAACAAGCGCGATTCACGTTCGGCGCTCGGCTGGATGGTCGTCGCTCTCGGGTTGCCGATCGCCGGGCCGCTCGCGTACCTGTTGTTCGGCATCAACCGGGTGCGCGCACGGGCGCGCCGCAGCAATCGCCCATCTCCGGCGGTGAGCGCAGAGCTGCGCAGCCCTGGCGGTGCCGGTCTCCCCGTGTCTGGGCTGTCCGATCTGGCGCGCGCCGGCGCCATCATCAGCGGCATGCCGTTGCGCCCGGGCAATCGCATTACCGCGCTTCGCAATGGCGAGCAGGCGTATCCCGCCATGCTGGAGGCCATCGCCGCCGCCGCGGTCAGTGTCGATCTTTCCACCTATATCTTCGAGAACAACGCGACCGGACACCGGTTTGTGGAGGCGCTGGCCGCCGCGCAGCAGCGCGGAGTGCGAGTCCGCGTGGTGCTGGACGGCATGGGCGAGTGGTATTCCCCCGGCATTCGCCGGCGTCTGCGCCGCGACGGTTTCGACGCGCGATCCTTCAACCCGCCCCGGCTGCTGCCCCCCAATCTCGCCGTCAATCTGCGCAATCATCGCAAGTTGCTGGTGGTGGACCGGGCGGTGGCATTTGCCGGTGGTATCAATATCGGCGATCGCCATCTGCTGGCCCCGCCGTGCATCAAACATCCGGTGGCTGATCTGCATTTTCAGCTGGGAGGGCCGGTAGTCGGCGACCTACAGCGGGTGTTCAACGATACCTGGCGGCAGGTCGGCGGAGATGGGTCAGCCACGGTTGATGCAATGGATATTCCGGCGGATGAAGCCACCGGGGTGACGGGGTCCAGTCAGTGCCGGGTGATCGCGGACGGACCCGACGAGAATCTGGATCAGCTCGCGCTGGTATTGCAGTCCGCCGTCAGCGCCGCGCGGCACAGTGTACGAATCATGACGCCGTATTTTCTGCCGTCACGGGAATTGATTGCCGGTCTGCAGAGTGCGGCATTGCGTGGCGTCGCGGTGACTATCCTGCTCCCGGAGCGGAGCAATCTGCCCTATGTACACTGGGCGACCCGCAACCTGCTCTGGGAACTGCTCCACCGGGAAGTGCGCGTGTTCTACCAACCGCCGCCGTTCAACCACAGCAAGCTGGTGGTGGTGGATGAGGGCTATGTGCTGCTGGGATCGGCGAACATCGATCCGCGCAGTTTGCGGCTCAACTATGAACTCGGCGTGGAGGTGTTCGATCCGGCGTTCGGCGCTGAAATGAGCGGCCTGTTCGACGCCCTGGTGGAGCGTTCGCGCCCGGTTACCGGTGCCGAAATGGCTGGGCGCTCGCTCGCCGTGCGCACCCGTGATGCCCTGTGCTGGTTGTTTTCGCCGTATCTTTGACAGCTTTTCCGCAAGCTGTCAGTCCGCTGCGGGTGGGTGGCTCCCCGCCGCCGGTACTTTCTTGAGGCAGGCGATCACCAACAGGCTGATGATAAAGGCCGTGCCGATCACATAGAACGCATCGTTGAATGCCATCACCTGACTTTGCCGGCGCGCTATGGCGTCGATTGCCAGCAGTGCCTGCCGCTGTGCCAGTTCCGGATCGGCGCCCAGGGACGCGAAATACCCGGTCATGGTCTGCACGCGCTCCTGGGTGATGGGGTTGTAGAGCGAGACCGACTCCAGAATCTGGTTGGAGTGGAAGTGCTCGCGCACGGTGACAAAAGTCGCCAGCAGCGCGATACCGATGGACCCGCCCAGATTGCGCATCACGTTGAACAGTCCCGACGCCGAGCCCACCTGCGCCGGCTCAATGCCGGCAGTGCCGATCACCGACAGGGGGATCATGATGAACGGCATGCCGAGGCCGCGGATGAGGTGCGGCATCACAATACTGTCGTAGGCGTAGTCGGTGGTCATGTGGATATTGAGCAGGCAGCTCAGGCCAAATACGCCCGCGCCGATGGCGAGCAGAATGCGCAGGTCCACGATTTTCATCAGACGCAAGACGATGGGCACCATCACCAGCTGCGGCAGGCCGATCCACATCATCACCTGACCGATCTGGAGCGCGTTGTAACCATGCACCTGGGTGAGGTACAGCGGCATGATGAACACCGAGCCGTAGAGTCCGAGTCCCAGCACCACGTTGACGATATTGGCGAGCCCGAAATTGCGCCGCAGCATCAGGCGCAGGTTGATAAAGGGGTTTTTACCGGTCAGCTCAATGATGAAGAACAACAGCAGGCTGATCCCGGCCAGCACCGCGCCACGCACGATGAAATCGGATTCGAACCAGTCCTTGCGATTGCCTTCTTCCAGCACGATTTCGAGGGTGCCGAGCCCCACCGCCATGGTGGCGATTCCCCACCAGTCGCCTTTTTTCAGCAGAGCCAGATTGCCGGCTGCCGGCTTTAGCCCGCGCCAGAGCAGGAAGAACATGATGCTGGTGGGGACGAGCTGGAGATAAAAGATAGTCTCCCAGCCGAAATTTTCCGACAGATAACCGCCGAGCGTCGGGCCGATGGTGGGTGCCTGGGTGGCCGTCAGAGCGAACATGCCCATACCGACCGCCTGCTTGCTGGCGGGCAACAGAGTCAGGATGATCGCGAACGACAGCGGGATCAGCGTGCCTCCGGAGAACCCCGCCAGGGCGCGGAATACCAGCATGGATTCCAGATTCCAGGCCGTCGCGCAGAGCGTCGTGAAAAACATGAACAGCACGGTATTCCAGAGGATATAGCGCCGCAGTCCGAACACCTGGGTGAGCCAGCCGGTGATGGGAATCACCATGATTTCCGCCGTCAGATAGGCAGTGGAGATGAAGGAGCCCTCTTCGAGGGTCGCGCCCAGCGCGCCCTGGATATCCTTCAGCGAGGCGTTGGTGATGTGGATGTTGAGAACGGCGATGAAGGCGCCCAGCACGCCGCCGAACACGGTCAGCCAAGTGCCGACGGAAACCCGATCCGGCGCGGCATCCGCGGCTGCTGTGATGGCCGCGCCGCTCACTTGGGTAGAAGGTCCGTTGGAGTTTGGCTCACTCAGGAACCGTCATTCTGTGCGAGCTTTTTGTTATCGGCTTCCCCGCTGCCGCGGGTGTCGATACGAGCGGTCACCGACATGCCGGGCCGCAACCGCGCGACCATCGCGTTGCTGTGGTCGAGGACAATCTTGACCGGCACGCGCTGCACGATCTTGGTGAAATTGCCAGTGGCATTGTCGGGGGGCAGTAGGCTGAACTCGGCGCCGCTCGCGGGCGACACACTCTCCACGATGCCCGCGAAATGCTCGTCCGGGAAGGCATCGACATCAATCACGGCTTTCTGACCGGGCACCACATGGGTCAGCTGGGTTTCCTTGAAATTGGCGCTGACCCAGATGTCGTCGAGGTCCACCAGGGCCAGTTTGCGCACGCCGGTCAGGGAATATTCTCCGGGCTCGACTTGTTTGTTGCCCACGATGCCGGCACCCGGCGCCCGCACATCGGTGAGGTACAGATCGATTTCCGTCAGGCGCAGCTCGGCCTCTGCCAGTTCCTGCGCGGCCTTGAGTTCGGCGGCTTCACCCGACAACACGCCGAGCTGGGCCCGCTCGGCGGCGAGGTTGGCCTGGGTACGACCCAGTTCGGACTCGGCGCGGGCGACATCGGTGCGCGCGTGGTCGTAGCGCTGGCGGTCCGTATAACCCTTGGTTTGCAGCACTTCGGCGCGGATCAGATCCTGGCGGGCACGCTCCAGTTCGGCGCGCGCCGTCAGCACTTCGGATTCCTTGGCGTTGATGGCGGCACCCTGGTGTGCCAGTCGGGTTTGCAGGTGCTCCAGTTCCGACGTGCGTTGCGCCACCAGTGCCCGGGCGCGATCGCGGCGCGCGGTATAGGCGGACTTGTCGAGGGAGTAAAGAATGTCGCCGGCATTGACATGCTGGTTTTCCTTTACAAACACGTCCGCTATCGGTCCGGCAACGCGGGAGCTGATGACCGTGATGTCGGCGCGCAGGTAGGCGTTGTTCGTGCTCTCCCAGAAGCGGCCTTCGAACCACCAGTGTTTGCCCGTAACGATGATCGCCGTCAGAGCGGCAATGCCCAGTAGTGCCAGAATCAGCTTGCGCTTCATGATCCGCGATCCCTGTAGCCGTGGTGTGAGACTGGTCCGGTACTCGCCCGGCGATGGGTTGCCGGGGTGCCGTTGTTATCATTGAATCGGTACTGTACGGTACGGTATCAGTGGGGGTGGAGCTCGCGCAACCGTTGTGCGCAAATGGTGTTGGCGTTAACCGGGTTCGCCGCTTGTTCGACGCTGCCCCGGACCACCCCCGGCCACACAACAGGGACAAGATCATGCAGTCACCGGCGCCCACACGGGGTGACATCCGGCGTGCGGCGATTCTCGAAGCCGCCACCGAGGTGTTCATGGAGCTCGGCTATGCGGGCGCGAGCATCGATCGTATCGTACAGCTGGCGGGTGGATCCAAAGGCACGGTTTACCGCCATTTTGGCTGCAAGGCGGATCTGTTCGCGGAAATCATCACGGCCCTCGTCGCCCGGATGACAGCCCCCATCGAACATCAGCGGCCTGACACTGCCGATACCACACAGGAACTGGCCGCAACGCTCACCCGCTTCGGACAGACCTATCTCGATGTACTCGTACAACCCCAGAGTCTGGCGCTCTACCGCATGGTGATGGCGGAGGGCGTCAACTTCCCCGATCTGGCGCGGGTTTTTTATGCGCGGGGCCCCGGCCAGGTAGTCATGCAACTGGCCGACTATCTGGGTGCCCTGCGCGGTTGGGACTCGCTCGCCACACCGGAAGCTGAAGTAATGGCGCGGGAATTTCTCAGCCTGGTGCGTTCCGACCTTCACCTCAAGGCGTTGCTGGGCGTCGAAATCCCCTCTGCCGCGCAGCGCGCACTCACGGTCAAACGCGCGGTGGCGCTGTTTTTGGCGCAGTACCAGCCGGTGCCGGGTGCCACCGCCGCAAAATAGGCGGTAGCACCGGCGGCCCAGCCCTGACTTCAGTCAACCGGCAGGTTGAACAGTTGCTTCACGTTGTCGTGCACGATCGCATTGCGCTGCGTCTCGGTGAGGCGGGCCATCTGGCGGTTCAACACGTCGAGGGAGCGCGGGTAGGTCGAATCCGTGTGCGGATAGTCGCTGGCCCAGATCAGGTGGCCGCTGTCCGCCAGCGCCTTGTCGCCCACCAGCACTTCGGTCTGATAGGCGGTGGCGTCGTCCTGGAAGGTGAACCAGATATTGTTGGCGACGTAAGTGCTGGGTTTTTTGCTGATGAAACGCTCAAGTCCGGTACCCAGCCGCTCGGCGGCGTGATCGGCGCGGTACATATAGTGCGGTACCCAGCCGGCGTCACCCTCGGCCACCACCATTTTCAGCTTGGGGTGGCGCTCGAACACGCCGCCGAAGAGAAACACGCCCATCACGTTCTGTACGCCGCGAATGATGTTCATGAAGCCATTGGCGGCATGGCCGCGCTCGGCCTTGAAGGCGGTTTCGACGCCGTGATCGCTGGAAGTGAGGATGTGAAAGCAGATCGGCAGATCGAGATCGACGGCGCACTGCCAGAGCGCGTCGTAATCGGGGTGATCGTAGTCCTCGTGCTGGGGGTTGCCGGTCATCATCATGCCGACCATGCCCATCTCCTTGGCGCGCCGGAAGTCGGCAATCGCCTCGTCGACCGAGGCCACTGCCGTTTGCGCCAGCCCGAACAGGCGCCTGGGCGCGCCGGCACAGAAAGTCTGGAGCCAGCGGTTGTAGGCCTGAAAGCAGGCGGATTTGTAGGCGAAATCGGGGTGGCTGCACATCACCATGCCGACGGATGCGTAAATGATTTCGCCGCAGACGTTTTCTTCGTCCTGGATCGCGATGCGGCTCTTGGGGTCCCAACTGCCACGGGCCAGGTCGGCAAAGTTGGCGCTGCGCTGGGCGCGCAATTGCGCCGGAGGAATGCCGGCGCCGGCGAGCAGGCCCAGGGGCAATCCATGCTTTACGCCCTCGATGACGAAGGTATCGACGCCGTGCTTGTTCTTCTCGATGTGGGGCGCGGTGGCGCGGTATTTGGGCTCGATGAAATCGACATAGCAGTTGGGCGGCTCGACGATGTGGGAATCGGCGGAGATCATGGGTTTCACGGCGGTGGTCCTCGCAGGTTGGATTTTTTATGGTCGACCGGGCCCGGTGGGGCGGCGGCGCGGTAAAGGTGTTGTGTCGAAGTCTAGCACCCCCTGCAACCGGAAATTCACTCACCGGCTTGATGTCGATCAGGAGGGCTACAGTTCGCCCTGATTCCGAGTGTGGACTCCCGGCCCCTTGTTGGTTGGCGGGAATTGGGGAAGGAGTGTCGCATCGATGCGGTGCGTGGCGATTTCTGCCAATGGTTCGATCCATCGCGGGGTCAGGAACTGCGGCACACGGAATCAGAAACCTACTTGTTTGGCTGCCGTCGGTCGTTAGCAGCTTGTTGAAAAGCGTCGTGAGGTGGCCAGCTGTGATGCGCACGGCGCGCAGCGACCGAGACATATCAAGTCGATAGGCGAGGGAGCGAGCACCGCGCAACGAAGCAGATGGCTGCCACAGCAGTTTTTCAACAAGCTGTTAATGCAATTTTTCCAGTTTCGCCCTGAGCTCGCGGGCCTGACTCAGGTTGGCCTGGGCGAACTTGTGGTGTAGCTGCCAAGGTACTTTTGCGCCAGTACGGAAAAGGAGTCGCCAGCGCCGAGTGTGATGTCCCGGGAGGCGGCGGGTAATACTCGCTGTAGGGGAGCTGCTTGATGGCCCGCTCGATACGCTGCTGCGGCTTCAGTCCGGGCTCGGCGACGTACTCGGGCGCGGCTTCCAGTGGGGGTTCCGCCACTACGACGGGTCCGATTCCCCACGCGAAGACGTCGGGTGAGCGGTGTTGGAGAGGCGTGGGCGGACGTGGCCTGCACCGGGAAGAGGCAGGCCAGGGGGTGTCCGGTTTCAGCGGGATTTGCAGTGCAGTACACTGTCGCGGTCCATCCCAGTTCCGAGAGGCAATTCCGATCATGGATATTTTCGAGTCCATCCGCGAACAGATCGAAAGCAATCCGGTGATCCTCTACATGAAAGGATCGCCGAATCAGCCGCAGTGCGGATTTTCCGCGCGTTCGGTACAGGCGTTGATGGCCTGCGGCGAGCGTTTTGCCTATGTCGATATTCTGACCAATCCCGATATTCGCGCCAATCTGCCCAAGTACGCCGATTGGCCGACGTTTCCGCAGTTGTGGGTCAAGGGCGAACTGGTTGGGGGTTGCGACATCATCACCGAGCTCTATGAAAGCGGCGAGTTGAAACGTCTGGTGCAGGAGGCTACGGCGGCGGCCTGAATTCAGCCCCGCTTTCCAGAGCGCAGAAACGCGGGCAGCGATGCCCGCGTTTTTTGTGCAGCTTGCCGCTCAGTCTCGCCAGCGGGCGGAGGGATTTTCCCGGTCGCTGATCCCGGCGGCCATCCCCAGCGTTTGCCACTGATTGACGATGGCGCAGAACAGCGCAGCGGTGCATTCGGCGTCGTAACGCGCGTTGTGGGCCGCGCGGGTATCGTAGGGGATGGCGGCGGCGGCGCAGGCGCGCGCCAGCACAGTCTGACCGAAAGCCAGACCGCCGAGCGTGGCGGTGTCGAAGCACGAAAACGGGTGAAACGGATTGCGCTTGATATCGCAGCGTTCCGCCGCGCGGTTGACGAAGCCCAGATCAAAATGTGCGTTGTGCGCCACCATGATTGCCCGCGTGCAGTGGTGATCCTGCACCGCCTTGCGCACCACTCTGAAGACACTCGCCAGCGCATCCGACTCCGACACTGCGATGCGGTCAGGGTCGTCCGGATCGATGCCGGTGAAGTCGAGCGCGGACTGTTCGATAGCGAGGCCTGGATGGGGAATCACGCCGGTGGCGACGGTTTCGTAGGGGCGCAGCAGACCGTTCTCGTCCATGGTCATGACGACTGCGGCGATTTCCAGCAGTGCGTGGCGGTGGCAGTCGAAGCCGCCGGTTTCCACGTCGATGGCAACGGGTAAATAGCTGCGAAAACGTTCCGCCAGGCCGCAGTCGGACAGGACAGTCAAGCGTATTCCTCGGTGGTTGAGCGCGGGAGCATGCGCCAGGACAGGGTGTCGCCGGCCGCCAGTGGTACCAGAAAATCCTGGCCCAATCCGACCGTGTTGGGCACCTGCCAAGCGGTCCGCTGCAAGGTGACGGTGGCGGTGTGGCGCGGAAGCCGGTAGAAGTCGGCACCGAAGTGACTGGCAAAGCCTTCCAGACGATCGATTGCGCCCGCCCGGTCAAAGGCCATGGCATACAGCTCCAGGGCGGCATGATGACTGGCAGCCGGGCGCAGCCGCACGCCGCTTCTTTCAGCGGGCGCGGGTGCGGGGCGGAGTCGGTGCCGAGAAAGAAATGGCTGCTGCCGCTGGTGGCGACCGCGACCAGGGCTTGACGGTGGTGGTCCCGTTTCAGGATCGGCAGACAATAAAAATGGGGCCGTATCCCGCCCGCCAACAGATCATTGCGGTTGAACAGCAGATGCTGCGGCGTAAGCGTGGCCGCGACATTGGGCGGTGCGGCGGCGATGAACTCGGCGGCGTCCCGCGTCGTGATGTGTTCGAGCACCAGGCGCAGTGCCGGGAAATGCCTTGCCAGGGATTTCAGGTGGCGCTCGATAAAGACGGCTTCGCGGTCGAAGATGTCCACTTCCGGGTCCGTGACCTCGCCGTGCAGCAGCAGCGGCAGATCCAGTGCCTGCATTTCTTCCAGCAGCGGAAAAATCCCCTCCAGATTCGTGACCCCGGAGTCCGAATTGGTGGTGGCGCCGGCGGGATAGTATTTCACGGCGTGGATGATCCCGCTGTGTTTGGCGGCGCGTAGCTCCGTCGCCGGGGTGTTGTCCGTGAGATAGAGCGTCATCAGGGGTTCCCAGGTGCTCCCCGGCGAGCGCGCTGCCAGGATCCTCGCGCGGTAACGCTCGGCCTGCGCAACCGTGGTCACCGGCGGGCGGAGGTTCGGCATCACCACGCCACGGCCGAACTGGCGCGTGGCGGCTGGCACCGTGTCGGCCAGCACCGCGCCGTCGCGCAAATGCACATGCCAATCGTCGGGCAGATTCAAGGTAACGGAATTCATGGTGTCGGGCGCGCCAGCGGGCAGTCGCCATGCTACCGAAAACGTGCTCTGGGAGACAGTTGGCGCGCGAAGTGCTGGTGGCTTCGATGACGCGTGGCAGTGGTCGCTGGCAAATCCGCAATGGCCCGACACCACAATGCCTGGAAAGTATTGGCGGGCCCGATCAGGCTGAACGTTTTGCGTCAATCCCTTGACAGCGTGGGCGCGAGGTTTTAGCTTGCGCGGGCACTACGCACCTGCCTCGTCATGGTGGCGGGAGTGATTCACTGCGCTAGATGCAACCAGAAGTAAAAACAGAAGTAATTCAAGGGGGTAGTTTTGAACCATTCAGCCAATAATTCGGCAAGGCCTCGTTTTGCCCGTATGCCAGGTAACCGACCTGATGATGCAGCGCCGGGCATCAAAAAAACCGCAACGCGACGCCGACAATTCCTGGGCGCCAGCGCCCTGGCGCTGCTGGCCGGTCCGGCGGCGGCGTTCAAGATCGATTTCCAGGATCCGGAGATCAAGGCCTATCTGGACAGCACCGTGTCGGTGTCGTCCGCGATGCGTGTGGAAAGCGCCAAGCACCCATCCTTTGTCGCCAGCGGCAACTGGAGTGTTTTCAATGATGCCGGAGATATCTACAGTACCCCGCTGACTTACTTGGGTGAGCTCAGCATCGCCAAGGGCGATTACGGATTCTTTGCCCGCTTCAAGTACCTGTACGACTACACGCTCAACGCCAAGGATTGCGACAACTGCTTTGGCCGCACCACCGCCGGCGGCATGGACGGTGTGCCCGAAGGTGCCCAGGATGCCGCCAACAAGGCGACGCTGCTCGACGCTTTTGCTTACGGCAGCTGGACAGTGGCGGATCGCCAGCTGGCGGCCCGGATCGGCAAGCAGGTGATCAGCTGGGGCGAGAGCAACATCATGGGTGGCGGTATCGCCACCATGCAGAGCCCCGAGGATGTCAATGGGCGCGTGACGCCCGGTTCCGAAGTCAAGGAGCGGTTGCTGCCCCAGGAAACGTTGTGGGGGTCCTTTGACCTCACCGACAACTGGATGGTGGAAGCCTACTACGTATGGAACTGGCGCCCCAGTATCTTCATATCGCCGGGCACGCTGTTCAGCCCCTTCGATTACATCGGTCCAGGCTTCAACCCGGATCTGAGCCTCCCGGGCGTCGAATATCGTGGTCACGATTTCGCGGATCGCGGCGGTCAGTGGGGCCTGGCTACGCGGTTTGTCATCGAAAGCATGAACTCGGCGGAACTGGGTTTGTACTGGGTGCGCAGCCACGCGTTCATCCCGCACCTGCAGGCAGATTTCGATCCCACCGGGGTGGGGCCGTTGAGCCCAGTGTCCAACCTCCAGTTGGGCCCGGTGAGTTATGGGTCGGTGTTCCCGGAAGATCAAAATACCTATGCGATTTCACTCTCTGGCGAGCTGGGAACCACCGGACTGTCCTATGGTACTGAGTTGAACCTGCGGGAGAATTTCTACGATACCCGCCAATGCATGAATAATTTCGGTTTGACAGGTATTGCGGGCGGTTTGGGTGTGCTGGGACGCGCAAATGCCACTGGTGGTGCGGCTGCCGTCGCGGCAGCGCTGCCGGGAGCGCAGGCTATAGCGCAGGCAAGCAGTCCCCAGCAGCCGGGTTGCGGAGTTGGTAGTTCGAATACCTGGATGTGGCTGGGTAATCTCGTGAGCTCAACGGGTGGTGGTCCCTTCGGCGCCGACAAGCAGAACTATGTGTTTGACTGGGCGCTCTCCTGGATCGACGACCTGGATCACTTGGATCCTACCGACCGCATCAACGGTGAGAACCGCCGCATCACCCTGGCCAACGCGAATGCGGCGATTGCCGCTGGTGTTCGGGGTAACGCTCTGGCGCAGGTGGGCACTCTGGTGGACCCGGGCCGTTTCAAGGGTGTCGATCAGCTCGATCGGCCGATCACGCCGTTCGCCTGGGGTTACACGGCGGTGGCATCGTTCGAGTACAACAACCTGTTCTGGAATCTGAATGTCAAACCGCGCTTTGTGTTCGCCCACGGAGTGGAAGGTTACACGCCGTTCAACAGCGGAGCGCTGGTTGAGAACCAGCGCACGGGGGTTGTTGGCGTGACGTTCGAATATCTGAGCTCCACGTCCCTCGATCTGGCGTACACGACCTGGCTGGGCACCGCAGGCGTTTGGGATGACCGCGACAATATCGCTGCCACCTTCAAATACAGCTTCTGAGGATTTTGCTGATGTCGATTTACAAGCAAGTAGTAATCATCACGGCGCAACCCTGTTCGCTCTGGCGGCCATCCCCGCCCCGGCTAAGACGTTAATGAAAAGCCCACGGCGGCGGAAATTGCCAAGCTGGGTCTGGAAGGCACCGAATTGACGCCGGCCGGCGCGATCCGCGCCGGCAACGCCGAGGCACCATTCCGGGTGGAAGAACGAGCCCATTCCGGTGCCGGCGGGCTTCAAACCCGGCACTTTCCATCCGGATCCCTTCGCGGCCGACAAACCCGTGTTCACCATTACTGCTGCGAACTACAAGCAGTATGCGGACAAGCTGACGCCGGGCCAGCAGAAGATGTTCGAGACCTACCCGGACTACTTCATGAAATCTACCCGACCCGGCGATCGGCGGTGTTCCGCATCTCTCACAAGGCGGCCCTGAAGAACGGTGGCCGCATAGGTTGTCATATCGACCAAGTTCCTGGGTTGGTAGGCTTTGAGAACGCGCGTAATGCCTGGGCCTTCCCGATTCCCAAGAACGGGCCGCAGGCGCTTGTCAACCTTATGGCGCGTCCGGTGATTCCCTGGAAAAGCAGCTGGGACAACATTGCGCCGGTGACCAGCAGCGGCTCTTACGAAGTGAACAAATTGTCGGTCCAGCAGAACTGGCCCTACAGCGATCCTGCCAACAGCTGGGACAATCCCAATTACGATCCGGCTTCACCCGGCGGCGGCCTGAAGTACTATCAGACCACCACCGCGCCGGCCAAGCAGGCCGGTCAGGTGGTGTTGGTGCGATCCGGTCAGCTTGCTTCGTGAGTCAGTTCCGGCAGGCTCGGAGTTTGCAGCCCCGGCCAGCGCCGGGCCAAGCGGGCACCGCAGATCGTCTCCGGAACAACCCGCTGACGTCCAGCGACGGCCTGGCCACGACCGACCAGAAGTTCGCGTACAACGGTCCCGAACGACCGTTTCACGGGACTTCTGGAAGGCAAGGTCGAAGTTTATGTGCCCTACAACGCTTATAAGCTGCACGCCGATGAGCTCAAGGTGTCCGACATCATCACCAAGCAGGGTCGCCTGAATCAGGATCTGGTTCGTTACGAGCTGCACCGGGTTTGGAAGCTCAAAGGTACGCTCAAGGAAGGCACCACCCACGACTACGGCGTGCGGATGATGTACCTCGACGAGGACAGCTGGTGGTTCATGCTGGGCGACATGTATGACCGCCGCAACCAGCTCTGGCGGTTGCACAGTCCACCCCATCATGTACTACGATCAGGGTTATGGACTCAACGATCGAGAACCAGTACGACATGCAGGCGGGGCGCATGGTCATCCCTGGCCTCGATAACGAGGATAACGGCACCTGACTTCAGCTTCCGCAGCTGCGGACGACTACTTCACACCGGCGAAATTCGTCGCCGCGGCGCATGTTGAGTCCTGGACGTGGTCATCCTTCGCCTGTGAAGGGTGATCGCCGAATTTCCCATGGCCGGGCAGGATGCCTGGCCATTTATTTCAAGCGAGATCGGTTGGCAGGTTGCTGAAAAAGCCACGGGGTGGCGCCGCGCAAGCAGGCTGACGACTGTCGCGGCAGTTTTTCAACAACCGTTAGTGAGTACGGTCTGTCGTCAAAGAAACATGGCGGACTCCCGTCGGGCTGTTGTAGACTCGGCAATGCATTGTCGCAAATCGGATAGTTGTGCGTGATCTAATAAGACATGGCATGTCGGCCCGCAAATCCGACCGTCAATCCGGCATGGATAACGTGTGCGAAACGCAAGCGTAAGACCAAAGACAGAGAAAAATCGTACATGCAGGCTGCTTGCCAGACAGTTGCGCCATGCCGGCTGTAATGCGACGCCTACACGCAGATTCGTACTTCAGACGCTGGGAACAGAACATGGAACTCGCCATTACCGGACGCAGGCCGCCGAGTGGTTTCCGCGCGCAGGCGTCGTCAAATTTTTCGACACTCTGGCTTGGACGAGCCTGCTGCCGTTTGCCAGCCTGTGTGGTCGGCAGCGTTCAGGCGGTGGAATCCAAACGGAT
The DNA here is from genome assembly GCA_016708925.1 of Gammaproteobacteria bacterium. Classification (GTDB taxonomy): domain Bacteria; phylum Pseudomonadota; class Gammaproteobacteria; order Pseudomonadales; family Porticoccaceae; genus JAGPUQ01. The sequence continues at coordinate 55,169 of JADJET010000011.1, read as the reverse complement.
TCCCGCCATCCGGTCGGCGCTTGCCAAGTAAGGCCTTGTTGACCGATTCGAGGCCCGACTGTCGGATCGTGTGGTCGCGGTGGGTGCCTATGGCAACATCGTTTATCTCGAAGGATGGCAAGACTTGGGTTCAGGCCAATGTGCCGTCCAGGTGTTGTTGACCACGGTGTTCTTTGTCGATGATCGGGAGGGTTGGGCGGCCGGCCATGACACCCTCATTTTGCACACCACGGACGGTGGCGAAAACTGGACGATTCAATACGAGGGATGTCATTCCCGGCGGCGATTTGCCCAAACCGATCCTTGGATATTTACTTTGCGGACAAGCTTCACGGCTGGGCGATTGGCGCATTTTCGCTGATGCTGGTCACCGAAGACGGTGGGGTCAGCTGGAAAACCCTGGCTACGGACAGGCTGCGCGAGCAGCTTGAGGCCGCGGACAGGGAGCCGAGCCAACTTCAACGCATTCCAGCGTCTCGGCGACGGATTCCTGATTGTGGGTGAGCTGGGTACTGCTGTTGCATTTCCGACCCGAAAGAGTGCGGTTGAAGACGACCGGGACTCCGCTGACGACGCAGAGCAAGCAGCCGATTCAGAGGAAGAAGATGATGTTGATGCCGCCGGGGATGCCGAGGCGGAGAATGCGGCCGCCAACCCTGCGGATTCCCACGGGCGCGTTATCGAATCGCCCTATGTAGGATCGTTTTCGGTATCCGGCAGCTGGGCCGGGCGAGTTGCTGGGCTGGCTTGCGCGGACACATTTTCGATCAACTGACCTCGGCAATACCTGGACGCCGATCGATACCGGCGTCACCACAATATCAATGATGTGATCGAAATGGATGACGGCGAGGTCATTATCGTCGGCAGCGGCGGCACCCGTTTCCGACTCCAGGCCGGCAGTGCGACTGCGGAACGAATCCCCTACGCCGGATTCAACGGCTTTGTGTCGGCCCAGAAAATGGGCGCTGACTCGTTGCTACTGTTCGGTGACGCCGGCGCGCAGATTTTTCCGCTCTAGCAAGCATCATGAGATCAGGGGCGCGCTCATTCAGAGCACGGCTTAACGTTACGAAGGGTATATGCCATGACGAAGGAAAACCTTGATGGATCGTACGATACGGCTGATGTTTTCGAACCGTATCCTGATTTCGTCCTTTTTCACCGCCCTGACCGCATTCATGGGCGTCACGCCTCACGCCGTGTTGACGCCGGTTTCGAGAAGCTGCTGCCGTTCAATCACGAATACATCAAGACGCTCGTGCATTATCAGGACGATTTCGGCACCGGAAACCAGATCGTCGTCGCCCTGATTCAGAAGGAAGGCACGATATTCAATCCCGAGTTTTCGAGGCCATGAGGCTGGCCACCGACGAAGTGTTTTCCTGCCCGGAGTTGCGCGCGCTCCACAGTGACGTCGATCTTCACGCCGAATGTCCGCTATATCGAAGTGGTGGAGGATGGCTTTTCGGGCGGTAGCGTAGTCCCTGCGGAGTTCGGCCCACCGAGGAGTGGATGCCGATCGTCCGCAACAACATCATCAAGTCCGGGCGTCTCGGCAACCTGGTGGCCAATGATTTTTCCGGGGCCCTGATCCGGGCAGAGTTGATCGAGCGCGATCCGACCACGCGCGAACCCCTCGATTACCAGAAGATAGCGGCCGATCTGGAAGGCAATATCCGCGCGCGATTCGAGACGGACGCCATCGATGTGCGCATCATCGGGTTTGCCAGTCGACCGGAGATATCGCCGATGGAGCCAGGATGTAGTGACCTTCTTTGAATCACCCTGGTGATTACCGCGATTCTGCTTTGGTTTTACACCCGATCGGTTATTTTGTCCCTGCTGCCCCGACGGTATCCATGGTGGCGGTGGTGGGGCTCAGGGTCCTTGATATGCTGGGATATGGGCTGATCCCATGTCGATCCTGGTGCCGTTCCTGGTATTTGCGATCGGTGTCAGTCACGGCGTCCAGATGATCAGTGGCTGGATGGGCGAAGTGATGTATGGCGGGGATACGGATGCCCAGGGGCGGCCTGTGGTTCCGGCGCCGGAGATTCCTCATGGCGTGGACAGTATGGAGGCGGCGCAACGCACTTTCCGGCGGCTGCTGATGCCGGGGGCATTGGCGGTTATTACCACCTCAGTAAGCTTCGCCACCATTCTGCTGATTGAAATCGGTATCGTGCGCGAGACGGCGGTGACGGCCAGTATCGGCATGGCGATCATGTTGTTTACCAAGATGATTCTGCTGCCAGTGATGTTGTCCTATGTAAAAATTAACGATCTCGAGGGTTATCGGCGCCGGCATCGGGAATCGGAAGTGCGGCGCGATCCTGTGTGGCGTTTCATTGCGCGCGCCACCGAGACGAAGCCGGCGTTGTTCATTCTGGCGCTGGTAACCGTGCTGACCGTGTTCGGTATCGTCAAGGGCCGGGAGCTGGCGATCGGCGATCTTCATGCCGGCATTCCGGAGCTGCGTCCGGAGGCCCGGTACAACCTGGACAGCAAACGCGATTGCCCAGAAGTTCTCGATCGGCGTCGACAAACTGTCGGTGATCGTGGAGGCCCCGAGCAATGCCTGCGTGGACTACGACATCATGAAGGAGATGGATCGATTCGCCTGGTACGCCCGTAATCTTCCCGGCGTGCAGTCGGTCGACTCCCTCGCACGGGCGATGAAAGTCATCATGGCCGCCAACAATGAGGGGAGCGCGCGCTGGTACGAGTTGTCCCGGAACAGCTACAGCATGTCATCGTCCCTCCTCACGCTGGGCGGTGGCGGCAAGGAGCTGATGAACGCGGACTGTACTGCCATGCCGGTGCATATCTACACGTCGACCATAAGGCCGAGACCATCGATACCATCATCGCCGGCATCAAGGCGTACCGAGCCGGACTCCCGCCGGAGCGCTTTCCGCGCTGCGTCTCGCCGCGGGCAATGTCGGCATCATCGGCGCCACCAATCAGACGGTGTCTGCGGCTGAGAAGCCCATGCTCGGCTGGGTGTATGGCGTGACCATTTTGCTGACGCTGCTGGCGTTCCGCTCGGTGGTCGCTACCATGTGCATCGTCATTCCCCTGGTGATTGTTTCCTGCTGGGCAACGCCATGATGGTGATGCTGGAAATCGGCCTCAAGGTGAACACCTTTGCCGATGATGGCGTTGGGGGTCGGGGTCGGGGTCGATTACGCGATCTACATCTACGCCGCCATGAGCGGGTTTTTGAAAACAGGCGACTCGCTCCACGAGGCGTTTTACAAGGCCATGAAGCTGACCGGCAAGGCCGTGATCTTTATCGGTTTGACGCTCGGCGCTGGCGTCTGCACCTGGGTCTTCGCGTCGCTCAAGTTTCAGGCCGACATGGGCATCCTGCTCACCTTCCTGTTCCTGACCAACATGCTCGGCGCGATCCTGATTCTCCCCGCGCTCGCGCGTTGGCTGCTGCCGGCCAGGTTGCGCATGGGGACGCCGTCGCCGGCTTGATTTGATTCAGGCAACAAAAAAGCCGGTGTTGTTTCCAACACCGGCTTTTTTGGTTTTCAGTCGCCAATCTGCTGGTGACTGGTTCCGGACCAGCGGCTAAGCGATGGCGCCCGCCGCGCGCAGACTCGCCAGTTGTGCGCTGTTGATCCCCCAGGCCGCGAGTGCGGCATCGGTGTTGGAACCGGCACGCGGGGCCGGGCCCTTGATCGACGAGGGCGTGCGGCTGAAACGCGGCGCGGGTGCCGGGTGCAGTTGGCCCGCGACTTCGACAAAGGCGTTGCGCTCGCGGTTGTGGGGATACCGCGGTGCTTCCTCCAGCGTCAGCACCGGCGCAAAACAGATGTCGGTGTTTTCCATGATCCGGCACCACTCGTCGCGGGTTTTGGTGCGGAAGATTGCCACCATTTTTTCTTTCATCGCTGGCCACTGGCTGCGATCCATCTGTTTGGGTAGCGTCCCCGGATCCAGCTCCAGTTTTTCCAGCAGTTCTTCATAGAATTTTTTCTCGATCGAACCGATCGAAACGTATTTGCCATCGCTGGTTTCGTACACATTGTAGAAATGCGCGCCGCTGTCGAGAATGTTTTCGGCGCGCTTGTCGGACTGGATGCCGGCTGCTTTCATGCCGTAGATGGATGTCATCAGCGACAGCGCGCCGTCCACCATGCCGGCGTCCACGACCTGGCCTTTGCCCGAGCTTTTGCATTCGAGCAGCGCCGCAAGAATCCCGGTGAGCACAAACATGGTGCCGCCACCGAAATCGCCCACCAGGTTGAGGGGAATCGCCGGCGGCTCGGCGTTGCTGCGACCGATCGCGTGCAGGGCGCCGGAGAGAGCGATGTAGTTCAAATCGTGGCCGGCGCTCGCGGACAGCGGTCCCTCCTGACCCCAGCTGGTGACCCGCGCGAACACCAGCGTGGGGTTGCGCGCGAGACACACATCAGGCCCCAGGACGAGGCGTTCCATGACGCCGGGGCGGAAACCTTCGAGCACTACATCGGCGCCGTCGATCAGTTGCAGCAGGGTCGCGATGGCATCCTGGTTCTTGAGGTCCATGGCGATCGACGGCCGGCCGCGGGTCAGATAACTGAACTCGGGCTGCATTGCGATGCCGAGTCCGGCATCCTGGACACGGTCGACGCGGATCACTTCCGCGCCCATGTCCGACAGCATCATTGCGCACATCGGCGCCGGTCCGATACCGGCCATTTCGACTACCTTGATACCTGTCAGTGGTCCGCCCACGGTTGCCTCCTCAGACTTGTGATGGATTGGTGATGACTGCGGAATTGTCGGGCATCGGCGGGCGGTATGCCAGCAGTTACGCCCGCTGTTCGAGCACTTCCCAGCGCTCGACGATGGTTTCGAGTTCATGCTGGATCTGAGCGGTGCGCGTATTCGCCGCCGTGATGTCCGCCGCGGGCCGACTGTAAAAACCAGGCTGGCTCATCGTCTCCAGCAGCTGCCGGTGTTCGTTTTCCAGCGCGTCGATGCGCGCCGGGATGGCGTCGAGCTCCTGCCGCTCCTTGTGATTCAACTTTACCTTGGCGGGTGGCGGCGATGCCGTCGGTGGCGGTGGTGAGGCATCGCGGGGGACGTTCTCGCGGGATGGCGGTGCCGGGCGCTGACGCAAGTAATCGCTGTAGCCGCCGACGTATTCCCGCACTTCACCGTCGGGATCGAAAGCGATCAGACTGGTGACGACGTTGTCGAGAAAGGCGCGGTCGTGGCTGACCAGCAGCAGGGTGCCGGCATAGTTGGTCAGCAGGCTTTCCAGAATTTCCAGCGTCTCCGTATCCAGATCGTTGGTGGGCTCATCGAGCACCAGAAAATTGGCCGGGCGCGTGAACAGGCGCGCCAGCAGCAGGCGATTGCGCTCGCCGCCGGACAGCGCCCGCACCGGCCCCCGGGTCTGGCGCGGGCTGAACAGGAATTCGCCGAGATAGCCCATCACCGACTGTTCCTGGCCGTTAATGGTGATGCTGGTGCGGCCCTGAGCCACCACGTCCATGAGGGTCGCGTCTTCGTCGAGGGTTTCGCGGAGCTGGTCGTAATAGGCGATTTCTAAGCGAGTGCCGTGGCGGACGGTGCCGGCATCAGGCGTTATCTCGCCGAGCAGCAGATTGATCAGCGTGGTCTTGCCGCAGCCGTTGGGACCGAGAATCCCGATCTTGTCGCCGCGCTGAATCACTGTCGAAAAACCGTTGAGCAACTGCCGGCCGCCGTAGCCGTGGTGGAGATCCAGCGCTTCGATGACCAGTTGACCGGAGCGATTGCTGGCGTCCACCTTGAGGTTGACGTTGCCCGCGCGCTCGCGCCGTTCCGCGCGTTCACGGCGCATCGCCTCAAGCGCGCGCACGCGGCCTTCGTTGCGGGTGCGTCGGGCCTTGATGCCCTGGCGAATCCAGACTTCTTCGGCGGCCAGGCGCTTGTCGAACAGTGCGTCCCGGCGTTCTTCTTCTTCCAGCGCCGCCATCTTGCCGGTCAGGTAGCGGTCGTAGTCGCCGGGCCAATGGGTGATGCCACCGCGTTCCAGCTCGACGATGTTGGTGGCAAGGCGGCGCACCAGCGCGCGGTCGTGGGAGATGAACACCACGCTGCCGTTGAAATCGAGCAGAAATTTTTCCAGCCAGTCGATCTGCTGGATGTCGAGGTGGTTGGTGGGCTCGTCGAGCAGCAGCAGATTGGGCTGGTTGATCAGTGCCTGCGCCAGCAATACCCGGCGCTTGAAGCCGCCGGACAGTGATTCGACGCGGGCATCGGGGTCGAGATCGAGGCGGTCCAGCATGGCATCGAGGCGCTGTTCGAGACGCCAGCCGTCGTTGGCATCAAGATCGCCTTGCAGTTGTTCGAGCTCGTCCGCGTCCGCGTTGGTCAGCGGCATCTTGCATACCAGCATCTGATAGCGCTCGCGCCATTGGCCGACCGCGCCGAAGCCCGCCGCCACCACCTCGCGAATGGTGCCCTCGAGCTTGGTGGGCACCTCCTGCGCCAGCCACGAGATGCGCAGGCCGTTGCTCTTGATGATGCGGCCATCGTCCGGCGTGATGAGACCGGCGATGATCTTCAGCAGCGTCGATTTGCCGGCGCCGTTGCGCCCGACCAGCGCGGTGCGCTCCCCGCTGCGGATCTGCCAGTCGATGCTGGCGAGCAGGGGTGGATGGCCGATGGACAGATGGATCTGGTTCAGTTGCAGCAGCAAGGCAGGGATTCCGTATAGAGTGAAAAGTGGCGTGATAAAGCGTGCGGGCGAGCGCGGCGATTTTAGTCGGTTCGCCGCCGACAATCACAAAGTAGTTGGCGCGCAACGCAACAATAGTTCTTGTTCTGACGTCGGCACATGGGAGTCGCCGCGTGCGTACTTGGTTCCGCAGCCAAGCCGCGCACGGCCAGCCAGCGGTAGCGCCGGGGGTCGGGGTGTTCGGTTTCGTGCCGCTGCCGGGCCGCGTCATGGCCGCCATCCTGGGCAGCGTCGGGCTGTATCTGCTCGCTACGGAAATCGCCAAACGCCGGTTTTACCGGCACCCGGTATCGCGGTCGATGAAAGCAGCGGTCAGCTCCCGGTAATAACGCTCGGGAGTTGCCGGCGACGCCGGATGTCGATGTCGGGCACCTTGCTGGTCGGCCTATAATCGCCGTCACTTTTGCGCCATCCAGGAGAACGCCCGATGTTTATTGCCATGAACCGGTTTCGCATTGCCCTCGGCCAGGAAGCGGCGTTCGAGGACATGTGGCGCACACGCGACAGTTATCTCGCGGACGTGCCGGGATTTCGCGAGTTTCACCTGCTGCGCGGCGCGAGCGCGGAAGATCACACGCTGTACGCCTCCCATTCGGTCTGGGAATCCCGCGCGGTTTTCGAAGACTGGACCCGCTCCGAATCCTTTCGCAAAGCCCACGCCAACGCCGGCAGCTCGAAAGGCGTGTACCTGGGGCCGCCCAAATTCGAGGGCTTCGAGGTCGTGCTTTGACGGCGACGTCGGGCGAGGTCGCCAGCGCATCGGCCCTGCCGCAGGCTCCGACGCGGCTGCGCTCGATTTTCGGCGGTTCGGTCGGCAATCTGGTCGAGTGGTACGACTGGTACGCCTACTCCGCCTTTTCCCTCTACTTCGCCAAAGCCTTTTTCCCGGCCGGCGATCTCACCGCCCAGTTGCTCAACACCGCCGCCGTATTCGCGGTGGGCTTTCTGATACGTCCGCTCGGTGGCCTGCTGTTGGGCTGGTACGCCGACCGCCAGGGGCGCAAGGCGGCGCTGACGCTCTCGGTGCTGATGATGTGCGGCGGCTCGCTGCTGATCGTGATCAATCCAGGCCATGCCAGTATCGGCCCCGCCGCGCCCGCGCTGCTGGTGGTGGCGCGGCTGCTGCAAGGGTTGAGCGTAGGCGGCGAATATGGGGCGAGTGCGACCTACCTGACCGAAATGGCGGAATCCGGACGGCGCGGATTTTATTCCAGCTTTCAGTATGTGACCCTGATTCTCGGTCAGCTTGCCGCACTCGGCGTGTTGCTCGTGTTGCAGTTTCTACTTGCCCCGGAGGCGCTGCAGGCTTGGGGCTGGCGCATTCCGTTCGCGATTGGTGCGGGACTTGCCGTGGTGGCCCTGTACTTGCGGCGCTCACTCGCAGAAACAGAAGCCTTCACGACCGCCACGCGCGTGCGCAACCCGCTGCGCGCCCTGATCGGTTACCCGCGCGAGTGTCTGACCGTGGTCGGACTGACCCTCGGTGGCACCGTGGCGTTCTACACTTACAGCACCTGCATGCAGAAGTTTCTGGTCAACACCTCCGGCTTCGACAGGCAGACTGCCACCCTCATCATGGCGGCGGCGCTCGCATTCTTCATGCTGCTGCAACCGCTGGCCGGCGCATTGTCCGACCGCATCGGCCGTCGCCCGTTGCTGATCGCTTTCGGCGTGCTCGGTGCCCCGCCACGGTACCGCTGCTCGAAACCCTGGCGCAGACCCGCAACGGCTGGGTCGCCTGCGGACTGATCTGTGGAGCGTTGGTGATCGTGAGCGGCTACACCGCGATCAGTGCCGTGGTGAAAGCAGAACTGTTTCCCACCGAGGTGCGCACCCTGGGTGTGGCGCTGCCCTACGCGCTCGCGGTGTCGGTGTTCGGCGGCAGTGCCGAATATATCGGACTCTGGTTCAAGGCGGTGGGGAGTGAAAGCAGTTTTTTCTGGTATGTCAGCGGCTGTATCGCGCTGTCGCTGCTGATCTATCTGCGGATGCCGGAAACCCGGCACGCGCGGATCGAGCGTTGACGTGGAATGCCGCGGTTGTTATGGGCACGGATTCGCGATGACGTAAGGCAAACGCCTGGTTTGCGCGGATTTTGACTTTTATCCTACCGCTGCAAATCTTCCGGTTTGAAGTTGCGGCGCCTGTGGATGACGCCGTGGATGTGGACGGTGTCGCCGATGACCTCGTACAGGATGCGGTAGGAGTACATGCCGATTTCCCGTACGTCAGGTTCCGCGATTTCCGCGACCACGCGGCCGAGGCGTGGCAGGGTCAGCAGCATTTCCACCTTGTCGACGATGTCCGATGACGCGGGTGGCATAGTGCTTCGAGTCGTGGGCGATGTACTGGTGAATCAGGCGCAGGTCCTCGCGCGCCGGCTGCGACCAAACAATCACCACTGATTGATTTCGTGCTTCAGGTCGTCGTGGCTGATGACCTGGCCCTGTTCGATGGCGGCGCGGCTTTTGCGCAGCTTGTCCAGCACATGGAGCCGATACATGATCTCGTCGATGTCGGCGTTGTCCGGCAACCTCTGGATCGATTCCAGCGCTTCCTGCTTGAGGGTTTGCGCGTGCATGGCGACCTCCATTTGATGGCTCTTGCCCCGCAACAGCGGACACTTGCGGAGCTGGACAATACCTGTGGAAGCGCCACGGGCGCAAGGCGATTGAGCGGGTCGAGACCGGATAGGCAGTCGCGGTGTCCGGATCAGACCGTACCGCGCTTCGCCGGCAGCGTCTCCGCCATGCGTACCGCGGCCAGAGCGCCCGAAGCGAAGGTGAGCCCGGCGATCAGCCAGATGGCCGGCGCAATGCCGAAGGCGTCCGCGACCAGTCCGGCCAGCAACGCACCCACCGCATAGCCGAGATCGCGCCACAGCCGATAGACGCCCACCGCGGACGCGCGCCAAGCCGGGTGCGCAACATCGCCGATGGTGGCGAGCAATGTCGGATACACCATGGCGGTGCCGATGCCGAGCAGGACCCCGCCGGCGGCAAAGCCCGCGAAGCTCTGAATGGCGGCGGTCACCGCGATGCCGCCGGCCTGAATCCACATGCCCCACACGATCAGTTGTTTGCGGCCGATGCGGTCGGACCAGGCGCCGGTGAACAACTGGCCGATGCCCCACACCGCCGGATAGATGGCGGCCAGCGTGCCGATCTGGCGGAGCGACATTCCCCCGCGGCGAAAACAGCGGAAACAGTCCCCAGGCCATGCCGTCGTTGAGATTGTTGACCAGCCCGGCCTGGCTCACGCTGGACAGGTTGCGGTCGGTCAGCGAAGCACGGCGGAAGATCTCGCGCTGGCTCGGTATCGGCGTGGCATCGCCGCCGTGGTGAGTGCGCACCTCGTGGGCGACATGGTGCCGGGTCTCGCGCACCAGCAATACCGACAATCCGAGGCCGATTGCGACATAGCCCACGCCCAGCCAGAACGGTTCGGGGCGCAGGCCGTAGCGGGCGGCAAGCCAGCCCGTGGCGAGCGCGCTCGCGGCCACCGCGAGATAGCCCGAAAACTCGTTGAGCCCCATGGCCAGGCCGCGCTGTTTGGGGCCGGTCAGGTCTATTTTCATGATGACGGTGGTGGACCAGGTCAGTCCCTGGCTCACGCCCAGCAGCACATTGGCGGCCAGCACCCAGTTCCAGTTCGGCGCCCACATCAGCAGGAAGGGCACCGGTACCGCCACCAGCCAGCCGGCCACCAGCACATGCTTGCGCCCGAAGCGGTCGGACAGACGCCCGGCGAAGTAGTTGGTGAGCGCCTTGGTGATGCCGAACACCACGATGAAGGACAGGACCGCGGTGCGCGCGGCGAGCTGGAATTCCTGCTCGGCGATGGCCGGCAGGATGCTCCGCTCCAGGCCCACCATGGCGCCGACGAAGGCATTGACCAGCACCAGCAGCGCGAATTGCCCCAGATTCTCGCGCAGGCCGAGGCGGATGGCGGGCGCGGATTGCATCAGGCGGCGAGCCCCAGGTTGGCGCGCACCATGGCGTCCATGTCCGCCGGGCGCGGCGGGATGTCCCGGGTCAGCGCATCGACAAAGGCGGCCTTGTCCATCGCCAGCGCCGGATTCCAGCGTTTCTCGAAGCCGAGTGTCGAGGACGGCTGGCCGGACAGTCCCGCAACACAGACTCGTCGCCCGCCACCAGATCGCCGGCCACCGCCTTGCCCTGGCCGGCGCAGCCGAAGAAGTAGGAAAGCGATGCTTCTTTGGTCGCAAGTTGTTTGAAAAACATGGCGGTCTCCTCACAACGTCAGATTGGAAAACGAGCCTTGGGGGTGCTCCGAAAACCGCTTGGTCGTCGTTCCCGCGCAGAACCGGCCTCCGCCTTCGTGGGGGCGGGAACCCCAGGACATCAAAGCGTTCTGGATGCCCCCTGCGTGGCTGTGTGAAAAGCCAACGGACGGCGCAAATGCCGGAAACACCCGCCGCAGGGTGGCATCGCCTTGCGTAGGGCGGATAAGCGCCAGCGCATCCGCCGTGATCGCGGCTCCGATCCCACCGGCGGGCGCGTGGCTTTCTCGGTGGGTGCGCTCCGCTTACCCACCCTGCGATGCCCTTTCACACAGCCTCCTGCGCGGGCATGACGGACTCCTAGAACACCAGAACCTTGTCTGCCGTGGCGGTCCAGTCGGCGAGTTGGGCCAGCGTCGAGCGCGGCGCGCCCTCGATCAGGTCCGCATCCGGCAGGCCGCGGCCGTCCATGCAGGTGCCGCAGACGCCCACTTCACCTGGCGGGCGACCTTGCCCAGCATGAGTTGCAGGTTGTAATAGCCCTCCGGGACCTTCTGTCCGGCGCGGGCGCAGCCCACGGCATCACCGAGGAGGAACACCCGCACCGCTTGATCCGCTCGCCCGACCAGTGCCCCGGCAAGGCGCAGTGCGTTATAGGCGCGTTCGCTGCCGTAGGGGCCGTCGTTGAGGATGAACAGAGTGGTTGCCATGGAGCCTCCGGGTTAGTAACCGATCAGGCCGCTGCGACGCGCGCCAGCGGCAGCCCCGCTGCCTGCCATTCATTCACACCGTCGCGCAGCTTGCGCGCGCGGTAGCCCCGGGCGGTGAGTAACCGCACTGCGGTGTCGGCGAACACACAGAAAGGACCGCGGCAGTAGACGACGATGTCCTTGTCGGCAGGCAATTCCGCCAGCCGCGCTTCGAGCTCCGCCAGCGGCAGCGAGCGCGCAAAGGGCAGATGCGCGGTGTCGTACTCGTCGCGGGGACGCACGTCGATGACGACGATCGCGCCGCTGCGCGCCTGCGCCAGCAGTGCTTCCCGCGCGGTCGCCACCAGGGTTTCGGAAGCGCCGGCCATCGCGTGCAGGGCAACCCGCAATTCCGCGAGATGCGTCTCCGCCACGTCGCGCAACCGCACCCAGAGCTGCGCGACATCCGGCCCGCTCAAGCGATACCACCGGTATTTGCCGTCGCGTCGGCTGGCCACGATGCGCGCCGCCGCCAGCGCCTTCAGATGGGCGCTGGCCAGCTTCAGGTCGATGGCAAGCGCGGCGGCCAGCATTTCGACGGTTTTTTCACCCTGGGCGAGCAGCTCCAGCAGTTCCAGGCGTTTGGGGCTCGCCAGCGCCTTGCCGATGCGGGCGACCTGTTCGTAGAGCGGGTCTTTCATGGTACGGGTTGTCATGGGAAAACAATCTAATGATTATTGGAATATAAATCAACGACGGGAATCGACCCGGATGGCGTGGACAGGCTCCGGCAGCGCGTTGAAAACCGGCTAAAACCAGCCCTTGCGCTTGAAGTAGAGCCCCATGGCTCCCGCCACGGCGACCATGATCCCGGAGTGCCAGGGGGTAGCCGAAGTACCAGTTGAGTTCCGGCATCGCCAACGGGCTCGCGGCCGGGTTGCCGTTGCCGAAATTCATGCCGTAGAGCCCGGCGATGAAGGTCAGCGGCATGAAGATGGTGGCGATCACGGTGAGGGTGCGCATCACGTCGTTCATGCGGTAGCTCAGGCTCGACAGATAGATGTCCATCAGGCTGGTGATCATGTCGCGGTAGTTTTCCAGCAGGTCCATCACTTGGATGGCGTGGTCGTGGCAGTCGCGCAGATAGAGGCGGGTGTGCTCATCGATGAGGTTGTTTTCTTCGCGCAGGATGGCGCTCACCAGATCCCGCTGCGGCCACAGCATGCGGCGCAGTACCAGCAGGTTGCGGCGCAAATGATGAATGGTTGTGACGGTGTCGCGGGAGGGGCTGTCGAGCACGGCCTCTTCCAGATGTTCGATTTCCTCGCCGAGTTTTTCGAGCACCGGAAAACCCGCATCGATCACCAGATCGAGCACGGCGTAGAGCAGATAGCCCACCGGATAACCGCGGATCAGGCTGGACTCGGCGTGCAGGCGTTTGCGCACGGGTTCGAAAGGGTCCTCGCCGTTGCTGGTGAAAGTGACGAGAAAACCGGGGCCGAGGAAGATGCTGACCTGGTCGATATGAATTTCATTGTCCGCGCTGCGCGGCAGTGCAGCGATCAGAAAATAATGTTCGGGATGCGGATCGAACTTGGGCCGCTGACCGGTGTTTTGTACGTCCTCTAGTGCGAGCGGATGCAAACCAAATTTCTGTCCCAATTGCTTCAGCATCGCTGGCGAAGGCGCGCCCTGAATGTGAATCCAGGTGGCGGCGGGGGTTTTCAGGTAGGGCAGACAGTCGTCCAGTGACTCGACGGCGATCTCCTTGCAGCGCTCGGCAGTGTATTCCAGCAGCCGGATGCGGGCCGGCGCGGCGCCTTCCGCGGCCGGCAGCAGAGTACCGGGCGGCGTGCCCGGCGGGTGGTAGCGTTTGACGATCTTGCGCATGGAAAAGGCTCTGGTCGCGGCGGGGTTCATCATAGCCAAAACCGCGAGGGGCATCGTCGCGCGCGTTGGAGCCAGCGCTTGCCAGGCTGCCCCGGCTATGGCGCCGCGCTACAGACTTGTCGAGCGAGTCCGTAACGGTGCCGACGCGTCAGCGCGCTCGAGTCTGACGGGGGGGCTGCCCGGATTGCGCTGGACTCAATGCGGCTGCGCTGCCAGCGAATCTTCAGGCGGTGTTCATCCGGTGTGTTAACCGCCACGGCGCAGGAGTAGTCTTGACCGACCGGCGCGGTACCCGCCGCGGTGCCGCACGATACCCCATTCATCCGCTGAGGAATCGATCATGAAACTCTATTACTTCCCGGGCGCCTGTTCGCTCGCTCCCCACATGGCGCTGCGCGAAGCTGGGCTCAATGTCGAACTCGAGAAAGTCGATCTCGCCAGCAAGAAAACCGAGACCGGCGTTGATTTCACCACCATCAATCCGAAAGGCTCCGTGCCCTGTCTGCGGCTGGACAACGGCGAATATCTCACCGAATGCGCGGTGCTGTTGCAGTGGATCGCGGATCAGAAGCCAAGCAGCGGCCTGGCGCCCGCGGCCGGCACGCCCGAGCGCTACCGCCTGATGGAAACGCTCAATTTTATCGCTACCGAACTGCACAAGGGTTTTGGCCCCCTGTTCAATCCCGCGCTGCCGGACGCAGCCAGAAAGATCGCCCTGGAAAATCTCCAGGGGCGACTGGGCTACATCAACCAGCAACTGGCCGGCAAGCAATTTCTGATGGGCAGCGGGTTTACGGTGGCGGATTGCTATCTCGCCACTGTGCTCGGCTGGGCGGGGTTCATGAAGATCGACCTGTCGCCCTGGCCCAATCTCGGCGCCTACCTGGGCCGGGTGATGGCACGTCCCGCGGTGCAGGCAACCATGAAGGCGGAGGGGCTGGGTTAGCTGGTCGGGTTCCCGTGACGACTATCCGCGGCGTCGATCGGATTTGATAGGGCGCACAGACGACCGGACAACGTGGCAAACCTCCGCTGCGGGCCGGGTTGAGGTGCCAGCATATTGTGAAAGTGCTCCATGACACGCAGCGCTCGCGCGAACCCACCGCGACAATCCGCTGCGCGGATCGCTGGCACTCAACGCATCAACTGCCGGAATATTTCTACAAGCCACCCACCGTAGTCCGATGCCAGGTATCCGAGACCGGCAAGATTGAATCCGACGGTAACCCGGAAGACCGCACGGAACGATTCCTTGCTCGATTTATGCCGAAGCAGTTGCTGGGCGTACAGTGCTCCCGGCCAGCCGCCAGCCAGTGCCAACAGGTGCAGCCTGCGCTCCGGAGTGCGCTGTCGCCCGTTCTGTGCTGCTTCCTTGTCGATGAAGTAAAAGCAGAAAGTCAGAGCACTCATGCCCAGTACAGCCAAAGGATGGGCGACGAATATATCCCGAGCGCGACGCCGCCGGCCAACGCCACCAGAAAAAGCGCTGCCATAAGCGCCCTGGATGCCGAGCCAAGCGCAAACTTTGCTGTGAGAAATTGCACGTGCTCGGCTTTTATGCGGCCCTGACTGTCGCGGGATTCCAGGTAGCTGACTTCATCGCCGTTGGCCGGCCTGCGCGTGCCGCCGTGAAAGGCCTTGATGTGAACGAACGCCTGTTTGCCGCCACCTGATGGCTCAATGAACCCGAAACCCTTGTCGTCTTTCCAGCGCACGATTTTTCCTTGTTTACGCATTATTTTTCCCTGTGGGCCGCAGGCAGCGCTCGATACTGACTTTTTTGTGCAGTACCACATCGCTCATGGCGCGAGAAAACTCCCGCTGCGCAGCCCTTCGGCGACGATGCGGGCACGCTCCTGATTCAGCTTCTGATAAAGCGCGAGTGCCAGTAGCTCGAATTCATCGGCCAGCAGGGCATCGGTGCAAAACATGCGCGTGCCGGTGACGACGATCTGCGCCTGAAGCATGGCCGGCGCCAGCCGCGATTGATCAAGTCCACGTCGCGGGACAGGGCGGCTTCGGAGTGCCAGATGCAGATCGCCGAGTGCCAGAGTGCCGGCGCGACGGGCGCTGTCCGGTGGCAGCAGCAGCGCGATGTCCAGTCGCTGTCGGTCCGCTCGTACGCGGTCCCGGCAGAGCCGAAGCGGTAAATCGCCTGGACATCTGGATAGTGCTGGCGCACCAGTTTCTGGATCGCCGATCGTTCTTCATGTCGCGTTGCTGCTGATTCCGGTTTTCAGCTTACCACCACCGACCGCTTGGCGATCTCCTCCAGCATCACTTCCGTGGCGCCGCCACCGATGCTCTGCACGCGGGCGTCGCGGCTCATGCGCTCGATGGCGCTTTCGCGGATGTAACCGAAACCGCCGTGGAATTGCAGGCAGGTGTACACGACTTCGTTCACCAGTTCGCAGCAATAGGCTTTGGCCATCGACACTTCCTTGACCGCGTCCTCGCCCTGGGCATCGAGCCAGGCGGCGTGGTAGGTCAGTTGCCGTCCCGCTTCGACCTTGGCCTGCAACATGGCGAGGCGCTGGCGGATCGTCTGCTTGTCCCACAGAGTGGCGCCGAAGGCTTTGCGTTCCTGCACGTATTGCAGCGTCATTTCCAGCGCTTTCGCGGCTTCGCCCATGGATTGCGCGGCGAGCACGGTGCGCTCGTTCTGGAAGTTGCGCATGATCGAATAGAAACCTTTGTTCAATTCGCCCAGGATGTTCTCGCGCGGCACGCGGCAGTTGTCGAATACCAGCTCGGCGGTGTCGGAGCAGCGCCAGCCCTGCTTGTCGAGGGCGCGGCCGACGCTGAAGCCGGGCGTACCTTTCTCGACGATGAAGATGGTGATGCCGCGCGAGCTTTTGACCTGGGTGTCGGTCTTGGCGGCGATGAAATAGATATCGCCCTTGACGCCGTTGGTGATGAACATCTTGCTGCCGTTCAGCACATAGTGATCGCCGTCCGCCACCGCCGTGGTGCGGATGCCGGCGACATCGGAACCCGCGTCGGGCTCGGTCACGCCCACCGCGCAGATCTTGCGGCCCGCGATCAGGTCGGGAAAGTATTTGTCCTGCTGTGCCTTGTTGCCAAAGTTGGCCAGGTGCGGCGAGGCCATGTCGGTGTGCACGGTGACGGTGACCGCGAAACCGCCGAAGGTGGAGCGGCCCAGTTCCTCGGCCAGGATCACGCTGCCCAGCGTATTCATGTTGCTGCCGCCGTATTCCTCGGGGTAGCGGATGCCGAGAAAACCGAGGTCGCCCATTTTTTTCAGCACCGCGCGCGGCACGAAGCCATCGAGTTCCCAGGCTTCGGCGTGCGGCACCACTTCCTGTTCCACAAAGCGGCGGATCTGCTCGCGCAGCATGTTTTGTTCGTCGGAAAAATACAGTTGGTTGATGGTCATGTTCGGGCCTCGCTCAATGGTTCGATGGAACGGAAATGGTGTTGGTATCGGCGCACAATTCGCTTTCCAGCCTCGCACCCTGGCTCCAGTTCGCGACCGACCAGACTGACAAAGCGCAGCGCGCCGCCCCCCGACGCCCGCTGGGCTCGCCGACCGCGCAGGCCAACAGCCCGACTCCCGACAGCGGCCGGAAAACTCCTGTCGGCCCGGCCGGCGGCGAGGGGTCGCAGTCTAGTTTCCGCATCGAATCCCAGTACCACCAGCGCCGCCCTCGCCGGTCCGCGCGCTTGTCGCCGATCGGCGGGAGCAGCCCCCGGGGCACGCACTTCAGCGACTGGCCGGGCAATGTCGCAGTGATGCGGTGGTCGCCGTGACCGCCGATTTTGGTGGCGTCGGTCTCGCGGCGTGTGACGACGCGCAGGGTGACGACTGCGCCGGCGATGTCGAGGGTCAGCAGATCGCCGTTGCGGTGCACCGTCAGCCGTTGGCTGTGGCCCGCGTGTTCGACGCACAGCACACCGGGTTCGGCCCAGCGCGCGGTCGCCGCGAACGCGTGCGCGCCGCATTCGAGTTCGTAGCTGCCATTGCGGCCGCGCACGCCGATCTCATGAATGGTTTCCCCGGCATCGGCCAGCCGACCCGGCTCGCCGCGGACGCCCGCGGGCTCCAGCAGACGGAAGGCGCCGAGGCTGCGCCAGGCGAGTCCCGGCACTCGGCTTCCATCAGCATCGCTGGGCCAGCGCGGCCAACAGCACGGTTTCCGGTGCGGTGACAGGCGCATTCCAGCCGCCGGGAAACTGGGTGTCGAGAAAGCCGGTGGTCAGGGGCTCGGCGCTGAAGGCGCGCCGGCGCAGGATGTCGTACAGGAAGGCGAGGTTGGTGACCGGGCCGCTGAGCGTGAACTGCCCCAGCGCCGCCGCGAGCCGGCGCTGCGCCAGCTCGCGGTCGGCGCCGCCGGCGATCACCTTGGCGAGCAATGAATCGTAATGGGGTGTGACCACGGAACCCGCGCCGACGCCGCTGTCCACCCGGATGCCGTCGCCCGCGGTGCGTCGTACAGCGCGATGGTGCCGGTGCCGGGCCGATAACCGCGCGCGGGGTCCTCGGCGTTGACACGCGCCTCGATCGCCCAGCCGGTACAGGTGATTTGCTCCTGGGTCAGGGGCAGGAGTTCGCCGGCGGCGCTGCGCAACTGCCATTCCACCAGGTCGAGTCCGGTGACGTACTCGGTGACCGGGTGCTCCACCTGGAGCCGCGTATTCATTTCCAGAAAATAAATTTCGCCGCTGTCGTTGTCGAGCAGAAATTCCGCCGCCTGCGGAGTCGTAAGTCGATCACCCGCGCGAGCGACGGCGTAGGTGTGGAGCGCCGCGCGCTGCTGCGCGGAGATGAACGCCGCCGGCGCTTCCTCGATCACCTTCTGATGATTGCGCTGGATCGAGCACTCGCGCTCGAACAGATGCACCACCCGGCCGTGGCGGTCGGCGGCGATCTGCACCTCGATATGGCGCGGCGCGGTTACCAGTCTTTCAAGCAGCACCCGGTCATCGCCGAAACCGGCGAGCGCCTCGGCGCGGGCCTGCACCAGGGCCTCGGCGAAGTCCGTCGCGCGCTCGACCCGGCGCATGCCGCGCCCGCCGCCGCCGGCGCTGGCCTTGATCAGGAGCGGAAAGCCGATGCGCGCCGCCTCCCGCGTCAGGGTGGGCGCATCCTGGGCGCCGCCGTGATAGCCCGGCACCACCGGCACCCCGGCGCGCTCGGCGATGGCCTGACTCGATCTTCGAGCCCATGGCGCGGATCGCCTCGCGGTGAGGGCCGACGAACACGATGCCGGCGGCCTCGCAGGCGGCGATCAGCGCCTCACTCTCGGCGAGAAAGCCGTACCCCGGGTGGATGGCCTCAGCCCCGGCGCGCTGCGCGGCGGCAACGATGGCGGCGGCATTGAGGTAGGAGCGCGCGCTTTCCGCCGGGCCGATCGCAAACGCCGCGTCGGCGAGCCGGACATGCAGCGCATCGCGATCCGCCTCGGAATAGACCGCGATCGGCCGGATGCCGAGTTTGCGGCAGGTGCGGATGATGCGGACCGCGATCTCGCCGCGGTTGGCGATCAGCAGGGATGCAAACATTATTTATGTCCGTTACATGCGATAGACCGGCGCCGGGCCGGTCACAGGGGGTTGCAGTGCGGCCAGCGCCAGACACAGGCCGAGCACGTCGCGGGTCTGCGCCGGCTCGATGATGCCGTCGTCCCAGAGCTTGGCGTCTAAGAATGCCGCACGCTGGCTAATGCGGTATTGGAGCTGGTCCATCGAATGCTCTTGGTTATGGAGACGGCGTAAGTGCTGGCCTGGGAATCTAGCAAAATCGGGCGTTAGGTGCGAGGTTGATACGCCAATCAAGGGTTGCTGGCAGACGTACATTTCCCGGCGCCATAGATCCAGTCCAGTGGGCTTGCGTTACTGACGGAGCTTCTTGCACCATTCGATGGCCTCTTCAATATCGAGGTAGAGACTGGCGTAAGCCTTGTGTAAAAAAGTGCTTCTGGTAGTGCCCAGTCCCATTTTTGCCGCTGAAGATTTTTGACGTCAGCAAGCAGCATGTCGGCAGACGGGGGCTCGTCAACGGCGGCGTCAATCAGCACATCCAGCACCTTTTCGATAGTGTGCTTGTTTTTCTGAATTTCTACGCCAGGACCCGCCGGCGTTGCAGTTATACCCCGCCTGATCAGCAGGCAGGAAATAGCTTCGTTAGCTGCATCTCCAAGCCATGTCAGGAACAAAATGGCGCTGCCCTGATTCACGACGAACTCCTGCGTCAGGTTACGCGCGGCATAGTTCCGCCGGGCCTCCGTCAGGAAGCGGCGCACGACCTCATCCGAGAACGCGGGAGTGTCATCTCCCTCCAACAGTTGGCGCATGCGCTGCCGCACTCGTGTGTGGGTACGGCCGACCCCGCCCGAGAATGATGGCGGTACACCACCGGAGGTTCGTATCACAAAGATGGTCTTCTGGGGCTCGTCGATTTCGTCAACCCGCCAGGTTTTGCCAGCAAAAAGAATGCGCTGGCCGGTGGTGAGCATCTGCGACACCGGGATGGTTCCGAGCGCCTTGCCCGCAGCGACCACGCGGAATTCTTCATCGGTGGTAAAGGCGGCGTAGAAAGTGTAATGGTTGACAAATTTTTCGCCGATTCGGCCGTGCAGCAAAATGCCGGACGAATCCTGCATCAGCAGCTCCTTCAGCCCCAAGTGCCGCGCCAGTCCTACAAATTCTTCCTTCGATACGCCAGCGAAGGGTGTTTCGGGTGCGCACAGCAGGAGGTACAGCTCTCCGATGGTCGCGCCGCCATGCTGGGCAATCGCTGACAGCATCTGTTGGACCAGTGTCGATAGATGCGCGCCGTTCGGCACGGGAGGCTCGAACCAGCCCTCCAGGAGCAGCGAAATCATGGCAATCATCTGGACAGTGCCGAGACGCAACTCCGTGGAAAGCGACGGTTGGCCGCCCAGCGCGTCCTCGATACAGTAGCCGCGCAAAATAGCGGGCTCTCCTTTACGGCGCCCCGAACGACCGAGCCGTTGGCGCAGGCTGGCAACGGATGGTGGCGGTCCAATTTGGGCTACGCTCTTGACCGCGCCAATATCGATACCGAGTTCCAGCGTGTTCGTGCATACGGCTGTCGCCGGATACTCCTTCTGTTTCAGAGCGGCCTCAGTTTCAGCGCGAATCTCTTTGGATAAATTGCCGTGGTGGGGCCAGAACTCGTTAGGCACCTTCTGAAGCAGGCAAAGCGTGTTCAGAAGGTGCGTGTACCGCTCTACCTCGCGGCGCGAGTTCGGGAATATGAGATTGTTCGAGCCACGCAGACTCTTGAATAAATGCGTGGCAATCAGGGAAGGCGTGGTTGGTTCTGGTGAGTCTTGTGTATCTTGCGGGAGGACGACGAGCGGTTCTTCGTAGCCTTTCATCAGAATCTTCAGTTCAGTCCCAGCGGATTTGGACTCCACCAGCTTGACAGAGGAGCCTTTGCCAGGCCGAAGAAATTCGGCGGCGAGGCTCATATCTCCGAGGGTCGCGGAGAGGCCAATGCGCGGCACGCTGCGTCCAATCACTCGCTCTATGCGATGCAACAAGGACTGGAGCTGCTTTCCGCGCTCCGACCCGATGAAGGCATGCAGCTCGTCGACTACGAAGAACGCTGCCCGCTCGAATACGCTTCTGATCGAGGATCCTCGATTGCAGAGCATCGCTTCGAGGGATTCCGGTGTGATAAGCAGCACGCCGTTGCTTTTGTTCAGGAATTTTGTCTTGGTGGATGCGCTGATGTCACCATGCCAAGGCCAAACCGGAACCTCCAGCTGGTCGCACAGCCTGTCGAGCCGCCCGAACTGGTCGTTGATAAGCGCCTTCAGTGGACTGATGTAGACAATGAGGCCCGGTTTTTCAGCCTGCACTAGGTAAGTCAGCGCGGGAAAAAATGCGGCCTCGGTCTTCCCGGCAGCGGTGGCCGCCGCAACGATGACGTCGCAGTCGGCTTTGACGATGAGCGGGATTGCTGCTTCCTGGGCGTCACGCAGGGATTCCCAGCCCTCGGCCCAAATGAAGCGCTGGATGCGCGCGTCGAGCAGATGGAAGGAGGAGCTGGCTTCGGACATGGAACCGACTCTCTGAGTACATAGGCTGCAAAGTCATAGCTTGAACGATGCGAACTCGTCATCCTCGTCAGCGTCGATAGATAGGTCAGCCGTGCCGCCAGTGTCGGCAGAAAGCGCTATTCCGCCCAGCAGATCGTGCCATGAAGCGTCCGCGTTCTGCTCCAAAACTGCGAGCAAGTTGATAAACGACGTAATGGTGGTACGCGGGGTTCGGAAGTAGGTGTCGCCGATCCTCTTTGAGCAATGCTCCATGAAGCTGACGATGCCTTGGTCGGGGAGTAGGTGCTTGGATGCATCCCCACCGGCATACACATGGCGAATTTTATCCAGCAGCACATAGAAGTCCTCGGGCATGAGACTCGACAGCCGAACGACCGGGCCGCTGAAGTCTACCAGTTCGCCAGCAGCGAAAGTATTTTGTGACAGACGGCTTTGCAGCGCTGGATAGCTGTAAAGGCCTCTTCGGGTATCCAGCAGGAATTCCGGTGTGCCGCCGAACACGAAGCCAAGCCCTACCGCCGTACCCTGCAACGAGTCGTTCAGGATGCGCAGGATTTGCTCATAGTTGGCGTTGCGTGCCTGGGTGTTCGCCAGTTTGTAGAGGTTGACGAGTTCGTCGAGTGAAACCAGCAGACCCGAGAAGCCGGCCAGGCGAACGAAGCGCGCCATGAGCTTCAACTGCTCGTACATCGCAGCGTCGTCGACGATCGTCCTGACGCCAAGCGCCTGTTTCGCGTCGGTCTTGGTAGTGAATTCGCCGCGCAGCCAGCGGACGGCGTTGGACTTCAGGTGTTCGTCACCTTCTTCGAAACCCCGGCAGTAGGTGGCGATGACATCCGCAAAGTCGTAGCCATTCACCAACTCGGTAAGGTGGTCGAGTTTCTGTCGGATGATTGCCTCGGTTGATTGCCCAGCCGCCTTTGCCTCCGACTTGGCGGTAGCGATGAATTTTTCGACGATGCCGCTTAGCGCTCCCCCGTCGGGTTTGGTCCGAGTGGATAGGTTGCGCATCAGTTCCGCATAAAGAGATCGGGCCTGGCCACCGCTTGCATGTAGACGCCGGTCCGGGTTCAGGTCTGCGCTTGCGACGACCAGCTTCTTTTCCAGGGCGACGGCACGGACCAAGTTCAAAAAGAATGTCTTGCCTGCGCCGTATTCGCCAATGACCATGCGAAAGCCCGAGCCGCCGTCTGCGATACGGTCGATGTCGCTGACCAGCGTCTCGATTTCACGGGTACGACCGACCTGAATCAGGTGCTGGCCGGTACGGGGCACCACGCCTGCGCGCAGAGACTGGATGACCGCATCGCGGTCTTTCGGGCGGATAGGCGTTGTCATGCGTCGATCTTCTCCAGGACTTCGGCATTGACTTCAATTGGGTCATCGCCTTCGGTAAATGGAATGTCGTGTGCCTCGAAGGCCGCCTCATTAATATGCTCGATCGCGCCATCCAGCATCAAATCCAGGTCGGCCGCCAGGTCAAGCAGCTCCTCTCGACTCCACTGTGGCCGCGAGAGCAACATGCGAGCCAAAGCGGTATGCGGCTCGTCCAAGCCCAAGATACCCTTTGGTACTTCAATCTCTTCTTCGGCCTCGATTTCTGGCTCGGGTACGGACGTAACTGCAACTTCCTCTTCCTTGAAAATACTGGTCAGGAGTGCGGAGACCTTTTCGGTGTCCTGTTGCAGTGCGGCGATGCGTGCGGGGTCCAGCTTGAAGCCAGTCTTTTCGATCTCAGTAGTGGTTGCCACCGATGCTTTGGTGCCGGACGTCACCGCGTGGAGGTCGCTGAAAACTTTCTGGGGCTCCACACCGAGTGCTTTGTAGACTTTCTCCAGCGTCTTCACTTCGGCGGGCGATACGGTCCCATCGGCTTGAGCCACTGTCGCCATGAACACGGCGATCATCTCCTTTGAGGTAGCTTCTAGCGGCTCGAGTTTCTTCTTGAGCGCCGCTAGCGATACCGGAGTGGTGATCAGGAGGCGCAGGTGTGCCACCAATCGGCGAATGTGATTGGGCGTAAGGTGCGTCCACGATTGAACTTGCTCACGCAGGTGGCCTATCTCGCTCGCGCTGAACTCGCCATCGGCCGTGGCCACGCCTGAAGCGAGCTGAAGAGTCAGTAATGCCACTTGGTAGGCGGGTGTTGCGCTGCTAGCCGGCTCACCAGCCGGTATAGCGAATAACACCACCATTTCTGCTGGGCCAGGCAACTTTGAGCCGTTGAGAATATCGGGCTCCATGCCAATGTGTTCAGACTCCAGTGCCGCTGCAAGCGTGCGGGTCTGATTCTTCGTGAGAATTGTCGTATTCGCCAGTGTCGTAAGCAAGTTCTGGAAGGATATTGCCGCCATGCCAGTCCCTATGCGCATTTTCAGCTCTTGCAAGGCCTTTTGGGTGCTCTCAGGCCACAGGATTACTGGTAGATGAAGAATGCCCTCCAGAGAGGTTTTCGCGTCTGGATTCCTGCCGATGTACCTGCTGTATGGCTCCAAGTCCTTAATGGTGGATTCGACAACCAGTTGTAGTTTCTTTAACGGTGCAGTGAGTGCTGTTATGTCAGGGGTGTCGCCGAAAGCGCGTTTGATTTCACCGTAGCCTTGGAATCCAGCCGACGCTGGTCGGTAGACCATTTTGAGCTTCGTTCGGTTACGAGGTAGCACAATGCCCTCGCCATAAGTCGCTCCGTATTTCTGCGCAAAGAGTTTTTCGAATTGCTCAGCGCAACGAATCGCCGGTGTTCGCAGAGAGATATTTGGGTCGAGCTTCGCCCAGCTGAGCGCAAGATGTGTGGGCACCGGAGCGCCGTCCACTGCCGCCTGTCCGAGAGCCAATCGCACGTAGAGAGGCAATTCAAAGGTTTTGGGGAATGCTGGCACCGGCTGCTGGTAAAGCTTTGTCGGAGGCTCGGTTAGCGATATCCAGTCGAGTAGCTCGCTGGCGTAACGGCGGAACGAGTTCGATTTTTCACTATAGATTTTCAGCAAGCGCCGAATTTCTTGCTCGATGCTAGGCCATTCCGCTTTTACCGTCGGATCCGTGCTTGCATCGATGATAGCGCGCCGTTCAAGTCCATAGAAGAACAGGAACACGTAGCCGATGTCGGCTTCCGGATCACGCCTGCCGCCAGCAAGCCAATTCAAGTAAGAACGGCGTGCGGTGCCGGAGATTTCCGAGTAGCTGGGCCAGTAACCCATCGCTCGTTCTGTGTAGTCCCCATGGGAACTGACCGATTTGGACGGGTTGATAAGGCACGGATCATCGGCGCCAAACGCGGTTTTCAGTGACGTCCCAAAGTAGATCATGCCGCCGGGAATAGTGATGCCAGCGACTTCGATCGCTTGGCCGTAGGGAATCCACGTCGCTGTGCCGAATCCCTTGGGTGCAGCAGGAACACGGTATATCGATGCGACGGGTGTAGCGGTGATCGTTACAGTTATAGGTTCGTCGTCACGTAAGGGTTGTGCATTAAATGCTTGGGGTTGAACTCGTGATTTGCTGGTGCGCGGAGCGGCGGTTGAGGTGGCTGTCTGTTTTACGGATTCCTGGTCGGTTGACCTCGCACCGTTCTGTAATTCTCTGTGGCGAGCATATGCGTAATATGCCGCCACGGTTATGGAGAGCGCGACCAGGGCGGCGATGGCATACCAAAGTTCCTTTGGTATGCCAGCAAACAAAATGATTAGGCCCGCTACGATTACTCCGCCTATCGCGCCAGAGTTGGAGCTCTTCCTTCTTTTCCTTTTCGCCATTTTGTCTTTCCTAGTGGTTCCCGCCCTTACATGCGATAGACCGGCGCGGGGCCGGTCACAGGGGTTGCAGCGCGGCCAGCGCCAGACACAGGCCGAGCACGTCGCGGGTCTGCGCCGGCTCGATGATGCCGTCGTCCCAGAGTCGCGCGGTGGCGTAGTAGGGATCGCTCTGCTCGCCGTACTGGGCGCGCACCTGGGCATCGATGCGGCGCAGATCCTCGGCCAGGCCGGCATCGTCGTGCTTGATGCTGGCGCGGCGCAGCTCCTGCATCACGTTGCTGGCGATGTCGGCGCTCATGGTGGCGCAGCGCGCGCCGGGCCAGGCGAACAGGAAATGCGGGGCGAAACCGCGCCCGGCCATGCCGTAGTTGCCGGCGCCGTAGGAGCCGCCGACGATCACCGAAAATTTCGGCACGCGGGGTTGGCCGGGCGTAGACCATCTTGGCGCTGTGCTTGGCGATGCCGCCACGCTCGGCCTCGGTGCCCACCATGAAGCCGGTGATGTTGTGCAGAAACAGCAGCGGCGTCTGACGCTGGTTGCACAGCTCGATGAAGTGCGCGCCCTTGAGGGAAGACTCCGAGAACAGCGCGCCGTTGTTGCCCAGAATCCCCACCGGGTAACCGTGCAGGTGCGCGGTGCCGCACACCAGGGTATCGCCGTAAATCGGCTTGAACTCCTGGAAATCGCTGCCGTCCACCAGGCGCGCGATGATCTCGCGCACGTCGTAGGGCACCTTGGGGTCCGCGCTGATGACGCCGGCAATCTCGTCGGGGCTGTAGGCGGGCGGGCGCACCGGGCGGATATCGGCGTGGCAGCGCCGCGGCCAGTTGAGCTTGGCGACGATCTCCCGCAGCCGCGCCAGCGCCGCCGGCTCGTCGTCCACCAGATAGTCGTTCACCCCGGACACCCGACTGTGCATCTCGGCGCCGCCCAGCGTCTCGCCGTCCACCACTTCGTTGATCGCCACCTTGACGATGGACGGCCCGCCCAGATGGATGCGCGCATTGCCGCGCACCATGATGACTTCATCGGCAAGCGCCGGGATGTAGGCGCCGCCGGCGGTGCAGCCGCCGAACACCGCCGCGAGTTGCGGCAGGCCCTGCTGCGACATGCGGCACTGGCGGTAAAACGTGTTGCCGAAGTGCTCCTTGTCCGGGAATACCCGGTCCTGCTCCGGCAGGTGGGCGCCGCCGCAGTCCACCAGATAGATGCAGGGCAGCCGGTTCTGCTCGGCGATTTCTGGCGCGCACATGCTTTTTCACTGTCTCGAAAAACGAACCGCCCTTCACGGTGGCGTCGTTGGCGATGATCATGCAGTGCACGCCGCATACCTGGCCGACGCCGGTGACGACGCCCGCCGCCGGCACTTCGTTGCCGTACAGGCCCCAGGCCGCGAGCGGCGAGAGTTCGAGAAAGGGCGTGTGGGGGTCGATCAGGCGGTCGATGCGCTCCCGCGGCAGCAGCTTGCCGCGCGCGCGGTGACGCTCAATGTGGGCCTCGCGGATGCCGCTGGCCGCTTCCCGCAGGCGTCCGCGCAGGGTATCGAGCAGGCCCTGGTAGTGATCGGTGTTGGCGGCGAAGGACGCCGCGCGCGGATTGACGCGGGACTGGATCTGGCTCATCGGCTGCTCTGGGTCGGGAAACGGGCGCCATTGCCGGCACCGGCCCGGGAATCTAGCAAAATCGGGGCAGGGGTGCGAGGTGCGGGACATCGCCCTGCGCAGGGCGGATAAGCGCCAGCGCATCCGCCAGGATCGCGGCTCCGCCCTTGCCGTCGGGTACGGGAATGACAGTGGTTGGATCCCCGTCACCCCTGAGCAACGTAGTCGCCGTCGCCCCCGCGCAGGCGGGGGGCCAGGTGCCGCGGACCCTGAAACGCCGCGCAATATGGCGGCTCCGTCCTTGCCGTCGGGCGCGGGAATGACAGTGGTTGGATCCCCGTCACCCCCGCGCAACGTAGTCGCCGTCACCCCCGCGCAGGCGGGGGTTCAGGTGCCGCGGACTCTGAAACACCGCGCACCCAAGCAGATAATCCCGCAGCAGCGTCGTAGGGTGGGCAAAGCGGAGCGTGCCCACGCGGACCTCCGCCCGGCGCCACCGGAGCCGGAGATATCGCGACATCTGGATTCCCGCGTGCGCGGGAATGACGACGGCTGGCAGACGGCTGGTAAATATGTCGAAACGTGCGAGCCCTGGCCCTGGCAGCTTGTTGAAAAGCTGCTGCAAGTGATCAGGCGGCTATCAGGCCATCAGCATTTTATAGAGCTCATCCTTCAGCGCGAGCCGCTTTTTCTTCATGTCTTCCATGGTCTCGTCGGCCTTGGGGCTGCCTTCACCTTCGAGACGGCGCACTTCCCGGTCCAGATCGTTGTATTCGTCAAGCGGCGGGCGAAGTGATGGTCACTGGTTTTGAGGGTGTGAATCTTTTCCTGAGTTCGGGAAATTCGTTGCTCAGGGTGTGGTTCTCGATCGACATCATGGCCTCGAAGCGCTGGCTCAATTGGGGGCGGCAGCATACCAAACTGGCCGCCGGGCAGTATCGTGGGGAGGGTGGTACAGGGCGTAACGGCTATCGGACGCCGTCCCGCGCAGGGAGTACGCGCCTTGGCAGCCGCGTGGACAGCGCGCAGGCGACGACCACCAGGGCGCTGGAGACCCACAGGCAGGCGGCGAGTCCGGCGACCTGATAGACCCAGCCCGACAGCACGGTGCCGAGCAGGCGCCCGCCGGCGTTGGCCATGTAGTAGAACCCGACATTGAGGGAGACGCCATCGGCGCGGGCATGGCTGACGATCAGGTAGGAGTGGATCGCCGAATTGAGCGCGAACAGAACGCCGAACGCGAACAGGCCCGTCACCAGCACCCAACCCGGATTGAAGTGCGCGAGTCAGAGCGCGATGGCGGCGGGCAGCGCGGCGAGCGCGAGCGCCGCGACCAGCGCGCTGCGGCCATCCGGTACGCGACCGCGGCCGGTAAATCGCGGCGCCAGCGCCTGCACCGCGCCGTAGCCGAATATCCAGCAGGCGAGGAAAGCGCCGACCGCCATAAAGCTCCAGCCCAATTCCGCCTGCAAAAACACCGGCAGCGCCACCACGAACCAGACATCGCGCGCGCCGAACAGGAAAAACCGTGCCGCCGACAGGCGATTCACCGGGCCGCTGCCGGACAGCAGATCGCGAAATTTCGGTTTGAAACTGGTTTTGCCGAGGTGGCTGTCGAGCAGCAGCAGGCCCGCCGCGAATACCACCGCGAGGCCCGCCGCCATGGCGCCGACCGCGCCGCGAAAACCCAGCGTCGCCAGCAGCACGGCACCGAGAAAGAACCCCACACCCTTGAGCGCGTTCTTGGAGCCGGTGAGCAGCGCCACCCAGCGATACAGTTGTCCTTCGCGTCCCTCCGGCACCAGCAGCTTGATGCTGCTCTTGGCCGCCATCTTGTTGAGATCCTTGGCGATGCCGGACAGTGCCTGCGCCGCCATCACATAGAGCACACTGAGGTGCGCGGGATCGACCAGCAGCATGGCGAGGGCGACGATCTGGAGTCCGAGGCCGATCTGCATGGTGGCGTTCAGCCCCAGTCGCGCCGCCAGCAGACCGCCGCCCAGGTTAGTGACGACGCCAAAGAATTCGTAGAACACAAACAGCAGCGCGACTTCCAGCGGCGCGTAGCCGAGCTGATGAAAGTACAGCACCACCAGCATGCGCAGCGCGCCGTCGGTGAGCGTGAAGGCCCAGTAGCTGCCGGTGACCGGGCGTATTGGCGCAGCGCGCGGTCCATGGTTCGCCTTAAAGCGCCGCCGCGACCTTGCGGGCCAGCTCCATCAACCGATGCACATAGCCGGTCTCGTTGTCGTACCAGGCCAGCACCTTGACCAGCGTGCCGTCGATCACCTGGGTGGAGAGGGCGTCGACGATGGCGGAGCGGGTATCGCCGCGATAGTCCGCCGACACCAGGGGCCTTTCCTCGTAGCCGAGAATTCCTGCGAGGCGGCCGGACGCGGCAGCGGCGGCCAGCGCCGCGTTGACCGCCGCCACCGTGGTGGCGCGTTCCACCTCGAACACGCAGTCGGTGAGCGAGGCGTTGGCGAGCGGCACCCGCACCGCGAGGCCGTTCAGACGCCCGCGCAGTTCCGGGAAGATCTCGGCGATCGCGGTGGCCGATCCGGTGCTGGTCGGGATCAGCGACAGACCCGAGGCGCGCGCCCGGCGCAAATCCTTGTGGTAATCGTCGAGCACCCGCTGGCTGTTGGTGATGTCGTGGACCGTGGTGATGGCGCCGTGGCGGATGCCGAACTCGCGCTGGATCACCGCCACCACCGGTGCGAGGCAGTTGGTGGTGCAGGAGGCGGCAGTGACGATGTGGTCGCGCTCGGCGGCGTAGTTGTGGTCGTTGACGCCCATCACGATATTGAGGGTGCCGTCCTTCACCGGCGCCGATACCACCACCTTGCGCACGCCGGCCGCGAAGTAGGGCGCGAGCGCCGCTTTGGATTTGAACTTGCCGGTGCAGTCCACCACCAGATCCACGTCCAGTTCGCGCCAGGGCGTGGCGGCGATGTCGACGTTGCGGGAATAGCCCAGGCGACGCGCGCCGATCACCAGCGCATCCGGCTCGGCGGCGACGGACGTGGCCCAGGTGCCCTGCACGGAATCGTACTGGAGCAGGTGCGCGGCGGTGGCGGCATCGCCCGCGATCTCGTTGACGTGGACGATATCGAGTTCGGGCCAGTTCCATGCGGCGCGCAGCGCCAGCCGCCCCATGCGCCCGAAGCCGTTGATTGCGATGCGTGTTGTCATCTGGATCACATTAAGTCGTATATCCGGTTAAGCGGATATTAACCATAAAATATGACCGATCAACTACAACCGTTGAGGATGGTCTGAACAACCACCCCAGCGCCGTTCCCGCGCAAGCGGGAACCCAGGGCCTTCTGGATGCCCGCTTAAGAGGCTGCGTGAAAACCTCACAGCCGGCGGAAATACTGGAAACCAAATCGTAGGGTGGGCAAAGGCCGATAGGCCGTGCCCACGCGGGACAGGGCGCGGTGGCGGGCGGAGATCCGCGTGGGCACGCTGCGCTTTGCCCACCCTACGACGCAGAACGACCACCCCAGCGTCGTTCCCGCGCAATGCCTGCCCCCGCGAAGTGCCTGCCCCCGCGAAGGCGGGGGCGGGGGCGGGAACCCAGTTCTGGATCCCCGCTTGAGAGGCTGGAAAAACGTCCACAGTCGGCGGAAATGCTGAAACACAAATCGTAGGGGGGCAAAGGCCGCCGCCGCGCCCCGCGGGAGGCACGGGCGGGCGGAGATCCGCGGGCGCGCTTGCCCACCCTTCGACGCAGAACGACCACCCCGCGCCGCCGCGCAAGCGGGAACCCGCCTGATGCCCGCCGAGAGGCTGGTGAAAACCCACAGCCGGCGGAAATGTTGGAAACCAAATCGTAGGGGGGCAAAGCGCAGCGTGCCCAATTCCTGATGCCTTTGAAGCCGCAGCGCGGCATGACGGATTTTCAGAGGCGCCCGGCACCGCTGGGCCGCATTTTGGCGAGGCGGCGCGCGTCGCGCAGTTCGGGGATGGCATCCGTATCGCTGCCGAGCAGGGTCAGCAGGCGTTCGGCAAAAGGCGTGGCGGGCGCGAGCTGGTAGTGCATCCGGTGCCCTCGCGGCGCGCCGCCACCAGTCCGTGATGGCGCAGATACGCGAGATGACGCGACACCGCGCTCTGGGGCAGTTCGAGCGCGTCCACCAGGTCGCATACGCACAGCTCCGCCGCGCTGCCGGAGCAGATGGACGATGCGCAGGCGGGCCGGCTCGGACGCCTTGAAAGGGCGGCGTAGCGGTTCATGTCCATGGCGCGATTGTACGGGCGCCCCGCGGCATCGCAAATCGTCCCCGTGGTGTTGCCACCGGGTTCTCGCGCGGCGGGGAAATGCTCCGTACCATGAACGGCGTATTCCCGGTCGAGGATCCCATGCGTCTGAGTTCGAAAGTGAGAAAAGCAAACGCCACGGCGGCGCGCCACCCGCTGGCTTCGCCGCCCATGGCGGCTGGCGTGAAACCGACCGGCGTTCCGCAGGTGCCGACATGAGTCCGCCGGGCCGGCTCGTCGCCACCTTGTGGGAGGCCGATCAGCATGCGGCGATGCTTGCCGCGGCCCTGATGGAATGGGATCGCGCGCCCGCCGCTGACTGGGAATCCCTGGAAGCGCATTGCGGTCATGCGCGTCCGGTGGACCAAGTGCTGTTCGGCTTCATCAAACTCCAGGATGTGCTCGGCGAGCGCCTCGCGCCGCTCACGCTCGCCGCGCTGAAGGAGTCCCATGCCACCAGCGCAACGCACGCCCAGCTCGACCGCCTCGAACAGCTCGGCTATCTCGACGTCGACGCCTGGCTGGCGTGGCGCGGCGTGCGCAACCGGCTGGCGCGCGAATATCCCCACCACCGGGAGCTGCGCTTCGCCGCGTTGCTGGCCGGCATCGCCGCCGCGCGTGCCTTGCTCGGATGCTACGCACAGTGGCGCGCACGCCTGGCGGCGGCCGGCATCGCCGATCCGGGAACCGCATGAGATCGGGTGGGAAAAGCCGGTGTCCGGGTCTGGATCACCAGGGATATTCTGAATAACCGTCACGCCCGCGGAAGCGGGCATCCAGGGGCCTGATATTTCGGTCCCGCATGCGCGGGAACGACGATTGGGTGGTTAGGCAGAGCACTCTTAGGGCTACTCCGAATCACCGTCATGCCCGCGGAAGCGGGCATCCAGGGGGTCCTGATATTCCTGGGTTCCCGCATGCGCGGGAACGACGATTGGGTGGTTATGCAGAGCACTCTTAGGGCTACTCCGAATCACCGTCATGCCCGCGGAAGCGGGCATCCAGAAGACCCTGATACCACCCCCCTCGCATGGGCGACAGTGCGCGGAAACGGCTATTACGTGGCTATTCAGAGCATCCCCGGGTAGTTGACCGGCGGGGTTGACGACAATGCCGGGCGTCGCGTCTACTCTCCGCGCCGCTTGCTTCTGTCCAGCACGGCACAACTCAGCAGGGAAGCGATTCGCCAAACCAACTCAGGCGTTGCTGGTGAGGCGAGCTACCCTGAGCAAGGGCCTCCGATTTTTTTTGGAGTGCCGCGATGGCCAACTTTTGGGGGTTCAATGGAAGGGTTGTTTTACAAGGCGAAGCCTTTTTTGTGCGTCGTTGCAGGCGTCGCGACTTTTTGTATTCACGGTGTGGGTTTGATCGGACAAGTGTCTGCTTTGATTCTAGTCGGCTGCGGGGCACTCATTTTTCACCACCGCAAAAACGCCCGTGGCGCCACGACAACGCGTGATAACAAGCGTGGTCGCCCTGGATCGCGGGTCAGATAACGCGCGGATTCGTGGTGCCCCCACCGGTGCTCGCCCCGGTGGGGATGTCTCAGTCAAGAAAATTTTAGGACCTGTTGACATTTATGTTTAAACTACCGATCCAACTCGTTGACGGAGTTGGATCAATGGCACGAAGGAACTTGCGGAACGACCAGTGGGAGCGGATCGAGCCCATGCTGCCTGGCAAGGCCGGCGACCGTGGCAGGACGGCCAAGGACAATCGGCTGTTCGTCGACGCGGTGCTGTGGATCGCGCGCGCCGGCGCACCGTGGCGTGATCTGCCGGAAGCGTTCGGTCCGTGGAACAGCGTGTACAAGCGATTCTCACGGTGGTCCAACGCCGGCGTCTGGCATCGGGTCTTCGCCGAGCTGGCCCAAGACGCCGACTTCGAGGAAGTGTTCCTCGATTCCACCATTGTCAGAGCTCACCAGCATGCCGCCGGTGCTCCAAAAAAAACGGCAGCCAGCGATCGGCCGCTCGCGTGGCGGATTGACGACCAAGATTCACGCGCTGGTCGAAGGGCTGGGCAACCTGGCGCGCTGGCAGCTCACCGCCGGGCAAGTCCATGACATCACGCAGGCGCACGACTTGATCGAGGGTGTTCCCGCGCAGACCGTCGCCGCCGACAAAGCCTATGACGCCGATGCGCTCATTCAGACCCTCGTGCAAGCAGGCGCTGAAGCGGTCATCCGCCGCGCGGGGAATCGCCGTCAGACACGCGATTACGATCAGCACAAATACAAGCATCGCAACCTCATCGAGCGCTTCTTCTGCCGCCTCAAAGAATTCCACCGCATCGCCACGCGCTACGACAAACTCGCCAGTCGCTTCTCCGCCTTCATCGCTCTGGTGGCTTCCTTCGTGTGGCTTACTTAAATGTCAACAGGCCCTAACGAACAACGCCACACCATCGTCGAGGAGGCCGTTCGCGCGTTCGGGCCGCAAGCCAGTGTGCGCCTGTTCGGCTCGCGCGTGGACGACCATATCCGTGGCGGCGATATCGACCTGCACGTCGAAACGGAAGGCAGCCCCGCCGAGCTGCTGGATCGCGAGCTCAAATTTTATGCCCGCCTGATTCGCCGGCTCGGTGACCGCCGCATCGACATCGTCGTGCATCGGCGCGGGGCCGCCGCGCGCCCCATCGACGAACAGGCCTGGCAAACGGGAGTCGTCCTGTGACCGCATTGGCGCCCGAACGGGAACGGCTCGCCCGGCTGGTCGAACGGGAAGACGTCCATCTGCGGGCGGTCCGGCATCGGCTGCTGGGCGATGACTGGCGCGTGGATGCCGGTCGGGTCAGCGGGTTGCTCGGCGACGACACCGGCATCGACAGACTCGAATCCTTCGGCGCCAAATTTGCCCGCATGCAGGACACGGTGATCGATAAACTGATCCCCGCGCTGTTGCTGGCGGCCGGCGAGCCCGTGATGGCCGCGATCGACAATCTGGACCGCATGGAGCGTCTGGGACTGGTGGCGGCGGCCGAGCCCTGGTTCGAAATGCGTGGCCTGCGCAACCGGCTGGTGCACGAATACATCGACCAGCCCGGCGATCCCGCGGCCGCTCTCGAACGGGCTTGCCGGTTCACGGATCGCATGCACGCGGACTACGCCCTGATCCGGAGCTATGCCACGACCCACCTGGGCATCGCGTGCGGCGCGTGAAAGCGACGGTCGCTGCTGCGCAGACACCCATGCACCGCGGTCATACCGGGGGAGCTCTGTTCCGTCATTGCGGATCTGGGCAGGCACAGCTCCCGGTCCCCGGTCAGCGGGTCCATTACCTAAAGCTGGATGGCCCCACGGCGCGCGGCCGGGCTGGCGTCCGCTGTAGCATCTTGAGCGCGCGCTCGAATCTCTCGCCGCCGCGCATCGCGCATTCCAGCGCAACGAAAACATGAACGCCCTGAGCCCTTCATCGGAGCTCAGGAGAGCCCCGACGAAGGGCTCAGCATACCCACCCCGGCAAGCTGCACGGCATTTGGCTACAGGATAGACTGGCAAAACGCGAACCCATGAGAACCACCACAGACCCCATGCGCCTGACTGACGAACAACGTCATGCCATCGTCGAGGAAACCGCGCGAACCTTCGGCCCGGGGGCCTGCGTGCGCCTGTTCGGCTCGCGGGTGGACGACAATGCCTGCGGCGGGGACATCGATCTTTATGTGGAGGTCGGGCACGCACTCCCGAATCGGGCGGCGGCTGCGAGCCGCCTGGCGGCCAGATTGCAGCTTGCCCTCGGCGAACAACGCATCGACATCATCCTTGTGGACCCTGAAACCAAGCCCCAAGCCATTCACGCCGTGGCGCGCCGCGAGGGGATAGCGCTGTGACAACGACCGGGCAAAGCGACGACCGTCTGTTGTTTCTGTTGCAGACGGTGGAGAAGGAAGGTCGGCATCTGATCGGTACCACCGGGCGCCTGTTTGCCGATACCATCGACGCGATCTGGGTGCAGCGACTGGAAGACCACCCGGAATTGGCCGAACGGACCGATGCCTTCGCCACCCGGTTCGGTCGCATGCAGGATACCCTGGGCGACAAACTCATTCCCGAACTCCGGCGGCGGCTGCTCGAAACCCCCGGCGCCGCGCTCGACAACCTCAACCGCATGGAAAAGCTGGGACTGCTGGCGTCCGTGACCGACTGGATGGAAGCACGCAACCTGCGTAACCGCCTCGTCCACGAATACATGCGGGACGAAGCGGAATTTGCCGGCGCCCTGAACCGCGCGGCTGAACTGGTGCCGCTGCTGGTGAGTACCTATAACGCCGTGAACGCCTACGCCAGCAACCGCTTTGGCGCGTCCGTACCGCACTGGCCCGCGCCACTGCCGGCCGCAAAGTGTAAGTCATGAGTTTCACCGCGCGACCCGTGGGCGGGAAAAGCCTGTCCCGAGCACTGCGACGGAGCTCAGGAGAGCCCTGAAGAAGGGCGCTGCGTGCCCGCCGCCGGCCCTCGCCCCGCGTGTGCAGTCGGCCACAGTTACCTTGAGCTTTGGTAGAGCCACCGGACCGGCTCCGGTATGATCCAACCCATCGCGCGACATTCCATCGCGCGACACCGGAAGGCAGATGGAAGCTCAGCGCTGCGAACAGCCCCGACGTTATCCCAACACTGGCGCAGGAAATCCTGCGGCGAGGGATTCAGACGTTCTTCCCGTTCCGCCCGTCGATGGCGCCCCGTTGACGGCGGGGCGGTCGTGTCATCACCGGCAGCGTCCGCAATGAAAGCCGTCATCCTTGCCGGCGGTCTCGGCACCCGACTCAGCGAAGAAACCGTCGTGCGGCCCAAACCCATGGTCGAGATCGGCGGCAGGCCGATACTCTGGCACATCATGAAAATCTACGCCGCCCACGGCATCAACGATTTCATCATCTGCCTCGGTTACAAGGGCTACCTGATCAAGGAATACTTTGCCAATTACTTCCTGCACATGTCGGACGTCACCTTCGACATCGCCAACAACCGCATGGAAGTCCACAACAACAACGCCGAACCCTGGCGCGTCACCCTGGTGGACACCGGCGATGACACCATGACCGGTGGCCGCTTGAAGCGGATCGCGAATCATGTGCGCGGCGAAGATGCTTTTTGCTTTACCTACGGCGACGGCTTGAGCAACGTCGATGTCGGTGCGGCCATTCGCTTTCATCGCGAACGCGGCACTTTGGCCACTGTGACCGCGGTGCGTCCCCCGGGGCGTTTCGGCGCGCTCGATGTCGAGAATCACCGCATCACCGGCTTTCGCGAAAAGCCCGACGGCGATGGCGGCTGGATCAATGGCGGCTTTTTTGTACTGTCTCCCGGCGTCATGGACTACATCGCCGGCGACCTGATGATATGGGAGCGCGAACCGCTCGAAGCCCTCGCCAGCGACGGGCAGTTGTCCGCCTACACGCACACCGGCTTCTGGCAGCCCATGGACACGCTGCGCGACAAAGTCCATTTGGAAGAACTCTGGCAATCCGGAGCCGCGCCCTGGAAATGCTGGTGAATGGCATCGATCCCGCTTTCTGGCGCGGTCGGCGCGTATTCCTGACCGGCCACACCGGTTTCAAGGGGGGCTGGCTTTCCCTGTGGTTGCAGCAGCTCGGTGCCGAGCTCACCGGCTACGCCCTTGCTCCGCCCACCACGCCCAGCCTGTTTGAAGTCGCCCGGGTCGGTGCCGGGATGCGCTCGCTCATCGCCGACATCCGCGATGGCGAAGCCCTGGCCAGCGCGATGCGCGACGCGAAACCCGAAATCGTCATCCACATGGCCGCCCAACCGCTGGTGCGCTACTCGTATCAGGCTCCCGTCGAAACCTACGCCACCAACGTCATGGGCACCGTGCATCTGCTCGAAGCCGTGCGCCAGACCGACAGCGTGCGCGCCGTGGTCAATGTCACCAGCGACAAATGCTACGAAAACCGGGAATGGATATGGGGCTATCGCGAAAACGAGCCCATGGGCGGCCATGATCCCTACAGCAACAGCAAAGGCTGCGCCGAGTTGGTCACCGCGGCCTATCGCAATTCGTATTTCAACCCGGCCCGAAACGGCCAACAGGGCGTCGCCCTGGCCAGCGCGCGCGCCGGCAATGTCATCGGTGGCGGCGACTGGGCCGAAGACCGGCTGATTCCGGACATCCTGCGCGCCATTGCCGCCGGCGAGCCGGTCGCCATCCGCAATCCCGGCGCCATTCGTCCGTGGCAGCACGTGCTGGAGCCGCTGTCCGGCTACCTGCTGCTGGCGCAGCGGCTGGTTGAAGACGGCCCTGCCCATGCCGAGGCCTGGAATTTCGGACCCGCCGAAGCCGATGCCCGCCCGGTGCAGTGGCTCGTCGACGGGCTCACCCGCGCCTGGGGCGAAGGCGCACGCTGGCAGTCCGATACCACCCCCCAGCCGCACGAGGCGCACTGCTTAAAGCTCGACTGCGCCAAGGCGCATGCCCGGCTCGGCTGGCGGCCGCGCTGGCCGCTGGCGCGCGCGCTCGAATCCATCGTCGCCTGGCATCGTGCCCATGAGCGTCGGGAAGACATGCAGACGGTCTGCCTGCGCCAGATCGATGAATATGTCGGTGGCGGGGCATGAACCTCACGCCCACCCCACTGCCGGGTGTGATGGTCGTCACCAGCCGCCCCCATACCGACCCGCGCGGCAGCTTTGCCCGCCTGTTCTGCGAGCGCGAGCTGGCCGGCGTGCTGGATGGGCGGCGCATCGTGCAGATCAACCACTCCCGCACCGCCGCCGTGGGCGCCCTCCGCGGCCTGCACTTTCAGCGCGCGCCGCACGCGGAGATGAAGCTGGTGCGCTGCCTGAGCGGCCGGGTGTGGGACGTGGCGGTCGATCTGCGCGCCGATTCGCCGACCTTTCTGCAATGGCACGCCGAGGAACTCACGCCGGACAACCAGCGCATGCTGCTGATCCCGGAAGGCTGCGCGCACGGCTTTCAGGTGCTGGCGCCCAACAGCGAGCTGCTCTACCTGCATACCGCGTGTTACACACCCGAAGCCGAAGGTGGCGTCCGCCACGACGACCCGGCGCTCGGCATCCGCTGGCCGCTGCCGGTCATGGACCTCTCGCCGCGCGACCGCAGCCACCCGCTGATCGACGACCAGTTCGGACGGGCGCCATGAACTGCCGCCACTGCACCCGGCCGCTGGAGCACGTGTTCCTGGACCTGGGCTTCGCCCCGCCCTCCAATGCCTACCTGACGGCGGACGACCTGCACGCCCCGGAGACCTGGTACCCGCTCAAGCTTTACGTCTGCGCGCACTGCTGGCTGGTGCAGACCGAAGACTACGCCCGCGCCGATGAGCTGTTCCGGCCCGACTACGCCTATTTCTCGTCCACCTCCAGCGGCTGGCTGGAGCACGCCCGGCGCTACGTCGAGGCCCAGCGCGAGCGGCTCGCGCTGGGCCCGGACAGCTTCGTCATCGAAGTCGCCGCCAACGACGGTTACCTGCTCCGGCACCTGGTGGCCGCAGGCATCCCGTGCCTGGGCATCGAGCCCACCGCCAGCACCGCCGCCGCCGCCGAAAAGCTAGGCATACCGATGCTGCGGGAATTCTTCGGCGAGGCGTTGGCAAAACAGCTCGCCGCCCAAGGCAGACAGGCGGACCTGATCATCGGCAACAACGTCTACGCCCACGTGCCGGACATCAACGACTTCACGCGCGGCCTCAAGGCCGCCCTCAAACCGGGCGGCATAGTCACGCTGGAGTTCCCGCACCTGATGCGGCTGATCGAGCACACCCAGTTCGACACCGCCTACCACGAGCATTTCTCCTACCTGTCGCTGCACACCGCGAGCCGCATCTTCGAGGCCGCCGGCCTGCGCGTCTTGGAAGTGGAGGAACTGACCACCCACGGCGGCAGCCTGCGCATTCACGGCTGCCACGCCGACGACCCGCGAGCAACCACGGGCGCTGTCGAAGAACTGCTGGCCAGCGAGCGCGCCGCCGGCCTGCTGGAACTCTCGGCCTACCAGGGTTTCCAGGCCCGCGCCGACAAGGTGAAGGACGACTTGCTCCATTTCCTGATCGAACAAAAGCGCGCCGGCAAAACAGTTGCCGCCTACGGCGCCGCCGCCAAGGGCAATACCCTGCTCAACTACGCCGGCGTCAAGCCCGACCTGCTGCCCTTTGTCTGCGATGCCGCGCCAGCCAAGCAGGGCAAGTTCATGCCCGGCAGCCACATCCCCATCCTGCCGCCCAGCGCCTTGCGCCTCCACAAACCTGACTTTGTTTTGATACTGCCCTGGAACATTGCCGATGAAGTCAGCGCTCAACATGGTTATGTCCATGAATGGCATGCCCAATACGTCGTCGCCGTCCCGCAACTTGCAGTAACCTTAGGCAACCACCGCACCGATGGCTAACCATGAAGCCAACACACCTCGACCCTGATACCACGCGGGCCACCCGCCTGTTCATCCACCGCATCGCCAGCCAGTACGATGTGGCCGGCGCGATCCTGTTTGGCAGCCGGGCGCGGCCAAACCAGACAGCGGGATAGCAAGATGCGGCTCGACGACAAAACACGTGAAATCATCAAACGCGAAGTCGCCAGCCAGCTTGGCGGGGAAGCCGTCGTGCGCCTGTTCGGAAGCCGCGTGGATGACACACAACGTGGCGGAGATATCGATTTGCTCATCGAACCGGGCCGGCCGCTGGCACACCGCATTCAGGCAGAGTGCCGTCTATCCGCCCGGCTGCACATCAAGCTGGGTGGCCGCAAAGTCGACGTGTTGATCAAGGATCCACTCAAACCACTGCTGCCCATCCATGCGCAGGCATTGAAAAACGGGGTTATTTTATGACCACGGCGCAAGACGGCCGGTACATTGCGGGGCAACTCATCCGGGTCACGGCAAAAGAGGCGCGTTATCTTGGGCGGACGGCAGCTCGGCTGCGGACCATGAACATTGACCGATCCTGGGTCGAATCGCTTGAAAACAACGATGAGCACAGTGAAATGCTGGACGCATTCGTCTCGCGGTATGGACGCCTGCAAGACACCCTGGGCGACAAACTCCTGCCCGCAATCTTGCGCCTTGGCCTTGAGAAAACCGGCACGCAACTCGACAACCTGTTGCGCGCAGAAAAATTGGGCTGGATCGAATCGACCCAAGCCTGGGTCGAACTTCGTGAACTCAGAAACCGGCTGGTGCACGAATACATGGAATCGGCAGATGACCTTCTGGACGCCCTGCAACAGGCCTTGCAGGGCGTTCATGTACTGACCGAGACACAGTGTCGCATGGCGGCTTATGCAAAAAAAGCGGGGGCGACGTGATGCCGCAAGTCCGCGCCGTATCACCAGCGCCGACTTGTCGCATTTACAAAGTGAACGGCAGCCGATGAACCCGCGCATCCACTACACCAAGCCGTCCATCACCGCACTCGAAATCGAGTACGCCACGGATGCCGCCGCAAATGGCTGGGGCAACAGGTGCTACGACTACATCGTGCGTTTTGAAGAAGCCTTCAAAGCGCATCTTGGCGTGCAATACGCCATCGCCACCTCCAGTTGCACCGGCGCGCTGCACATGGGCATGGCCGCGCTGGGCATCGGCCCCGGCGACGAAGTCATCCTCGCCGACACCAACTGGATCGCCAGCGCCGCGCCCATCGTCCACCTGGGCGCAACGCCGGTGTTCGTGGACATCCTGCCCGACTCCTGGTGCCTGGACCCGGCGCAGGTGGAACACGCCATCACACCGCATACCAAGGCCATCCTTGCCGTGCACCTTTACGGCAATTTGTGCGCCATGGACAAACTGCTGGCCATCGGCGCAAAGCATGGCATCCCCATCATCGAAGATGCCGCCGAAGCCATCGGCTCCGTGTTCCACGGCAAGCGCGCCGGATCGCTGGGCAAGTTCGGCGCCTTTTCCTTTCACGGCACCAAAACCCTCACCACCGGCGAAGGCGGCCTGTTCGTCACCAACGACGCTGCGCTTTATGAGCACGTGTTGACCTTGAGCAACCATGGCCGCACGCGCCGGCAAACCAGGCAGTTCTGGCCTGACATGGTCGGCTTCAAATACAAGATGTCCAACATCCAGGCGGCGATCGGCTGCGCACAACTGGAACGCATCGAGGAACTGGTCAGCCGCAAACGCGAAATCCTCGCTTACTACAAGGGGGAACTGGAAAAACTCCCCGGCGTCACCCTGAACCCGGAGCCGCCCGACACCATCAACGGCGCCTGGATGCCCACCGCAGTGTTTGACCGCGCGCTCGGCATCACCGGCAAAGCGCTTCAATCCGCGTTTGCTGCCGACAATATCGACGCGCGGGTGTTTTTTCATCCGCTGTCCAGCCTGCCGATGTTCAAGCCAGTACCCGGCAATGTGGTCGCACAGGATATCCCGGCGCGCGCGATCAACCTGCCTTCGTACCACGACATTATCGGACGGAACTAGGGGGGTTTGTTCGGTTTATGTGGTTTTGGCGCAATCGAACGTTAGGTTATGAAATTTCGAAGATGGCGTGCTGGTTATACGAGATTTTTATCAAGACGAAGACATCTTGCCTGTTCAACACGGTATTTACGATGTTATCGGGCAAGTGATGCTAAAAAATGGAATCGCTGATAACCGCCCGCCCTTTACTTCATCTGTTTTTTTTTTATCAAGGACGGCACAACCCAGGCAACCCCCCTCGCGGGGGGCCGGGGTGGCCGGTCCAAAAACCCCCCCCTTTCCCCCACAGCGTGGCTCACCCGCATGGCTGGGGGGGCGGTGGCTAAAACCACCCTTTTTTTGGGGGGGGGGGGGGGCCCGGGGGGGGGGGAGGGGTTTTTTTTCAATTGCGCGAATTGGCTTTGCCCGGCGTGGCTGCTGGTGGTTACGGTATCAGGATCGATAACCCCTTCGAAGACAAATTTCGCGCCATGTGGCATCAGGAATATCCTGCCCAGTTGCGTAGTATTGATGGTCTAGTGTTCTGGAGCCCGTTGATGCCAATAACCAAAGAACTTGGACCAGTTGTGTTCTGTCCTGGTTCGCAAAAGGAAGGCCCTTTACCAGTTCGCTCTGTTGATCCAGAAAGCGCCGGTCGGTCGGGCGCTTACGCGCTTGGAATCAAAGGAAAAACCCCCCCGGGGGGGGGTTCCGGGGAGGCCCCCCGGCGGCCTGTTTTTCCCCCCCCCCCCCCCCGGCCCCGGGCCCCGGGCCGGGGCGGCTCGCCCCCGGCCGGCGGCCCCGGCGCCCCCCCCCCCCCCGGGGGGGTCGGAAAAGGGGCAAATACCCCCCCCCAGCCCCCCCCTCCAAAAACCCCCGGGGCCCCGGAATACCCAACTCTCTTCCTGGAATACCCCGAAAAGGGGTGTGGCCCCCGCCCCCGTTCCCCGCGGGAGTCCAGAAATTCCTTTATTTCCCCCCCCCCCCCCCGGCCCCCGGGGGGGGAAAAAGGGGGGCGCCCGCGGGGGGGGTTTCGGGAAGTTCCCCCCCGAACTATATGGGGGAAAAGGGGGAGCAACCCCCCGCCGCAGTGTTTGTTAAACTCTCTCTGGGGCCGCCGGTTTCTGAAAACCCGAACCAAACCACCCCCCCCCTCCCCTGGGGTCTGGGGGGCCGGGGGCCTTGGGGGTTGGTTCCTGACCCATGTGTGCCACTGGCGGAGACGCATTGCCAGATACAGCGGCATACTATGAGTCAGACTATCGGATATTGTTGAGCCAGGATGATGAGGACCAGATTTATGAAGTCTATGATGACCGTATCATCTACCGCACCGATCACCAAGTCGCCACCTTGCTAAACAAGCTGGATTTTCCACCGGGAACAAGATTGCTGGATTATGGATGTGCGAAGGCCTCTACACCAAAGCGTCTGCTGGACTTCCGCAGCGACGTGGAAATGCACCTTTTTGATGTTAGTACAATGTACGAAGATCACTGGCTCCGTTTTCTGGAACCTCAACGTTACGCCATACATCACACTCCCGCATTCTGGCATGGGTATTTTGATGTTGTGACTTCTTTTTTCGCTTTGGAACATATCTCAGAACCCATAAAGACTGTGCAGAACATTGCCAAGCTGCTCAAGGACGACGGCATTTTTACGGCATTGTTCCGGACACCTTCGGTAATGTAGCTGACTTCGTCGTTATCGATCACGTCAACCACTTTACAGCGGCTTCGCTGTACACCCTCTTGCGCACCGCCGATTTTCGCGATATCCAAATTGATGTTGAGGCTCATCGCGGGGCGCTTGTTTTCACCGCGCGAAAAACTGGTATGGCTTCTACTTGTCCTGATGTTAAAGCTACTCTGGCACGCTCGGTGCAGCTGGCGGACTACTGGACAAATTTGAACGACAATATTCAAAACGTAGAGCACACTCACCTGAACGAGCCCGCCGCCATTTATGGTTCGGGCTTCTATGGAACATATATTGCTAGCGTATTAGTTATTCCTGAGCGGATAATATGTTTTCTGGATGCGAGTCCTTACCAACAAGAGAAGAAAACCGGGGTGGGGTGGTTTTTTTTTTTTTTTTTTTTAAGAAAAAAA
This sequence comes from Gammaproteobacteria bacterium, assembly GCA_016708925.1. GTDB lineage: Bacteria > Pseudomonadota > Gammaproteobacteria > Pseudomonadales > Porticoccaceae > JAGPUQ01. The sequence continues at coordinate 11,444 of JADJET010000011.1, read as the reverse complement.
CACCCCCCCCCCCCTTCCCGCAACCTTCCCTCCCCCCCCCCCCTTTTCCCCGCCCTGCTCGTGTGTGTAAAATTGTTGCCAACCAAGCTGGTCACAAGGGAACGTGATCTACAAGTTGGGGTGGCGCACGGTGCCGGGGGGGGCCAAAAAATGACCTGCCGACCCTGGTCGACCTGCGCAACGATATAGCCTTGCAGGCACAGTTTCACCCGCCCGCGGCAACTCAGCGGAACAGGTGCGGAATTGGCGGGAGCCGCTCGGCGAAACGATTGTTTGTTCTTTATCGTCGCGGATCGTGCGACCGATGCGACGCTTGGATTTTTACAGATTACCGACATGGATTTAATTGATCGCCGCGCTGAACTGGGCATCTGCTTGATACGCGAGTCACAAAGGCGTGGCATTGGAAGCGAGTCGTTGCATCTGGTTAGCGCGTATCTCCGTGATATTTGGAATTGTCGAAAACTCAGTCTGCGGGTAAGGGCGTGATAACAGGCGGTTTATTCGTGAGCATTACGACGATGTTCAGTTTTCCAAGGCAGTCAGAGTTCAGATCAAAACTCCGCAAGGCATGCGTTGGATGACGGTGCCGTTAGTCAATTTCCATTTGGGACAGCGTATCAACAAAGTACGGGTAGCCCCGCACGCGCAATGGCGTGATATTCACCTTAGCTTACTTAAATCTAGTTTTTCCGGGGCACCATATGCAGAAGACGCGCTACAACTGGCTGCGATGGTCTACGCTTCAGAATACCCCAATTTAGGCGCATTAGCGTGCGCATCGCTGAATGCTTTAATCAATTATTTCGGGCTGGATAAAGATACCCGTTTTGTTGATATTGGCGCCTTGGATATCTCAGGAGTCAGCAGTGAGCGAGTGCTGTCGATTGTACGGAAACTGCATGGCGACGTCTATGTCACGGGGCATGGTGCAGCCCGCTATCTTAATCATGACTTGTTTGAATATGACCACTGCTTTAGACCTTACCTCAGCTCCACGGAAATTTATTCCTCCTACGTCTCCGGCCTGGACTTGGTGGCAAATTGCGACGCTCTGGCATCGAATATATTTGTTCCAGTACGATTTCTTGAGAGATTTTATAAATGGATCCGGCGATGTTATGAGTTTCCGCGAGGTGCTGCAAACATCAAAAGTCTCGCGCGACCACACTTCATGTTTATCATGAGCGTGGTTAGAGAGATTATCGTCAGGTGGTTGGCACTATGGATGGACGGCCGGCACCAATTCTCCGGAGACGATGCAATACGTAGAAAGAACTCATCTGGCAAATCCAGCCCGACCCCATCATCGAAAAACCGGTATCGCCCACGGCGGCTCGCTGAAATTGAAGCCTCGATGCTCGCCCAACTGGACACGTGAAGTGACGATCCGAGCGTTTTACAGACTTCAACCCCAGAGAATCGCGGCGCAAGGTGCACAATAACGATATCCATCCGGGCGCACAACCGCGCGGCGATAACAAACATGAAGACACCGATGGGCTTCGCGCATCCAGATGATTGAGGGTTCCAGTATCGCGCCGGAGGTCATCGCGCAGGTGCAGGCCGTGGCCACCAACCATTCGCGCGTGCTGGTGTGCCTTGACAGCAACCACACCCACGCGCATGTGCTGGCTGAGCTGGAAGCCTATGCCCCGCTGACCAGCGTAGGCAGCTATTGCGTGGTGTTCGACACGCTGATCGAGGACATGCCCGCCGAAATGTTCCCCGACCGCCCCTGGGGGCCGGGCGACAACCCGAAGACGGCAGTGTGGGAATATCTCAAGACACACCCGGAATTCGAGATCGACAGGCGCATCCAGCACAAGCTGCTGATCACCGTGGCGCCCGATGGGTATTTGCAGCGGGTTGGGTAGAATGGCGCTGCCGTGGCTGCAACAGGCGCGCCCATGGGCACACGCCATCGGCGCCATGAATAGGGCCGCGCCAGCATTCGCAAACGCCTACAATCGCAACCTGGAGGCCACTACGATGCGGCAATTTGATGTCATTGTTGAAAAGGATTCCGCAGGGTACTTTATCGCTTCCGTGCCTGCATTGCCCGGTTGCCACACGCAGGCGAAATCGCTGGATGATCTTATGGCGCGGATTCGCGAAGCGGTTGAGCTTTGCCTTGAGGTTCAGGGCGAACCGCCTGAACCGCTTGACTTTATCGGGGTTCAACGCATTTCGGTTGCCGTATGATTTCGCTGCCTAGCCTGACTGGCAAGAAACTATTGTCGATCTTGAAAAAGGCTGGGTTTGGGGTAATCCGCGTCAAGGGTAGCCACCATTTTCTTCGCCATCCCGATGGCCGCTCAACAGTCGTACCAGTTCATTCAGGCGAAACCATCGGGCCGGGGTTGCTCGCCAAGATACTTCGCGACTGTGACTTGAATAGCGCCCAGTTTCAAAAGCTGCTTTGAGGCCGTTAATGGCAGTTATAGACCCGGTGGTGTGCCTGGACAGCAACCACACCCACGCGCATGTGCTGGCTGAACTGGAAGCCTATGCACCGCTGACCAGCGTCGGCAGCTATTGTGTGGTGTTCGATACGATCATCGAGGACATGCCGGCGGAAGTGTTCCCCGACCGCCCCTGGGGGCCGGGCGACAACCCGAAGACGGCGGTGTGGGAATATCTCCGCAGTCATCCCGAGTTCGAGATCGACACCAGCATTCAGCACAAGCTTTTAATCACGGTGGCCCCGGACGGCTACCTCAAGCGAATCTAGCCGGAACCCACCCATCCACCGCCATGGGCACCGTAACGCGCAACATTCTCGCCAATTATCTCGGTACCGCTTGGACCGGGTTGATGGGCTTCGCCTTTATTCCGCTCTATGTCCGCTTTCTGGGGATTGAGGCTTACGGAGTGATCGGGATATTCGCCGTGCTCCAATCGGTGTTCATGGTTCTGGACATGGGCATGGCGCCGACGCTGAGCCGCGAGGCGGCGCGCTTTCAGGCAGGAGCGCACCGTCCGCAGGCGATTCGCGAACTGGTCCACGCCGCCGAGCGCGTTTATTGGGCGATAGCCATTGGCATAGCCGCAGGTTTGGCGCTTGCTTCGCCCTGGCTTGCCGGGGACTGGTTGCGGCCGCAAGCCCTGGCGCCCGCCGCTGTTGCGCAGGCCTTGATGCTCATGGGTGTGGTGATTGCGTTGCGCTGGCTGGCGACCCTGTATCGCAGCTCCATCCAGGGTTTGCAGGATCAGGTGTGGCTCAATGTCGTCACTGCCGGTTTCGCGACGCTGCGGGGGGTTGGGGTGATCCCGGTGCTGGCTTGGCTGTCGCCGATCATTCAGGCGTTTTTCATCTATCAGGCTGCGGTGACAGGGCTCGAAGCGCTGGTGCTGGCGGTGAGGATGAGGCATTTACTGCCCGCCCCTTCTGCGCCGCTGCGCTTTCGCTGGCAGGCGTTGCGAGACATCTGGCGGTTCGCGGCCGGGATGGGTGGGATTACGGTTCTCGCCGTGCTGCTCACCCAGACGGACAAGGTATTGCTTTCCCGCCTGCTGCCGCTGGCCGAGTTTGGCCATTACGCGCTGGCCAGCACCCTGGCTGCGGCCTTGTATGTGATGGTTGCGCCCCTCAACAATGCGATCTATCCCCGCCTGACCGAGCTGGTGGTGCAGGGCGACCAGCACCGGTTAGCCGTCGCCTATCACCGCTACTGCCAGGCGTTGACGCTGGCGGTTGTGCCCGCAGCGCTGGTGTTGGCATTCTTCGCCGACCATCTGGTGCTGCTGTGGACCCGGGACGCGGAACTGACCCGAGCCGTCGCGCCTTTGGTAAGTTTGCTGGTCATCGGCAATATGCTGAATGGACTGATGCATCTGCCGTATTCGCTGCAACTTGCCCACGGCTGGACCCGGCTCACCGCGACGGTCAACCTGGCGGCGGTCGTGGTGCTGGTGCCGGCGATCTATTTTGGCGTCAAGACGTTTGGTGTCATCGCTGCGCCCGTTGTCTGGATTACTCTCAACAGCGGTTATGTTGCCTTGGGGGTGCCCCTGATGCACCGCAAACTTCTGGGCGGAGAAATGTGGCGTTGGTATGGGCAGGATGTCTTGGCGCCGACATTCGCGGCGTTAGCTGCTGCGGCGCTGGCTCGCGCCGCTACCCCGCGGGGGTACTGATGAGCCGCTGGAGAGCGTCGGGGCCGTGCTGATCGTTGCCGGTTTAACGCTGTTCGGAGCAGCTCTTGCTTCCCCATTGGGAAGATCTCAGCTTTACGGCTATTTCCGGTTTGCTGTCCAGTTGCGTTGAGACATCTTATTTTCCAGCGAATAAAATCCCGTTCAAAGGAGTCCCGAATGGACGACGGCATAAAATTCAATGTCATTATTCCGACGAGGAGCGGGCCGATGTGCTTGTCTATTGCTTGCGAACCGTTGTCGCTCAGGATTACCAAAACCTAATATCATCGTAAGTGATAACTTCAGTCAGGATCACACCAAGGACGTAGTGGATTCTTTTGCCGACGACAGAATTCATTACATCAATACAGGACGTCGGTTAAGCATGTCCCATAACTGGGAATTTGCGCTGAACCATGTAGTGGATGGCTGGGTAATGTTTCTTGGTGACGATGATGGCCTGTATCCTTGGGCGCTTCGAACGCTCAACACATTGATACGCGCTCACGATATTGAGGCGGTCTCTCCAACCTTTGGCTTTTTTCAATGGAGTGGGCATTTCGCAGATTCTCCGCATGGACGACTGCTAATCCCGATATCTGATTCAGTCAGCGTGAAAAATTCTAGGTTAGAATTAGAACGAGTTTTTTCGGGAAAGACATCTTATAACACTTTGCCTTGGCTTTATAACGGCGGTGCAGCTTCAATCGACTTGGATTAATCGAGCGCGAGATCAGAGTGGAAGATTTTTTGTTCTCAAGTACCGGATTTGTATTCAGCTGTAGCTTTGTCGCATCTCACGGAAAAATATCTTTCGATAAAACTCCGATCGCAATAGCCGGTGTATCAAAACATAGTACAGGAGCAGCGAATATACTTTCGCCTATCGGTAATGAAGCTAAACCGCTTTTTATCTTCAATTCAGAACAAAATATTCCGTTCCACGAATCATTAATTGTTGGAAAATCGGTTCAAATAGTGTTGTATGAGTGCTATTTGCAATCATGGCACCTTCATCATGGGGGTCTTGGTTTGTCATTGGAAAATCAACTTCAAGTTGCGACGAAGATAGCTCGATTGACGTACCTTGATACTGTTCGAGATGAGTGCCAAAGAATTGCAGAGATTAATGGTGTTTGTTTTTTAGATAGAACAAGTTGGGTACGTAAATTTCAGCCATTGTTGTCGATTGTAAAGCGCGAATGGTGGAATTTCGAAGTTAATCCTGAAAAATTAGATATTGTGAATGTATATGAAGCGACAATTGCGTCAGCATACATACACAAATTTATACGGCAATCTGGTTTCAGATACATTTTGTTAGGCAGCAATTTTATAGGACAGGTAATATATGAGTTAGGAGAACAATAGGCGCGCTATGAGAAAAAGATAAAAGAAGTGAATGATATTTGGATATCTTTGTAAGACGATTTTCTGTCTTTTTGCGGCCACAAAAAAATGGATGATGGAGTTCATCTTTTGAGGCATTTGTGACGCATATTCAATACGGTCTGTCCGATGACGCCTGGGGAACGGGTCATTCCTCGAGTTCTGGAGATAATCAAGGCTCATGATTTTACCCGGATTGTGGAATTTGGCGCCGGGGCTAATCCGACACTATCCGCTGATTTTGTTGCATCCCTTGGGATTGAGTACACCTTGCTGGATATCTCCCAAATAGAGCTGGATAAGGCGCCTGCAGGTTACCTGAAAGTTTGCGCGGATATTTGCGGAGACGAGCATTTGCCGTTGGCGCAATACGATTTTGCCTTCAGCAGGATGTTGGCTGAACATGTGCCAAGCGGCGCGAAGTTCCACCAAAATGTCCGTTTATTGCTGCGGGATGGCGGATACGCGCTCCATTTTTTCCCGACATTTTTTGCACTGCCTTTTTTAGTCAATGCCGCGTTGCCGGAGGCATTGACTGAAAAATTGCTCCACCTGCTTCAGCCGGGTCGCGAGCGGTCGGGTAACCTGGGCAAGTTTCCGGCGCGCTATAGCTGGTGCCGGGGTCCGCTGCGCTCGCAGATTCGCCGATTTGAGCGGTTTGGGTATGAGGTCGAGCTAAATATTCGGCTTTACGGACATGGAGCGTACTACCAAAGATACCGGTTTGGAGAGACATTCATGCGTGGCTATCAGGAGTGCTCTGCCGACATCCGGTGCCGGCCGTGACGAGCTTTGCGCAGGTACTGCTTGCCAATCGTGGAATCGCGCGTGACCCAAGTCCTGGTGGTTCGTGATGCCTGGTGAGACGAAGCGAGGCCGCGAGTGCCCGCTTCGATGGGTCGTCGCCACACGCGGTTTCGTGGCTCCACGCGTTCATTTGTAAGGCAACACTTCCTGCTGCACAGCGAGCTGTTCGAGTTCGGGAGACTGTGACACCGGCGCAGCGCCACCGTGGAGAAGCGCCTGAGTTGCTGCGGCATCGCATCGCGGTCCACGAGGCGGCGCGCAAAACGCAAGCCGCAACGCTGGACACGCACAACCCGGAACTGGTCGCTGTCTGATGTGGTGTGGTTAAACCCGGAACGCGAGGTCGATCGCGGACAGAAACGAAAGGCTGTGTGAATGGCTCACGCGACAACTACCTTGAAAATCGCCGCTGGTTGCGGTGTATCCGGCGGTGTTCACAAAATGCTGTGATATCCGGCTGGACTTTCGGATATTGGAGCTGCGATTGGCGTAGCACGAGTGTGCTGCATAATTTTGCATGAGGAGCAATCCATGTCCACTACGACCATTCGCCTGCCGGAAGAACTTAAGCAGCGGGTCCGTCTGGCGGCGGAACGATCGGGCACCACAACCCATGGCTTCATTCTGCAAGCCATCATGGAGAAAACCGAACAGGAAGCCCTGCGGCAGGATTTTAATGAGACCGCAAACCAGCGGTATGCGGGAATCGTGGCGTCCGGCGCGACTATCCCGTGGCAGGAAATGCGCCGCTATCTTGAGCAAAGCGTGGAGGGCCAACGTCCCTCACGGCCGGCGGCGCGCAAGCTGGCACCCTGAAGGTGTCCCGTATCGAGCTGGCGCCGGAAGTTGCTCATGACTTTGACCGGATCCTGAGCCACTTGGCCGAATACGAAGTAGAGGACGCCCCCTCGCGGTTGCACGACATAATTACCGCAATCGAAGTGCTGGAGCGCAATCCCCTCATCGGTCGACCGGGGTCCACGGGCAATCGCGAGCTGGTGATTGGTCGAGGCGCGCGCGGGTATGTGGCGCTGTATCGCTATGTCGCAGCGATCGATACGGTTTTCATACTGGCATGGTCACACGCGGTTTCGTGGCTCCACGCGTTCATTTGTAAGGCAACACTTCCATCAGGCTCATGAAACAGCCTGAGCAACGCGCTTTCTTGTGACCTGACAGGGCCAGAATTTCGGCCACTCGGTCGGCGCCGGGCTCGTCGTCGCGCAAAGTCAGCAGCGCGGAAGTATCCAGCAGGTAATGCTTCATTCGCGAGCACGATCCTGCTTGCGGGCGTTGAGCAGGCGCGCCGTCGCGCCACCCTTGCCGTGACCGCGAAAGCCTGCACCGGATCTTCGCAGACCGGGATGACCCGTATGCCGTCGGCATCGACGACCCATTCCAGACGCTGCGCGGGCGTGAGGTTGAAGCGGCGCCTGATCTGCGCCGGCACAACTGTCTGTCCGCGCGCGGTGATGGTGCTTCTCATGGCGATCTCCTTTGAATTACCTAATCCTTGGTAGGGTAATTCTTTTCGGCGCTAAAATTCCAGCCGCGCAGGGTGGGCAACGCCTGTCCTGGAGCCCTTCGACGGCGCTCAGGAGAGCCCTGACCAAGGGTGTAGTGTGCTCACGCGGATACGGAGCCGCGAGGCTCCATGTGGACACGGCTTTTGGCCTTGCTCACCCTATGGCGCTTTGTCCGGCGGTGCTGATGCGCCGCTAATCCTTACCGATGTGGAGAGATCGTGATAGCAAGTCTGGTCGCCAAGGCCCGCAAGCTCGCCGCCGGCATGACCACCGAGGAAATCCTTGCCGACCATGCGGATCTTGAGCGTGAGGATATCCTCGCCGCGCTGGCCTTTGCCGCCAGCCATGACGTGGTCCATACACGGGATCTCCCGCGATTTACTCCGCCATGTGTCATTCGTTTTCGGTCAAAGATGGCAGATGCCGGGGCGGGTCCATGGCATCGTGAAGCAGGCGCAGTACCTCCACAACGTGTGCTTGATGATCTGCAATACGGAACATCACGAAGTGGCGAGCCTTGCGGCCCCGGCGGGCGAGGTGGAGAGTCAGAATACCGTTGGCAATGTCATCTCGTACCCTGACTCCGGCCAGGGTGGGGCCGAACCTCAAGTCGCGCAAGGCTGCGGATAGGGTCTCTGTATGGACACGGGCTTGCTGCTCGCCAAACTGTCCGATGGTCCAACGGATGATGCTCTTGAAATCCTCCGCAGCGGCATCTGTCAGGCGAATCGTCCAGGCTTTCGTGTCATCGCTCATCCGGCGGGCTATGCCTTGGTTCCAATGGTTTCCTCAGCAAGGCTCGACAGGTGACGGCCCAAGTCGTCAGCGCTGGCGAAATCGTGGAATCTACCGGCATCGGCGTCCGCGATACCGACACGCGCGGCCTCGCGCAGAGCCTTCAGCCGGGCGCGTGCCTCCGCTTCCGCGCGCTCGACGAGGCGTAGTCCATCGCGCAGAACTTCGCTCGCATTCTGGTAGCGTCCTGATGTTACCAAACGGTCAATGAGTTTGGATTGGTGGTCGGTGAGAGAACGATGTTGCGGGTCGGCATGGGAGTTTGGTCTCCGTAAAGAGCGTTGGCATATCAGCCATGGTTGGAGAAGCGGTAAACACTCAGGCGGCTTCGGTACCCACAGCCAGGTCGGGTCACGCTGCGCTCACCCGACCTGCGGAACCGCACCATCGAGATGGAGGAGTCGTGTTCACAAATTTAACCGTCAAACTCCGTAAGCTCAGCGGCATTCTGGCGGTGTCCGCCTGGCGTGCCGCTCTGTGCCGCCATCGCGTGGCGGCGGGCGTGGAACATGCCGCCGTGCTGCGCCAGCTCGCCGACTGCCAAACGGTAGTGGATATCGGCGCCAACCGGGGCCAGTTCGCGCTGGTGGCGCGGCAATGCTTTCCCGCTGCCCGCGTCGTTTCCTTCGAGCCGCTGCCGGGTCCGGCGGTGGTGTATCGCGCGGTGTTCGCGGGCGATGCCCGGGCGCGGTTGATCGAGGCGGCCATCGGATCGCAGGCGGGCGAGGCAACCATTCACCTCTCCGCCAGGGACGATTCCTCTTCCCTGCTGCCGATCACGGCGCGGCAGAATGCGCTGTTTCCCGGCACGGCCGGGACGGGCACGGCGACGATTCGTAGCCCGGCTGGCGGATCATGTGCCGGCAGAGATCATCATGCCGCCGGCGCTGCTCAAGCTGGATGTGCAGGGCTTCGAGTTGCAGGCGCTGGCCGGTTGCGAGGATGTGCTGGCGCGCTTTGCCTGGGTGTATGTGGAGTGCTCGTTCGTGGAACTGTATGCCGGGCAGGCGTTTGCGGACGCGGTGATCGCCTGGCTGCGCGAGCGAGGCTTTGTGCTGCGCGGCGTTTACAACATGGCCTATGACGGCGAAGGGCGCGCGGTGCAGGCGGATTTTTTGTTCGGGCGCTGAGGGGGGGATGGTCGTCGCTGATCAAGGCATGGCTCGCCGAGGACGTGGATCGGCGTCGTCCTTGAGGCGCTGGCCGGCGGCGAGGATCTGCTGGCGTGTTTCGCTTGACGACATGTGGAATTTTCTTTGTGGAGCGTAGCCCCCACGCCTGGACTATCGCGGCTGCGCGCAACGAATGTCAGTCGAACCAGTTCACCAAAAGCAGCTTCGGGACCCGCTCGAACTCGCGCAGATTGCGTGTGACGAGGGTGGCGTTGTGCGCCAATACCGTGCCGGCGATGAGCGTATCCAGCGGTCCGATGGGTTGGCCGGTATCTTCCAATACGGCGCGCACGGCGGCCGCATGGTTTGCCGCCGCCCGGTCGAAAGGCAGGACGGCGACCAGTTCGGGGAGTTGGTCGAACTGCTTGCGCCGCTTGCCCGGCTCCCGAGATTTGGCAATGCCGGTTTCGATTTCGTAGACGGAAATTGCCGGGATGACGATTTCCGTCGGCGCCGTGGCAAGCAACCGTTCGGCGACCCGGCCGCTTCCCATGAAGAAGTAGATCAGGGTGTTGGTGTCGAGCGCGAACATCTAACAGCTCGTTGAAAAACTGCTAAAGCGGTTCCCGCGGCACATCCGCGGCGGGGTTTCGTCGTAGCGCCTCGGCTTCCGGAAAGTCGCGCCAGGCGCCGGGTAATTCCCGCACCGAATCCGGCCACTGGGTGCGGGTCTTGTCCTTCACGAGTTTCGCTATCCAGCGGCTCACGGGCATATGGGCCGCGGCGGCGGCGGACTTGAGACGCTGTTCAGTCTCGTCGTCGAGGTAAATGGTGACCTGGCCCATGGCTCTTCTCCATTGAAAACATATAAGGGCAATCATACTCCCCCGTGCATCTGGAGCAACGGGAGACCGGGCCGGCGGCGTTCAGGGCCGCTTCGGGGGCGTGCGGCTCGCTGCGGGCGCTGGTCGGGCGCAATGCCTTGCGCCGTCATTGCGCGGCGACTGGCGCCGAACACTTGCTGGTGCTGCGCCAGTTCACTGGCTGCCGGATGGTGGCCGACATCGCCGCCAGTTCGCCCACCTCCAGTGGCGGAGGGTGGGACAACGATATTGAGCGCACGACGTGCTACGCTCGCGACGGTATCGATTCGTTCTTTCCGAGATCAAGGAACATTGCGATGAACGCTCGTATAACCATCGACCCAGCCATTTGTCACGGCAAGCCTTGCATACGCGGCCTTCGTTATCCGGTTCAGCACATTCTTGAATGGCTTGCCGCGGGCATGACCATCGAGGAAATTCTCGCCGATTATGAGGATCTTGAGCGTGAGGACATCCTCGCCGCGCTGGCCTTTGCGGCCCGCATGACTCATGTCAAGCGAGCAGGCCCCGAGGCGGCGTGAGGTTCCTGGTCGACGCGCAACTTCCCAGGCGTCTTGCGGTTTGGCTGGCTGGTGCCGGTCATGACGCGATTCATACACTGGATCTCCCGCACGCCAACCGCACGCTGGACGATGCGATCTGCGGGGTCGCCGATGCGGAAAATCGGATCGTCGTCACCAAAGATGACGATTTTGTGTATTCATTCCTCGTCGAGGGACGTCCGGCACGGCTGCTGCTGATTGGCACGGGCAATATTTCCAATACCGAATTGCTGGCTTTGTTCCAGAAAA
>JADJET010000010.1 GCA_016708925.1 Gammaproteobacteria bacterium | reverse complement strand
ACATCCAGATAGACCACCTTGGCGCCGAGCTGGATCGGCAGCAGCAGGCCGACCAGGAACCCGGTCTGGTGGGCGAGGGGCGAGCCCATGAAGATGTTGTCATCACCGCTCAGATGGTAGGCGTCGATGAAGGTCTCGATGCAAGAAAGCAGGGTGTTGGCGGTGTGCATCACGCCCTTGGGCGAACCGGTGGTGCCCGAGGTGTACATCACCTGGGTGACGGCGTTGGGGTCCATCTTGCGCTCGGCGAAAATGCGCTTGGCGTCGAGCTTGTCCTCCCAGCGCGGCAGCAGGAGTCGCTCCTCGAAGGAGTCGGGCGCGGCGGCGCCGCCGACCACCAGCACCTGCTTCAGGTTGGGCAGGTTGCCCTGCACCTCGGCCATCATGGCCGGGTAGTCGAAACCGCGGAAATAGCGCGGGACAATGGCGAGCCGGGTCTCGGCGAAGCCCATCATGTATTCCACCTCGCGGTGGCGAAAGATCGGCATCAGCGGATTGGTGACGGCACCGATGCGCACCGCGGCCAGGTGGATGGCGAGAAACTCCCACCAGTTGGGGAGCTGGCAGGAGATCACATCGCCCGGGGCCACGCCGAGCTGGGTGAAGCCCAGCGCCATGCGATCCACCGTGCGCTGCAACTGGCGGTACGAGAGCGTGGTGCGCAGGCCGGTCTCGCTGTTGTGATCCACCACCGCCACCTGGTCCGGGCGGTGCGCCACCTGGGCGTCGAAATAGTCGGTGATGGTGCGGTTTTTCCAGTGTCCGGAAGTGGTGCAGGCGTCGATGCGCGCGCGGGTCAGGAAGGGTGTGATGGCCATGCGGTAGTCCCCTGTGTCGCCTTTGGTTTGATGGTTTCCGGCGTTTGCACCGCATTATAGGCCGGCATCCGCCGGTCGCAATTTCGCCCCCGGGCCGCTACCGCCGCCGGCCGCCGGGCGGTTGAAATCCGCGCCGATGGACCCATGTAGCGGGGCTGTTGTTCCACCTGTACCACTTGCCACACCCGAAGGAGGGGAGAGATGACGGAAGCGACCCAAGCGCAGACCCTGGGCTTTCAGACCGAGGCCAAGCGCCTGCTGCACCTGATGATCCACTCCATGTACAGCAATCGCGACATCTTTCTGCGCGAGCTGATCTCCAATGCTTCCGATGCTGCCGACAAGCTGCGTTTCGCAGCGCTGGAAAACGCCACCCTGCTGGCCGGCGATCCCGAGCTGCGGGTGCGGATCGACGTCGATCCCGAAGCCCACACCATCACCATCGCCGACAGCGGCATCGGCATGTCGCGGGACGAGGCGGTGGCCAATCTCGGCACCATCGCGCGGTCCGGCACGGCGGAATTCATCGGCAGCCTGAGCGGCGATCAGAAAAAAGACGCCAATCTGATCGGCCAGTTCGGCATCGGCTTCTATTCCGGCTTTCTGGTGGCGGATCGCATCGTGGTCGAGAGCCGCCGCGCCGACCTGCCGGCGGAAGCCGGGGTGCGCTGGAGCTGCGACGGCGAGGCCGAGTTCACCGTCGAGACCATCGCACGCGCCGAACGCGGTACCCGGGTGATCCTGCACATCAAGGAGGATGCCCGCGAATACGAGAACGACTGGCGCCTGCGCACCCTGGTGAAGAAGTATTCGGATCACATCGCGATTCCGGTGGAGATGCTCAAGCCGGACCTGGGCGCGGACGCAGACAAGGAGGGCGAAACCCCGGCCGCGCCGGAATACGAGCGCGTCAACAGCGCCACGGCGCTGTGGATGCGTACCAAACAGGATGTCGGCGACGACGAGTACAAAGCCTTTTATCAGCATGTGTCCCACGACTTCCGCGATCCGCTGGCCTGGAGCCACAACCGCGTCGAGGCAAGGTCGATTACACCAGCCTGGTCTACATCCCGGCCCACGCGCCTTTCGATCTCTACAACCGCGATACGCCGCGTGGTCTCAAGCTCTATATCCAGCGCACTTTCATCATGGATGACGCCGAGCAGTTCCTGCCGCTCTACCTGCGCTTTGTAAAAGGCGTCGTGGATTGCGCCGACCTGCCGCTGAATGTGTCCCGCGAGCTGCTCCAGCGCACCCCGGCGGTGGACAGCATTCGCGTGGCGCTCACCAAGCGCATTCTGGAACTACTCGAAACCACCGCGCGCGACAAGCCGGATCACTACCGCGCGTTCTGGGACGAGTTCGGCACCGTGATCAAGGAAGGGTTGGGTGAGGACCACGCCAATCGCGAGCGGGTTGCCGGGTTGGTGCGTTTTGCCAGTACCCGCGTCGAGGGCGAGCTGATATCGCTGGCCGATTATGTCGCGGCCATGAAACCCGGCCAGGACAAGATCTATTACCTGGTGGCGGAAAGCGAAAGCACGGCGCGTCACAGCCCCTATCTGGAAGCGTTCCGGCAGCGCGGCATCGAGGTGCTGCTGCTCGGCGAGCGCATCGACGAATGGGCGATGTCCTACCTCACCGAGTTCGACGGCAAGGCGCTGCGCGACATCAGCCGCGGCGAGCTGGATCTGGCCGAATTGGGTGAAGCGCCCGCTGAGTCGGCAGTGGCCGAAACCGGCGCGAATGATGCGGTGCTGGAGCAGATCAAGACACTATTGGGCGACGGTATCGCCGAGGTGCGGGCGTCAGCGCGCCTCACCGAATCGCCCGCCTGTCTGGTGCTGACCAAGGACGCGTTGGGCCCGCAGATGCGCAAGATGCTGGCCGCCGCCGGTCAGGAACTGCCGGAAACCAAGCCGATCCTGGAAGTGAATCTGGGGCACGCGCTGGTGGCCCGTCTGGCCCAGGAACCGGATGCGGCGCGGCGCGAGGATCTCGCGCACTTGCTGTACGATCAGGCGGCGCTCGGTGCCGGCGAGGCGCTCGCCAATCCCGCACTGTTTGTGCAGCGCCTCAACCGGTTGTTGCTGGCGGTTTGAGTCGGGTGGTTGGCGCTTTGGCAAGGGGGCCGGATCAGCGCGCCGGTTAGCCGCTTGTCAGGTCGCCAAGGATGCACTGAAGAGCCGTCATGCCCGCGTAGGCGGGCATCCAGAACGCTTCGATATACCTGGGTTCCCGCCCCCGCCTTCGCGAGGGCAGGCTCTGCGCGGGAACGACGATCACATAGCTATTCAGGGCATCACTGGCTTTGCGCTTTCCTGGTGAAATTGTTTCAATGAAACTGCATCCGTGAAACTGCATCCGTGAAACTGAGAGTCATCACCTACAACATTCACCGCGCGATCGGGCTGGACCGGCGCTTTCAGCCCGAGCGCATTGTCAAAATTCTCCGCGATCAGGATGCGGACATCGTATTGCTGCAAGAAGTGGATGACGGCGCGCCGCGCTCGAAAGAACAGGACATGGCGCGCGAACTTGCCGCCGAACTCGGTTACCCGCATTACGCCGCCGGTCACAATGTCAGTTTGCGCAAGGGCCGTTACGGCAACGCGACCCTGAGTCGCCATCCGATCGTGCGCGAGCGCAATATCGATCTCACCATCGGCAATCTCAAGCGGCGCGGCTGCCAGCACACCGCCATCGAAATCGATCAGGGCGGTTCATCGCCCTACCGGCTCGAAGTGTTCAATCTGCATCTGGGTCTGGGGTCGCTGGAACGCCAGCGCCAGGCGGGCCTGTTGCTGCGCTCGAAGGAATTCACCGCCGTCGATCAGCACAGCGCCTGCATCGTCGGCGGCGATTTCAACGACTGGCTGTCGAGTCTGCGCGCGCTTTTTGTCGAAGGCATGGCGTTGAACTGCGCCACCGATAAGGAAAAGCGCGCCAGAACCCGGTCGCTGAAGACCTATCCCTCGTTCGCGCCGCGCGGCGGACTCGACCGCATCTACTATCGCGGCAAACTGCATCTGGTGGCGGCGGAAGTCTGCCGGCATCCGCTCGCGATGGTTGCCAGCGATCACCTGCCGGTAAGCGCGGACTTTCGGCTGCAAAAGTAACTCTCCAATAACTCTGTCCTAGTAGTGCGACATATAAACAAGGGAACGTCATGCCCGCAAAGGCGGGCATCCAGTTTTTGCGCGGAAATCCAGCCGTTGTTGAGGCGCCGGGACTGGATTCCCGCGTGCGCGGGAATGACGATGGTTTAGTAATGTGTCGAAACTTACGTGTCGTGGTCCTAGACCCTTTGGAAATTCGCGTGGCCGGGTCAGCGCCTGCCCCGGTTGCCACCGCCTCGGTTACGATTGCGTACCGCCGCCGGGCGCGCCCGGCGGCGCAGTGGATAACAACACAGGGGGAAATCGATGGCGGCACTGGGCAAACTCGTGTTCTGGTTTGGCGTGGCGATCCTGGGCGCCCTGGCGGTCGGCGGCATCGCCACCGCCCGTGGCGAACCGATCAACGCCTGGTGGCTGATCGCCGCCGCGGTGTGCGTGTACGCCATCGGTTATCGCGTCTACGGCGTCTGGGTGGCGACGCGGGTGCTGTTGGTGGACGACCGCCCGACGCCGGCGGTGCGCATCGATGACGGGCGCGATTTCGTGCCCACCAACCGCTGGGTGGTGTTCGGGCATCACTTCGCCGCCATTGCCGGCCCGGGGCCGCTGGTCGGGCCGACGCTTGCGGCGCAGTTCGGTTACCTGCCGGGCACGCTGTGGATCCTGATCGGCGCGGTGCTGGGCGGCTGCATCCAGGACATGGTGATCCTGTTCTGTTCGACGCGTCGCGACGGTCGCAGCCTGGGCAAGATGGCGCGCGATGAACTCGGCCCGGTCGGCGGCGGCGCGGCGATGATCGGCACGCTGATGATCCTGGTGATCCTGATCTCGGTGCTGGGACTGGTGATCGTGAACGCCATGAAGCACAGCCCCTGGGCCACGGCGACGGTGGCGGCGACCATCCCGATCGCCGTGCTGGTGGGCGTCTACATGCGCAACATCCGCCCCGGCCGAGTGCTGGAGGGCAGTGCCATCGGCATTGTGCTGCTGCTGCTGGCGGTGTGGGGCGGCGGCTGGGTCGACCATCATCCCGTATTGCGGACCTGGTTCGATCACGGACCGCTGCCGATCGCCTACGCCATCATGGTGTACGGCTTTGCGGCTGCGGTGCTGCCGGTGTGGCTGCTGCTGGCGCCGCGCGATTACCTGTCCACGTTCATGAAGCTGGGCACGGTGGCGCTGCTGGCGGTGGCCATCCTGTGGCTGAACCCGGTGCTGCACATGCCGGCGCTGACCCAGTTCGTGGACGGCAGCGGGCCGATCTTCGCCGGCAAGGTGTTTCCGTTCGTGTTCATCACCATCGCCTGCGGGGCGATCTCGGGCTTTCACGCGCTGGTCAGTTCCGGCACCACGCCCAAGCTGCTGACCGACGAGCGCGACATTCACATGATCGGCTACGGCAGCATGATGCTGGAATCCTTCGTCGCGCTGATGGCGCTGATCGCCGCCTGCGTGCTGGAGCCGGGCGTCTTTTTCGCCATAAACACCGCGCCCGGCATGGTGGGCGAGGGTGTCCAGGCGGTCGCCACCATCTCGTCCTGGGGCTTCCCGGTGGCGCTGGAACAGATGCAGGAACTGGCGCGGGAGATGGGCGAGGCGACGCTGTTTGGCCGTACCGGCGGCGCGCCGTCGCTGGCGGTGGGCATGGCCAGCATCTTCAGCAGCGCTTTCGGGCAGGGCTTGCTGGCGGTCTGGTATCACTTCGCCATCATGTTCGAGGCGATCTTCATCCTGACCACGCTCGACGCCGGCACCCGGGTCGGGCGCTTCATGTTGCAGGATTTTCTGGGCAATTTCGTGCCGGCGCTGGGGCGCACCAGCTGGTATCCGTCGGTGCTGCTGTGCAGCGCGCTGATCGTGGGCGCCTGGGGCTATTTCCTGTACATCGGCGTCATCGACCCGGCCGGCGGGGTCAACATCCTGTGGCCGCTGTTCGGCATCGCGAACCAGATCCTGGCCGCCATCGCGCTGTGCGTGGGCACGGCCATCCTGGTCAAGACCGGACGCGAGCGCTATTTCTGGGTCACCGGTCTGCCGCTGGTCTGGCTGACTGTGGTCACCAGCACCGCCGCCTGGCAGAAGGTGATGAGTGACGACCCGCGGCTTGGCTTTTTTGCCGGCGCCAACGATCTGGCGGCCAAGCTGGCGAGCGGTGTGCTGCCGCCCGAAAAGGCCGCCGTGGCGTCGCAGCTTATCTTCAACCAGCGCCTCGACGGCTGGCTGACGGTGCTGTTCGTGGCCTTGCTGTGGCTGATCCTGGCCGATACGGCGCGGGTGTGTCTGCGCCATGTGCGACAGGCGTCAGCGGCCGTGCCGGCCGGGAGGCGCGCATGAAAGCATTGCGTGGGTTTTGGACCTGGCTGCGGGCGGTGAGCGGGGATGACGCCTACGAGCGTTACCTCGCGCATCATATGGCCGCACATGCCGACCGCGCGCCGCTCGCTCGGCGGGAGTTTTTCCGGCGCCGGCAGGAGGCCGCATGGTCGGGGGTGAAGCGCTGCTGCTGAGCGGTGGCTGAAAATCTGTTCTTCATCGGCACATCAACGACTGATCAGGAAACGGCGGCGATAAACACCACCGACGCCGGCTGCCCGGTTGCGGGTGCGCGGGGTTCCCGCAGTTCCAGCAGGCGCAGGCCGTGCGCGCCGAACAATCGCACCCAGGATTCCAGGGTGCGGAAATACCAGGGCGGCGGTTCCTCGACCCCGGCGCTGAAGGCGGTCCACGAGTCCCGGCGCCAGCCATCGCGGTACGGTTGCTCGCCGCACGCGATCAGGGGATGCAGGGTCTGCACGATGAAGTGTCCGCCGGGCAGCCGTTGCGGCAGATTGGCGAGCAGGCGCTCGACCGGTTCCTTGCCCAGCAGGGCGAAATTGCTCACCGCCATGGCGAAGCTGCCGAGCGCCGGGGGCAAGGCGTCGTAACCCGCCACCACAAAACGTCCCCCGCCGGCCTCACGGGCGGCATCGATGAGGGCCGGTGCGGCATCGATCCCGGTCACGGCGATGCCGAGCGGCGCCAGCCGCCGCGCCAGCCAGCCTTCGCCGCAGCCGAGATCCAGCAGGGTGTCGGGCCGGTAATCGAGAATGGCATCGACCAGCGCCTGATCGGTCACCGCGACCCGGCTCGGAATGCGCCGCGCGCGCACCGCGTCGATCCAGGCATCGCTGTGCCGGCGCCAGCGCTGGCCGAGCAGGGTTTCGTTGGTATCGGCGCTGTCCGGCTCTGTAGTCATGGTGCGGTCCCCTCGGGTTCGGCGTGCGCGGCAGCCTGGTGCTCGCGGGCGAAGTTGCTGAAATCCCGCAGGTAGTCGAGCTCCCGGTCGCCGGAACGCAGCGCGGCATACAGGGTGCGGTGCAGTCCCGCCGCGCCCAGCGGCCGGGTCACCAGGCTGCGGCTGTGGGGCGTGTGGCGCATCACCCAGTCGGGCAGGGCCGCGACGCCCTGACCGCTGGTGACCAGCAGCAGGATGATCGCGGTGAGTTCCGCCTGGCGCACGGCCGCGGGCGCCACGCCGGCCGGTTGCAGAAAATACTTGAACACGTCCATGCGCGCGGATGGCACGGGATAGGTGATCAGGGTCTCGGCGGCCAGATGCTCCGGTTGAATCCAGGGCTGTGCCGTCAGCGGATGGTTGTCCGGCAGCACCAGCAAGCCTTCGTAGTCGAACAGCGGCACGAAGGCGAGGTCGGGCGTTTCCACCGGGTCCGAGGTGATCACCAGATCGATATCGCCCTGGCGCAGCGCGGGCAGGGAGTCGAAGGCGAGGCCGAGGCGGATGTCCACGTCCACCGCGCGCCAGCGTGCCTTGAAGCGCGCCAGCACCGGCATCAACCATTCGAAACAGGCGTGGCACTCGATGGCGAGATACAGCCGGCCGGCGTCGCCGGCGGCGATCCGCGCCAGTTCGCGCTCGACCTGTTCGAAGCGGGGCAGGGTGTCCCGCGCCAGCGCCACCAGCTTTTGGCCGGCTGCCGACAACCGGATCGGCTTGGTGTGGCGGTGAAACAGCGCCAGACCGTAATAGTCCTCCAGCAGCTTGATCTGGTGGGACAGCGCCGAGGGGGTCAGGTGCAGGCGCTCGGCAGCGCGCGCCAGACTGCCGGTGTCGGCCATGGCGAGCAGATTGCGCAGGTGTCGGCGTTCGATCATATTGAGCAAAAATCATGTTGGTTCGTAGAGACGTGAGATTTTATGTATTAGTCGGCGAAAATAGAATGGCCGTCCTGCTTCAATCCGAGACGATACATGGACGCCTTGCCAACCATTTGTGCCCACAACCTGGGCTTTCCCCGCATCGGCCGCAACCGGGAGCTGAAATGGGCGCTCGAAGCCTATTGGCGCGGGGAGTTCGATCAGGACGAACTGGAGTTGCGCGGGCGCGCGCTGCGCCGCCGGCACTGGGAGCTGCAACGCGCCGCCGGTCTCGATCTGGTACCGGTAGGAGATTTCTCCTGGTACGACCAGGTGCTGGACATGACCACATTGCTGGGGGTAATTCCGGCGCGCTTCGGCGGGGACGGCGGTGCCGTGGAGCTCGATCTCTACTTCCGCCTGGCGCGGGGCCGTGCGCCCAGTGGCAGCCCCGCGCCGGCCTGCGAGATGACCAAGTGGTTCGATACCAACTACCACTATCTGGTCCCCGAGCTGAGCGCCGGGCAGGAATTCCGGCTCTCCGGCACCCGCCTGTTCGATCAGGTCGCCGAGGCTCAAGCGCTGGGTCTGCGGCCCAAGCCGGTGCTGGTGGGGCCGCTGACCTGGCTGTGGCTGGCGCGGTCGGCGCGTGAACGCGACGACCGGTTGGAACTGCTGCCGGGATTGCTCGCGGTGTATCGGCAGATTCTTGCCCGGCTCGCCGCTCAGGGCGTGGACTGGGTGCAGCTCGACGAACCGATTCTTGCGCTTGATCTGCCCGCGCCCTGGCAGGCGGCTTTTCCCGATGCTTACTCGGTACTGGAAAACGGCGGTGTACGGGTGCTGCTCGCGAATTATTTCGGGCCGCTCGCCGATAATCTGACGCTTGCCTGCGCGCTGCCGGTGGCGGGCCTTCATGTCGATGCGGTGCGCGCCGCGGATGAACTGGATGCGGTGGCGGAGCGGCTGCCGTCCGGGCGCGTGCTCTCGGTGGGGATCGTCGATGGCCGCAATATCTGGCGTACCGATCTCGACGCGGCGCTGGTCCGGTTGCAGGTGGTTCTGACGCGGCGCGAGGGCCGGCTCTGGCTGGCGCCGTCCTGTTCGTTGCTGCATGTTCCCGTGGATCGCACCGACGACGACCGAGTGCCGGAGGATGTGATTCCCTGGTTTGCCTTTGCCACGCAAAAACTCGATGAGATCGTGCTGTTGCGCCACGCTCTGGCGGGCGAGACCACAGCGACACGCGACGCCTTCGACGCCAGCCGCCGCGCGCTGGCGAGCCGGCGCGCCTCGCCCCGGGTGCATCGTCCCGAGGTGGCGGCGCGGGTGGCCGCACTCAGGGCAACCGATGAGCACCGGGCGCGCCCCTACGGCGAGCGCATCGGCGCGCAGCGGGAACGGCTGCAACTCCCGCTGTTTCCCGCCACCACCATCGGCTCCTTTCCCCAGACTGCCGCCATTCGCCAGGCGCGCAGCCGCTGGCGCGCCGGGGAGATTCCCGAAGCCGAATACGATGATTTCATCCGCGCCGAAATCGCCAACGCCATCCGCGAGCAGGAAGCGCTCGGCCTCGATGTTCTGGTGCATGGCGAAGCCGAGCGCAACGACATGGTGGAATACTTCGGCGAACACCTCGATGGCTTCGTGTTCTCGGGCAACGGCTGGGTGCAGTCCTACGGCTCCCGCTGCGTGAAGCCGCCCATCATCCTGGGTGATGTGGCGCGCCCGGCGGCGATGACCCTGGACTGGATCCGCTACGCCCAGACCCTGACGGACAAGCCCGTCAAAGGCATGCTCACCGGCCCCGTGACCCTGCTCAACTGGTCCTTCGTGCGCGACGATCAGCCGCGTGCGGATACCTGTCTCCAGCTTGCACTCGCGATCCGCGATGAAGTACAGGATCTGGAAGGGGCCGGCATCGCCGTCATCCAGATCGACGAGGCCGCGCTGCGCGAAGGCCTGCCGCTGCGCCACGCGGACTGGGGCGAATACCTCGCCTGGGCGGTGCGCGCGTTTCGCATCGCGTCGGCCGGCGTGGACGATGCTACCCAGATCCACACTCACATGTGTTATTCGGACTTCAACGACATCATCGGCGCGGTGGCCGCCATGGATGCCGACGTCACCACCATCGAGAGCGCGCGCTCGGACGATCGCCTGCTGGATGCGTTCCGGGATTTCGCCTATCCCAACGAGATCGGCCCCGGGGTCTACGATATTCATTCCCCCAATGTGCCCCAGGCCGCCGAGATGCTGGATCGCCTGCGCCGCGCCCGCGCGCGGGTGCCCGCGGAGCGGCTGTGGGTGAACCCGGACTGCGGCCTCAAGACGCGTTCCTGGGACGAGGTGCGGCCCGCACTCACGGCCATGGTGGCCGCGGCCCGCGCGCTGCGCGCCGCGTCCGATTGACGGCGCCGGGTTGGTCAGGGGTTTCGGGTCGCCTTGAGGCGGTTGCGGATTCGGGCTACATTCCCGCGCCACTTCGATTCCCGCGCCGCTTTGCCACGTTCCGTCTCTACGGAGGCATGCGGCGGCCCTTCCCTTGAGGACAGTATGAGCGACGGCAAGACCTTGACCGAGGCCATGAAGCCCTTTGCCGAGCGCAAGCAGGCGCTGGCCGCCATCGACTATGCGCGCCGCCACGCGCGCGGTCTGCTGTCGGCGCGCGAGCGCGTCGATCTGCTGTTCGACGCGGGTACGTTCCTGGAGCTGGCGCCGCTGGCGCGCGAGAGCGATCTCGCCCGCGACACCAAGCCGGGCGATACGCCGCGCGACGGCATCGTGGTGGGCTACGGCAAGGTCAACGGGCGCCGGGTCGCGGTCGCGGCCTACGACATGGCGTTTCGCGGCGGCTCCATGGGCAAGGTGTGCGAATGGAAATTCACGCGCCTGAAGCGGATGGTGCTGGATCACGGGTTTCCGCTGGTCATCCTCACCGAGGGCACCGGCGCGCGGCTCGAAGAGGAAGTCAGCTCCCAGGGTGCCTACGACAATCCGCAGTTCGCGAATCTGGTCGCACTGAGCGGTTATGTGCCCATCGTGGTGGCGGTGATGGGACTCTGTGTCGGCGGCCACGCCAATCTCACCGCCATCGGGGATTTCGTGCCCATGACGCGCGACGCCTGCATGATGATCGCCGGGCCGCAGTTGCTGAAAACCAAGATGGGCATCGACACCACGCTGGAAGAACTGGGCAGCGCGAAAAAGCACGTCGAGCGTTCGGGCATGGCGGATCTGCTGGTCGAGGACGACCGCGAATGCATCGCCAGCATCAAGGAATTTCTGGCGTATGTTCCCGACAACTGCAATCAACCCGCGCCGCGCCGGCCTACCCGCGACCGCCCCGACCGCCGCTGCGACGAACTGCTGGACGTGGTGCCGTCCGATTTGCGTTTTGCCTACGATGTCAAAAAAGTGGTGCGCAGTCTGGTGGACGATGGCGCCTGCTTCGAATTCAAGCCCCGGTTTGCGCCGAACGTGGTGACCGCGCTCGCGCATCTGGACGGCCGCGCCGTCGGCATCATCGCCAATCAGCCCAATCAGATGTCCGGCACGCTGGATGTAAAGGCCTGTCAGAAAATCTGTCGCTTCATCAATTTCTGCGATGTGTACGGTTTCGCGCTGATCTTTCTGCAGGACATTCCGGGCTTCTACCCGGGACCGCAGTCGGAGGAAGACGGCATCATCCGCTGGTCCACCCGCATGCTTTACGAGATCGAGCACGCCACCGTCCCGCGCATGACGGTGATGATGCGCAAGGCTTTCGGCCTCGCCCACTACGGCATGAACAGCCTGGGCATGCGCCCCGATCTGCTGGTGGCCTGGCCGCTCGCATCGTTCAGCGCCATCTCGCCCGACGATGCGGTGCAGGTATTGTTTGGCAAGCAGCTCGCGCAGCAGGAAGACGGCGAACAGCGCAAGCAGGAATTGATCGAGGAATTCCGCGCCAAGATCGGCATCCTGCCCGCCGCCGAAGCCGCACTGGTGGATGATGTCATCGATCCCAGGGATACCCGCCGGGTGCTGATCCAGGCGCTCGACATGGCGCGCGAACGCCGCGCCGGGCATCCCTTCAAAAGGCGGGGGATAACGCCGATCTGATGGGGTTAACCGGCGCGGCGCACGCCGACGCCGACTTGGTCTGGCTGTAGGTGCTCAACCCGTACCGTCGCGAAGTGATGCGCCCGGAGATGCATGCCGAGGCGTCGCGTGAACACGAGGCGGCCTCGGGGCGCGCCAGTCGCAGCCGCTGTTACCCGGCAAATGGCATGGTAGACCCCTTGTCTGCGCGCCATGCCACGCCGCTGGCGGGTCCCCTTGCCTCGTCGGCCCTACAATGGGCCGCGCCGTTGGTATCATCCCAGCCACCACGACAAACCATAAGGAGAATACCTCATGCTCAACAAATTCGATGACTACCCGATCCACCAGATCGCCGAACCGTTGGCCATGCCCGGGACCAGCGATCCCAACTTCTACGACCGCACCTGGTTCAACGGCTACGCCAAGGACGGGAGCTGGTATTTCGGCATCGGCATGGCGGTCTACCCGCACCTGGGGATTCTCGATTGCGCCTTCAGCGTGGTGGAGAAGGGCGGTCGGCAGCACTGTTTCTTCGGCTCCTGCCGGGCGCCGCTGGAGCGTTCCGATACCCGCTGCGGGCCGTTTCGCATTGAGGTGGTGGAGCCCATGCGCATCAATCGCGTGGTGCTGGAGGACAACCAGACCGGCATCACCTGCGATCTGACCTTCTCGACCCTGACCGCCGGCATCGAAGAAGCCCGCCAGACCATCTGGAGCGGCACCCGCCGGGTGATGGATGCCACCCGTTTCGATCAGTTCGGCCACTGGGCCGGTGAAGTCCGCTATCCCGACGGCAGCATCCGCGTCGAGCCGACGCTGTGCCACGGCACCAAGGACCGCTCCTGGGGCGTGCGCAACTTCGGCAAGTCCGCCAACGCCGGCGCGCCGCAGCCGCCATCCTCGTTCTTCTTCATCTGGGCGCCGCTGTTCTGGGAGGATCACATCTCCCACGCGCTGTCCTTCGAGGGCGCCCAGGGTCAGGCGCTGGCGCGCGAGGCATTGACCGCGCCGCTCTACAAGACCACCGCCGAAGTCCCCGACCAGGAGCCCGGCATCAAGCATATGGCGAACGTCGCCCATCGCCTCCAGTACCAGCCCGGCACACGCCGGATCGAGCGCGCGGAAGTGGATCTGACCGACTTGCAGGGCAAGGTCCGCACCATCGCCTTCGAACCCATCCTGCGCTTTCACATGAAGGGGCTGGGCTACTTCCACCCGACCTGGTGCCAGGGCGTGTGGCAGGGCGAGCTGGAAATCGGCGGTGAGGTGTTCGACCCGCTCAAGCTGGACCTGAGCGATGGCCACAACCTGCACATGCAGCAGGTGGTGCGGGTGAGCGACGGCACGCGCAAGGGCATGGGCGTGCTCGAACACCTGTGCATCGGCCCCTATGCGCCCTATGGCTTCACCGATTTCTTTTCGGGAGTGTCGCTGTAACCGAAGCGTAATGCCGGGGCAGGGCGGGCCTGCCCCGGCAACCAGCAGCCTGTTGAAAAACTGTTGCGGTGGGTCATCTGCGGCGTTGCGCGGTGCTCGCTTTCTCGCCTATCTACTTGATAGGTCTCGGTCGCTGCGCGCCGTGCGCCTGGCAGCTGGCCATCCTCGCGACGTTTTTCAACAGGCTGCTGGGACCTCGCAAATAACCGGAAGCCATCGGTGCGCTTCCTCGCGCGATCTTGTTTCGACGATGGCCGAATCCGAGGCACCAGACCGTCATTTACTACCAGTCACGCTCCCTTTGCGGGAACCAAGCGAACCTGGAGCTCGCAACCGACGGCCTCTGCATAGCGCTTCAACGTTTCAAGCGAGGGCGCATGCTTACCCGCCGACTCCAGTCTGGAAATGGCGCTCTTGGTGGTGCCCATACGTTCCGCCACTGCGTCTTGGGTCAACCCTGCGCGGGCGCGAGCCTTGAGCATTTGGCTGGCGACCTGATATTCGAGTTCAAGGGCCTCGTAGGCTTCCGTAAACCCTTTTCGTTTCCTCGCCTTGGCAAGAAACTCATTATGGTCATGCGCCACGGGATTGAGTTTAGCGTCAGCCATTTTTTACCTCCGCAACACGCTTTCGCGCTACTGTGAGATCTCGCTCTGGGGTTTGCTTTGCCTTCTTCACAAAGGCATGGACGATAACGACCCGCTTGCCAACCAAGTAGCAATAAAAGGCTCGCCCTATACCTTCCTTACCCTTGGGCCGCAACTCAACCAGGCCCTCGCCCATTGCCCTGGAGTGGGGCATGCGCAGATTGGGACCGTGCTCCATGAGCAGCTCGATCAAGTGGGCGTAGTCCGCGAGGATATCTACCGGCCAGGCTTCGATTTCAGCCAGTACCTTGGCGCTGTAGTACTCGACCTTGTACGTCATTGGTCAAAGTTAGCAAATACGCTAACTTTGCGCAATTACTGTCGTGGCGCGCAAAGCCAAGCATCAGCCGCTGGTTTGCCGCAGTGGTGCGTTGTGGTTGGGGAAGGCCGCCTTGCGGTAGCAGCGGGTGCAGCGTGGTCCACGCTTGAAATGCAGACCATTTTCGCTCAGCGGCTCCGGGTGGCACGATCCGCGGCGCCCTTGGTTCCGGCGCCATTGGCCGCCCAGGGCTTGATGCGCTTCAGCAAAGGCGCAAGCTCCCGCTCGGCCACCTCGGTGTCGTGCGTGGTCTGCGCGCGCAGCCAGTAGCCATTGGACAGGCCAAAGAAGCGGCAGAGGCGGAGATCGGTATCGGCGGTGATCGAGCGCCTGCCGGCAACGATTTCGCTGATGCGCTGCGCCGGCACCTCGATTTCCTTGGCCAAGCGGTACTGGCTGATACCCATCGGCGTTAGAAACTCCTCCAGCAGGAGTTCGCCGGGAGTAACAGGGGGCCATTTGCTCATGGTCACTGCCTCAGTGGTAATCAATGATCTCGACCTCCTCCGCGCCGGAGTCGATCCAGCGAAAGCAGACCCGCCATTGATCGTTGATGCGTACGCTGTACTGGCCGGCCCGATCACCCTTCAGCGCTTCCAGGCGATTCCCTGGTGGGACCCTCAAGTCCGCGAGCTGCGCCGCGATTTCGAGCTGGCGGAGTTTGCGCCTGGCCACGGCGGCGATATGGGTGAACCGCCTGACGCTGTTGCCGCGTGCCAACGCTTCGGTGTCCGGGCAGCGAAAGGATCGGATCATGGCTCATAATAACGCGCGGCGTGATTAAATGGCAGCGTCGCCGGACAGGCGGTTTGCCCGGCGTCAGATTGAGCAGGGCCAGCAGGCAAAGGGCCGAACGCTCGTTCTGTTGCGCCCGGGGGAGACCAAGGGCAATCAGGATTTGATGCGCGGCCTTGAGGTGCCGATTCTTCTTGCTGGTGTTCACGCGGTCAGGGTTCCAAATTGAGCATCGATCATCGCCTGGGTCAGTTGACCCTGTTGCATGGCCCATTGCCCCAGTCTGGTCAGGTTTTCGCGGCTCGGGTAGGTCATCCGCTTGAGGTCGGTTGCATTGACCTGGGTGTGGCCGCTGAAACGCCGGAACTGTTCATCCACCGCAGTGGTGTTGAGGAACACGGCCAAGCCACGGGCCAGCGCCTCGGGCAAGCCGTGCCGGTGCGCGTGGAACAGGTTCAGATGATTCTCGAACCCGAGCATGGGCGCATCGGCCAACAGTCCGGGATCAACCACGCCCGCCACCACCCGGCGCCGTTCCTCCTTCGAGGAAAAGCGCCGCACCACGCAGTAGAAACCCCGGGGATAAAGCCACTTTTCGGTGGCCTCGCTGCGCTGGATGGCATTGGGCTTCCTGGCGCCCGCCAGCGGCCAGGTCAGGCCACTGGCGGCAAAATGACCGGGGTAGAGCAGGGGTACGGTGCCGTCCTCGGGCAGATCGCGCAGATGTTCCCGCAGCCGGAAATCGACCACCGGCCCGGTCGATACCTGGATGTTCAGAGCCGCCAGCGAATGGCGAACGGCCGGCGATAGCTCGCAGGCGTTTTTCCCGGGCGACGTGGGCACATGGATAAAGCGCTGCGGATCGTCCGGGAACAGGATGTCCTCGAACGGGTGCTCGTGGCTGGCAAGGTCGGCGAAGCTGTCGTCGGTGGAGGTGGAAATGGTCACCGGCCCCTGCCGCCCGCCGCACTCCAACCGGATGATGATGTTCTCCTGCAGCACATCGTCGTCCCTGAAGGTTTTGTTGCGCGACTCGAACAGGTGCAGGTGGCGGATGGCGGTGCGCTCCAACAGAAGGTCGCGGAACGGGCGGTAGTAGGGGCCGTTGCAGAAGCTGCGCGGAATGATCGCCACGATCTGGCCGCCCGGCGCCATCAACAGCACCGCCAGCGCGACAAATGCCGAGTACAGGTTGACCGTCTCGATGCCGACTTGACGCAGCAGCAGACGGTGACGGGAAGCGCTGCCGATTTTCTTGTACGGCGGGTTGAGGATGGCGTGGGTAAAGCGCGCCGGCCCGAACTGCACCCGGTTGACCGCGGCTTCGATGAAGTCGCCGCCGATGATCTCGAAATGCAGCGGCAACCGGTCCGCGTAGCCGAGCAGGCCGAGTTTCAGATCGGTATGGAGGCTGTCGTCCAGCTCGAAGGCCGTCACCTGGATGTCATTGCAGGGCAACGCTTCCGAAACGCAGCGTTCCAGAAAAGCGCCCGCCAGAGAGCCAATGCCGGCGCCGGCATCCAGCAGCCGGCAGTTGCCGCTCGCCGGCGGAAAAAGCCCCGCCATGAACGCGGCGGTTCGTCCGGCCGTAAGAAACTGACCCAGGTGCGATTTCTTGGTCGCCTCGGTGGACTTTGATACCCGCAATCGGACTTCCTCAAGAGCTGAGCACAACGCGGTACCTCCTGATACGGGCGATAAACGCATTTATGCGCGGTCGGAAAATTCGGTGTGTAGCTGAACGCCTGATGCACTGACGCAATTTTTCGTCGGCAAAAAATACAATCTTGCGCGGGTACAGTTCATTAGAAGAATGGGTGGCATGTAGGCATTCTATCGCTTCATTGACCGATCAAAAAAGTCCACATGCCGTTCATGTTTACCCGCGTTGGCGTAAACGTATGCTACCATAAGAGACCTGACCCCAGCCCGCGTGACCCCAGCCCGCGGGAAAACCCGGCCACCGACCCCATGAGCCACACCCCCGCCAAGGACAATCCTAACTGGCTTCAAGGGAGCCCGTCACCCTGCAAATTCGATGGTAGACCCCTCTGATGCCTGGCGTTGCCCCTGAAGCCCTTGAACAGCTCAGCGAGCAGGGATTTTTGCGTTGGTGTAAGGTCAGTCATCGTCGCCTCCTACAGGCTATAGATAACCACTTACACAGATTTATTTACACCCTCGCGGCCCGTCAGGGCCGTCGCGCCTGCAACGAATGGTTAGCCGCCAGCATACACATAACGAAAATGCCCATACTGTTCCCCACTTTTGAGGCATATTCCGTCTCGAATATATCCGGCACAATGCAGTACAACTTGACTGGCTTTATTCTCAGCGCGGACGTACGCCACTGCTTTCCTTTCCTTCTCTATGACGACCCGAGCCAGCATAGCGAAAACCTCTTTGCCAAACCCCTTTCTCCAATGTGCTGGCTCAAGAACACAGTGAACTTCAAGCGAGGGCTCTGGTTCTTCGGTAGGTAGTAAGCCACAACGGCCAACGAATATATCTTCGCTTGAAGTTGCTACTGCCCAGTACATGGTTTCTGGCAGGGGATTTTTCAGCATATCCATCATGGACGCGTCACTTTTCCTATTAGGGCCGCCTACAAACCGCTTTGCCTCTTCATTTTCTCCAGGCGACAAGAACTTGGTGCTCTTCCGCGCGCACATAGCGAATGCGGACGAATCTTCCCTCTGCAATTCTCATGCTCGATTCCTATGGCGGCTAACGTTTGAGTGATCTTACCCATCCACGACGGACACTCTGACAAGCGAATAGACTACGCGACAGAGGTGGACCATGGCAAAGCAAATGCAGCAGACCAAAACGACCCGCCGGCGTCA
This sequence comes from Gammaproteobacteria bacterium, assembly GCA_016708925.1. Taxonomy (GTDB): domain Bacteria; phylum Pseudomonadota; class Gammaproteobacteria; order Pseudomonadales; family Porticoccaceae; genus JAGPUQ01. The sequence goes on along the minus strand of JADJET010000010.1, from coordinate 60,224 downwards.
CTCGCCGGAGTACCGGGCGGAGGCGCTGGGCTTGGCGGATCGGGTCGGCGTGACCGACGCGGCGAAGCAGCTCGGGTTACATGAATCCCAGATCTACAGCTGGCGGGCGCAGGCGCGCCTGCGGCAGGACCGCGGCGAGGCGGAGCACCAAATGGCGGTCGAGAACGCCCGCCTCAAGCGCCAGCTGGCCGAACAGACCGAGGAGCTCGCGATCCTAAAAAAGGCGGCGGCGTACTTCGCGAAGCACCAGAAGTGAAGTACGCCTTTATGAGCTGGCATCGCGCGGAATTTGCGGTGAAGCGGATGGCGCGCGTCTTTGCCGTGTCGCGCAGCGGGTTTTACGCCTGGTGCCGGCGCCAGCAGCAACCCGCGACCCGGACGCGCGTCCGTCAGGCGCTCGATCAGCGCGTGGCGCAGGCCTTTCTCGCCCGCAAAGGGCGTTACGGGGCGCCACGTCTGGCGGCGGACCTGGTGGACACGGGCACGCCCGCCAACCGCAAGACGGTGGCCGCGAGTCTTAACCGGCAGGGTTTCCGGGCCAAGGCCGCCAGGAAGTTCAAGGCGACGACGAACGCGAAACACCACCTGCCGGTTGCCCCGAATTTGCTACAGCAAGATTTCACGGCCACGCAGCCGAACCAAAAGTGGGTTGGCGACATCACGTATTTGTGGAGCGACGAGGGTTGGCTGTATCTGGCGACGGTCATTGACCTGTACAGCCGTCGGGTGGTGGGCTGGTCGATGTCGGAGCGCATGACGGCGGCGCTGGTGTGCGACGCCCTGCGGATGGCGCTGTGGCGCCGGCGCTCACCCGAGGGTGTTATCTTCCATTCGGATCGGGGCAGCCAATATTGTTCCGGTGATTTTCAGCGCCTGATCAAAACGAGCAAGCTGCTCAGCAGCATGAGCGCGAAGGGGAATTGCTACGATAACGCGTGTGCCGAGAGCTTCTTCCACTCATTGAAGGTGGAAGCGATCCACGGTGAGCGCTTCACCACGCGCCAGCAGGTACGCAACGCCGTGTTTGAATACATCGAGACAGACTACAATCGAACCCGCCGACACAGCGCCAACGGCAACATCAGCCCGGAAGCGTTTGAGGCACAACAAGCCGCTTAGCGGCGTGTCCGTTGTTGGTGGGTAGGATCAGAGTTAAGGCCGCGGCCCGTCAGGGCCGTCGGCCTTCAACGAATTGTTGGGCGGCAACTCAGTCAGGATCCGCATTTTCTAGTCGCTTCTGTATTGAATTGATGCGCGAATTGCAGTCTCTTGCGACCATCTCGACCGCCATGTCTTCAGTGACGTTAGGGTTTTTCCACACCAGCCTAACGAACTTCGTCATCTCGCCGTAGTAGATTGCGTGCCATTCCTTGTACTTAGGATCATCTCGAATCTCTAGCTCCTGAGTATTTCGAAGCTCCCGCATCAATTCAGCCTGCCCACCATAGCCTCGGCTTTGGACCGCACTCTTCGCCCAGCCTTCGGCGTTCGTACAAATCTGCTTTGCGACCATGTATGGCGTGTTGAATGGCCAGATTGCCTTACTCCATGCGGCGGCCTGTGCCGAATAGGACAGGAAGAAAATCGCGACAACTGTTGCTGCTAACCTCATAGATCACCAAGAATATTTTCACTCATTGCTGCGTTGATGTGTGCTTCGCTGTCGTTCTTACTCGATCACGATTAGGAGTTACAACCACGCCCTCATTGCCGCCCAACTATAATGGGTCTTCCCCAATCATAGTGGGTAGATTAGCCTGACGGCCCATGAGAGACACACAGTTATACAGCCAGATACTGGGCATCGCGAAGCCGTGGAAAGTGACCGGAGTGCAGGTCTCGCTGGTCGACGATGAAGTGGAAGTGGCCGTGGCCCACGGGGGCGGCCAATTGGTGTGCCGTCAGTGCGGCAAGCCGTGCCCCGGCTACGACAAGCGGGTTCGACGCTGGCGCCATCTGGACACCTGCCAGCTAAAGACCGTGCTGGAGGCGGACGTGCCGCGGGTGCAGTGTCCGGAGCACGGCGTGGTCACGATCCGGGTGCCGTGGGCGGAACCGGGCAGTGGCTTCACGGCGCTGTTTGAAGCGCTGGTGATCAACTGGCTGAAAGTGGCGTCGATCAGCGCGGTAGCGGATCGTCTGCGGCTGAGCTGGAACGCCGTGGACGGCATCCTGCAGCGGGCGGTGAAGCGTGGGCTGTCCCGGCGCGCGGGGTTGGCGCCGAGGAAATTGAGCGTGGATGAAACCGCGTACCGCAAGGGTCATGACTACATCACCGTGGTCACCGACCAGGAGCAAGGCGTGGTACTTCATGTGGCGGAGAACCGGGAGACCCACAGTCTGGGAGAGTTCTATGAGCTGCTGTCGGAGGCGCAGAAGTCCGGTATCGAGAGCGTGTGCATGGACATGTGGCCGGCGTACATTCGCGCGACCCGGGATGCGCTCGCCGATGCCGATCACCGGATCGCCTTTGATCGCTTTCATGTTGCACAGTATCTGGGGAAGGCGGTGGATCAGGTACGCCGCCAGGAGCACCGGCGCTTGCTCGGACAGGGGCGATGCGCGCCTGAAGGCAGCAAATACCAGTGGTTGCGTAACCGGAGCACGATGGACTGGCACCAACAGCGCGGTTTTACGGCGCTGCGAAAAGCGTCGCTGAAGACTGCCCGGGCCTGGGCGATCAAGGAGTTTGCTACCCGGCTGTGGGGCTACCAGAGCCGCACCTGGGCCCATAAAGGCTGGCAGCGCTTGCTCAACTGGATGGCGCGCAGCCGCCTCAAGCCGATGCAGCAGACGGCCAAGACGCTGAAAAAACATCTCTGGGGCATTCTCAACGCCGTGCTTCTGGGCGTGGACAACAGTCACGCGGAGAGCATGAACAGTCGCATCAAAACCGTGAAGGTCCGCGCCCGGGGATTTCGCAACAAACAACGTTTCCGCAACGCGATTTACTTCCACCTGGGTGGACTACAGCTCTACCCTGACGGAATCAAGGGCTAATCTACCCACCATGATTGGGGAAGACCCCTATAATTAGACACCCCAAAGGTGCCTTACATTGCACCTCACAGGTGTCTAATTTTGCCTCTTTGAATTTTGAGTGGGTAATGGGGCGTTACGGCGGTGGCCCGGGGCTGTGGGTCAAGGGCGGGCGAAGCCCGGCGGAGCGGACCCTTGAGGCGCGCCCCGTGAGATCGCGCTGTCCCATGGCTGGATGCAGCGGGGTTGTGCATCCAGCCATGGAGACATGGGCGGCGAGAGGGCCGCCGCGCTGGAGAGGGTAGGATGCTCGTCCCTGAGAAACCTGGGTGACCGCAACATGACCGCCAAGCTGTTCGAAGCCGCCCTGGGCATTACGTCCCCCTGGTACATCAAAGACGTCGATTTCGACGCTGCCCAGAAGTCGTTGACCATCACGGTCGATTTCGTCGCCGGCAGCCGCTTTGCCGTGCCCGGCATCGAGGCACCCACCCGGCCCACGACACCGTGACCAAGCGCTATCGGCATCTGAACTTCTTCCAACACGAGTGCCATCTGGAAGTCCGCGTGCCGCGAGTGCGGCTGCCCGACGGCGGCATTCGCCAGGTCGAACCCGACTGGTCCGGCCGGCTGGCCGGCTTCACGCTGCTCTTCGAGGCGCTGATCATGACCCTGTGCCGGAAATGACCTTCGCGGCCGTGGCCCGGCTGGTGAATCTCTCCTGGCATCAGGTGGTGGCCATCTGCAAGCGCTACGTCGATCTGGGCGTGGCGCAGGCCGACTTCTCCGCCGTCAAGCGTCTGGCGGCGGATGAGACCTCGAAGGCCCGCGGCCATGACTACATCACCCTGGTCGCCGATGCTGACGAGCGCCGGGTGCTGTTCGTCACCGAGGGCCGGGGGGCTGAGACGATCCAGGCCTTTGCCGCCGACTTTACCGCCCACGGCGGCGATCCTGAGGCCGTGGCGTCCATTTCCATCGACATGTCGCCCGCCTTCATCAAGGGCGTGACCAAGCATCTGCCCAATGCCCAGATCACCTTCGACAAGTTCCACGTCATCGCCCACGCCAGTACCGCCGTCGACAAGACTCGGCGCATCGAACAGCGGACTGATCCGAGCCTCAAGGGGTTGCGCTGGAAGCTTCTGAAGGACCGGGCGAGCCTGGCGCCGGCGGCCCGCGCCGACCTCGATGCGCTGATCGCCCAGGTGACGACCAAGCGCACCGCCCGGGCTTGGCTTTACAAGGAGCCGTTGCGCGAGATCCTGGAGCGCAAGCAGATCAATGTCGTGCGCGCCATGCTCCGGCAATGGGCGACCAATGTGATGCGCTCCAAGGTCGAGCCGATGAAGGAGGTCGCCAGGATGATCCGCCGTCACATCGAGGGCATCGTCGCCTGGACCCAGACCCGCCAGACCAACGGCTTCCTTGAAGCCATTAACGGCCTCTTCCAGGCCGCAAAGCGCAAGGCGCGCGGCTATGGCAATTTCTCCACCATCCGCACCGTCGTCTTCCTCCTCGCCGGCAAGCTCGATTTCACCAAGATCAACCCCCATGCCGTTTAACCCACTCGAAATTCAAAAGACCCCTAATTTTGGACCAAATAAGGCTGCACAAGCCATCCCGGAGTAGCTCCGCGAAATACACCCCAATGCGGGATGCGATTACACCAACGGCCTTCACTCCCAACTCAAAGCCCCGCCCGTCTGATATTCAATCACCCGCGTCTCGAAAAAGTTTTTCTCCTTGCGCAAATCCATCATCTCCGACATCCAGGGGAAGGGATTGCTGGCGCCCGGGTATTGTTCGGCGAGGCCGATCTGGTTGAGGCGGCGGTTGGCGATGAAGTGGAGGTAGTCCTCCATCATGGCGGCGTTCATGCCCAGCACGCCGCGGGGCATGGTGTCGCGGGCGTAGGCGATTTCGAGTTCGGTGCCCTCGATGATCATGCGCACCGCTTCGCGCTGGAAGTCCTCGCTCCACAGGTGCGGGTTTTCCAGCTTGATCTGGTTGATGACGTCGATGCCGAAATTGAGGTGCATGGATTCGTCGCGCAGGATGTACTGGAACTGCTCGGAGACGCCGGTCATCTTGTTGCGGCGGCCCATGGAGAGGATCTGGGTGAAGCCGCAGTAGAAGAAGATGCCTTCGGTGACGCAGTAGAAGGCGAGCAGATTGCGCAGCAACTCGCGGTCGGTCTCCGGGGTGCCGGTGACGAAGGTGGGGTCGCCCAGCGCCTGGGTGTACTTGAGGCTCCAGGCGGCTTTCTTCGCCACAGAGGGCACTTCGCGGTACATGTTGAAGACTTCGCCTTCGTCCATGCCCAGGGATTCGATGCAGTACTGGTAGGCGTGGGTGTGGATGGCTTCCTCGAACGCCTGGCGCAGCAGGTACTGACGTGCCTCGGGGTTGGTGATGTGGCGGTAGATGGCCAGCACCAGGTTGTTGGCGACCAGGGAATCGGCGGTGGAGAAGTAGCCGAGTGAACGCTTGACGATCTCGCGTTCGTCGGCGCTCAGGCCGTCGGCGCTGCGCCAAGTGGCGACGTCGGCGGTCATGTTGATCTCTTGCGGCATCCAGTGGTTGGCGCAGCCGTCGAGGTATTTCTGCCAGGCCCAGTCGTAGCGGAACGGCACCAGCTGGTTGAGGTCGGCGCGGCAGTTGATCATGCGCTTGTCGTCGACCTGCACGCGGGCGGCGCCCATTGCGAGGGCTTCGAGGCCGGGCGCCACGTCAAGCGCCGCGAGGTGTTCCTGGGCTTCGCGGTGGAGATCGACGGGGGCGGTGCTTGCGGCAGGCGCCGGGACGGCGACGGGCTGGTTTTGGCGTCGGTGTCGCGATTGCCGCCGCTACGGGTGCCGACGGCGGTGCGGGCATCGGGTCCGGCGCGCGCGGCATGGCGGGGGGCGCCGGTTTGCGGAGGGGTTCCTCGTGGTGAAAATCGTCCCAACTCAACATGTTCTTTGTGCCTCGTGATGCTGTGCTGTGTTCAGGGTTTGCCTTGGGATGCGCTGAATAATCTCGCCGTTCGCCCTGAGCGCGTCGAAGGGTGAATGGCAGACCCCGAAAAATACGGCTTCGATACGGTCATGGTTCGATCCTTCGACGGGCTCGGGACGAACGGTAATTTTCGTCATGCCCGCGCACGCGGGCATCCAGAAGGCTTCGATGCGCCTGGGTTCCCGCCCCCGCCTGCGCGGGGAACGACGGGTTGGCGCCGTTGCCGATCCGTGCCGCTGTCATTGGCAGGCTTCGCAGTCGGGATCGTCGATGGAGCAGGCCAGGGGCACCGGCGCCGGGCCGCTCGATGCCACTGCGTTCAAGGTGCCGCTGGTCACGGTGGATTTCTCGGTGCTGGTTGCCGCGAGCGAGCGCAGGTAATAGGTGGTCTTGAGCCCCCGGTACCAGGCCATGCGGTAGGTGACATCGAGCTTCTTGCCGCTGACCCCGGAAATATAGAGGTTCAGGCTCTGCGCCTGATCCAGCCACTTCTGGCGCCGGCTGGCGGCATCGACGATCCAGCGCGGTTCGACTTCGAAGGCGGTGGCGTAGAGCGCCTTGAGATCGGCCGGGATGCGGTCGATGGGCAGCACCGAGCCGTCGAAATACTTGAGGTCGTTGACCATCACCGGGTCCCACAGGCCGCGGTCCTTGAGGTCGTGCACCAGATCACTGTTGAGCACGGTGAATTCGCCGGAGAGGTTCGATTTCACATAGAGGTTCTGGTAGGTCGGCTCGATCGACTGGCTGACGCCGACGATATTGGCGATGGTGGCGGTGGGGGCGATGGCCATGACGTTGGAGTTGCGCATGCCCTGGGCGAGTACCTTGGCGCGCAGGCTGTCCCAGTCGAGGGTGCTGGATTTGTCGACTTCGATGTAGGCGCTGCCGCGCTCGGCTTCGAGCAGGTCGAGGGAGTCGAGGGGCAGGATGCCGCGGCTCCACAGCGAACCGTCGAAGGACGAATAGCGGCCGCGCTCGGCGGCGAGATCGGCGGAGGCCTCGATGGCGAAATAGCTGATCGCCTCCATGGAGCGGTCGGCGAAGTCCACCGCGGCGTCCGAGGCGTAGGCGATGCGCTGTTTGTAGAGTGCGTCCTGAAAGCCCATCAGGCCGAGTCCGACCGGACGGTGGCGCTGGTTCGACTGGCGCGCGGCATCCACGGCGTAGTAGTTGATGTCGATGACGTTGTCGAGCATGCGCACCGCGGTGCGCGTGGTGTGGCGCAGCTTGGCCAGATCGAGCTCACCTTCCGCGTTGATGTGCTGGACCAGATTGATCGAGCCCAGGTTGCACACCGCGATTTCGGGGTCGGCGCCGGCGCGGGTATTCAAGGTGATCTCGGTGCAGAGATTGGACGAGTGCACCACGCCGCAGTGCTGCTGGGGCGAGCGCAGGTTGCAGGCGTCCTTGAAAGTGATCCAGGGATGGCCGGTCTCGAACAGCATGCCGAGCATCTTGCGCCACAGTTCCTGGGCGCGGACGGTCTTGTGGAGCAGCTTGCCCTGGGCCGCGAGGGTCTCGTATTCGGCGTAGCGCGCGGCGAAGGCGCGGCCGTAAAGGTCGTGCAGGTCCGGCGTCTCGTTGGGCGAGAACAGGGTCCAGGGACCGTCGTCGAACACGCGCTGCATGAACAGGTCGGGCACCCAGTTGGCGGTGTTCATGTCGTGGGTGCGGCGGCGGTCGTCGCCGGTGTTCTTGCGCAGTTCGAGGAATTCCTCGATGTCGATGTGCCAGGTTTCGAGGTAGGCGCACACCGCGCCCTTGCGCTTGCCGCCCTGGTTGACCGCCACGGCGGTGTCGTTGACCACTTTCAGGAACGGCACCACGCCCTGGGATTTGCCGTTGGTGCCCTTGATGTAGGAGCCGAGCCCGCGCACCGGGGTCCAGTCGTTGCCGAGTCCGCCGGCCCATTTGGACAGCATGGCGTTGTCGTGGATGGCGCCGAAGATGCCTTCGAGGTGATCGGGTACCGTGGTCAGGTAGCAGCTCGACAGTTGCGGGCGCAGGGTGCCGGCGTTGAACAGGGTCGGCGTCGAGCTCATGTAGTCGAAGGACGACAGCAGGTTGTAGAACTCGATGGCGCGCGCCTCGCGGTCGTCCTCGCGGATGGCGAGGCCCATGGCGATGCGCATGAAGAAGCACTGGGGCAGCTCGAAGGTCACCGAATCGCTGTGGATGAAGTAGCGGTCGCACAGCGTCTGCAGGCCCAGGTAGCTGAATTGCAGGTCGCGCGCGGGATCGATGGCGGCGCCGAGGCGGGTGAGGTCGAAGCGCGCCAGTTCGGGGTCGATCAGTTCCAGCGCCACGCCCCGCGCCACATAGGTCTTGAAGGCGGCGGGGTAGAGGGCGTCCATCTCATGCTGGGTGGCGGCCTCGGCGATGCCGAGAAAGCCGAGCGCCTCGGTGCGCAGGCCGTCGAGCAGCAGGCGCGCGGTGGCGTAGGTGTAGTTGGGCTCACGTTCCACCAGGGTGCGCGCGGTGATCACCAGCGCGGTGTTGAGGTCGGCGCTGGAGACGCCGTCGTAGAGGTTGCGCAGGGCTTCGTCGAGGATGAGTCTGGGTTCCACGTCCTTGAGCCCGGCGCAGGCTTCGTCCACGAGCGTGTGCAGGCGCACCAGGTCGAGCGGGCGGCGGCTGCCGTCGGGATGCACGACGGTGATGCCGGAGGTGGTTTCGGCGGCGGCAACCGTGGCGGCCGGCGTCTTGCGCGCGGCGCGCTCGCGGGCGCGGTCCTCGCGGTAGATCACATAGCTGCGCGCGATGTTGTGTTCGCCCTGGCGCATGAGCGCGAGCTCGACCTGATCCTGGATGTCCTCGATATGCACCGAGCCGCCCGAGGGCATGCGGCGGCGGAAGGTGTCGATGACCATGGCGGTGAGGGCCGAGACGGTCTGATGAATACGCCCGGAGGCGGCGGCGGCCGGGCCTTCGACGGCCAGAAACGCCTTGGTGATGGCGATGGCGATCTTGCTCTCGTCGTAGGGCACCACGGTGCCGTTGCGCTTGATCACCTTGAGCTGGCCGGGCGCGGTGGCGGCGATGGAGCTGGAACTGAGCGGGGGCGGCGCTTTGCCGGCGGTGCGGGCGGCGGGTTCATGCGCTGACGCGCTGATGTCTGATATCTGTTCCATGGTGGTGTGCCTGTCTGCGTTTGTTGTCAGGAGCCGGTCCGCCGTTATGCGGCGGGGTCTTGAGGGGGCGTTCCCGGTGCGTCTTTCGCCTGCCTCTGCGCGTATTCGCCTTCCTCTTGCGCGTAAAACGCGTGTCGCGTGTAAAGAAGGCGTTGCAGTTTGAGCGCGCAACGGGTCTTTACAGCGCGTTTCCGGAAGCGTTTGCCCCACCACCGGGGGTGGGGGCGGGTCCGGTGAGCAGATACAAGATAGTGTGGGCGCCGCGCGAATGCAACACAACATGTGGCGAAAAAAGGTGTTGATAGCCTGTGGATAACCCGGGTACGACTAGGCGCCTTCCGGGCTGCGGGGCAGGGGATCAATTGCGTGACCGGGATGCTTGGCGCGGCCACTTACTTTGGAGGCAGGAAGGGCGGCCTTTGGAGGCAGGAAGGGCGGCGGGAAAATCGTGACAAACCGCGCTGCCCCGGAATCCCTGCGCCAGCGCGGTCGGTAGCGGTGCGCTCAGTAGTGGCCGAGCAAAAACTGCATCAGGGCTTTCTGGCTGTGGAGCCGGTTTTCGGCTTCTTCCCAGACAATGGAGTGGCGCGGGTCTTCGATCAGTGCGGCGCTCACTTCCTCGCCGCGATGGGCGGGCAGGCAGTGCATGAACAGCGCATCGGGCGCGGCGCCGGCGAGCAGCTGGTGGTTGACCTGGAAGCCGGCGAAGCGCGCGGCGCGCTCCTGTTGCTCGGCTTCCTGGCCCATGGAGGTGAATACGTCGGTGACGATCAGGTCCGCGCCGGCGACGGCGGCCACCGGGTCATGGCCCAGCCGGACGCGCGCGCCCTGGGCTTTCACCCGCGCGGGGTCGGGTTCGTAGCCGGCCGGGCAGGCGATGCGCAGTTCGAAGTCGAACAGGCCGGCGGCCTCGATGTAGGACTGGCACATGTTGTTGCCGTCGCCCATCCAGGCCACGGTCCGGCCGCTCAGGGAGCCGCGTTGCTCGACGAAGGTCTGGATGTCCGCCAGCACCTGGCAGGGATGCAGCGCGTCGGTGAGGGCGTTGATGACCGGCACCCGGGAGTGGCGCGCGAAGGCCTCGAGCTTGGCGTGGGCGTAAGTGCGCACCATGATGATGTCCACCATCCGCGACAGCACGCGGGCGGTGTCTTCCACCGGTTCGCCGCGGCCGAGCTGGGTGTCCTGGGGCGACAGGAATATCGCGCTGCCGCCCATCTGGGCCATGCCGGCCTCGAACGACACCCGGGTGCGAGTGGAGGATTTCTCGAAAATCATCCCCAGCACCTTGCCGGTCATGGACGGTTGCTCGCGGCCTTCCCGGTGCGTTTGCTTGAGGGCGATGGCGCGCGCGATGACGGCGTCGAGTTCGGTGCGGGAGAGATCGCCCAGCGTCAGAAAATGTCTCGGTTCCATGGTTTTGGTCCCCCCCGCACGGCGGGTATGAGGAAGTGGCGGGAACGCCGGCGAATACGCGCGAAGGCGCGAATCAGAAGGCGCGGATCAGGGGCGTGAGCGTCGCCACCAGCTGGTCGGCCTCGGCGTCGCTCATGATCAGCGGCGGCAGCAGACGGATCACGGAGTCGGCGGTGACATTGATGAGCAAGCCCTGGTCGGCGGCACGATCCACCAACTCCGCGCAGGGGCGGCCCAGTTCGATCCCCAGCATGAGCCCTTCGCCGCGCACCGCGCGCACACTGTCGCAACCCGCCAGCGCGGCCTGGAAGTCCGCGCGCAGACGTGCCCCCAGCGCGGCGGCGCGGGCGTAGAGATTCTGCTCGGCGATCACTTTCAGGGTCGCCAGTCCGGCCGCGCAGGCGACCGGGTTGCCGCCGAACGTCGAGCCGTGATTGCCGGGGCGCATCAGCTCGGCGGCCTTGCCCCGCGCCAGGCAGGCGCCGATGGGGATGCCGTTGCCGAGGCCCTTGGCGAGGGTGGCGACGTCGGGCATCAGCCCGCGCTGCTGGTAGTGAAACAGGCTGCCGGTGCGGCCATTGCCGGTCTGGATCTCGTCGAGCATCAACAGCCAGTCGTGGTGGTCGCAGAGCGCGCGCAGACGCGCCAGGTAATCGGGCGCCGGAATCCGGATGCCGCCTTCGCCCTGAATGGGTTCGACCAGGATCGCGGCGATATCGGGATTGTTGCGGGCGATGGTTTCGACCGCGTCGATGTCGTCGTAGGGCGCGCGCACGAAACCGCGCACCAGGGGCTCGAACCCGGCCTGTACCTTGCGATTGCCGGTGGCGGTGAGGGTGGCCAGGGTACGGCCGTGGAAGGCCCCTTCCATGACGATGATCGTCGGCACGTCGATGTTGCGGGCGTGGCCGTGCAGGCGCGCGATCTTGATCGCGGCTTCATTGGCTTCGGCGCCGGAGTTGCCGAAGAACACTTTGTCCATGCCACTCGCATCGCGCAGCGCCAGCGAGAGCGCCTGCTGGACGGGGATGTTGTAGAGGTTGGAACAGTGCACCAGGGTGGCGGCCTGCTCCGCGATGGCGCGCGTGACGTCCGGATGGGCGTGGCCGAGGCCGCACACGGCGATGCCGGACAGTGCATCCAGATAGCGTTTTCCATCCGCATCCCAGACCCAGGCGCCTTCGCCCCGTACCAGCGTCAGCCGCCGTTCGCCGTAGGTGTTCATCAAAGCACTGCCATCCGCCATCGTCATGCCTGCCGCCGGGTCTTGACGTCCCGCGCCGTGGCTGCGACCGGGGCCGCAGCGAGAAACAGAAAGAGAAACTAGAAAACGCAAACAGGCAGCCTGCGCTGCCTGTCCGACGGCGGATGTTACTGTGCCCGTGCGCAAAGGGCAATCGGGCCCAGCGGGCGCTGTATCGGCGTGGGACTGAGCTCCTGCATGTGCGGCGTTGGAGCCACGGCTGGCTGCGGCGCTCCATGCCCGGGCTGCCGGTCTTACAGTTGGTCCGGTGCGAATACCGACCACACCAGTTTGCCGCCGATTGCCAGCAGCACCACCGCCAGCAGCCCGCGCAGGAAACCGTGAGGCAAGCTCGCCGAAAGCCGGGCGCCCAGCAGGACCGCGGGAATCGAGCCCGCCAGCAAATTGCCCAGTAAATGGAAATCCACATTGCCGAGCAACAGATGGCCGAAGCCCGCGAAGATCGCCAGTGGGATGGCGTGCACGATGTCCGTCGCGATCAGGCGCGGCGGCGTCAGGCGCAGCGGATAAAGGTAGGCGAGGAACACGGCGCCCAGTGCACCCGCGCCGACCGAGGTCAGCGTCACCAGTACGCCAAGCACCGCGCCGGCGATGACGGTGAGCGGCAGTTGCACGGTTTTGAAGTGGACGTCGTCGGTGGTGCGCAACCGCCGGCCCAGGGCGTGCAGGTGGCGCTGGAACAGCAGTCCGAGCGCGGTCAGCATCACGGCTCCGGCGATGGCGGTCTTGAGCATCACCACAGCGGATTCGTCCGGGGGGTGCAGCCTGACCCACGCCAGGGTTGCCAGCGAGGCGGTAAGACTCCCGAGCCAGAGGCGCTTTGCCACCGACCAGTCGATCAGCCCGTAACCGTGGTGAACCCGGGTCGCGACCATTTTGGTCAGTGCGGCGAACCACAGATCGGTGCCCACGGCGGCGAGGGGGGCGACCCCGAACACCAGCAGCAGCAACGGCGTCATCAGCGCGCCGCCACCGACGCCGGTGAGGCCCACCAGCAGGCCGGTGAGGGCGCCCGAGGCAATCAGCAACCCGTCAATCACCGCTGGCCGCCCATGGGAAATGGCGGGGTCTTCGCATGTCGTTCACGGGCTGATTCCTGCGTAAATTGGAGAAGAGGCCGCACGGTGGCAGGCTGAAAGCGCGTCGGTCCCCGTCGTTCAGTCGGAGCAACTCCGGGCCGTTCCGGGGGTAGAAAGTGCGCAAGTGTCGCGCGGATCGACAAAATCTGCCACTTCAAAATCGGTGCGGGGAAAAGACGAAGCACCGCGTCCGTGGTTGCCCACGGGTTGAATTATCCGGGTACGCGCTGCGCGCGCAGCCGGTTTGCCCGCCCCGCGCGGGTTGGTTAGAGTAGCCGCCTTTCCCGCCCTGGACCCTTGGAGTTACCTGTGGAAATCGCCTGTCTCGATCTCGAAGGAGTCCTGGTACCGGAGATCTGGATCGCGTTTGCGGATGCCACCGGCATCCCTGAATTGCGCGCCACCACCCGCGATATCCCGGACTACGATCAATTGATGCGCCAGCGCCTGGCGCTGCTGGACCAGCATGGTCTCGGACTGCGGGAGATTCAGGACGTGATCGCGACGCTGGCGCCGCTGCCGGGTGCGGCCGAATTTCTGCACTGGTTGCGTGAGCGTTTTCAGGTATTGATTCTGTCGGACACCTTTTACGAGTTCGCGCAGCCGTTGATGCGTCAGCTTGGCTTTCCCGCGCTGCTGTGCCACCGGCTGGAAGTGGATGCGGGCGGGCGCGTGGTCGGTTATCGCCTGCGACAGTCCAATCCCAAGCGGCAGGCGGTGCTCGCCTTGCAGACTCTCTATTACCGCACCATCGCGGCGGGCGACTCCTACAACGACACCACCATGCTCGCCCAGGCGGATGCCGGCATCCTGTTTCAGGCGCCGGCCAATGTGGTGGCGGAATTTCCGCAGTTTCCCGCCGTCGCGACTTACGACGAACTGAAGCGCGCCTTCATCGCGGCGAGTCAGCGCGAGCTGGCGCTGTAACGGCCAGACGGCCGCCCGGGGTTGTCGGTCAGGGGTTCAGCGCCTTCATCAGCAGCTGAACCTTCATCAGGGATTCCTGGTATTCCGCTTTCGGGTCGGAATCGGCCACGATGCCGCCCCCGCCCCAGCAGTGAATCCGGGAGCCGTCGGCGACCAGGGTGCGGATCGCGATGTTGCTGTCCATGCGGCCGTGCGTCGATAAATAGAAAATGCTGCCGCAATAGAGCGCGCGCGCGACCGGCTCCAGCTCCGCAATGATTTCCATGGCGCGTTTCTTGGGCGCGCCGGTGACCGATCCACCGGGAAAACAGTTGGCGAGCAGGTCGAGCGGGGTCTGGTCGGCGCGCAGCCTGCCGGTGACCGTGCTCACCAGATGGTGGACGTTGGCGAAACTTTCGAGCGCGAACAGTTCCGGTACCGCGATGGATCCCGGCACGCAGGATTTGCCCAGATCGTTGCGCAACAGATCCACGATCATCAGGTTCTCGGCGCGGTCCTTGGTGCTGGTTCGTAGCCGGTGCGCCAGTGCGGCGTCCTCCTCGGCGGTGCGTCCTCGCGCGATGGTGCCCTTGATGGGGCGGGTCTCGACCAGATCGCCTTCAACACGCAAAAAACGCTCGGGCGAGAAACAGAGCACGGCGTCGTCTTCCGTGGCGAGGTAGGCGCTGAACGGGGAGGGCAGCAGAGCGCGCAACCGGCAGTACGCCTGCCAGGGATCGCCGGCACAGGCCGCGCTGAAATGCTGCGCGTAGTTGACCTGATAGCAGTCGCCGGCGGCGAGGTACTCCAGGATGCGGGCGATGTCGGCGCGATAGCGCGCCGCGGACGTGGTGGCGATAAACGGGGTTTGCAGCGCAAAACCGGCCGGCTCGCCGAGTCGCGCGGGCGCGGGCGCGGCGCGGCAGCGGTTTTCGACATCCCTGCGCAGCGCCGGCGGGCAAGCCGGATGGAACACCAGCGCGGCGCGCCGCGTCTGGTGATCGACGATGGCTGCCCAGGGATAAAAACCGATGCGCAGCGCCGGCAGTCGCGCGATCTCCGGGGAGTGCCGTGCGACCGCCTGAAGGTCCATGCCCAGGCCATAGCCCAGCCAGCCGATCAGGCCGCCGGCAAAGGGCAGTGTTGCCGCGGGCGATGCCGGCCCGTGCGGCGCGGAGAATTCCGCCAGCAGCGCGGCGGTATCGGTCAAGGTTGCAGCGCCATGGCCGGCGCGCGCGGTCAGCACGCGCAGCGGCGCGGCACTGACGATGTCGAAGCGGCCCGCGCTGGAATGGGGGCGACCGCTGTCCAGCCATACCGGGCTCGGCAGATCGCGCACCGCCGCCAGCAGCGGTGCCGCGTCGGCGCGATAGCGGAGTTCCTGGATCGCGGTCATGGCATGCCCTGTGAAAGCGCGCAGCCTAGACTTCCCGCCCGACGCTGGCAACGCGCAGCGTCGCGTTCGCAGCCGGAGAGCACGTTTATACTGGCCCCCCCCAAACCGCGAGGAGAAGTACCCATGGCGAGCGCACCCTATGACCTGACCCCGGATCTGTGCGACAACCATCCCGATGTGCGGGTGCTGGAGCCGATGCTCTCGAATTTCGGCGGGAATGCTGTGTTCGGCGGCGAAATTGTCACCGTGAAGTGTTTCGAGGATAACTCGCTGGTCAAGGAGCAGCTCGGCACGCCGGGTAACGGCAAGGTGCTGGTGGTCGACGGCGGCGGTTCGCTGCGCCGCGCGCTGCTCGGCGACATGATCGGCGCCAGTGCGGTGAAAAATGGCTGGGCGGGCGTCATCATCTACGGCTGTGTGCGCGATGTCTGCGCACTGGCAGAGCTCGATCTCGGCGTACAGGCGCTGGCCGCGATACCGATCAAAACCGAGCGCAAGGGCGTGGGTGAGCTGAACGTTCCGGTGACTTTTGGCGGTGTCACCTTCAAGTCCGGCGAATTTGTCTATGCCGATGACAACGGGGTGGTGGTGTCCGTGCGACAGCTTGAGAATCGCTGAATGCATTAGCCGCTTGCTGAAAAACGTCGTGCGGTGGCCAACTGCGCGGCGCACGGCGCGCAACGAAGCAGATGGAGGCCGCAAACCCCATGCAGACGCTGGACCTGCCCATCAATGCCAGCCGATGATGGCGGGTGAGCTGCTTTCGCCGTAACCGGGAAGATCCGGTGCTGTCACGCGGTGGCACCGGCGCAGGGGACGCGCGGCTCGGGTCCGGTTGTCCCGCAATCCGCTTGTGCCTGAACACGGATATAAGGTATATATCCGATCCTCCGACGATACAGACTGCTGGGTTTTGAGGGTATGACGAGCAAGTTCGTGGATATCCCCATTCCCCCTCTCGTGGTCGAGGTCGAGAAGTGGCAGTTGTGTTTTTTTCGCCAAGGCTGTCGGCGAGACCAATCCCATCTATTTTGACGAGGCTGCGGCCAAGGCGGCGGGGCACCCCTCCATTCTTGCCCCGCCCACCTACGCGGTGACGCTCAGCCTGTGTGAAAGTGACCCCTATGCGCGCTATCGGGCGCTCGGGATCGATTGGTGCACCATGATGCACGCGCAGCAGCGTTTCGATTACTTCGCCCCCATCCATGCGGGCGACTGCATCCGGTTTCAAAGCCGGATCGTCGACTTCATTCAGCGCCGCCAGGGCAAGCTCAAGTTTCTCATTGAAGAAACCGACGCGTTCAACCAGCACGGAGAGCTGACCACCCGATTCCGCAAGACCATCGTGATCCGCGGCACCGGTGCCCCGGAATGAGCCCCTTTCCCGGCCCGGTGGCAGTGGGGGATCGTCTGCCCACGCTGGTCAAACCGCCACTCACGCGCGCCACGCTGGCGTATTTTTGTGGCGCGTCCAACGATCACAATCCCTTGCATATCGATCCCGATGCCGCCCGGGCGGCGGGTATGGATGACGTTTTTGCCCACGGCATGCTCAACATGGCCTATCTCGGACAGTTGATGACGGGGTGGGTGCCCCAGGCCTGTCTCCGCAGCTTCGAGGTAAAGTTCGGCGCCATCGTCAAACTTGGCGAGCAGCTGGTGTGTGACGGTGAAGTAACGGATGTACAGGTACAGGCCGCCAGCCGTCGCGTGGTGGTTCGTCTGGTGGCCGCCAATCAGGCCGGCGAAGAAAAACTGGTGGGTGAAGCGGTGGTTGAGCTGCCGCTATCCGGGATCCTTTCTGGACGGGTCTTCCCCAATCATGGTGGGTAGATGGGCTGTCCGGCGCGCGGCGTTGGCGCGAGGAAATTGAGCGTGGATCAAACCGCGTACCGCAAGGGGCATGACTTCATCACCATGGTCACCGACCAGAGCAAGGTGCTGGCCTTGTGGCGGAGAACCGGCGAGACCCAAGTCTGGGGAGGTCTCCATGAGTGCTGCGGAGGCGCAGATCTCCGGTATCGAGAGCGCATCCTCGACAAGTGGCCGGCGGACATTCCCGGGACCCTGGGAGCTGTTCTTCGATGCCGATCACCGGATCGCCTTTGATCGCTTTCTGCTGCACAGCATCTGGGGAAGGCGGCGGCTGGTTGCCGCCAGGAGCACCGGCGCTTGCTGACAGGCGATGCGCGGCCGAAGGGCAGCAAATACCAGTGGTCGCCATGATGGAAGGCGCGCTGGCGGAAACGGTCGCTTATGTGAAGGGGCGCGCGGCGTTCGGGGCGTCCCTGTTCGATCTGCAAAACACCCGGTTTCGCCTCGCCGAGGCGCAGGCCACCGCTCATGTGGCGCGGGTCTTCCTGGACCACTGCATTGTCAACGTGGCGGCCGGGAAACTCGACAGCGCCAGTGCGGCCATGTGCAAGTACTGGACTTCCGAGCGCCTCCAACAGGTCCTGGACACCTGTCTACAGATGCATGGCGGGTATGGCTACATGGATGAATACCTGATTTGCCGCATGTACGCCGACGCCCGGGTCGCCCGGATCTACGCAGGAACCAGTGAAATCATGCTGGAGGTCATTGCGCGCAGTCTGTAATCTCGAGCCGCTTGCCCGTCGTGAGGCGGGGATATACTCCTTGGCGTGACGTGCGTCACAAACCGTTCGGATACAGTTTCGCGCCACTGGGCTGATTCATCCTAACGCCAGCCCCCCACTGCTGCCTATACTTTTGGCCATAGTGAGGTGATGCCTCGCCTTGGGCACCAGGGATAGCCGATGACCTCAGCAGCGCCAGAATCACCGCGAAGCGCGACAACGCAGCGGCTGCTCATCACACTTTTTTTCGTGCTGGTTGGGGTTGCCGTAATCTTCGGTCTGGATCTGGGAGCATCCGGGCGGCTGTGGGGCGGCGCTTTCATCCTGGCGATTTGGTGCGCGGCCTTGCTGATGCACAAGTCCCTGCTGGCACAGCGCGCCTTGGCGGGCGCGCAGGCGGCTGGCGCCTTGTCGCTCATCGGGCGTTACCAGGCCCTCACGGTTTGGCAGGTCGATGGTCGTGGCCAGGTTAAGGCGGTCTACGGCGGTGAAACCGGCGGCCAGGTCATTTCGCGCGCTCTGGTTCCGGATCAGGACATCGCGCGGCTCATAAAGGAAAATCCGGCGCTTGCCGCACTTATCCAGAGCGTTCGATGCGGTCATCGCTGTGCGGGCGAGGCCGAAATCAATGGCGTTATGTACCGTCACCAATTGATTCCTCAGTCGCAAGAGGGCGAATATTTCGGATTCACCTGCATTTCGGAGGATCTTTCGCACGAGCGCCAGGAAGCCGCCACCACGCGGTTGTGGAATGCGCTCCAGGAACACTCCAGCGATGCCGTCGTCGTGCTGGATCGCCACCGGGTTGTCGTCGCAGCAAATGCCGCATTCACGACGATCACCGGATATCGCCAGGAAGACGCGATAGGGCAGCGTGACAATTTGTTGCTGTCGAAACCGCCGGGCGAAAACTATTACCAACGCGTCTTCGATCAGCTTCAGGATGCGGAGTCCTGGCACGGGGAGACCATGCTGCGGCACCGGTCGGGCCATCTGTTCGATGTTCGCCTGGTGGTCTGCAAAGTGAAGGACAACGCGGGGCAGACAGCGAACTATATCGTTACTTTTGCTGACCTGAGCCAGACCAAGCGGATTCACGACGAACTACGGCATCTGGCAACCCACGACAATCTGACCGATCTCCCCAATCGTCGGCTGTTCCTGGACCGCCTTGATCAAGGTGTCCGCCGCGCGCGCCGCGAACAACGACAGTTAGCGATATTTTTCATCGATCTGGATGATTTCAAGGCCATCAATGATGATTATGGACATCATGTAGGGGATGAAATTTTGCGCCAGGCGGGGAGTCGGTTACTGGGTGCAGTTCGCGAGAGCGACACCGTTGCGCGGCTTGCCGGTGATGAATTTACGGTGATCGCCGACAGTCCCCACGACGAAGCCGCGGCCATTCAGGACAAGATCAGCACATGCTTGATGGAGCCGTTTGAAATTGGTGACCGCGCAATCAAGGTGTCCGCGAGCGTTGGTGCCGCCATCTACCCGGACCACGGGGAAAGTCTGGAAAGTCTGATGCAGTTTGCCGACCAGTCGATGTACGAGGCCAAGGCACGGCGCAAGGGCACCAAGGTGGCGGCTTTCCAGAAAGCTCAACCCTACAACGAAGGGCTGTATTTTCCGTCGGAGTTGCGTCTGGCGATCCGGCGCGATCAGCTCAAGCTCGTCTACCAGCCCCAGATCGATCTTCACACTGGCGGACTGATGGGCGTAGAGGCGCTGTTACGCTGGGAACATCATTGCCGGGGCAGCATCAATCCCACCGACTTCATGGGTCTCGCCGAAGACGCCGGGATCACGGATGCGATCAGCACCTGGACGCTGGAGCAGGTCGCCAAGCAGCTCAAGGCCTGGCGACGGTGGCGGATGCCGATCAAGCAAGTAGCGATCAATATCGCCATTTCGCAGATCAAGGATCCCCGTTATCCCCAAGCCGTGGTTGACGCCATGGCCAAGCGCGGGATTCCGGCGACGGCGATCATGCTGGAGGTGGACGAAGAAATTTATTTGCGCAGTCCGGGCCTCTGCCGGATATTTTTTGATCGCGCGCGACAATTGGGGTTGCGGCTTTGCATTGACCAGTTTGGTGTTCACGCCGGCGAATACGCCTATATCGGCAATGTCCCTGTCGATGCCGTGAAAATCAATCAGCGGTTGCTGTCGAGCCAGATCGCCGCGCGCAACGACCCCAGATTCATTCCTGCTCTGGTAGCGCTTTGCAAAGTTGCCGAAAAGGCGGTAATTGCCGTGGGCGTTGAAAGCAGCACGACGGAGTCCGAGCTTATCCTTGCGGGCTGCGAACTGGCGCAAGGATTCCTGTATTCCCGTCCCCTCAGCGCGGAAGCAATGCGGACCTTCCGCATCGAGCCGGCGCTCCCGAACTCACAATGGCCCGCACGCGAAGTGAGTGGCCTCACTTGATGTCCACAAGGACCTGCCACGGTTGTCCGCGCAGTTGCGGTAATTTTCGGGATGGTTTTCACAAAATCACACCATCACAGACCGATAAGCATTTACCAGCTTGTTGAGAAGCGTCGTGAAGTGGCGAGCTGCGAGGCGCACGGCGCGCAGCGGAGCAGATGGCTGCCGCAGCAGTTTTTCAACAAGCGGTTAAGATATTTGCCCGATTGAGTGGCTGTAAAACCGAGGGCAGCAGACGTATGAGCGCAACGATAACGGGTCCCGATGGCAAGTCGCGTTGCCGCTGGTGCGGTGCGGCACCGGAATTTCTGGCCTACCACGATGCTGAATGGGGATTTCCGGTCAGCGATGATCATCGCTTGTTCGAGAAATTGAGCCTGGAGAGTTTTCAATCCGGACTGAGCTGGCGCACCATCCTCGCCAAACGCGAAAATTTTCGTGCCGCGTTCCATGATTTCGATTTTGACAGGATCGCGTGCTTTATCGAGCGCGACATCGTCCGGCTGCTCAATGACGAAGGGATCGTCCGCCACCGCGGCAAGATCGAGGCGGTCGTCAACAACGCGCGACAGGCCCAGGCACTCGTCAAACGGGAAGGCTCGCTGGCGGCCTTCGTCTGGCGGTACGAACCAAACCTGAAGCAACTGGCGGAACCGCAGACTGCCTCGACCTCGGTGGAATCGTTTGCCTTGTCGAAGGATCTGAAGAAGCTGGGCTGGAAATTTGTCGGTCCAACCACGGTGTACGCTTTCATGCAAGCAATGGGGCTGATCAACGATCATGCCACGGATTGTGTGATCAGAAGCAAAGTCGAGCGCGCCCGCAAGAGTTTCAGGCCGCCGGGGCGCTGAAAGGCGACGTGTTCAATTACGGATTCGGGAACAGGGGCATGGGGGGGCAAGTCGCTCGTTGTAACATTCATGCCAATCGATATATGCCTCCACCACCGCCAGCACGCTTCGCATAGCCTTTTCCGGAGCGCTTTATCACGTCACCTCGCGTGGTGATGGTCTGGTCTGAGTACTGACCGCGCGAACGACCGTGTTCCGCCAACGCCACTTCCGTCAGACGGGCTGTTTCCAGCACGATCCGAAACTTCTCCGCCGAGCTCTACTACCCGGCAGACTCCCCGTTACCCGGCACGGCGATACCTCGCGCTCTGGCTGACCGACGCCAATCAGATAACGTCTGTTGGGTAATCCCGCTTTCCGCCTTCCCGCTCGCCGCCTTCCACTATGGATGGAACGGATAATGCGACAACTGCCCTGACGGAGCGGGAGACAAGGGTATTTACCACGATGCTCTTGCACCATGCGGACGGCACGTCGCGGACTCGGGGAACACTGCGGTGATTTCTTCATGGCTCCATTTTCTCGACGGTTGGAGCCTTCACGAAACCAGGGGGTCTTTCAGGGTCACGACCTCGGCGTCAACCCGTGGCCCGCTTGACCTGCTCCCTGGTTTGGGCTATTGGTGAGGCTCAAGCAACTTACAGGGAGGCATGTTTCCGGCCAGCGCATGAGCATGTGCGCAGCACCACCGGTCGGTCAGTGCCGCCAACAATTAGTCCATAACCAGAGCTTACCGCCATGACCAGCCTGAACAAATCTTCTCTCATTGCCGATCTGGAATTCGATCTCGACGCCCTGCGGGCCAGATACCGTGCCGAGCGCGACAAACGCGTGCGCAGCGATGGCCTCGACCAGTATCAAAGGATCGAGGGCGATCTTGCTGTCTATGATGAAGACCCCTATGTAGAGCCGGGTTTCACCCGCGCGCCGCTTACCGATGAGGTCGAGGTCGCCATCATCGGCGGTGGCTTCGGCGGCCTGCTCGCCGGTGCGCGGCTGCGCAAGGCCGGCGTCGAGGATATCCGCATCATCGAAAAGGCGGGCGACTTCGGCGGCACCTGGTACTGGAATCGCTACCCCGGTGCCCAGTGCGATGTGGAAGCCTATATTTACCTGCCGCTGCTCGAGGAGATGGGCTATGTGCCCAAGCTGAAATATTCGTTCGGGCCCGAGATCATGGCTCACGCCCAGGCGATCGCGCGCCAGTTCCGCCTGTACGACAACGCCTGCCTGCAAACCCAGGTGACCGAGCTGCGCTGGGACGACGCCAGCGCCCGCTGGATCATCTCCACCCACCGTGGCGACCGTATCCGCGCGCACTATCTGGTCATGGCCAACGGGCTGTTGAGCCGGCCCAAGCTGCCGGGCATTCGCGGGATTCAGGATTTCAAGGGCCACAGTTTTCACACCAGTCGCTGGGATTACGCCTACACCGGCGGCAGTTGCGAGGGGAATCTCACCGGGCTGGCCGACAAGCGCGTCGGCATCATCGGCACCGGCGCCACGGCCATCCAGTGCGTGCCGCATCTGGGACAGGCCGCCAAACAGCTTTATGTGTTCCAGCGCACGCCGTCCTCGGTGGATGTGCGCAACAATCGCCCCACGGACATGGCCTGGGCGAAAAGTCTGACACCCGGCTGGCACCGGGCCCGCATGGATAACTTCAACATCATTGCCTCCGGTGGCCACGCCGAGGAAGATCTGATCCAGGACGGCTGGACCGATATTTTCCGCAATCTTCAGACCATTCTCTCCAGCGGACAGGACACCGTACTGTCATCGGAAGATCATGCCGTGGCCATGGAAATCGCCGATTTCCGCAAGATGGAGCAGGTGCGCGCCCGCGCCGACGCCATCGTCAAGGACAAGGCGACCGCCGAGGCGCTCAAGCCCTGGTATCGACAATTCTGCAAACGTCCCTGTTTCAACGACGAATACCTCGCCACCTTCAACCGGCCCAACGTGAAACTGGTGGATACCCAGGGCCGGGGCGTCGACCGTGTCACCGCGCACGGTCTGATGGTGGGCGCTACCGAGTACGAACTCGACTGCCTGATCTATGCCACCGGTTTCGAGGTGGGCACCAACTACACCAGTCAGTGCGGCTACGAAATCCTCGGTCGCGGCGGGCTTCCGCTCAGCAAAAAATGGGCTGCCGGCATGCGCACCTTTCACGGTCTGTTCACTCATGATTTCCCCAACTGTTTTTTCATGGGCTTCACCCAGACCGGCTACACCGCCAATGTGCCCCACGCGCTTGACGAGCAGGCGCAGCATGTGGCCCATGTGGTGAAGACCGCGCTCGACCGGGGCGTGGCGACGCTGGAGGCAAGCGCCGCCGCCGAAGCCGAGTGGGTCGATACCATCCACCGCCTCGCCGTCGGGCATCAGCAGTATTACGCCGAGTGCACGCCCGGCTACTACAACAACGAGGGCAAGGGCGTCGAGGGCAACGGCTTCCTGGCCGGCCAGTACGGTGGCGGCTCCATGGCGTTCTTCCAGTTGCTTGCCGACTGGCGCGCCGAGGGTAATCTGCGGGGCCTGGAGATCCGGCGCGGATCGGAGTAACGCAAGCGCGGCCACCGCCGACCTCCTCATCCGCGACAAGCTGACGGCACAGCATTGGGATAGCCATCTCGGCCACGGCGACTCCCTGTTCGTGAACGCCGCGACCTGGGCGCTGCTGCTCGGCGATCGCCTGGTGGATGTTCCGGATGGCGCGGGTCTGGGTGTCCTGCTGCATCGGCTGGTGGCGCGCCTCGGCGAGCCGGTGATGCGCGTCGCCGTCCGCCGGGTCATGGTCGCGCTCGGAGAGACCTTCGTGCTGGGGCGGGATCTGGAAGAGGCGACCCGGCGTGCGGCGGCGCAGGCCGCCGAGGGTTACCGCCATTCCTACGACATGCTGGGCGAGGCCGCACGCACCCGGGCGGAGGCCGATGCCTATCAGGCGGCCTATCACGCGGCGATCCACAGCGCCGGCCGAGCGACCGGATCCGATCTGCGCGCGCGGCCCGGGGTGTCCGTCAAGCTCTCCGCCCCGCATCCCCGCTACGAGTTCGCGCAGCGGGAACGCGTGCTTCAGGAGTTGCTGCCGCGACTTCTCGCGCTGTGCAGCGCGGCGCGGGACGCCAATCTGAGCCTCACCCTGGACGCGGAAGAAGCGGAGCGGCTGTTGCTGCAGATCGAACTCCTGCAAGCGGTGAGCGCCGCGCCGGCACTTGCCGACTGGCAGGGGTTGGGGCTTGCGGTGCAGGCCTACCAGAAGCGCGCCCCGGCGCTCCTCGATTATCTCGACAGCATGGCGAAACGTCACCGGCGACGCCTGCTGGTGCGCCTGGTCAAGGGCGCCTACTGGGACACCGAGATCAAGCACAGCCAGGTGCTGGGACTCGCGGACTAACCGGTGTCCGCAAGCAGGCCACGGATCTGAGCTATCTGGTGTGCGCGCAGCGCCTGTTCGCCGCGCCCGATTCGTTCTACCCGCAGTTTGCGACCCACAACGCCCACACGGTTGCGGCGGTGCTGGAGATGGCGCCTGCCGGTTGCGACTTCGAGTTGCAGCGCCTGCACGGCATGGGCGAGGCGCTGTACCGGCAGGTGAAGTGCGGGCCACCAATGTGTCCGCCTTGCGCGCTATCTGAGCGAAGGTTTTCAGCGAGTGGGACTGCGGCGAAGCTGCTATCCCGCGCCCCGCGGCCGCGAAGACGCCGTACTGATGCGGCTCGATCTGCCTTGAGTTTGGCGCGGCGGAGGCCGGTTGGCTCCGGTGGCCATTGCCCTGCGAAATTGACATACCAAATAGGGTATATAAAATCGCCTCATGTGGGAGATACTTGAACACCGACGCACTGCGCGTCAATTGAAAAAGCTCCCGCTGGAGATCCTTAAGCGCTACGAAAAATGGAAGGACATCGTGTCGGTATCTGGTCCAGCCGGCCTGCGGATGATTCGCGGCTTCAATGAAGAGCCGCTCGGTGGCGAGTGGAGTGGCCACCGGTCCTCCAGGTTGAACGAGCAGTACCGCGTGATCTATAGAGTAGAGCGCAACGAGGTTCGAGTTGAGGCCGTGAGCGTTACGGCCCATGATTATCGAAGGAAATGACATGAGCGAGTATCGAAAAGCAAAACGTCAAGTCGAGGTTTCCATCGGCGAATCGGTGCGAATCATTCGAGAGCTCCAGGGTATGAGCCAGAACGAGCTCGCCGCCGCCGCCGGTATTCCTCAATCCACGATATCCGCTATCGAGCGTGATCGAATCAATCTCGGGGTTGAGCGCGCCAAACAACTGGCAAAAGCGCTTCGGTGCCATCCGGCGGTCCTGGTGTTTCCGGGCTGGGATGTAGAGCATGGGTCTGCCGCGTGACGTCGCGCTACGGCGGACGCTTGTCTGGCAATGGCATCAATGGGGTTCTATATCGATCGAGTCTTGCCCCATTAAAGCCGTTCGGTTTCGCGCCGGAGAATGGGTGTGCCTGGGATGTACGCGGGGTACGCGGAAAAATTCCGGAATTCCGCTGCTGCTGGCTGGTATCGGAGCGTGTGAGGGAGCGGCGACGGAGTATGCGGGTGGTTGTTCGAAGAAGGATTTTGGTAGAAGGGCCGCCCCATCTGGCACACATGAACCCGGCGCGGTTCGTGCGGGATATGCGGAAATCTTCCGTGTTTAAACACGGAAGATTTCCAGATGCTCACTGTTGGGCGTCTTGACCACTCACAGGAGGAACCGTATGTCGAACTATTGGATCGTTGGTGCAATGTGGGGTGGTCATGATGATCAATCCGAAACGTTTATTCGCAGAGGATATTGGTTTCTTGGATGGTCTGATGAAGAGCAACCCACACAGGCTGCCTTCCGTGATCAAATTCAACCCGGAGACCGAATTGCCATCAAGCGCATGTTGGGGCAAGGCTCGTCAAACATCGAAATCCGCGCGCTTGGAACCGTGAAAGAAATCGATCCCGACGACAAGCGCATTTATATTCACTGGGCTGTCTCGGGGCTACAGCGCCAAGTTCCGTCCAAAGGCTGCTTTGCCTCAATACATGGGCCGTTTCCGGCCAATGACGAATGGACGCGCTTGGTGTTTCAGCTTTGAAAGCGACGCCCAACCCGGCAGTCCACACGGACGCTGCGCGATAAAGCCGCGCGGCGCCGGTTAGCTCTACATTAGGCTCTCAATGACAACCTTAACCAACGTCGAACGCTACTGCGCACAGTGTGGCCGTAGTCTCGTACCACTTGACGTCCCGCATCTATCGATAGAATGTACTGAATGCGGGAAGACAGTTCATTTCGTGAGAACAGCGCCCGATGGCACGGGAATTAAGGTCGAGAAAGGGGAGCGTTTTACCATCCCTGCAGGGTTCATACAGATTTCCCTCGATCCCGCCTCCCGAGGAAAGCTGTCTCGGCCAGGGCTTTCGTTTCTATTGCGGCAATTCTTCGTCGGAAACTATCCAAAAGAACCAAAGAACTTCGTATCGTTCGCGAAAAGTGTGAACGATGAAGCAGATGCAATACTAAAAAGTAGCGAGCGCCTTAAGGGTCTTGATCTGGACAAGGAGGGTGATGCGAAGACAGCGATTGAAAAACTTAAGGAAAACCAGCAATCCCGAGACTGGCACGCAATGACTATGGGAGCTTTTTGTCAATCAGTTACCGAGGCAATAAATAAGCAAGATGCTCTAAGTTCAGCCTGGTCTGGGTACATGCTTGGCACGGCACGCGGCTTAACAATCGTCACAGAACCACTGTTCGAACAAACACTATGGCGAGGCTACCTAGCTAACCAAGTGGTTTATGAGGCTGCTGCCGCGGCATCGCAAACACCAGGGGAAGCAGAGGCAATAAAAAGGCTAGAACCACTCTTCGGTAAATTGGACGAGGCAACTTTGCACACTTGGGTTGAAAGCAAGTTGCCAATTGGGCCCCGCATAGGGGTAAAAGGTCTTCCGGAGGAGATTCTATCCGCTTTGGCCAAATGGCACCTGGCATCGTTTCAACGCGAACGTGAACAAACACTGCGCAATGCGAGTGAGCGTAGAGCCGAGTGGGAATTGCGGCTCAAATGGATGACGTTTGGCCTAGCAGTTGCGGGCGCAATTTTTTCGGGCCTGAAACTTGTCGGGCTCGCTTGAAAGCCTATCAAGACGCTCCACAGGGCGCGCCGTAAGCGGCGCGCCCGTGAGCTTCGACGTTAGCGAGAAGAAATGGACGTCCTAACATTCATTGCGGCTCTTGTTGAATCGCTGGCTTGGCCTCTAGCTACGGTTGTTGTGGCTGTTCTTTTCAGGAAACAGCTCATCTCCCTACTTGCCCGGCTCCGCAAGGGAAAGGTCGGCCCTGCCGAGTTTGAGTTTGAAGAAGGAGTACGAGCGCTTGAGAAAGAGGCGTCGGATATTCCGAGGGCGCCGTCTCGGGTCGGCACTCCGACAATTAGTCTTGTAACGTCCAATCCACGAGCAGCAATTCTGGAGGCGTGGCTTGAAGTTGAAGAGCAAGCTACGGCACTGGCGCTCACAAAGGGTTTGGTCCGGCCAACGGCCAGACGCAATCCCGTGGGGGTACTTCGCGGACTGGAGTCGTCAGATATCCTGAGTGATGAACACAAAGCCATTCTTGCTCAGCTACGGAATCTAAGAAACCAAGCGGCGCATGAGCCTGATTTCAGTCCGTCGGCCGACTCCGTTCTCAGCTACGTGCAGCTCTCAAGAGACCTGAAGAATGAGCTTGAGCGCCTATCTCGCTCATCGGTTCCACCCGACGTCCCTGCCACCACTTCGCGCCGTCCGGGCCGCGGATGAACCGGGGAGTTGGACCTTTTCTGTAAGAAGCTCATCGAAGGAGCTATGCTCTTAGAATGAAAGTCTCGGAAGTGCTATCAAAGCTCAAGGATGATGGCTGGGAACTCGTGGCCACGAAAGGTGGGTCGCCAGTTCAAGCACAAAACCAAGCCAGGGCGGATCACGGTCCCCGGAAAGCCAAGCGATGATCTGGCTCCAGGCACACCTGAACAGTATTTACAAGCAGGTTGGTTGGAAGTGAGGGCTCAAATGCGTTACGCAATCGTTATTGAAAAAGCTACGTCAAACTACTCGGCATACGTTCCTGATCTTCCCGGCTGCGTTGCGACCGGTCACACGATCGAAGAAACAGAGCAGCAAAACTTGAGAAGCCATTGAGTTTCACCCCACAGGGGCTCCGAGAAGACGGCCTGCCCGTTCCAAGCCCACAAAGCTAAGTTGAATACGTCGAGGTTGTGTGAGATCAAGGCCTAACCATCGGTTCCAGCCGACGGTACTGCCCCCGTTTCGCTCCGGGAGAGTTATTGTCAAATAACTCATCGTAGCATTCCGTCATTGCCGGCACTGTCGGGCAAGTGGCGGGCTTAAGCCAGACGGCATTACCGCCGGGTGGTCGCGAAAGGGCTTTCCAAGAAGGGTGTCTGGCAGGGTCCGCGGCAGTGGGTTCAATCTGGCGATAGAAATTTGTAGCGCGCTTCCAAAGTAAAGCCAAAGCGCAGGGCGACGGGCTCGATATCCCGTGAGCATGGCGCCAGCGCCCTCACTGGCGGGGTATTGCGGGTGGCCGCTCGGGTCGGCCGTGCCAGGTCGCCTTGGGTTTCGCTTTCCCTGGCGTAAAATAGCCGCTGGTTTTCCGGGCACGGGCCAGATGAGCGAGACCCTGTATATCGATGCGCGCTACAACGGCCCCGTGGGTCGCGGTAACGGCGGCTATATTGCCGGCGCCCTTGCGGCGTTCGTCGAGGGCGATGCCGAGGTGCGCATCCTGCGGGGCTTCCCGGTCGCCACGCTGCTGGCGATCAGGCGCCACACGGATGGGTCGGTGAGCTGCCATCTGGACGATCAGGAACTGGGCCGTGCGCGCCCGCTCCAACTGGTACTCGACATTCCGCCACCGCCGACCCTGAGTGCCGCCCGTGCCGCCGGCGAGCGCTTTCACTTTCTGCATGCAAGCGATGCGCGCGGCTGCTATGTGTGCAGCCCCAGGCGCGAGCCGGGCGAAGGTCTGCGCCTGTTTTGCGGACCGTTGCAAGAGGGTGGCGACAACATTGTCGCGGGGGTCTGGGAGCCCGGACCCGAGTTGCTGGATGCGCGTGGCCAGGTCGCGCCGGAGCAGGTCTGGGCCGCGCTGGACTGCCCCGGCGGCTACGCAATTGCGGCGCTCGCGCCGGACGTCGGCATCCAGTTGCTCGGTACCTGCGCCGCTGCGCTGAAACAGCCGCTGCGGGCCGGCGAATCCTATATTGTCAGCAGTTGGCAACTGGCTCCACCGGATGGGCGCAAGCGCTTCATGGGCGTGGCGATCCACGCGGTGAGGGGCGAACTCATGGCCTGCGCGCGCCAGATCTGGATCGATGCGGGCGCGCGCATACCGGCGGCTGGATGACGGTTTGCAAGGCAACAGTTTTTCGATGCGGCATTCTTTGAAACGACAGTGATGGGAGACGAGTGATGGGCGAGTTGAACGGAAAAGTGGCGGTGATCACGGGCGGTGCCAGCGGCATCGGCGAGCGCAGCGTGCGACTCTTTGTTGAAGAGGGCGCGCGGGTGGTGATAGCGGATATGCAGGAGGAGCGCGGCCAAGCGCTGGCGGCGGAGCTCGGTGCCGACAGTGCCGTCTTTGCGCGCGTCGAAGTGCGCGACGAGGCGCAGGTGAAGGCGGCGGTGGATCTCGCGGCAAGCCGCTGGGGCCGGCTCGACTGCATCTTCAATAACGCGGGTTTCGGCGGCGTGCTGGGGCCGATTGCCGAGATTCCCGTCGACGAATTCGACATGACGTTCGATGTACTGGTGCGCGGCGTATTTCTCGGCATCAAGCACGCGGCGCCGATCATGATGCGCCAGAAATCCGGCAGCATCATCAACACCGGCAGCATCGCCGGCTTGAAGGCTGGCTACAGTCCGCATCCCTATGCGGCCGCCAAGGCGGCGGTGATTCACATGTCGAAGTCGGTGGCCATGGAAATGGGCGAACACAATGTGCGCGTGAATGCGATTTGTCCGGGGTTTATCGCCACACCGCTCGCCGCCAATACGGTAGGGCGTTCCGATGCGTTGATCGATCGCGTCAAACCGGCGTTCGCGAAAGCGCAGGCGATTCCCCGCGCCGGCGAGCCGGACGACATCGCCCAGATGGCGTGCTGGCTGGCCGGTGACCGCTCCACCTTTGTCACCGGGCAGCATTTCGTGATTGATGGTGGTGTCAGTTGCGGTCTGAAGTGGGCGGATCAACCGGAGTTTCAGAAATCCTACCACCCCATCAAGGTGTACCGGCCCGAATAGCCTCGGGCTCGTCCACGGTGTCGGAGAGGCGGAAAAAAGCCCGAATGCGGTCTTTGCAGTCGAGTGCGTCCCGGTAGCCGAGGTCGAGCAGCCTGCGACAGAAGCCGGGCTCGAACAGCAGGTAACTGGCGGCACTGGCGCCACTGCTGCGGGTGGTGGCGCCGATGGCGCGCAGGAACAGGCGCACGCTGTGCGGCAGTTCCTGGTAGTGCTGGGTGGCAATTTTGTCGATCGGCTCCGATGGCGAGATGCACAATGCTTCGACGGGTTCGAGATGCGCGATGGACGCAGCATGGCGTCGCTCGGGACGAATTTCGGCGGCCAGCGCGTTGATGGTCTCCATGGTTTCGAGGTCGCTTTCGATGGCGTCGATGAAAGCGCTGTTGAGCAACTGACCCAGGATGTGCCCCACCGACGGCGGACTGCGCGTTGGCGTTGCGCTGGGCTTATGCCTGAAATTATCGCTGACTCCCACCACAAACAGCCGCCGCGCGCCGAGATGGAGCGCGGGGCTCAGCGGTTTCAACTGGCGCAGCGCGCCGTCGCCATAATGGTGATCGCCGATTTGCGCGGCCGGAAACAGCAGGGGAATCGCCGTGGAGGCCATCAGGTGTTCGAGGTTCAGTTGGGTGCGCAGCCCACAGCGGCGATTGCGTTCCCAGTTATCCCGACGTCCCTGGAAAAAACTGACGGACTGCCCGCTGCCGTAATGGAGCGCGGTGATACAGACCGCATCAAGATGTCCGCCCGCCAGGGCCGCGTCGATCCGGTCGAAACGGATATGCCGTTCCAGCAGGCTGCGCAGCGGCGAATTGTTGAGCAGGGCGAGCGCTTGGCCCGGAGGGCAGCCGCCCCGCAGCAGCGATGCCAGCAGGCCGAGGGAGTTGCGGGCGACACCGAGAAAATCCGTGCGATACACGTCCTGCGCGCGCAGGTTGCGCCAGATCTCCAGCAGGCTCGCCACTCCGGCGCGGAATGCGCCTGCATGGCCGGCGATCGAAAGCGCGTTGATGGCGCCCGCCGAGGTGCCACAGATGATGGGAAATGGATTCAGGGCCTGGTCCGGCAGCAGCTCCGCCACTGCCTGGAGTACACCGGCCTGGTAAGCGGCGCGTGCACCGCCACCGCCGAGAATGAGTGCCGCAGTCATGGCGTGGAGCGGTCCGGATGTGGTGCGGCCATCGTCAAAAAATCCCCAATGCAAGCCCTGCCGCCATCGCCTGTCCCAGTTCGTCGCAGGCTTGCAGGTGTTGTTTCGTGAGTTCTCCCGCGACGATCACGGGTTCCGCCATTTTGCGCAAGGGGTAGCCCAGTGCGATGCGCTCTACCGCCAGCGCCGCGCCGGTACCGTCGTTGCCGGCGCCCACGAACAGGGCATAGGGCAGATTGAGCCGATGAAGTTCGGCCGGATAGAAAGTGCGATCGAAAAAATCCTTGAGCGCGCCACTCATGTAACCGAAGTTTTCCGGGGTGCCGAAAATCAGGCCGTCGGCCCACAGCAGGTCTTCGAGACTGGCGTCAAAAGCCCTCTGCAAACGGGTTTCGACATCGGGTTCGCGCTGTGCGCCCGCGTACACCGCCTGTGCCATGGATTCCGTCTTCCCGCCGCCACTGTGATAAATGATGAGCAGATGTTTCATCGCGCTAGGCTAACCGGCCGACTCCCTCGGCGCTACCCCGGACTGCGCTAGACTTGCCGGCATCCGCTTGATGGCGGAAGGTCATCACAGGGAAGTGTATGCCGTATCGTCTGCTGCTCGCCTTCGCGCTGGGCAGCTACTCATCGGTGTTGTGGCCGGCGCTGCCGCCGTTGGTTGTGCCCGGCGTGGCACTGCTCCTGTGCGCCACCGCGCTGTGCTGGCGGCGTGGCAGAACGGTGGCGCTGATTCTGCTCGGCGTCAGCGCGGGTGTGTTCTGGGCGACGCTCTGGGGGCAGGCGCGGCTGGCAGCGCAGTTGCCCTCAGAGCTTGATAAAACCGAGTATCGGGTTGAGGGGACGGTAGTCGGGCTGCCAAATCGCGATGCTCGGCACTTGCGCTTTGAACTGGCGGTGTCCCGTGTCGAATCTCTGACCGGAGCGGCGCCGCCGTCCCTGCGCCGTTTGCGTCTCGGGTGGTACGGGGATGTGCCCGAAATGACGCCTGGCGAAACCTGGCAGCTGGTGGTGCGCCTGCGTCGCCCCAGAGGCTTTGCCAATCCGGATGGCTTCGATTACGCGGGCTGGTTGTTTGCCCGCGGAATTTCCGCCACCGGCTATGTGCGCGACAGCGTCGCTAACCAGCGCTTGCGCGCGGCTTCGTTTCCGGCGATGGATGCCTGGCGCGGGCGCGTTGCCGCGCGCATCGAAAATCTGCCCGTTCCGGATGCCGGACGTGCGCTGTTGCGGGCATTTACGGTCGGCGACGACCGGGGCATCACGGTCGCCATGTGGGAGCGGATGCGCGTCGCCGGCGTCGTGCACCTGGCGGTGATTTCCGGGCTGCACATCGCGCTCGCCGCCGGATTCGGGATGTTTCTCGGCACCCTGGGTGGAAGGCTGGCGGTAGCGCTGGGAGCGTCCTGGCCGGCGCGCCACGTCGGTGCACTGGCGGCCTGGGCCGCCGGCGGGATGTATACGCTGATGGCGGGGTTCGGACTGGCGACCCTGCGCGCTTTCATCATGCTCACGGTTTTCCTCGCGGTACTGCTGCTGCGCCGTCACCGGATACTGTTCGCCGGTTTCATCTGGGCCCTGGCCGCGATTGCGGTGCTCGAACCCCTGGCGCCGCTGGCGGCGGGGTTCTGGCTGTCGTTCGGCGCGGTGGCGGTATTGCTCGCCTGGTTCGGTCCGCGTCCGCGCCGCAGCCGCACGCGGGATCTGGTTGGTGCCCAACTGGTCGTTTCGCTCGGCACTGCCGCGGGGCTGTTGGGTTTTTTCGGCAAGCTGCCGCTGCTGGCACCTCTGATCAATCTCCTGGCGATTCCCTGGGTCGAGATCCTGACGGTGCCCTTCTGCCTGGCAGGCGTGGCCGTGTTCCCGTTTGCGCCGGTGGTGGCGGACTGGTGCTGGTGGATCGCCGGCTGGTCGCTCCAGTGGTTCGACGCAGCGCTCGCGGCGATCGCCGGGGTGGCGGGTCATGCCAACTGGATTCCCGCCGGTGGGACGGACTGGCGGCAGGTATTGCCGCTGGCGTTGGCTGGGCTGTTGATGCTCGCGCCGCGGGGGCTGGGGCTGCGTTATCTGAGCGGCATCCTGTTGACGGCGTTGGCACTGGCAGGGCCCGGACCGCGACCGGCATTGCGGGTAACCGTGCTCGATGTGGGGCAGGGGCTTGCGGTGGTGGTGGAGACGCCCGCGCATGTCATGGTGTACGACACCGGCGCCGCGTTCAGCGATCGGTTCGATGCCGGCGATGGTATCATCGCGCCCTATTTGCGCGCGCAGGGCAGGTCGCGGCTGGACCTGCTGATGGTGAGTCATTCGGATGCCGACCACAGCGGCGGCGAAGCCGGGCTGCTGCGTAATTTCCGTCCCGCGCGCCTGTTGCGGGGGCTGGTCCTGGAGGGTGCGGGACCGGAGACGGAGGGCTGCCAACGCGATCAACACTGGCAGTGGGACGGTGTCGATTTCCGCGTCCTGCACCCGGAAGGTGCGATGCCCGGTCAATCCGTGCTGCGCGACAACGCGCGTTCCTGCGTCGTCCTGATCGAAGTTGGTCCGGCGCGTGTGCTGCTGACCGGGGATATCGAATCCGATGTCGAGGCGCTGCTGCTCGCCGATGCCGCGCTGCCGGGCAGCATTGAACTCCTGATCGCGCCGCACCACGGCAGCAAAACCTCCTCGTCGCCGCCCTTTGTGAATCGGCTGCGGCCGGCGCATGTGGTCTATTCGGCTGGCTATCGCCACCACTTTGGGCACCCGCATCCGCGGGTGGTTGCCCGCTATCAGGTGGTGGGAGCCCGCGACTGGAACACGGCGTTCGACGGTGCGCTCAGCTTCAGCTGGGAACAGAAGGGGATGGACCCGCTGCCGCGCGTCGAGAGCGCGCGGCGTGACCGGTCGCGCTACTGGGAAAGGGATTTAGGTCGTGGCGTTTCGATGTTGCGGCGTTCTGGCATAACATGCCGAACGATGGTTTATTTCGAGGATATGGCGTGTTCGAACTGATCGTTGCGGGTGGCTGGGTGATGGGACCGATCCTCGGTTGTTCCGTGATTGCCGTGGTGATCGCTGTCGAGCGTTTCCTGGCGTTGCGGCCGGAGCGCGTGGTGCCGAGCCAGTTGCTGAGCCAGGTGTGGCACTGGGTGCACGAAGAAGGCATAACGCGCAAGCGGCTCGACGAATTGCGCGGATCCTCACCGCTCGGACAGATCCTCGCGACCGCACTCGGCAATATCGACCACGGTCGCGAAGTCATGAAAGACAGCGTCGAAGAAACCGCCGCACAGGTGATTCACAGCCTGGAGCGTTTTGTCGGCGTGCTGGGTACCGTAACCAGCATCGCGCCGCTGCTCGGCTTGTTGGGCACGGTACTCGGCATGATCGAGGCGTTCAGCGCCATCATGGCGCATGGCAGCGGCAACGCGGCGCTGCTTGCCGGCGGCATTTCCAAAGCCCTGATTACCACCGCGGCGGGTTTGATCGTGGCGATTCCCGCGCTGGTCTGCCATCGCTTTTTCGAGCGCCGTATCGACAGCCTGGTGGTCGAAATGCAGGAGCGGGCGGTGAAGCTGGTGGATGCCCTGCACGACGAACGCAAACTGCCGGCGGCGACGCGGAAGCGCGGGTGAAATTTCAGCGCCGAAAACGGGTCGAGCCCAGCATCGACATCACGCCTTTCGTGGACGTGGTTTTTCTGCTGGTGATCTTCTTCATGGTCTCCACCACGTTCACGAAAGAAGCGCGCCTGACCATCCAGTTGCCGACGGCGGATGTCGCACCCAGCGAAGCGCCGGAGCAGAGCATCGAAATTTCGGTTGATCGCGAGGGCGGCTACGCCATCAATGGCATTGCGCTCATCAACCGTCAAGGCGATACGCTGGTGCGCGGGCTGCGCGAACTGGCCGCCGGCAACACCGATACCCCGTTGACGATCAGTGCCGATGGCAAGGCGTCTCATCAGGCGGTGATTACCGCCATGGACGCGGCGGGCAAGGCCGGGTTTGTCCACCTCAATGTCACCACCCAGCAGCCCGAGCCCGAGGCCCGGCCGGAATAGGGGCCCGCATGTCTGCCGACCGTCACCGTTCCGAACGTTCCAGTCTGCGGATCTATCTGCGGCTGATGGCCTATGTGCGGCCTTACGTTCCCGTGTTTCTCCTCGCCGTGCTGGGTCTGTGGCTGTTCGGCATCATGGAGATCGCCTTTATCGATGTGTTCGGCTACCTGGTGAATGTGCTGACTCAGGTGACCGGGGAGGCCGTGGACACCAGCGGTCTTGGCGTGAAGGCGGTGGACTCGGGGATCACCGCCCGGATTGCTGCCTATCTCGTGGGGGGCGACGACGTGCTGGCCCAGGCGCGTGTGGTGTTGCCGGTGATGCTGCTGGCAATCGCGGTGATCCGCGGCATCGGGTTTCTGGTCGGCAACTACGGCATGAGTTATGTGGCCCAGTCCGTTGTCCACACGCTGCGTACCCAGGTATTCGACAAATATACCCGCATGCCCAGCGCCTATTTTGACGGCAACATGTCGGGCCACATCGTGGCCCAGCTCACCTATCACGTGTTTCAGGTCATGGGCGCTACCACCAGCGCGCTCAAGGTCATCATCCGCGAAGGTTTCCTGACGATCGTCCTGCTGGCCTACCTGATTCATCTCAACTGGCGCCTGGCGCTGGTGTTTCTCACCCTGATGCCGGTGGTGGCACTGATCATCAGCGTGGTCAGCACGCGTTTTCGCCGCCTCGGCAAGAAAATCCAGGCTGCGATGGGCAGCGTCGCTCAGGTCGCCAACGAGGCGGTCAACGGGCAGCGGGAGATGCATCTCTATGGCGGCAAGGACTATGAGCGCGGCCGCCTGGCGCGGGCGAGTGACGTCAATCGTCGCCAGAGTCTCAAGCTGGAACTGACCGAAGGACTGTCGACGCCGGTGGTGCAGCTCCTCCTCGCGGGCATCATGGGCATGCTGATGTGGCTGGTGCTGACACCCACCATGCTCGCCGACATGACCGTGGGCGGTTTCACGAAATTCCTGTTCACCGCCGGCATGCTCGCCAAACCAGTGCGGCAACTCACCCAGGTCAATGCGGTCATCCAGCGCGGTATCGCGGCCGCCGATTCGCTGTTCCAGACCCTTGACGAGGCGGAAGAACCCGATGCCGGCACTCATGAGGTGGAGCGCGTGGCCGGGACGTTTGTGTTTGAGCGAGTGACTTTTGCCTATCGTGACGGCGCCGCTCCGGTGCTGGACGACATCACGTTTCGGGTGGCGCCGGGGGAAACGGTCGCCCTGGTTGGGTCATCCGGCAGCGGCAAGACCACGCTGGTCAGTCTGATCCCCCGTTTCTACAACTACCAGGGTGGCCGTATCCTGCTCGACGACCGGGAAATCAGCGACTACCGGCTTGCCAATCTGCGCCGGCAGATTGCCTTTGTCAGTCAGCATGTGGTGCTGTTCAACGATACCGTCTACAACAATATCGCCTATGGCGAACTCGCCGGCCACACTCCGGAGCAGGTGCGCGAAGCCGCGCGCCAGGCACGTGCGCTGGAATTCATCGAGGCGCTGCCGCAGGGCTTTGAGACGCCCATCGGCGACGACGGCGTGCTGCTGTCGGGCGGCCAGCGCCAGCGCCTCGCCATCGCCCGGGCGCTGCTCAAGGACGCCCCGATATTGATTCTCGATGAAGCCACTTCGGCGCTGGATTCGGAATCGGAGCGCCACATCCAGGCGGCACTTGATGTCGCCATGCGTGGCCGCACCACCTTCGTCATCGCACACCGTTTGAGCACGGTGGAAAAGGCCGACCGCATCCTGGTACTGGAAGCTGGCCGGATTCTGGAGGAGGGCACTCACGCGCAGTTGCTCGCCGCCGGCGGCCGTTACGCGACGCTGTATCACCAGCAGTTCGAACCGCAGGTACGGGCGGCGTCGTGACCGCGCTGGAGCGCGCCTGGTACCGGCCAGGCGGCTGGATACGGGTGCTGGTGCCGACCGGCTGGTTGTTCACCCTGATTGCGCGCCGGCGGCGGCGCTGGTTGCAGCGGCGTCACCAGGGGACGCGCTTCGCGGTGCCGGTGGTGGTGATCGGGAATATCAGTGTCGGCGGTACCGGCAAAACGCCGCTGTTGATCGCGCTCGCGCAGCGGTTGCGCGCGCGCGGCCGCCGTCCCGGTATCGTCAGCCGTGGCTACGGCGGCGCCGCGGGCCGGGAGCCGCTGCTGGTCACGCCGGCCCATGGCGCCGACGCGGTGGGTGACGAGCCGTGCCTGCTGGCGCGCACCACCGGCTGTCCGGTGGTGGTGTGTCCGGATCGCCGCGCGGCGGTGCTCTGGCTGTTGGCCCATAGTGACTGCGATCTGGTACTTTCCGACGACGGTCTCCAGCACTACCGCCTGCATCGCGATTTCGAGATCGCCGTGGTGGATGGCACCCGTGGTCTCGGCAATGGCCGCTGCCTGCCGGCGGGGCCGTTGCGGGAGCCGCCGTCGCGGCTCGACGAAGTGGATGCCGTGGTCGTCAATGGCGGTGACTACCGGCCGCAGCGGGCTTGTTACCCGATGCAGCTGCGCCCGCTGGGTTTCCGCCATCTCGCCTCCGGGCGCCGGTTGGCGGTGGACGCTTTTCTCGGCGAACAGCGGACGGATGCGTGTGGGTCTTCCTGCGTGCATGCGGTAGCGGGCATCGGCAATCCCGAGCGGCTGCGCGCGACACTGGAGGCGCTCGGGTTCGTGGTGGACCTGCGCCCCAGGCCGGATCACCATGTGTTCAGCGTGGCGGATCTGACCTTTTCAGACACGCTGCCGGTGGTAATTACCGCCAAGGACGCGGTGAAGTGCGAAGGCATTGCCAACGCGCAAACCTGGGTGCTTGACGTGGTCGCGGAGCTCGCCGACCCGGACTGGGAGCAGCTGCTCGACAGAATTGACAATATGGTTTAGACAATCAATTCAACATGATGAAAAAACTATGTTTTATTGTGTAATTCCGGCCCGCATCGGCGCCTCCCGACTGCCCGGCAAACCCTTGCTCGATATCGCCGGCAAACCCATGGTCGAGTGGGTACGGCAGGCCGCGCTGGCGAGCGCTGCGGTCCGCGTCGTAGTGGCGACCGACCATGAAGGCATCCATGACCGGGTGGTGGCGGCGGGCGGCGTCGCCGTGATGACCGCCGTCGATCACGCTTCGGGCACCGACCGCCTGGCCGAGGTGGCGCGGCGTTGCGGCTGGCATGACGACGACATCGTGGTCAATGTGCAGGGCGACGAACCCCTGATTCCACCTTTGGCAATCAATCAGGTAGCGGCCAATCTTGAAGCCAACCCTGATTGCGGCGTGGCGACCCTGTGCGAGCCGATTACTGACGAAGAGGTGCTGTCCGACCCCAACGCGGTCAAGGTGGTGTGCGCGGCCGAGCGCGCGCTCTACTTCAGCCGCGCTCCCATCCCCTGGGCACGGGATCGCGTACTGCGCGGCGCGGGAGGTATTGACCCGCGCTGTCCGCCGCTGCGTCACATCGGCCTCTACGCCTACCGGGTCGCGGCACTGCACGCTTTCACCCGTTGGCCGTTGGCGCCGCTGGAGACCGTGGAAGCCCTGGAACAACTGCGCTTCCTTGCGCAGGGAGTCGCCATTCATGTGGCGCCGGCACTGGTGCCGGTGCCGGGTGGCGTGGATACCCCCGCCGACCTCGAACGGGTGCGCGCATTGCTGGGACGGGATGCATGACCGGACCGCAATCCATCGGCGTGCTGTTCGTCTGTCTCGGCAACATCTGCCGCTCGCCGACCGCGCACGGGGTGTTCGAACATCGCGTGGAGCGCGCCGGACTCACCGGCGCTATCCGGGTGGATTCCGCCGGTACCGGCGACTGGCACCTCGGCCTGCCGCCGGATTCCCGCACCCAGCGGGCCGCGCTGGCGCGTGGCTACGATCTCGAACACTTGCGCGCGCGCCAGGTGGCGCCGGCGGATTTCCGGCATTTCAGCTACATCCTCGCCATGGACAACGCCAACCTGCGCAATCTGGAACGCCTGCGGCCCAACTGGTATCGCGGCGAACTCGATCTGTTTCTGCGCGCCGGAGGCTGTCACGGCAGTCTCGAAGTGCCGGACCCCTACGACGGCGGCGCCTCGCACTTCGAGCAGGTGCTGGACTTGGTCGAAGTGGCGGCCGATGGCCTGCTGGCGGCGCTGCGCGCGCGGCATCGGCTGGGGTAGACATGGACATTCAGCGCGATGTCGAGCTGCGCCCCCACAACAGTCTGGCGCTGGCGGCTCGGGCCGCGTATTTCGTCCGTGTGGAGAATGTCGTCGAGGCGCGCGCCGCCCTAGACTTCGCCCGCGCTCACCGCTTGGCGGTGGCGGTGCTGGGAGGTGGCAGCAATGTGGTGCTCGCCGGCGATCTGCCGGGGCTGACGCTGCAGATCGGCATCCGGGGTCGCGCGTTGATCGCCGAGCGCGGGGACGCGATTCACCTCGAAGTCGGCGCCGGCGAGGATTGGCACCAGACGGTCGAGTACTGCCTCGCGCGCGGCTGGTATGGCCTGGAAAATCTGGCGCTGATTCCGGGCACCGTCGGCGCCGCGCCCATTCAGAATATCGGTGCCTACGGCGTGGAGCTCGAAAGTCGGTTCGTCGCACTGGAAGCCATCGCCATTGCGACCGGCGCGACGCGGCGTTTTGCCCACGCCGACTGTGGTTTCGGCTATCGCGACAGCCTGTTCAAGGGCGCTGGCCGCGACGCCTGGCTGATCACTTCGGTGACCCTCGCCCTGAGTCGCCGGCCCGCCCCGGTGCTGACGTATCCCGCCCTGCGCGCGGCCCTCGCCGCGGTACCGGCCGCCGAAATCACCCCGGAGCACATCGCCGCTGCCGTCGTCGCGCTGCGCCGCGCGCGGCTGCCCGACCCGGCGCGAGTACCCAATGCCGGCAGCTTCTTCAAGAACCCGGTGGTGAGTGCGGAGCGGGCGCGGGCATTGGCGATACGTTTTCCGGATCTGGTGACGTTTCCGGCGGCGGACGGCGGCGTCAAACTCGCGGCCGCCTGGCTCATCGAGCGCGCCGGCTGGAAGGGAGTGGCGCGTGCGGGGGTCGGCGTGCATGACCAGCAGGCGCTGGTGCTGGTGAATCGTGGCGGTGGCGCCGCCGCGCTGCTGGCGTTGGCGCGGGAGATCCGCGCGGCCGTGGTGGATCAATTCGGCGTCGAACTGGAACCCGAGCCCCGGGTGCTGGGCGCGGACTGGCAGGCCCATGACGACCGCGCCGCTGCCCTTTGACGCCGTTGAACGTCTGTCGCTGCCGGATGCGGAACTCACCCTCTGGCCGGATTTCCTGGCGGCGCCGGGGGCACAGCATCTGTTCCGGGAGCTGGAGGCCACCGCGCCCTGGGAGCAGAGCCTGATCCGTATCGCCGGGCGATCCTTGACGATCCCGCGCCTCAATGTCTGGTACGGCGACCCCGGCACCAATTACGGCTACTCGGGCGCTCGCCTCGCAAGCCATCCCTGGACGCCGGCACTTGCGGCGCTGCGCGGCCAGGTCGAGACGATCACCGGCCACCGCTTCAACAGTGCGCTGCTCAACTGCTACCGCTCCGGCCGGGACAGCGTCGACTGGCACAGCGACGACGAGGCCGTGCTGGGGCCGGAGCCGGTGATCGCCACGCTCAGTCTCGGCGTCGCGCGGCGCTTCGAACTGCGCCACCGGAGCCAGGCTGGACTGCGCCGCCAACTTGTCCTCGAGAGCGGTTCGTTACTGTTGATGGCCGGGCCCATGCAGCGCCACTGGCGGCATCGGGTACCCAAGGAGCCCAGGATCGAGGGCACACGCATCAGCATCACCTTGCGTCTGGTGCGGAACGTCCGTGAGTGGGCCGCGCTGCCAAGCATGGCCCGCGACCCCGGGGGATGCTAGGCTAGCCCGGATGAACGTCAACGCGAAATTGGGCCACACGCCGATCAAGATCCTCGTGATCGACGACCACGATGTGGTGCGCATGGGGATTTGCAGCCTGATCGCGCTGACGCCGGGGGTGGAGGTCATCGGTCAGGGATCGAGTGGCGAGCAGGCGCTTCTCCTGACCCGCGAATTGAATCCCGACATCGTGTTCATGGATATCCGCATGCCGGGTATCGGCGGGCTTGAAGCCACGCGCCGGCTGATGCTGGCGAACCCCGGGCTGAAGGTGATCGTCGTCAGTGTGTTTGCCGATGACACCTATCCCGCCCAGTTGCTCAAGGCCGGCGCGGCAGGCTACATAACCAAGCAGGCCGATCGCGAGGAAATCCAGCGCGCGCTGCAAACCGTGATCGAGGATGGCATCTACGTCAGTCCCGCGATTGCCCAGCTCATGGTGGTCAAGGGACTCAAGCCGGATCAGCAGAGTTCGCCGCTCGCGACGCTGTCTCGCCGGGAACTGCAGATCGCCCAGATGATCGGCAGCGGTCACCGCGCCAACGAAGTGGCCGCCGTGCTCAACATCAGCCCGAAAACCATCAACACCTACAAATACCGGATCTACGACAAGCTCGGTGTCGGCAACGATGTCGAACTCGCTCTGGCGACGGTGAAATACGGTTTGATCGACCCCAACGACGTGATTTGAACCCGCTGCGGCAGGGGTCCCTGGCGGGTTGTTTCCGTGCCTGAAGCCAAAACATGACGTTCGACGCCAAACGCTTCCTGCAAAGTCTCACCGATCGCCCGGGCGTCTATCAGATGCTCGGTGGCGCGGGCGCGGTGCTCTATGTCGGCAAGGCCAAAAATCTGCGCAAGCGGGTGGCGAGCTACTTTCGCGCCAGCGGTCTCGCGCCGAAGACGGCGGCGCTGGTGCAGAAAATTGCCAGTG
The DNA here is from genome assembly GCA_016708925.1 of Gammaproteobacteria bacterium. Lineage (GTDB taxonomy): Bacteria > Pseudomonadota > Gammaproteobacteria > Pseudomonadales > Porticoccaceae > JAGPUQ01. The sequence continues at coordinate 17,867 of JADJET010000010.1, read as the reverse complement.
TCGAGGTGACAGTCACCCAGTCGGAACTCGAAGCGCTGATTCTCGAACAGAATCTGATCAAGCAGTACCGGCCGCCGTTCAATATTCTGTTTCGCGACGACAAATCCTATCCCTATCTGTTTCTGTCGGATCGCGATACTTTTCCGCGCCTCGCCATGCATCGCGGCGTCAAGCGCGCGCAGGGCAGTTATTTCGGCCCCTATCCCAATGCGCTTGCGGTGCGCGAGACGCTGACGTTTCTGAAAAAAACGTTCCGTGTCCGCCAGTGCGAGGACAGTGTCTTCAAGCACCGCTCGCGCCCCTGCCTGCAATACCAGATCGGGCGTTGCACGGCGCCCTGCGTCGCCTATATCGCGGCGGAGGAATACGCGCGCGACGTGCATCACACCCGACTCTTTCTCGAAGGCAAAAGTCATGAATTGATGCGGGAATTGCAGCATGCGATGGAGCGCGCCAGCGCACAGCTGGCGTTCGAGCAGGCGGCGGCGCTGCGCGACCAGATCGCGGCGCTGCGGCGGATCCAGGCCGAGCAGGTGATCGAGGCCGGCAGCGGCGATATCGATGTGATCGGCGTCGCCAGCGGCGGCGAGCGCGCCTGCGTTCATGTGCTTTACATCCGCCGCGGCCGCATGCTGGGCAGTCGCAGTTTCTACCCTGCCGTGCCGCCGGAGAGCGAGCCGGGCGAGGTGCTCGCCGAATTCATTTCCCACCACTACCTGGAGAGTGGTGTCGCCGTTGACATCCCCCGGGAGTTGCTGATTACCGCTGCCATCGAGGAAGAGGATCTGCTCGAAGCGGCATTGACCGAGGCGGCGGGGCGCAATGTAGCGATCAAGGGCAACATTCGCGGCACCCGCGCGCGTTGGGTCGAAACCGCTCAGCGCACCGCCGAGCAGAATCTGGCCGGTCATCTCGCCGCGTCCCGCAATACCCGGCAACGGATGGAAGCGCTCGCCGCGGTGCTGGAACTGCCCGAACCGCCACAGCGGCTTGAGTGCTTCGATATCAGCCATTCCAGCGGTGAGGCGACGGTGGCGTCCTGCGTGGTGTTCAACGGCGAGGGACCGCTCAAGTCGCAGTATCGGCGCTTCAATATCGACGGCGTCGCGCCCGGTGACGATTACGCGGCCATGGAGCAGGCCCTGGTACGGCGCTACAAGCGTTTGCAGCAGGGCGAAGGGGCGTTGCCCGACGTGTTGTTTGTGGACGGTGGTCGCGGCCAACTTGCTGTGGCGGAGCGGGTGCTCGCGGAGCTGGGTGTGGTGGGCGTGCTCGCCGTGGGTGTCGCCAAGGGTACGGCGCGCAAGCCGGGCCTGGAGACGCTGCTCATCAGCGTCGGTGGCTCCGCGCGCGAAGTCGTCGCCGATCCTCGCAGCCTGTTGCTGATTCAGCAGATTCGCGACGAAGCTCACCGGTTTGCGATCACCGGGCATCGTGGTCGCCGCGAACGCCGGCGCCGGGCGTCGACGCTGGAGGGCATCCCCGGTGTCGGGCCCAAGCGGCGGCGGGAGTTGCTCCGTCATTTCGGTGGCCTTGGCTCGGTAGAGCAGGCCAGCGTCGCGGATCTTGTCAAGGTGCCGGGGATCGACCGCAAGGTCGCCGAGGCTATTTACAGCGCCCTTCACAGCGGCTAGCGTGGCCGTGCTTTAAGCCGGAGCTGTCATGATCAATCTACCCACCTCACTGATCCTGCTGCGGGTGGTGCTGATACCTCTGCTGGTGGTGGTCTTTTACCTGCCCTGGAGCTGGAACTATCTGGCGGCGGCCGGAATTTTTGCGTTCGCCGGCTTCACTGACTGGGCAGATGGGTATCTGGCGCGCCGACTGGGTCAGGAGACCCGTTTCGGCGCTTTTCTGGACCCCGTGGCAGACAAACTCATCGTGGTGGTGGCGCTGGTGGTGCTGTTGCAGCGCCAGGCGACGCTGGCGTTTGCGTTGCCCACCATGATCATCATCGGGCGCGAGCTGCTGATCTCGGCGCTGCGGGAATGGATGGCGGAGTTGGGTCAGCGCGCCAGCGTCGCCGTGTCCGGGATCGGCAAGGTAAAAACCACGTTGCAGATGGTGGCGATCACCGCCCTGCTGGTGTTCGACCGGGACGGTTCGTTTCCCGCGTTAAATCTGGTTGCGCTCGGGCTGCTTTACAGCGCTGCGCTGCTGACCCTGTGGTCCATGGCCATTTATTTGCGTGCCGCCTGGCCGGAGATGTTGCGGGCGCAGCCCGTGTCCCAGGCTGAAAACCAGCAAGACATCCGGCGCTGACGCAGTGACTGCGACCCGCTGGCGGGCGACAGAAACACTGTTGCGGCAGCTATCTGTTTTATCGCACCGCGCCCGCTTTTTGGCCGACCCAGGTTGCCGCGTCCCGGTCGCTGCGCGACTTGCGTCGCGCAGCGGGCCATTCCTGTGACGTTTTTCAACAGTTGTCAGGCAGCCGGCGCAGCGTTCGCCTTGTCATGTTGGTGTCGTGCTGGTAAATTGTCGGCCCGTTTCAGGCACGTAGCTCAGTTGGTTAGAGCACCACCTTGACATGGTGGGGGTCGGTGGTTCGAGTCCACTCGTGCCTACCAGTACACGTTCTGGTAGCAAACACCCGGCGGTGAGCCTTCGCTGCGGGGTTTCCGGTGCAGCAGCACCCGCATGTGGCCTTTGGTAGGGGCCACCACTGACCGTCGAGAACAGTCATGCCACGTATCACCCTTCCGGATGCCAGCCACCGCGATTTCGATCATCCCGTCACCGTTGGTGAGGTAGCGGCTGCCATCGGCGCCGGCCTCGCCAAGGCGGCGCTGGCAGGCCGGGTTGATGGCGCGCTGGTGGATACCAGCTTTTTGATCGAGCGCGACGTGACGCTGGCCATTGTCACCGGGCGCGACACCGATGGCCTTGAGGTCATCCGCCACTCCTGTGCGCACCTGCTGGCGCAGGCGGTGAAAGCGCTGTTTCCCGAGGCCCAGGTCACCATCGGCCCGGTGATCGAGGACGGTTTCTACTACGATTTTGCCTATCACCGGCCCTTCACGCCGGAAGATCTCGATGCCATCGAGGCGAAAATGCGGGAGCTGGCGCAGGCGGATCTCCGGGTGGCCCGGTCGGAGATGCCCCGCGATGCGGCAGTGGACTATTTCCGTGGTATCGGCGAGGAATACAAGGCCGAGATCATCGCCGCCATTCCGGAAGACCAGATCATTTCGCTTTACAGCCAGGGCGATTTCACCGATCTCTGCCGCGGCCCCCATGTCCCGAGTACCGGCAGGATCCCGGCATTCAAGCTGACCAAGGTGGCGGGCGCCTATTGGCGCGGGGATTCCGCCAACGCCATGTTGCAGCGCATTTACGGCACCGCCTGGCAGAGCAAGAAGGATCTCGATACCTATTTGCAGCGCATCGCAGAGGCGGAGAAGCGCGATCACCGCAAACTGGGTCGCCGCCTGGATCTGTTTCATGTCCAGGAAGAGGCGCCGGGCATGGTGTTCTGGCATCCGCGCGGCTGGACGCTCTACACCCAAATCGAAGGCTACATGCGTCAGATGCAGCGCGCGGCGGGTTATCAGGAGATCCGCACCCCGCAGCTGGTGGATTTTTCGTTGTGGCAGCGCTCCGGACATGCGGACAAGTTCGGCGCCGACATGTTTGCGCTGCAAATCGACGAACGCGCGTTCGCGATCAAGCCGATGAATTGCCCTTGCCACGTCCAGGTGTACAACCAGGGGCTCAAGTTACCGCGATCTGCCGTTGCGGCTGGCCGAATTCGGTTCCTGTCATCGCAACGAGCCTTCCGGTTCCCTGCACGGCATCATGCGGGTGCGCGGCTTCACCCAGGACGACGCCCATATTTTTTGTACCGAAGCCCAGATCCAGGGCGAAGTCGCGCGCTTCATCGACTTCCTGCATCGCATCTACGCCGATTTCGGCTTCAACGAAGTGATCTACCGACTCTCCACGCGCCCGCCCCAACGGGTTGGCTCCGATGCGGTCTGGGACCGCGCCGAGCAGGCGCTTGCCGATGCCCTCAATCACCAGGGCCTGGACTGGGAACTGCTGCCAGGGGAGGGCGCGTTCTACGGCCCCAAAATCGAGTTTTCGCTCAAGGACTGCATCGGCCGGGTGTGGCAGCTCGGCACCATCCAGGTGGATTTTTCGATGCCCGAGCGGCTCGGCGCCCAATATGTGGCCCAGGATGACAGCCGACAGGTGCCGGTGATGCTTCATCGTGCCGTGCTGGGTTCCTTCGAACGCTTCATCGGGATTCTGATTGAGCAGTACGAAGGCGCCTTCCCGCCCTGGCTCGCGCCCGAGCAGGCGGTGGTGCTGAATATCACCGACAACCAGGCCGGGTATGTCCAGGAGGTAACCGAAGCCTTGCAAAACAAAGGCTTCCGGGTCACGAATGACTTGAGAAATGAGAAGATCGGCTTTAAGATTCGCGAGCACACCCTGCTCAAGACGCCCTATCTGCTGATCGTGGGCGATCGGGAGGCGCAAGCCCGGTCGGTCGCGGTTCGTACCCGTGAAGGCGCGGATCTGGGCACCATGACACTGGAGCGGTTTGTCGAGCTTCTCGACGAGCGTGTCAGCCAGCGCAGCAGGGTCATGAACGACAACTAGAATGGAGTAGCGGGCTATCAAAAAAAGTTACGGCAAGGGCCATGGCAAGCGTGCCCGGCTGAATGACGAGATTGACGACGTCAAGGAAGTGCGCCTGATCGGCGCCGAGAGCGAGCAGATCGGCATCGTGTCCATCGAGGAGGCGCGCAAACTCGCCACCGAAGCCACCATGGATCTGGTTGAGATCGCACCGGAAGGTGAGCCCCCCGTCTGCAAGCTGATGGACTACGGAAAGCATATTTTCGAAGCCAAGAAGCAGCAGGCGGTGCAGCGCAAGAAGCAGAAGCAGATTCAGATCAAGGAAATGAAATTCCGTCCCGGAACCGACGAGGCGGACTACCAGATCAAGCTGCGCAATGTCCGGCGGTTCCTCGAGAACGGTGACAAGGCCAAAGTGACCTTGCGTTACCGGGGCCGCGAAATGGCGCACCAGGAGCTGGGTATGGAAATGCTCAAGCGTATCGAGCAGGATCTGGAGGATATGGGAGCGGTAGAGCAGTTCCCGAAAATGGAAGGCCGGCAGTTGACCATGGTGATTGCACCAAAAAGCCGGAAGAAGTCCTGAAAAATGCCTTCCGCGTTCAGCCTTTTGGCAGGCTGACCGGCGGCTTCGTTACCACTGACAACTACCTGATGACGACTACCTGGAGGTAGCAAAATGCCAAAGATGAAAGTACACAGCGGAGCCGCCAAGCGGTTCAAGAAAACCGCCGCCGGCTACAAACACAAGCGGGCTTTCAAGAGCCATATCCTCACCAAGATGACGACCAAGCGCAAGCGCCAGTTGCGTGGCAGCCGGGTACTCAATGGCTCGGACACGCCGTTGGTTGACCGCATGCTGCGTTGCTGATTGTCATCAATTAACCGGAGGATATTGTCATGGCGAGAGTCAAGCGGGGCGTAACCGCCCATCGACGGCACAAGAAAATTCTCAAGCTGGCCAAGGGATACTACGGCGCGCGCAGCCGGATCTATCGGGTAGCCAAGCAGGCGGTGATCAAGGCGGGTCAGTACGCCTATCGCGACCGCCGCGTCAAGAAACGTACTTTCCGCGCGCTCTGGATCACGCGGATCAATGCCCAGGCGCGTGCCGAAGGCATCACCTACAGCCAGCTCATTGCGGGCCTGAAGCGCGCCAACATCGAGCTGGATCGCCGGGTGCTGGCCGATCTTGCCGTACACGACAAGGCCGCGTTTGCCATGGTGACAGCCCAGGCCAAAGCCGCATTGGGCTGAGGTGGCGCGGCCGCGGCGCGGCAACTGGTGAAATGGTGGGGAAAGGGCGCGCTCTTTCCCCGTTTTTTTTGATCCGTGGTTGACGGTGCGACAGCGCGTTGGCGCACCGTCTCAGTGGCAACGCAACGAGCCTGGTGATGGATAATCTCGATACTGTAGTAGCCGAAGCGATGACTGCCGTGGCCGACGCCGAGACCCTGGCGGCACTCGAAGCAGTGCGGGTCGGCTATCTGGGCAAGAAGGGCGTGTTGACCGCCTTGTTGCAGGGGCTCGGCACCTTGGCGCCTGAGCAACGGCCGGCGGCCGGCGCGAGCATCAACAAGGCCAAGGTTGCGGTGCAGGAAGGCATCGAAGCGCGCAGGCAGCGCCTCGCCGATGCGGACATTGAGCGGCGCCTGGCCGCCGAAACCATCGACGTCACGCTGCCGGGTCGCAATGCCGAAGTCGGCGGCCTGCATCCCATTACCCAGACACTCAACCGGATCCAGGATTTTTTTGTCCGGGTGGGTTATCAGGTCGAGGAAGGCCCGGAAATCGAAGACGATTACCACAACTTCGAAGCGCTGAATATTCCGGCACATCACCCGGCGCGTGCGATGCACGATACGTTCTACATCGACGCCACCCACGTTCTGCGTACCCATACTTCGCCGGTGCAGATTCGTACCCTGGAGCGCCAGGCGCCGCCGATCCGCATCGTGTGTCCAGGGCGGGTCTATCGCTGCGACTCGGACCTGACGCACACCCCGATGTTTCATCAGGTCGAAGGGCTGGTAGTGGATCGCGACATCAGTTTTGCCGATCTGAGAGGGACGGTCGATCAGTTTCTGAAAGCCTTTTTCGAAACGGATCTGCCGGTGCGCTTCCGGCCGTCCTATTTTCCATTCACCGAGCCCTCGGCCGAGGTGGATATCCAGTGCACCCAATGTCGGGGCGCCGGCTGCCGAGTCTGCAAGCAGAGTGGCTGGCTGGAAGTGATGGGATGCGGAATGGTGCACCCCAATGTGCTCGCCAATTGCGGCATCGATTCCGAAAACTTCACGGGCTTTGCATTCGGCATGGGCGTGGAGCGCCTGGCCATGCTGCGTCACGGCGTGGGTGATCTGCGGTTGTTCTTCGAGAACGATCTGCGTTTTCTGCAACAGTTTTGAGCCGGGGAGTTTGAGGACGCGATGAAATTCAGCAAAGCCTGGCTGTTGCAGCATGTGGACATCGAGATCGCCACGCCTGACTTGGTGGCGGGTCTCACCATGGCGGGACTCGAAGTGGACGGTGTGGAGCCTGCCGCGCCGCCGTTTACGAAAGTCGTCGTTGGTGAAGTCGTAGCGATCGAGCCGCATCCCGATGCCGATCAGTTGCGGGTCTGCCGTGTCAGCACCGGAGGCGATGCTCCCGTGCAGGTGGTCTGCGGCGCGCCCAATGCCCGTCTGGGCCTGAAGGCTCCATTCGCCCAGATCGGCGCGCGTCTCCCCGGCGATCTGACCATAAAGGCCGCCAGATTAAGAGGTATCGAATCGCAGGGCATGCTCTGCTCCGCAGCCGAATTGGGCCTTTCCAGCGATCAGGCCGGGTTGCTTGAGTTGCCGGGCGACCTGCACACCGGCACCGATCTACGCGCTGCTCTGGCGCTCGACGACGAGGTGATTGAAGTCGACCTGACGCCGAATCGCGGCGACTGTCTCGGCATTCGCGGGCTCGCCCGGGAAGTCGCGGCAGTGATGGGTGCTCCGCTGCGGGATTTCCCGGTCGCGCCGGTGCCGGCGACCATCGCGGACGCGTTGCCGATCCGCTTGAATGCCGCCGGCGCCTGCCCGCGCTACGCAGGCCGCATCATTCGCGCCATCGATCCCCAGGCGAAAACGCCCATGTGGATGCTCGAACGCCTGCGCCGTGGTGGCATCCGCGGCATTCACCCGGTGGTCGATGTCACCAATTACGTGATGCTGGAATTGGGGCAGCCGATGCACGGTTTCGACCTCGGTCGCCTTCACGACACCGGCATCGAAGTGCGCCACGCCAGATCCGGCGAGACGCTGACCCTGCTCGACGGCAACGTCCTCGAGCTCGATGCGGGCTGCCTGGTGATTGCCGATGCGCAGCGGACGCTGGCGCTGGCGGGCATCATGGGCGGGCGCGACAGCGGAGTCGATGCGCAGACCCGCGACGTATTCCTGGAAAGCGCCCACTTTCAACCGCTTGCGGTGGCCGGCAAAGCGCGACAGTTCGGACTGCATACGGATTCCTCGCATCGCTTCGAGCGCGGCGTCGATCCTGAGTTGCCCCTGCGGGCACTCGAACGCGCGACGGCACTGCTGCTGGAAATCGCCGGCGGCAAACCCGGTCCCGCGCTGGTTGTCGAGGATAAAGGCGCTCTGTCCGTACCCCGTGTGATTCGGCTGCGCCGCAAGCGGTTGACCCAGCAATTGCGGCTCGACTTCGCGCCGGCGCGGGTCAAGACGATGCTGGTGAGCCTGGGCCTCGAACTGCTCGAGGAAACCCCGGATCACTGGCAGTTCCGCGCGCCCGGTTGGCGTTTTGATCTGGGCATCGAAGCGGATCTGATCGAGGAGATTGCCCGCATCCATGGCTACAACAATCTGCCCAGCGCCACGCCCGTGCTGGCACCCGAGATCGGCCCGTCGCGGCAGCGCGATCTCGCGGGGATCAGGGCCGTGCTGGTGCAGCGCGGCTATCGCGAAGTCATTTGCTACAGTTTTGTACCACCCGAGGTCGCCGGGCTGGTGATGGGCGGCGCGCCCGCGATCCCGGTAATCAATCCGATCAGCGCCGCCATGTCGGTGATGCGGCCCAGCCTGTGGCCCGGATTGCTGCTGGCGCTGCGCCACAACCTGAATCGCCAGCAGGAGCGGGTGCGAGTGTTCGAAACCGGGCTGTGCTTTGGCGGTGGTCCCGGCGGCGACCAGCGCATGATGCTCGCCGGACTGATAACCGGCCGTCGCGAGCCCGAGGGCTGGGCCAACGCACCCGATCAGGTGGACTTTTTTACGCTCAAGGGTGATGTCGAAGCGCTCCTCGCGCCACTCGGCATTGCCGATCAGGTGTGCGGGGAGCGAGGTGAACACCCGGCGCTGCATCCAGGCCAGTGCCTGCGGCTCGGTGACGGCGCCGGCGTGACGCTGGGGCATCTGGGGCTGCTGAATCCGACGGTCGCGCGTGAGCTGGATTTCCACCGACCGGTGTTCCTGTTCGAACTGTCGCTCGATGTGCTTCCCGCCCGCGGTATCCCCGCATTCCGACCGCTCAGTCGTTTTCCAGCAGTGCGCCGCGATATTGCGATTGTGGTGCCCCGGGAAGTTACCGCGTCGGCCCTGCTCGACGTTGTCAAGCGGGCTGCCGGTGGAGCCTTGACCGAAGCCAGAATCTTTGACGTCTATCACGGCGAACATATTGAAAATAATAAGAAAAGCATCGCCCTTGGCTTGACCTTTCAAGACAGTTCGCGCACTCTGGAGGACAGCGACGTGCAGTCAGTTGAGGCCGCCGTGCTGGAAGCGCTTGCTGCCGGATTTGGCGCCAGGCTACGGGGAGAATAAATGTCAGCGCTCACAAAAGCCGATATCGCCGAGCTGCTTTACGTCGAGCTCGGGCTAAACAAGCGCGAAGCCAAGGAAATTGTCGAATATTTCTTTGAGGAGATTCGCACCGCGCTGGAGGCGAACGACCCGGTAAAACTATCGAGTTTTGGCAATTTTGAGTTGCGCGACAAAAATCCTCGTCCCGGCCGCAATCCAAAAACCGGAGAGGAGATCCCCATCACTGCACGTCGGGTAGTGACTTTCAAGCCCGGCCAGAAACTGAAAGCCCGAGTAGAACGCCATGCTGGAACCCAGTAACAACAGTCAGTTGCCGGTTATTCCCGGCAAGCGCTATTTTACGATCGGCGAGGTCAGTGAGCTCTGCGACGTGAAGCCCCATGTCCTGCGCTATTGGGAACAGGAGTTTCCGATGCTCAATCCGGTAAAGCGCCGGGGTAATCGCCGCTACTATCAGCGTCAGGATGTAATCATGATCCGGCAGATCCGGTCGCTGCTGTATGAGCAGGGCTTCACGATCGGCGGTGCGCGCCAGCGCCTGGGCGGCGAGCACATGAAGCAGGAAGCTACCCAGATCCGTCAGTTGATCGATCAGACCGTAAGCGAGCTGGAAGACGTGCTGGTGGTATTGAAACCCTGATTTTCGCGCTTTCCCGGTGGCTCCCCGGGGCGGTATCCAGTATGATGTCGACCTTTCCGGGTCACCGGAAAATCTCGGAGCGTAGCGCAGCATGGTAGCGCACCACACTGGGGGTGTGGTGGTCGTGGGTTCAAATCCCGCCGCTCCGACCAATTCCCTCGCCAGCCCACCTTGCGGGCTGGTCGCTCCCGACAGGCCAAGCTTGCCGGGCGTCAGAATCCTCCCGACACCAGAAAAAACGTCACAGCGGCGTCGGCAGGTAATCCCTGATCTGATCCGGCGTCCGTCCCACGACGTCCTTAGCAATTTCATCCGCTACCAGCTTCCTGCAGCGATCCGATAGCTCGGCGCGCAGCAGACCGAGCATGGCCGGCTCCGCGACGATGTAGAGTTTTTCCAGCCGATGCATCGTCACCATCGACTCAACGGCGGCCGCGATATCGCGGGCAAAATTCGCCGCGGCCTTGTCCCTTGGAGCGGTGCGAGGATCTTCGGAGTGATGCTGACCCCCGAGACCGCCGCCCCGATACTTCCCCGGCTCATCGGTCGCCAGATCCTGATCGGGCATGTGGGCTTGCGGGTTCACCTGATCGGCGATTTCGCTGACGATCGACATCTGGTTCGCCTTGAACAGGCGGGCCTGACTGTGGTTGCAGACCACGACACCAATCACGCTGGACATGAAACACCTCGTCGAATGTTCGATCCACCCTACCGACATACGGAGAAACCATGCTGACGCAGGTCAATCTCGCCGCAGTTTGCGGGTCGCCGAGGCATGGATTGCGCGCCCGCCATGGTTGTCGGCTGAGCACATGGCTGGGGCATTGAAGCATGTTCGGGAGATTTTTGTCCTGCGGTGATGGGCGGGCCGCGGGCAGGTGTTCAGTGCCGGGCTGGGGACTTCGGTTCCCAACCCGGCGCGAAGAGCATGTTGTTGAAGGTGAGACGTCGCAAAAAAACCGGGCGTCGGGAGGAATACCGTCCCCCACGCCCGGAAATGTCAGTGGCGGTTGGCCCGGAGAGCACGCCCCAGGGTCTTGGTGCCCAGAACTGGCGTAAAGCGGGAGCCTTCTTCCCACACGCGTTGACCATGGATGTAAACCTGATTCACCACGCCGTCGCAGCGATTAACCAGCACGTCGTTCTCGAACAATTCGTGGTGTATCCGGGTACGGCTGGCATTCATGTCATGATTTTTCAATTGTTCCGGATCGATCAGCACGACATCGGCCTGGGCGCCGGGATCGATACGGCCGACGTCGAGACCGAAGAATTCCGCGGGTTCCCGGGTCAGGCGATGGACGGCATGCGCGACCCGGTCGAGGCCGCGTTTCTGGGCGATGCGCAGGGTGCCCAGGTTGCCGTCGTAGAACGACAGGTTGGTCAGATGCGCGCCGGAATCGTTGAAACCGGGCAGGGCATTCTTGTCGAACAGGATCTGTTCGACGATGTCCTCGTTGGTGTTGGCGACGTCAAACCACCAGCGGAAATCGGTATCGTACAAGCGCATGCATTGCAGCCAGAACTCGCGTGAATCGGTCGCGGCGTCGGGGAAGCGGTCGAACTCCGCCGCTTCGGCGGCATCCTTGGCGCCGCTCTTGCCGCCACTCGCCTTGTACTGCGTCAGCCGGTTCAGCACGTCCGCCAGACTGTCGCCGTTCCAGGACGGCACCGCACAGTTGTCGAAATACATTTTGGCGTAGTTCATCTGGAAGGTGGCGCGTTCCTCGGACTTGCCGCCGATCTGGGCGATGTTGGCCGTCGTATTGGTCATCTTGGCCCAGTCGCCCTTGAACTCTGCGAGCCACGCTGGATCATTGAGCAGTGCCAGACGCCCTGCGCGATCTTCCTGTTCGCAGGCAATGATCTTGCGGGTGGAGGGCAGCTCTTCGAACACCGGGGAGATCATGCCGTCGGACCACATGCGAAAGGCGCCGCCCAGCGCCTGGAAGTGAATTTTGCCCTTGAACCACTTCGAGTTGATGACACTGCCGAGCTTCAGCATTTTCTGCCACACGCCCGGTACGGAAACGAAGTCCACCGCCGTCAGCGCCGAGATTTTGAGCGGGCCGCGACGGAAGCGGCCGGCGGACCAGAAGTAGCGTTTCAGCGTGCGCAGCATGCGCTGGCCATCGGGATTGGTCTGCCACACGCCCTTGTGCCTGCGCACGATTTCGATGATGGGACGGAGCTCGTCATCCTCGGCGAAGTGGGACGGGATCCGTATCTGCTTGTTCGGGTCGTTGGCCAGGTAGTGAAACACGATCTGGTCGGTGGACAGGCCCATGTAGCCCTGCTGCATGGCGGTTTCCATGAGCTCGGCCATTTTTTTCCGCTCCGCCTTGGTGGGTGGACGAGTGATGGACGCCTCGGTACCCATCACCTCGATACGCATCATGGAATGCGGTATGAACGCGGCGACATTGGGGCCGAGCGGGATGTTGTCGAAGTGCTTCAGGTAGTCGGCGGTGTTGTTCCAGGTAATTTTTTCGATGCATTTTTCCAGCACCCGCTTGGGCATGTTTTCCACCCGGGTGAAGCAGTCCACGATAGGGTCTTCACCGTTCCTGCGCTGCGAACCGAAGGCGGTGCCCAGCGAGCAGTTGCCCAACAGCACGGTCGTGGTGCCATGACGCACCGCCTCTTCGAGGCCGGGGTCGACCTCGACCTGGAGGTCTAGGTGGGTATGGATGTCGAGCATGCCTGGCATCAGCCACTTGCCCGTGGCATCGACGGTTTCGGTGGCTGCACCGACCTGTAAATTGGGGCCGCGCGCCAGCACCTTGCCGCCTTTGATGGCCAGATCCTCAATCTGCGGCGTCTTGCCGCTGCCGTCGAAAACCAGGGCGTTGCGGATCAGGGTGTCGCAGTGGTCGAGCTGTTTCATGGAAGTATCCCCAAGCTGACAAATTTCCCTATTTTGTTGCAATCGATTGACGTAAAGCAAGAGGCGGCCGTGCACTTGTGGTGACTGGATGATTCCCCAGCCGCTTGTTGAAAGACGTCGTGAGGTGGCGAGCTGCGCGGCGCACGGCGCGCGGCGACCGAGACCTGTCAAGCAGACAGGCGAGGGAGCGAGTACCGCGCAACGAAGCAGATGGCTGCCGCAGCAGTTCTTTCGACAAGCGGCTAGTGGAAGTCCCGAGACTTCAAGGCGAGGTCGGCGAGCAGACCGCTGTGATCCTGTAGTTCGCCCGCGATCACATGGCAGACCGAATGCCGGTGCTCGAGCACCCCCTTGACCAGCAACAGCCGGGCGCCCAGCAGGGCGGCGCGATAGCGTTCCTGGACATCCCGCCAGATGATCACATTGGTGTTGCCGGTTTCGTCCTCCAGGGTGAGGAAAATCACTCCGGAAGCGGTGCCGGGCCGTTGCCGGCCGGTGACCAGGCCGGCGATGCGCAGGAAGCGGCCGCTGCGCAGCCCGGTGAGTTCCTGTTGCCGGGCACAGGTACGAAAGGCGGGATATCCGCGCAGCAGCGCCATGGGGTGCGGTCCGAGGCTGAGTCCGGTACCGCGATAATCCGCCAGCAGATCCTGGCCGCGGGTGGGTGCGGGAAGCTGGACTTCGCTCCGGGGTTCGGCGCCGGTCTCGGCAGCGAGCAGGGGGCGGCACTCCTCGATGGCGAGCAGCTTCCAGTGGGCCTGATGGCGGTGGGCGCTGAAGGCCCGCAGGGTGCCGGCATCGGCGAGTGCGACGAGCTGACCCCGATCGAGGTCGGCGCGGCGGGCGAGATCTTCGACATCGGCGAAGGACCGTTCTCCGCGCGCCTGCACCAGGCGCGTCGCGGCGCCCTGGTGCAGGCCCCGCACCAGGCGCAGGCCGAGGCGGAGCGCCGGCGTGCCGTCCGCGCCCGGTTCGAGGCGGTGATCCCAGACGCTGCGGGCGACGTCCGCCGGCCGCACCGCGATACCCTGGCGGCGCGCATCCTGCACCAGTTGCGACGGTGAATAGAATCCCATCGGCTGGCTGTTGAGCAGGGCGCAATAAAACGCCGCCGGGTGATGGCACTTGAGCCAGGCCGACACATAGGCCAGCAAGGCGAAACTGGCGGAATGGGATTCGGGAAAACCGTAGCCGCTGAAGCCCTTGATCTGCTCGAACAGCCGGTGGGCGAAGTCCGCGCTGTAGCCGCGTGTTGCCATGCCGTCGATCAGTTTGCGCTCGAAGGCGGCGAGATTGCCGTGCTTGCCCCAGCTCGCCATGGCGCGGCGCAACTGATCGGCTTCGCCGCCGCTGAAGCCGGCCGCCACCATGGCGAGCTTGATCGCCTGTTCCTGGAAGATGGGTACGCCAAGCGTGCGTTCGAGCACACCCTGGATGGCGGCGTTCGGGTAGGTGACGGGTTCGCTGCCCTCGCGGCGGCGCAGGTAGGGGTGCACCATGTCGCCCTGGATGGGCCCCGGCCGCACGATCGCCACCTGGATCACCAGATCGTAATAGCAGCGCGGCCGCAGGCGCGGCAGCATCGACATCTGGGCGCGGGATTCCACCTGAAAGACGCCGACGCTGTCGCCCCGACACAGCATGTCGTAGGTGGCAGGGTCGTCCTCGGGGATGTCCTGCAAGCGGGTCACGGCGGCGCCCAAGGCGCGCAGGCTGTCCAGGCACTTGCGGATCGCGCTCAGCATGCCAAGCGCGAGCACGTCGATCTTGAGCAGGCCGAGCGCCTCGATGTCGTCCTTGTCCCACTGGATGATGGTCCGCTCCGGCATGGCGGCGTTTTCCACCGGCACCAGTTGGCTGATGGGCCCCCGGCTGATCACGAAGCCACCCACATGCTGCGATAGATGGCGAGGAAAACCGCGGACTTCACTCACCAAGCGCGCCAGCCAGGGGATGCGCGGGTCGTCGCCGGATTGCGCGCCGAGGTGCCGCTCCAGATCGGCGTGCCGGTCCCACCCGGTGAGGGATTGCGCCAGGCGATCCACCAGCAGTGGGTCGAGGCCGAGCGCTTTGGCCACATCCCGCACCGCGCTGCGCAGACGGTAGGTCGTCAGGGATGCGACCAGGGCGGCGCGCTCGCGGCCGTATTTTTGGTAAATGTACTGAATGACTTCCTCGCGCCGCTCATGCTCGAAATCCACATCGATATCCGGCGGTTCGTTGCGCTCTTTCGAAATAAAACGCTCGAACAGCAGGTTGACCCGGGTCGGCGAAACCTCGGTGATCGACAGGCAATAGCAGACCGCCGAGTTGGCGGCCGAGCCGCGCCCCTGGCAGAGGATGTCGCGCCCACGGGCGAAGGCGACGATATCGTGGACGGTCAAGAAATAATGTTCGTAGCCCAGTTCGTGAATGATCGCCAGTTCGCGCGCCAGCATGGTCGCCACCGCTTCCGGCACGCCGCCGGGCCAGCGCTGCGCCGCGCCCTGGGTCACCAGGGCCGCCAGGTGCGCCGCGGGACTGATCCCGGGCGGCACCACTTCATCGGGATACTCGTAACGCAGCTCAGCGAGGGAGAAGCGGCAGCGCGCGGCGATGGCAAGCGTCGCCGCCAGCAGCGCCGGCGGATACAGTTCCTGCAGCCGCGCCAGCGGCCGCAGATGGCGTTCGGCGTTGGCGGCGAGCCGCCGGCCCAGGGCGGCAACCGGCGTGTTGAGGCGGATCGCCGTCAGCACGTCCTGCAGGGGTTTGCGCTGCGGCACATGCATATGGACTTCGCCGCAGGCGGCCAGCGGAATGCCGAGGCGCACGGCGACGTCGCGGTGAGCGGCCTGAGAAGCCGCCTCGGCACCGTCCAGGCAGTGGGTGACGCCGAGCCAGAGGCGGTCGGCGAACAGCGCCCGCAGGGCGCGCCCCGCCGCCAGATCGGCGGTGCTGTCGCCGGTCGGCCGCCACAGCGCCAGACAGCGGCCGCTGCAAGGTTCCAGATCATTCAGCCCGAGATCGTAGGTGCCCTTGGGGCTGCGCCGCCGGCCCCGGCTGATCAGGCCCGCGAGCTCGCCATAGGCCGCGCGGTCGGGAGCGAGCAGCACCAGATGCACGCCTTCGCGGAGCCGGAATTCGCTGCCGATGATGAGCGGGATGCCGTGCTCGCGGGCGGCGCCATGGGCGCGGACCACGCCGGCCAATGAGCATTCGTCGGTGATGGCGATGGCGGCATAGCGCAGCTCGGCGGCCCGTTGCACCAGTTCCTCGGGATGCGAGGCGCCGCGCAGAAACGTGAAATTACTGATGCAGTGCAGTTCGGCGTACATGGGGCTTAGGAGCCTGTCGGACTTGAGACTGTCCTACTGCGGAAAAGCCGAATTTGGTCATATTTTGCGCAAATTTTCGTTAAATAGTCCCCGCTATTCGCCGCAAATTTGCCCAAAATCTGCCTCAAATCGGACTTTCCCTCGCTACGGACGCTCAAGTCCGACAGGCTCCTAGGCCTGTCTGTGGCGTTAAGGACATCGCTAAAAACCCATTTTTGTCGTTAAAGTCCTCACCTTCGTGGGTGACTTAACGCATAAAAACAAATAATTGTAAACATTATTTAACAAAGCACTGTATGATGGATTTCGCGGGCATGACGGGTTTTTAGAGGCAGGCCCTACCCGAACAACCCATGCACAAACCAGGCGCCGCTGCGGCGCTCGCGGTACAGCCAGCAGCGGCGGCCGTCGCCGTGGCGGGCGAGGTAGTAATCGCGCCGCGCCGGCGTTCGCCACCAGTCGCTCTCGATGCGCTCGGGGCCGCGCAGCAGGGTCAGGGGTCCCTCCCAGTGCAGCTTTCCGCCCTGGATGGATACCGGCGCCGGCGGCTCTACCAGCCAGGCCGGTCGCGGTGCCGCGGGTGGCGGTGCAGGCACGGCACGGACAGCAGCGGCGGTCGGCGGCAGCGCGACGCTCGCGCGTTCGGGCAAATGTTGGTTCTGTATTCCGAGGCGGGCGATGGCGTCGGGTCCGAGGCGGGCGGCGAGGCGGTCGCACAGGGTCTGGATGCTCGCCGGGTCCGGCTGCGGGACCAGAGTGCTCAACAGATCCCCGCTGAGGTCCCGCGCCGGATGGAGTTCGTCGCTCGTCAGTGTCAGAGCAGCCACTGGTCCCCCAAGACGCAGGGTGGCGAACCCGAGCCGGGTCAGTTCCAGCAGGTGTGCGAGATCGCCCCGGGGTTGGGCGAGCCGCAAGGGCAGGGAGAGTGGCGCGCCGTGCTCCGGATACAGCGTCCAGTTCAGACGCCCGCAGTGCCTCTGGCGGGCGCGCAGATAGCCGCTCAGCTCGTGCAGCAGGCGTCGGGCCGGAAACAGGAGCATCTCGGCGCTTTCGATGCCGGCCGCAAACTCCAGGCGCCGGGAGAAACTGGACGCCAGCGACATGGCCATTTGGGGGTCGGGGCGCTGGCCGCGAATGCGCTCCAGATAGTGCACAAAATCCCGGCCGTAGCGTCGGCCGAGGGCGCTGCCGGGCAGCTGCAAGACTTCGCCGACGCGACGCAGGCCGGTGCGCGCGAGCTTTTCGATGAGTTCCGGCGCGCACGCGAGTGCCGCCAGCGGCAGCGCGTGCAGGCGGCGGCTGAACGCCCGGGGTCGTGTCAGGGCGCCGCTATGGGCATCGAGATAATCGAGGGGATCGGCATCGCCATGACTCAGCAATTGCGCGGCGGCGGGCGTGGGCGCCGCGCCGATGGCCGCCTGTACCTGCTGAAGCCGAAGCGTGTCGCGGACCGCGGCGAGCAGGGCGGCGAGGCCGCCGAACAGCTTCAGCGACCCGCCGATCTCCAGCAGCAGGCCGGCCGGCGGGCACAGCGTCACCTTGGGCGTGAGGTGATGGCAGGCGTGCGCCAGGGCTTCCAGAATCGCCTGCTCCCGCGCCGGAGCACGCGGGCGCACGACCAGTTC
>JADJET010000009.1 GCA_016708925.1 Gammaproteobacteria bacterium | reverse complement strand
GAATCACGCGGTTTTCGGCAGCGAATTCGATCAGCATGGGGTCCTGCATCAGCGCAGCGGAGAAAAACGCTTCGCCCGGTACGAACAGGACCACGAATTCCGGCGTGGGATCGAACTGGTCGAAGTAACTTTTTTTGGCGAGCTGGCCGATGTGGTCCTTGAGCTGGCGGGCGTGGCCGATCAGCGCCTTCTGGCGGCCTGCTTCATCCTGGGCCTCGATGGCGATCAGGTAGGCATCCAGCGGCACCTTGGCATCCACCACCACCTGACGACCGCCGGGCAATTTGACGATCAGATCCGGGCGCTGACGACCCGTGTCGGTGGTGCGCGAGACCTGTTCCTCGAAGTCGCAGTGTTCGAGCATCCCCGCGAGTTCGACCACGCGGCGCAGTTGCACTTCGCCCCAGCGGCCGCGCGCCTGGGGCTGGCGCAGGGCTTTGACCAGGTCGGCGGTTTCGCGATGCAGCTGCGGCAGATGCGTATCCACCAGGGCTTTCAGTTGGGTGTCCAGCGCCTGATAGGCGCCGATGCGGGCCTTCTCGATCTCGTCGAGCTTGCCGTCGAATTTCTCCAGGCGTTCGCGAATCGGCTGGGTGAGTTTTTCGATGGCCTGTTCGCGCGCCACCAGTTCCGCCGTGGCGCCCTGCTGAAAACGACCGAGATTTTCCTGCGCCAGGCGCAGAAAGGATTCGCTGCTCGCCTTGAGGGCATCGGCGGACAGTGCCTTGAAGGTATCGCCGAGCTGTTCGCGCGCCTGTTCGAGCAGGGCGAGCTTTTCGGCGCCCTGGCGTTGCTCGGCGGCAAGCCGCTCGGCGAGGCGGGCATTGTCCTCGGCAAGCGCGGACTGACGCGCGCGCAGGTCGATCAATTCCGCGCCGAGCGCCGCCGCGCGCTGCTCGCTTTCGGTGCCACGCACGGCCAGCTCGCGGGCCCGGGCGCTGGACCATAACCAGGACACCAGCGCACCGGCGATAAAACCGAACACCGCACCGATCCATGTCGCGTCCATTATCGTCGCAGTCTCCAGGAGGCTGCGGGCACGGATGACGCAAGGGACAGAGTATCGCGTTGCATCTGCTTCTCCAGTGATGCGTGTGCGGGATTCGGTTCGTTGGTGTCGGGGATAGCGACCATGGTTCCCGCCGCCGGCACGCCGGCATCCTTATACCGCACTACGGCCGCGCCCGCTGTGTCCGTAGCGCGTGCGGCCCCCGCATGCGCTACATGCCGGGACCAAGGCATTGCCGACGCTTTCTTCGCCGGGGCGACCTTCCTATAATGCGCGGCTTCATCCGCCACCTCCGTTGACCACCCATGAGCTACAGCAGAATCCCCTGCGGCAACCACTTGCCCGACGACATCAATGTCCTCATCGAGATCCCCGCCAATCACGATCCGATCAAATACGAGATCGACAAGGATTCCGATGCCCTGTTCGTGGACCGCTTCGTCGCCACGCCGATGTTCTACCCGGCCAATTACGGTTATATCCCGGGCACCCTGTCCGAGGATGGCGATGCGCTCGACGTGCTGGTGGTGTGCCCCTATCCGGTGGTGCCGGGTTCGGTGATTCGCAGCCGGCCCATCGGCGTGCTGCTGATGACAGACGAGGCCGGTCCCGACGCCAAGCTGATCGCAGTGCCGCACCACAAGCTGACCACGCTGTACGATGCGGTGAGTGAGGTCGAAGACCTGCCCGAACTGCTCCGTCGCCAGACCGTGCATTATTTCGAGAACTACAAGGCGCTCGAACAGGGCAAGTGGGTCAAGGTCGAGGGTTGGGGAGATGCGGCGGCGGCCAAGGCCGAGATCATGGCGTCCCGCGAGCGCTACCTGCGTCGCAGCAACAGCCAGTAACCAGCGCGCTCGCGCCACACTAAAAACCCCGCCCCGATTGCGCATCGGGGCGGGGTTTTTTCTTTACCTGCGACACCTGCGACGTTCATCCCCACCGCACCGCCGCGACTCCGGCGGCGCGCGGGTTGGGGACCGCTCAGGTTTTTGCGGCAACAAAGGCGCCGATGATCTGCATCGCCTGCTTGCCTTCAGGGATCAATTTGGCCATCAGGTGCCAGACATGCATCATGCCCTCCCACACTTCGAGGGTGGCATCGACGCCGGCTGCCTGGGCCACGCGGCTCAGGGTGATGGCGTCATCGTAGAGCGCTTCTTCGGTACCCACCTGGATCAGCAACGGCGGCAGGCCCTTGAGGTCGGCGAAGATCGGCGACGCCAGCGGCAACTTGGGATCCTGGCCGTTGAGATACAGATCGCCCATCCATTTCAGCGCGGCCGGCCGCAGCATGGGATCGGCGTCGGCCATCGAGGTCATGGTGCCGCTGGAGCAGGTGAGATCGGCCCAGGGCGAGATGCAGATACCCGCCGCGGGCAGCGGCAGCTTCTGGTCGCGAATCGACACCAGCGCGGCGACGGTCAGACCGCCCCCGGCGGAATCGCCCGCGATACAGATTTTGGCGGGATCGAAACCCTCATCCAGTAAACCCTTGTAGGCCGCTACCGCGTCTTCGACCGCTGCCGGAAAGGGATGCTCCGGCCCGAGCCGGTAATCCGCGATGAATGCCCGGGCGTGGGCGGCATCCGCGATGCCACCGACCATGTCGCGATGGCTCAGCGGCGAACCCAGCACATAGCCACCTCCGTGCAGGTACAGAATGGTCCGGCCGCCGTCGCCGGTCTGGGGGTATTGCCATTCGCCGGGCACACCGTTGATGGTGGCCGGTGGTCCGGGGGTGCGCCGGCTCATCAGCCCCGACATTTTTTCGAGCATTTCCCGCTCTTTGGGTACCGACCCGCTCGCGCCGAGTTTTTTCTTCATGGTCCGACGGGTGACCCACGCCAGACACTTGCTTCTGCGACTTGCCATAGTGCTCCCCTGGTTGATCAAACTGTCCGACCGGCGTCGGGCCAAAACGCGGCAGAGTGTGCAACAAACCCCGTCCGCGCCGCAATTCAATACGCGGGTCAGTTGGCGGTGACACGACCGCCGTCAATCACCAGCGTCTGCCCGGTCATGAAGGCACCCGCCGCGGACGACAAAAACACCGCCGCGCCGGCGATTTCCTCGGGGGTGCCGATGCGCCGCAGCGGCGAACGCTCGGTCGCCTTGGCGAGGTACTCGGGGCTGTCCCACAGGGCGCGGGCGAAATCGGTCTTGATCAGTCCCGGCGCGATGGCGTTGGCGCGGATGTTGTCCGGTCCGAATTCGGCGGCGATGTTGCGGGCCAGCGCCAAGTCGGCGGCCTTCGACAGGCCGTAGGCGCCGAGCGTGGTGTGACCCAGAATCCCGCCGATGGAGGACACGATGATGATGACGCCGTCCTTGCGCGTGCGCATTTCGGGAATCACCAGGGAGCACAGCCAGTGGTTCGACTTGATGTTGTTGTCGAGGATCTTGTCCATCTGGTCGTCCGAGATCCCCAGCATCGAGCCGTAATAGGGATTCGAGGCGGCGTTGCAGACCAAGATGTCGATGGGACCGAGCAGCTCGCGGGTACGCGCCACCAGGTGTTCGAGGTCTTCCTTGCGCGAAATATTGGCGGGCACCGCGATCGCCTTGCCGGCACCCGTCCCCGCCACCAACGCATTGATGGCCGCGGCGACCCCATCGCAGGCGTCGGCCTTGCGGCTGGAGACCACCACACGGGCGCCGTGCAGCGCCATCTGTTCGGCCATCGCGCGGCCGATACCCTTGGTGGAGCCGGTAATCACGGCTACCTTGCCGGTCAGGTCGAACAGATTCATCACGCGCCTCCGAAATACACCGGGAAAGCACGCATTCTAGGCGATACGGGGCTGGATACGCGCCCTGCGCGTTCCCGCCCCGGGGTTCCGTCGCCCGGGTTTGTCGTCCGCCGGCACCCTGATTATTCTTGACCCCGGCAACGCTGTGTGCCGAAATTCAGCCCGGTACGGATCCGGCACGCGCCGTCCCCCGCGCATAACCATAACGAGGCCCCCATCATGAGTTCCACACAAGCGCCCAAACACCTGCTCGCCGGCATCAAGGTGCTGGATTTCAGCCACTATGTCGCGGGGCCGCACTGCACGCGCCTGATGGCGGAAGCCGGCGCCGACGTGATCAAGATCGAATCCCTCAACGGCGACACGGCGCGCGCCCTGCCGGTGCAACGCGAGGGGCGCAGCGGGTATTTCATCCAGCACAACCGCGGCAAGCGCACCATGTGCATGGACCTGCGCCAGTCCGAAGCCCAGGAAATCTGCCGGGAACTGGTCAAGCAGGTGGACGTGGTGGTCGAGAACTTCACCCCGGGCGTGATGAAAAAATTCGGTCTCGACTGGAACGCGCTGCGCGAGATCAACCCCAATCTCATCATGTGCTCGATTTCCTGTCTGGGTCAGGAAGGCGAGCTGTCTCACCTCCCCGGCTTCGACTACATCGGCCAGGCCTACTCCGGGATCATGGCCATGACCGGCCAGGCCGGCGGCTATCCGGCACTGTCGGGCATGGCCTTCGGCGACATCTCCACCGGCGCCCACGCCTATGGCGCCATCGTCACCGCGCTGTTCCACAAGCTGCGCGGCGGCGGCGGGCAGTTCCTGGACATCACTCTGCTCGACTGCCTGTTCAGCTACCACGAGATGAACGCCCAGGTGTGCAGCGCGTCCGGCGGCCAGGTGCTGCCGCGCCGCAGCGGCCATCTGCACGCCTTCGTGACGCCGCTGGGACTCTACAAGTGCGGGAACCGCTACTTGGTCGTGGTCGCCATCGGCGCGCAATGGGCAAATCTGGTGAACCTGATCGAACGACCCGACATGCTGACCGACCCGCGCTTCGCCGACCTGGCCGGCCGCCATGCCAACAAGCAGGAAATCAATACCGCGATAGAAGCCTGGCTCGCCAAGGTGGGAGATCCCGACAAAGCGCTGCAATTGATGCAGGCCGCCCATGTGCCCTGCGCGCCCGTGCTGGAGGTCGAAGAAGTGATGGCCCATCCCCACATGCGCAAACGCGGCACGGTGCAGAAAATTACCGACCGCATCTTCGGCGAAGTGGAGATTCCGGCCAGCCCGCTGCGCTACTCCCAGTTCCCGCAGCCGCTCGAACTCCAGGCCGGCCTTCTCGGCGAGCACAACCGGGAGATCCTCGGCAATCACCTGGGCTACAGCGCCGAGCGCATCGAACAGCTGGAAGCCTCCGGAGTGCTCGCATCGCGCCACATTTGACGCTCGCTTTGCCGTCCGGTCGCCCCGCCGGCCCCTGGTCGAGGGCGGCGGGACATTCTCCAGGCTCAGTCGTCATCCACCTCGCGGTGCAGGACGCGCCCGTCGTAGCCGCTCACGCGCAGTTCGACGGCCGTGCCGTCCGGCGCGGTGGCATCGGCCTCCCAGACCGCGCCGTCGCGGTCGAGGTCGCGCAGGTTCTGGTAGCCGGCCTGCGTCAACGCGGCGCGTACCGCGGCGGCACCCAGTGCCACCGGGCGCGCCTTGGCGTCGAAAATCTCGCCGGTGGCGGGGTCGATGGCGATGTCGTGGCGGCGGTCGGCGCCCTGGCGGGCTTCCGCTTCCCACAGGCCATGATCGAACTCGATGTCGCGGATATCCGAATAACCGGCCTTTTGCAGCAGGTCGCGCACCTGATCGGGCCCGCCCACCGCGTCAGCGGCGAAGGCGGCGCCGACGAACACCAGCGGCAGGGCGATGGCGATGGTTCGGGCGGTCAAGGGTTTCTTGGTCATGATGAAGTTCCTTGGTAGGTGGTGTCGAGCCGGCCCATGGCCGGTGGACGCCACTATCCGGATGCTGCTTAACCGCCGCGTGAACGGCGCGTTCACGCACGGTTTAACCGGCTCCGGCATGCTGCGCTGATGCGTCACGTTCCGATGATGGTGTGCCTGGCCGCGCTGGCCGGCGCCGCGCTGGCCGAGCCCTCCGAGCAGGATCGCGCCCGGGCGGCGGTGCTGCGCGGGCAGTTCGTGCCGCTCGAAGGGATCCTCGCTGACGCCCAGCGGCGCCAGCCCGGCCAGGTGGTGGAGGTCGAGCTCGAAGGCGACGAGTACGAGGTCGAAATCCTGCGCGCCGATGGCCGCGTGGTAGAGCTGGAATACGACGCCCGCAGCGGCACGCTGCGCGGGCAGGAGCTGGAGGACGACTGATGCGCATCCTGCTGGTGGAGGACGACACGGCGCTGGCCGCGCGCGTCGTCGCCGCGCTCGCCGATGCCGGATTCGCGGTCGATCACAGCGCCGACGGGCGCAACGCCGAGTTCCGCGGCCAGACCGAAGAATACGACGGAGTGGTGCTGGATCTGGGCCTGCCGGGCCTGGACGGCCTGTCCATCCTGCACGCCTGGCGCGCTGCCGGGCGGCTGTTTCCGGTGCTGATCCTGACCGCGCGCACCGAGTGGCACAGCAAGCTCGCCGGCTTCAACGCCGGTGCCGACGACTATCTGGTCAAACCATTTCGTCTGGAGGAGCTGATCTTGCGGTTGCGCGCGCTGATTCGCCGCGCGGCCGGCCACGCGATGCCGGTGCTGCGCTGCGGCCCACTGGATCTGGACGTGGCAGCGGCGCGCTTCACCCTCAACGGTGTACCGCTTTCGCTGACGGCGCACGAGTACCGCATCCTGGCCTACCTGATGCATCACGCCGGCCGTGTGGTGCCGCGCGCTGAACTGGGCGAGCACGTCTACGACAACGGCTACGACCCGGACTCGAACGTACTCGATGTGCTCATCGGCCGCATTCGCCGCAAGCTCGGCGTGCCGCTGCTGCATACCGAGCGCGGGCGCGGATTTCGCCTGGCCGAGCCGGCGTGAGGGCGCCGCGCTCGCTGCGGGCGCGGCTGCTGCTGGCGGGTGCGCTCGGCGCCATCGCCGGCGGGGTGCTGGCGGCGACGCTGCTGGGCGCCGCCTTCGAGCGCTCCGCGGAGCGCGCACTCGACCGGCGCCTGGCGGACGACATCGCGCTGCTCGCCGGGCTCGCCTACGCCGACCCGCAGGGCCGCGTGCGGCTGCGCCGCGAGCCGGTGGAGGAACGCTTCACGCGCGTGTTTTCCGGCTGGTACTGGCAGATCGGCGACGGCGCGGCGGCGCTGCGCTCGCGCTCGCTGTGGGACGTGGCGCTGTCCGTTCCGGAACCCACCGCGCAGCCGGTGACAGGTCAGGTCACCGGTCCGCGCGGCCAGCCGCTACGCTTTCGCGCTCAGGCATTGCGCCTGCCTGGCACTGCCGCGGCGACGCCCTTTCTGGTGGCGGCCGACGCCGCACCGCTGCGCGCTGAAGTGGGCGATTTCAGACTACTTGCCGGGCTCGCCGTCGCCGCTCTGATCGCCACCATGCTGCTGATTCTGTTCACGCAGGTGGTTTGGGGCCTGCGTCCGCTGCGCGAGCTCCAGCAGCGCCTCGCCCGCCTGCGCCGCGGTGAGCCGGAGCGCTTCGAGCCTGCCGCGCTGCCGGCCGAGATCGCACCGCTCGCCGAGCAGATCAACGCTCTGCTCGACGCCCACGCACGGCAGGTGGCGCGCGCCCGCGAGGCGGCGCAGGATCTCGCGCACGGCCTCAAGACACCGCTGGCGGTACTGGCCGCGGCAGTCGAACGCCCCGGCCCCGACCTGCCGGCCGAAGTCGCCGCGCAGGTCGCGCGCCTGCGCGGCCACATCGAGCATCACCTCGCCAGCAGCCGCCCGGTCGGCATCGGCACCCGCACCGAGCTGCGCCCGGTGGTAGACGCACTGTGGGCGGTGCTGCGCCGCGCCCATGCCGGCCGATCGCTGATGCTCGATGTCGACCTGCCGCAGCCGTGCGCCTTCGCCGGCGCTCGTGAGGACCTGGAAGAGCTGCTCGGCAACCTGCTCGACAACGCCTGCAAGTGGGCACGCACGCGCATCGCCGTCAGCGTCCAGCGCAGCGGCGGACGGCTGCGGCTGTGCATCGACGACGACGGCCCTGGCCTCACCGAGGCGCAGGCCGGAGCGGTGCTGGCACGCGGCATTCGCCTCGACGAAACGGCGCCCGGCAGTGGGCTGGGACTTGCCATCGTGCACCGCATCGCGCTCGGCTACGGCGGCAGCCTGGCGCTCGAACCCGCGCCGATCGGCGGCCTGCGTGCGGTGCTGGACCTGCCGGCGGCGCCGGATTGACGGAGAGGAGATGCTGCCGGTCCGGGAACAACGGGTGTCCACCACGGCAGCCACGCCTACGAACCATGCCGGCGTTACACTCGGCCGGCAGTCCCCCTGCCGGGAGGGTTCCATGGCCGGTTACGGCGCCGCTTTTGTGCGACGCGGGGGAGAGCGGAGTCACCGGAATTCTCGCGTCCCGAGGGTATGACAATCAGCATGGGGGGCCGGGATGGGCGAGACAAGGCAAGGCAACCCCGGTCACCGCGACCCGGTCAGCCTGCCTGGCACCAGGAGTCCACGCCCTTGGCCTTATCGAAGCAGCAGTGTTGGTATCTTCGCCGAGCGCAGAAGATCGGACGTCTTGCTACCGACCAGAAGACCGCGCAACGGCGAATGGCTGTATGCGCCCATGATCAGGATATCGATCCCTTGATGCTTTACGGTCTCGGCAATAACACTCTCGGCATCCCCCGGGACGAGCGCTGCCGGAGCATCGAAGCCGGCCAACTCCAGCGTTTTTCTGGCCCACTCGAGTTGCCTGGGAGCGTCCTGGCTTTTCTTTCCCGACATCAGCAGATGCACGGGAAGCCCTTTGAAGAGTGGGCTGCCAGCGACCATTTTCACACCTCGGCGGGTAACGATGCTGCCGTCGAACGCAATCATCACGCGACGCGGTTCGGTAAAACCCTCCGTGATCGCGAGGATGGGCTTGTGCAGACTGCGCACCACACGCTCGACGTTACGTCCCAGGTCGCGCTGGGTATTTTCAGCAGACTGACCGCGTCGTCCCAGGACAAAAAGACGCACATCATCTTCCTGTTCTGTCAGCGTTGCTTCGAGATTCCCGTAGCGTTGGCGGACGTCAGGCGACTGTACGCCGGCGGCAACCGCGCGTTCGCGCAACCGGTTCAGGAACATCCGGCCCTCCTCGCGCGCGGCCTTGCTGCGCGACTCGTCTTCATTGGAAAGCTCGGTCAACAGATGTTCCTGAGCATCGATGCCGATGGCGCCGCTGTGATCCCTGCTGGTGGCGGTCTCCGGATGGCGATTGATGACATGGAGTAACTCAAGGGGCGCATCCATGCGCCGCGCTGCCCACGCGGCATAATCCGCCACATAATCCGCAAACCGTGATTGATCGACACAGGCCAGGACTTTGTTTTCGTTTTTCATGCCGGCCTCCTCAGTGGCCCAGCAGCATGTCTTCGGTACCGTCTTTGTCGTGTACGGCAAACTTGTCCACCATGGTGGCACTGGCCTCGTTCAGGCCAATCACTTCGACCTCGGCACCCTCGCGACGAAATTTCAAGACCACCTTGTCCAACGCGCTCACGGCAGTGATGTCCCAGAAGTGCGCCCGACTCACATCGATGCGCACTTTTTCGATGACTTCCTTATAGTCGAAGGCGTTGGTGAAGCGGTCGGCACTGGCAAAGAACACCTGCCCGAGCACTCTGTAGGTGCGGGTGCGCCCCTCATCTTCCGCAAGCGAGCGAACGCGCAAAATCTGTCCCACCTTGTGTGCAAAGAAAAAGCCCGAGAGCAGCACACCTGTCAGTACTCCCATGGCAAGGTCGTGCGTGGCAACCGTGACCACGACGGTGGCAACCATGACCACACTGGAGCTTTTGGGGTGCTCGCGCAGATTCCTGATGGAGCCCCAGTTGAAGGTGCCGATCGCCACCATGATCATCACCGCAACGAGAGCAGCCATGGGGATTTGGCTAACCCACTCACCCAGAAACACGACCATCAGCAACAGGAAAATACCCGCGGAAAGTGTCGACAGACGGCCGCGCCCACCCGATTTAACATTGATCACCGACTGGCCAATCATCGCGCAACCGGCCATGCCGCCGATGAAGCCACTGGCGATGTTGGCTACGCCCTGACCCACGCATTCGCGGTTCTTGTCGCTTCTGGTGTCGGTCAGATCGTCGACGATAGTGGCCGTCATGAGCGATTCGAGCAGACCCACCACCATCAGGGTGAGCGAGTACGGAAAGATGATGGCCAGCGTCTCGAAGTTCAGCGGGATATCGGGGATAAGAAATACCGGCAAGCTGTCGGGCAGCGCACCCATGTCGCCCACGGTACGGATGTCCAGATCAAAGAAAATCGCCACGGCTGTCAGCACCACGATGGTCACCAGCGGCGAAGGGATCGCCCTGGTGATGCCGGGGAAGCCATAGATGATCGCCAGCCCGGCAGCCGTCATGGCGTAAACATGCCAGGTCACATGGGTGAGCTCGGGCAACTGCGCCATGAAAATGAGGATCGCCAGTGCATTCACGAAGCCCGTCACCACCGAACGCGAGACGAAACGCATGAGTGCGCCAAGACGCACCCAGCCAGCAATGATCTGTAGCACCCCCGTCAGGACGGTGGCGGCCAGCAGATATTCCAGTCCGTGCTCTTTGACGAGCGTGACCATGAGCAGTGCCATGGCGCCGGTCGCGGCCGAGATCATGCCCGGTCGGCCGCCCACGAAGGCAATCACCACGGCGATACAGAAAGAAGCGTAGAGGCCGACCTTGGGATCGACACCCGCGATGATCGAGAAAGCGATTGCCTCGGGGATAAGGGCCAGCGCCACCACGAGGCCAGCCAACAAATCGTTGCGGACGTTGGAAAACCAGTCCTGCTTTATGGAATTCATAGAAGTTTTTGGTCCGTTGTCGAGGCCGACCAGGCTGTGGGCTGTGGTCGAAGACACGCAAATACAAATGCGTCTTCCCAACCAGCGGAACAGAAAGGAAGGTGTGCCCAGGTTGAGCGAAACAGAAAGACGCAACTACGTTTTAAGCCCCCCGCGAACAGGGGGAATGTGTTGCCATGGTTCGCGGGGAAAAGGCTTACATCGGTAGCTGTCCGGTTGCGTCGTCAAAGGGCTCATTTTACTTAGGGATACGCTGAATAACCACGTAATCATCGTTCCCGCGCGAGCCCGCCCCGCCTTCGCGGGGGCGGGAACCCGGAAATATCAGGGCCTTCTGGAGGACCCCTGCTGCGTCTGAGTGCAAAGGCATCGAGTGGGCAAAGCGCAGCCCGGTACCACCAGCAGAAAGCCCGGCCGGCCGCGACATTCGGGCTGGCCATCCCCATCTTCACGGCGCGCCGACGCGCAACCGGCCATCGGGATCCCCGCGCCCACGGGGGTGCGACACTTTGCCGCATCGACCCGACGCCGGTTTTCTCCTAACTTGTCGTCATGAACGGTGACTTCATGACATCCCTGCCTACCGGACTTCGCCGTTCCTCAGCTAGCCGTTCTTTCCCCGAGCCTCGAGCGCGGCGGCCCAGCAGGCAGCCTTTTCTGAAAATTGGAAATTTACAGCCATGCCTCCCGTTGTGGAGTCATTCGTCGCGCACTTTGGAGAAATGGGCCGCCGCTGGGACATCAAGCTGCTGGCTGCTTCGCAGGGCGTCGCATGGATCGAAATTTGTAGCACCAACGGCACCAAGTTCGTCGCACTCGATCTGGGCACCAAGAAAATCCCGGATGCCCCGATGGCCATAGAGAGCCACTGCGGCTATTGCCTGCTGCAACAGCATTCTCCAGTTGTTCCGACACCTCCCTATACGTTGGAAGTGGCCGCCGTCTCGTTTGACCATCTTCCGTTTTGCAGCGGCGTCAGCATTTTCAAGCGCTTCGCCCGATGTGCGCATTACACGCGGGCACCACCTGCCCTCCCGACCTCTGCTTAAGCGCCATCGCGGCCTGACCAGCTCAGGCGGTGTTGGCTTGTCCCTGGCTGCCTGACGTTGAGCCATCAGGTCGCCTGAATCGGTCTCGGAGAAGTTCATGAATTCAGCACCAAGCGTGTTGCGTCTGATGACGCACATCAACATCGGCGCGACCCTCGCGCTCTTGGCCTGGCTGACCAACCACCTCACGTCAAAGGGAGGAATCTGATGCGTCACTGGTACTCACCTCGCGGTGCCCGGCGTGGTCTGCTGTTGGCCGGCGTCACTGCCGCACTCTGGACCTGCTGGGCTGTGGGTTATAGCCAAGGAGCGACCAAGATCCCAGCGCCCACCTCTACCAACAAAACAACCTCGCCCGTCAATGCCCCGTGCTGCTTGCCGCTCCTGGACACCTGATCGGCAGCGCCCTTGAGGAGAACGGTATGGACATGCTCGGCATGTATCCGACTTTCTATGTCCCCGGCATTGGTACCGCCTGGGTCATGGGCATCATCGGCGTGATTCACGTCGTTGCATCCCACACGTCGGTCGGTGCGTCATTTTTGTTCGCGCTGCTGGAAACCAAAGCCTACCGGGAAGACAAGCCGCAGTTGATGGACTTTATCAAAAAGTACGGCATGTTCTTGCTGGTGTTCTCGTACATCATCGGCTCCATCACCGGGCCTGGCATCTGGTATGCCATCACGGTGGCCAGTCCGCGCGGGGTGGGTGGTTTGATCCACAACTTCGTGTGGGTCTGGGCGGCTGAGTGGGTCTACTTCACGGTCGAGGTGATCGGTGTTTATGCGCTGGTCTACCTGATTGGGAAGGTGGATGCCAAAACCCACCTCAAGCTCACCTGGTCGTTCGCGCTCGCCTCGTGGGCAACGATGCTGCTGATCGTCGGCATCCTGTCATTCATGATGTGGCCGGGCAACGAGGCGTGGTATCAAACCGGCTCGACCAATGACGCCTTCTACAACCTCAATTTCTTTGCGCACCTGGGAACACGCACTGGCTCAATGGTGGCAATGGCAGCCGTGGTCGGGTTGATGGTGGCCAGCCGCCTGAAAGACATGGCGCTACGCCGCAGCGTGGTGAAGTTCCTCGCACCCATCGGCCTGGTCGGTGGCCTGTTCGCCGTGATGATGTTTCTGTACTACCTGCAGACGCTGCCGAATAACGCCGTGGTGATGCTCAACACCCATTTGCTGCCAGTGTACGCACGAGGCATGGTAGCCGTGTTCGTTACTGCCACGCTGTACCTGGTGTTCGCTTGGTGGAAGCCTCACCGCTTGTATACCTCGCTGACCGTGGCGATGTTCGCCTTCATCTCCATCGTGGGGGTCTGGCCCGAGGAACGCATGCGCGAGTCGATGCGCAAGCCCTATGTGGCAGGTCAATACATCTACGGCAACCAGGTGATCGCCCGTGACGTTCCGGGCAAGGGCATCGTCGGTGAGGTGGACAAGATCGCAGAGCACGGCTTGCTCAAGCTGCATCCTTTTGTGCCTGACCGTCTGCGCGTCATCAACGACAGCAACCGCCTAGAAGTCGGACGACTGCTGACCAAGGTGGCGTGCGCGAACTGTCATTCGCTGGAACCCGGAACCCCGCTGCGCAACATCCCCGACAAGTTCCATGGCGCGACGGATGAGGACTTGATCGCCGCTTTCATGCAAGGCCCGCTCAAGCACGGAACCCAGCCCTACATGCCACGCATCGACCTGCCCGATGAAGAAGTGCGTGCCATTGCGCACTTCCTGGCCACGGTCAACAGCGGCAAGGACGTAGATCACTTGATCGCTGAACAACAAAAACTGGCTACCAAAGTGGCCGCGAAATAAGGAGTGGCACGATGGATATCGGAACCGTCATGAACACCATGCGCGACCCTGCTGGGGTACCTGCGCATCCGGTATTGTTTCAAGGCTTGATGATCCTCACCTGGGTCTTTCACATTGCCTTTGTGCATCTGACGATGGGCGCTGCGGCGCTCGCCATCTATGCCTTCCACAGGCGCGACAAGGGCGAATACTGGGAGCGTCTTTCGATGGCGCTGACCAAGGTCGCCAAGGTCGGGGTCTCCCTGCTGATCGTTCTTGGCGTGGCTCCCCTGCTGTTCACACAGGTGATTTACGACCCGCAGTGGTATGCCTCGAACGTGCTGTCCGGCCGCTGGGCGATTGGGTTCATCTTCACGCTCATCATCGGCTATTGCTGCTGGTTCACCTTCTACTACGCCAACCATGAAGGCGCAAAAAAGCACGCCGGCGTCTACGCCTGGATTGCCTTGGCGCTGTTTTTCCTGGATGGACTCATCATGCATGCGCTGTCGTATCAGGCACTGCTGCCGGATCAATGGATGAACTGGTACGCGCCGGGCGGGATAGTGGATACCAGTGGATCGGCTTTGCACGCCATTCAGTGGCCTCGCTACATCTTCATCATGAGTTTGTCGCTGCCAGCGGTGGGGGTGTTCCTCATCGCCTACGCTCACTACTTCGCCTCGCGTGCTGACCGCGAGCAAGAGTACCAGGCGTTTGCGCGGGCACTAGGCCAGCGGCTGGCCACATGGGGATTCGGCGTCTCGCTGGTTCCGATGCTGGTCTGGCAATTCATTCAACCGAGTGCCTCGGGATTGATGCTGCATCCCGTGGGCTGGCTGCTGGTGGCTGCCTTGGCCGCCATGCTGGTCTGGATGAAGCGCCTCACAGCAGCGACGCATGGCTATCTGCCGGTTCTCGGCGGACTGGGTGTGCTTGCCGTCCTGGCCCTGTGGCGCGAAGTGGTGCGCGTGGCTCACCTCAAGCCGTTTGGCTACGACATCACCACCTACACCGTACATGTCGATTGGCCTTCCACCTTGCTGTTCTTTTCCACCTTCGTCGGAGTGGGCGGTTTGGTCGGCGGCTTCTACCTCACGCTGCTCTACAGATCTGGGCGCGTGCAAGGGCTTTACACGGCTGAACGCTCTGTCGCCCGCTTGGGTACCGCAGCGGTCGCAATTCTTGTCATCTGGATCGCTGTTTTCCTTGCTTACGGCATCACGATCTGGGTTCGCAACAGCTTTGTCTGATTCAGGAAATCAAAATGAAAAACATATTTCGTCTCGGACTGGCAGCGCTGCTGCTGGCCACTTCCACGGTTCAAGCCCAACCGCTGGGTGAGCCAGCTCCTGACGTGGGGGCAGGCAAGAAGCGGGCAGCAGCTTGCTTCGCATGTCACAACCCCGACGGTATTGCCAAGATTCCGGGCACGCCACATCTGGCTGGTCAGGAACGCGGCTATCTGGAAAACGCACTTCGTGCCTACCGCGATGGTCAAACACGCCAGAACCCCATCATGAATGCGATGGCCAAGCCGCTGTCGGATCGTGACATCGTGAACATCGCCGCCTACTACAGCCTGCAAACCCGTATGAATAACGGCCCGGCTCGGTAGTGATTGCGCGGCTGGCGGAGCGGGCGCAAGCCCCGTCTGCTACGTTGAGTCTCGGGCCAATCTCGCAAGGACGCAGGGATGTTGCCGTTGCCGGCCGGCAGGGACGCCGGGTCGGGTAGAGCCCGCCCCCGCCTTCGTGGGGGCGGGAACCCGGAAATATCAGGGCCTTGTGGACGCTCGCTTCTGCGTCTGAATGAGAAAAGGCATCGGGCGGGCAAAGCGCAGCGTGCCCACGCGGATCTCCGCCCGGTACCGCCAGCAGAACGCCCGGCCGGCCGCGACATTCGGGCTGGCCATCCCCCTCCTCACGGCGAGCCGACGCGCAACCGGCAATCGGGATCCCTGCACCCACGGAGGTGCGACATTTTGCCGCATCGACCCGACGCCCGTTTTCTCTTAGCTTGTCGCCATGAGCAGTGACTTCCATGCTGGCGCGGTGTGACCGCCACAACCCCGTCCCGTGCCGGCGCTCGCGGCGGACTCTGGTGCCTCGCGCTGCTGCTCGCGCTGGCGCTGCATGCGGCCGGTGGCGCATGGCTGACCCAGTGGCAGCCGGCACCGACGACCGCGACGATCTCGGCACCCGTGATGGCGCAACTCATCATCAAACCATCGAAACCGGCTGCACCACCATCCGCGCCGCCCGCGGAAATCAAAAAACCACCGGCCAAGCCGGTACTGGCGGCCCGACCCAGACCCGCATCCCAACCCAGACCCGCACCTGCGCCCCGCTCCGAAGCCGTTCCCCTGGCGGTCGCCCCACCACCCCCGGCCGCGCCCATTGCGCCCATTGCGCCCATTGCGCCCGTTGCGCCCGTTGCGCCCGTTGCCCCCGCGTCAGTCTCCACCGCCGCGCCTTCGCCGGCACCTGCGGTCGCGCCACCGGTGCCGGACCTCGCCGCGCAATGCCTGTACCGGCAGGCGCCGGTCTATCCCGCCGCCGCGCGCCGCCGCGGACTGGAGGGCAGCGTGCGGTTGCAGGTCGCGCTCGACGCCACGGGGGCGATCGATGACATCACCCTGATCGAGTCCTCCGGTTCACCGCTGTTGGATGCAGCGGCGCTGGCCGCGGTACGGCGTTGGCGCTGCGAGCCGGCGCGGGTCGATGGCCAGCCGGTGCCGACCGTGGCCGTGCAACGCATCAACTTTCAACTCCGGTGAGATTTTTATGATCGAGTTTGGACTGCAACACTTCCTCACCGGCATCGACGCCCTCGGCTGGACACTGCTCGCGGCACTCGCGCTGCTGTCGCTGACCAGTTGGACCTTTTTCATTGCCTGGATATTGCGGAGTGTCTTTGCTGCGGGTCACCGGCGGCGCTTTGCGGCAAGGGTACTGGGCGAAGAAAACGGCATTGCGGACGCGATGCCCCCGGTCCCGGGTGGTGCCGCCTGCGAAGCGGCGCTGCTCGCGGAAATACAGGAGAGCCTGCGTCTGACCCGTGCCGGGGAGCGCTTCACGGCCGCCGGCGGCCTGGCCGCCCACCTCACCCGGGCGCTGCGCCAGCACCTCGATCGCGCCGCCGTGGCGCGCGAGGGCGGCCTCACCCTGCTCGCCACCACTGCGGCGACGGCGCCCTATCTGGGGTTACTGGGGACGGTGTGGGGCATTTACCACGCTCTGGTCCGCATCGGCAGCAGCGGCGAGGCCGGTCTCGCCGCCGTCGCGGGGCCGGTGGGCGAAGCGCTGATCATGACGGCCCTCGGCCTCGCCGTGGCGATTCCGGCGGTGTTCGCCCACAACCATATACAGCGCCGCAACCGCCTGGCGCAGGCGGCGCTGGAGGACTTCGCCACCACCTTGCTGCGCCGCGCCACGGTACCGGCGATGCCGGCCCACGGTCCGGTCGGCGAGCGCGGGCTCGGACTCGCGGTCGTCGGCCGCGGCGCGGAGGGCTGAGCGATGGCACTTGGCGATGGCCTGTCTCAACCTGCCAGCAGCTCGGCGGACATCAACATCGTCCCCCTGGTGGACGTGATCCTGGTGCTGTTGGTCATCTTCATCGTCACCGCGCCGTTGATCAGTCAGGCGGTCAAGGTGCAGCTGCCGCAGGCTGCGAGCATCCCCTCCGCGACGGCCAAGCCGCCGGTGGTGATCGCCATCACCGCCGACGGGGCGCTGCACTGGGACGGCGCGCCCCTCGACCTGATCCGGTTCGAGGCGCGGGCCCGTGAACTCGCCATCCACCCGGACGCCGAGCTGCATATCGAGGCCGACCGCGCCGTGCCCTACGACGCCGTCGCCCAGACCATGGCCGCGGCGGCCCGCAGCGGCATCGAGCGCATTGGCTTCGTACTGGCACCGCAGGCGGGGAGCCCACCTGCGAATACCACCGCACGCGACGCAAATCATCCGCCCGCCATGCCGTGATTAGCCGCCTGCTGTACTTGCCGGCAGGTTGCGCGGCGGGCGCCCTGCCCAACTCATTCATGCCCACCAAGGAAAGACCATGACCGTTCGCCAACCATCTGCAAACTCCTTCTGGCTGGCCGCCCCGCAAATTCCCCGCACGGCAGCGGCTGTTTGCCTGTTGTGCGGCGCCCTGGCTGCGCCGGCATCGGCGCAACCGGCGCTCGAACCGGAGCAAGCGGCAGACGAGTTGCCGCCGATGACGGTCGAAGCGGTCGGCGTTGGACGGTCGAACGAGGAGTACGTGACGCCGCGCTCGACCGCCGCCACACGTTTTGAGGCATCCACGCTCGAGGTGCCGCAAAGCGTGCAAGTGATCGACCGGGCGCTGATCGAGGACAGCGGGGCGGTCGACGTGGGCGATATTCTGCGACGCGTACCGTCCGCATATGTGGGCAACACGCGCCTGGCGCCTTTCACCAGCTTCTCTTGGAAAATCCGCGGCTTCGACGCCGCCGTCACGCGCAATGGCTTTCGGCAACTCTATTTCGAGGATGTCGACCAGTCGGCGCTGGGCAACCTGGAACGGGTGGAGATCATCAAGGGCCCTGGCAGCGCGGTGTACGGTGCCGAGGGTCTGGGTGGCACCGTCAATATGGTGACCAGGCGCCCGCAGCAGGATTTCGACGCCAGCGCCCGCCTGTCGGCGGGACGCTACGAC
This sequence comes from Gammaproteobacteria bacterium, assembly GCA_016708925.1. GTDB lineage: Bacteria > Pseudomonadota > Gammaproteobacteria > Pseudomonadales > Porticoccaceae > JAGPUQ01. Next base: position 121,755 of record JADJET010000009.1, on the reverse strand, counting down.
GCCTACGGGACCGCGTTTGACGTCACCGGCGCACTCACCGCCGACGGCGCGTTGACGGCGCGGCTCACCGGCGAGATCGAGCGTGCCGACACCTTCGTCGATTTCCAGGACCTGAACCGCGACAACCTGTCGCTGACCACCGCCTGGGATGCGGGCGGTCCGGTGCGGGCCTTTCTGCTGGCCGAGTATCAGCGGCGCGACACGCTGCCAAACCCCGGCTTGCCGGTGGTCGGAACCGTCCAATCCAATGGCGTGGGGCGGGTGTCGCGCAGCACCTACCTGGGTGAGCCGGAGTTCGACAGCCTGACCACCTGGTCGCCACTGGTGCAGGCGTGGCTGGAATTCGACCTGGGCGAGCACTGGACGCTCAGCCCGCGCTATCAGTTTTTTGAATTCAACGTCAATCAGCAGCAGATGCGTCTGCGCGCGCCAGAACCCGACGGGGTGACCATCCGCCGGGCGGGTCGCTTCAAGTTCCATGAGCGCGACAAGACCGATACCTTCCAGCTCGAACTCAAGGGCAAACTCGACACGTTCGGGATGCCGCACGAGCTGTTGCTGGGCTACGAGTGGGAGCATCACCGCTGGACCGGGGACTGGTTCGACTTTGCCAGCCCGCCGGCCATCAATGCCCTGAATCCGGTGCACCAGTCAACGCCACTGGCGGTCGACCCAACGCAGCCCACCTTCAGTGGCAGGGGTTACACGCCAAGCTACTACGTGCAGGATCTGATGCACCTGACCGACACCGTGACGATCCTGACCGGTGTGCGCCATTCCCGGCCCGACTTCAAGAGCGAGTTTGCCGGCGACACCGCCCGTGGCCCCATCGACGACAACACCTCCTGGCAGCTTGGCAGCACCTGGCAGTTCCGGCCGGACTGGTCGCTGTTCGCCGGCTACGGCACTGGTTTTACCACGGAGGCGGTGATCGGCAGCATTGATCGCAACGGCGGCGCCTTCGAGCCGGAGGAAACCCGCCAGTGGGAGGCCGGCATCAAACGCCAGCAGGGCGCCTCCACGCTGACCCTGGCGGCCTTCGAAATCACGCGCAAGAACGTCACCACTACCGATCCGGTCGATCCGGATTTCAGCATCCAGGTCGGCGAGCAGCGTGTGCGCGGCGCTGAACTCGAATTCACGCAGGAACTCACCCGATCGTGGTTCCTGCACGGCGGAGTGGCTTACCTGGATGGCGAGGTCGCGCGCAGCAACGATGGCGACAGGGGCAATCAACTGCCCAACGTGGCGCCCTGGCAGGCGAATCTGTGGACGCTGTACCGTTTCGACGCCAACCTGACCGGGCTCGAGATCGGGCTGGGTGGCAATTTCGTCGGCCACCGCTACGGCACCTTGGATAACAGCTACAAGCTCGACGCCTACACCACGGTGGACGCTTCCGCTGCGTATCAGCTCACGCCCAAACTGAAGACCGAGCTGTTCTTGCGTAATGTTCTGGATGAACGGTATTACACCGGCAACAACAATTTTTCCGTCTACCCGGGCGAGCCGCGCGGCTGGTACCTGCGCCTGACGATGTCGCTGTGAGTGGCATACGCGCGCGGTGGCTACTCGGCGCGACGGTCCTGGTGCTGCTGGCCGTCGCAGGACTGAGACTGACCGCGCCACTGTTGCCGGGCAAGCCAGTGTTTGATGGCCGGCTGGTCGAGATCGACCACCCCGCCGGGCGGGGGGCGCGCCTGCCGCGTCTGGCGGCGCTGCCCGGTGGCGGGGCGGTGTTGTCGTGGGTCTCGCCCGCCGAAGGTGGCCATGTGCTGCGTGTGGCGCGCTACCAGGCCGGCCGCTTCGGGCCGCCCATCGAGGTCGCCCGCGGCAACGACTGGTTCGTCAACTGGAGCGACTTTCCATCCGTCACGCCGGTGGACGGCGACTTCTGGGTGGCCCACTGGCTGGCCAGGCACCCGCAGGCCACTGACGTTTATCACTACGGTATCGCCATGGCCATCTCGCGTGATGGCGGAAACACCTGGCGGCGCGTGGGCAGCCCGCACGCCGATCAAACACCTGCCGAACACGGTTTTTTGGCGGTGGCGCCCGATGCGGGTAGGGCCGCCCTGGTGTGGCTGGACGGGCGCGCCAATGACGAACGCACGACTTTCAGCCTGCGCGCCACACATCTGGATCGGGAAGGCGCTTTCGGGCGCGAGTCGGTGGTTGACCCGGACGTGTGTACATGCTGCTGGACTGCGTTGGCGCGCACGGATGACGGCCTGTGGGCAGCCTATCGCGGTCGCACGCGGGACGAGGTGCGCGATTTCCAGTTGCGCCGGCACCGCGCTGGTCAATGGTCAGACGCCCTGCCACTGGGCGCCGAGCAGTGGCAGATTGCCGGCTGCCCGACCAACGGCGTCAGCCTGGCCGCGCGCGGCCGTGGCCTGGTTGCCAGTTGGTTTACCGCGGCCCAGGGAAAGCCGCGGGTGCGCGCGGCATTCATCGGCGAGGGCGAGGGCGAGTCCGCGCCGGGGCCGGTGCTGGACGTGGACGTGGACTTGCCGGCAGGTAGGACGGCCGTGGCGTGGCTTGGTGAGCAGCGGGCGGTGGTGCTGCACATGGCGGCAGCCGCAAAAGACGGCTTGGCCGAGTTGCGCTTGACCCAGATCACCCCCGCCGGAGTGGGTGGGACGCGCGCCGTGGCGCGTGTTTCCGCCGGCCGGGACAGCGGCGTGCCCCAGCTGCTGGCGGTAGACGATGGCTTGCTGGTCGTCTGGACCGAGAGTGCGCCCGTCTACGGAATTCATACCATTCTTGTCAAATGGAGCGGCTTATCAGCCAGTACATCTGTCGAGGCGTTTCAATGAAGTCGCTACAGCGCGCTTTGGCATGCCCGCTTGCCGGTGCCATCGTGCTCCTACCGTCTCGATTCAGGCCGCGTTGCCTGCGCTGCGGCGGCCCGCCGTGCCGGCATCACCCGCATCGGCTTTGTCACCGAGCCAGATGCCGCCAACACCCAAACACCCCTGTCCACCGAGGAGCACTGATGAACCCGTTACGCCATCCACCTTTCCAGCGCACGCTTTTCGTCAGCGGCATTCTCATCGCTGCCGCTTCTGCGGCCAGTACATGGGCGGAGGACGCCACCACGTTCCCACCGATCGATGTCACCGCGCCGGCACCGGCCTCGACCCTGAACAGTACCGAACTCGACGCGTCCAGTCTGGCTCCCCTGCGGTCGTCCACCAGCGATACCGCACGTCTCCTGCGCGATGTCCCCGGCGTCAGCCTCTACGGCGCCGGCGGCGTGTCCAGCCTGCCGGCGATTCATGGCCTGGCCGATGATCGCCTGCGTATCAAGGTCGATGGCATGGATCTGATTTCCGCCTGCCCCAACCACATGATGCCGGCGCTTTCCTATATCGATCCGACCCAGGTCGACAGTATCCAGGTGTTTGCGGGCATCACCCCGGTCAGTCTGGGTGGCGACAGCATCGGCGGTACCATCGTCGTCAATTCGGCGTCCCCGGAATTTGCGGAGGCGGGCGCGGGAACCCTGCTCAAGGGGCGGGCCGGCACCTTCTATCGCAGCAACGGCGACGGCAACGGCGTCAATCTCGCGCTCACCGCGGCGGGTGAAAAATTGAGCATGACCTATAGCGGTGCGTTCGCCAAATCCGACAATTATCAGGCCGGGGGCAATTTCAAGGCGGCCGGTCCGGCGGCGGTGGATCGGGGTTGGCTGGCCGGGGACGAAGTGGGCTCCTCGCGCTATGAGGCGCAAAACCACGCGCTCGGGTTTGCGTTGCAGCATGAAAACCATCTGCTGGATCTGAAGCTGGGCTGGCAGAACATCCCGCACGAGGGGTTCCCGAACCAACGCATGGACATGACCGACAATGACAGCGGGCAAGTCAATCTTCGCTATTCGGGGCAGTATCAGTGGGGCGATCTGGAGGCCCGCGTCTATCGCGAAAAGACGCAGCACAAGATGAATTTCGGCGAGGACAAGCAATACTTATATGGCAGTCCGGCAACAGTCCTGGCGCCTGGCATGCCGATGGAAACCGAAGGAAACAACACCGGCGCGCTGGTCAAGGCGAGCATTCCGCTGTCGGCGCGGGATCTGCTGCGCGTGGGGAGCGAGTACCAGCGCTATCGTCTCGACGACCGGTGGCCACCGTCTCCGGCCACGCTGCCGGCGGGTGTCAGTTTCGGGGGAATGGCCCCGGACACTTTCTGGAACATCAATGACGGCCAGCGCGACCGCGCCGCGCTGTTCGCCGAATGGGAGGCACATATCAATCCGCAGTGGCTGACGCTGCTGGGCGCCCGCTACGAGCGGGTGAACATGGATGCCGGGCCGGTACAGGGTTATAACCGCATGATGGACGGCTACAAGGTTTCAGCAGACGCCTTCAACGCCAGCGATCGCGGCAAAAGTGATGACAACCTGGACCTGACCGCTTTGGTCCGCTTTACCCGCAATCCCGCGCAAGCCTTCGAGTTCGGTTATGCGATCAAAACCCGCTCCCCCAATCTCTACGAACGCTACAGCTGGTCGAAGAGCGGCATGGTGATGGAAATGAACAACTTCGTCGGCGACGGCAACGGCTATGTCGGCGACATCAATCTGAAGCCGGAGATCGCGCACACCCTCAGCGCCACCGCCGACTGGCACGATCCCGACGGCGCCTGGCAACTCAAGGTCACACCATACTTCACCCATGTCGAAGACTACATCGATGCCATCCGTTGCACCGGCAGCGGCATGATGATGAATGCGCTCTGTGGTGGCCCGGCGAACGATACCGCGGTCGACCAGTTCGTCAATCTCCAGTACGCCAACCAGTCCGCCCGTCTCTACGGCGTGGACGTTTCCGGCCACTTCCCGCTAGCCGAAAGCCGCGATTACGGCAGTTTCATCGCCACCGGCGTGCTGAATCATGTCCGGGGCGAGAGCCGCAAGACCGGCGAGGATCTCTACAACATCATGCCGCTGAATGCGAAGCTGGCGGTGGCGCAACGCCTCGGCAACTGGACCAATACCATCGAGGCGGAACTGGTCGATGCCAAAACCCGAGTGTCGGATGCGCGCAATGAAATCAAGACCAGTGGCTATGGCTTGTTTCATCTGCGCAGCAGTTACGACTGGCGGCAGGTCCGCCTGGATGTCGGGGTGGAAAATCTGCTCGACAGGAATTACGACCTGCCGCTGGGTGGCGCCTATGTGGGCCAGGGGGCGACCATGTCGTTCAATGCGATTCCCTGGGGCGTCGCGGTTCCCGGGATGGGGCGCTCGCTCTACGCCGGCGTCACCATGCGGTTTTAGCCACGCCGTGGCGGCCGGCCCGGACGCACGCCGGACCGGTCGGGCTGCGGGGTTGAGGCCCGCGGCAGACGCTGGCAGCGCCCCGCTCAGTACGACTTCGGCAAGCCCAGAATGAATTCGCCGATATAGTTCAGCGTCATCTCGCGGTTGATGGGCGCGACCTTGCCCAGCCGCGCGGCGATGAAGTGGCTCAGCATGTCGTAACTCTCGCAGAACCCGTAACCACCGAAGCACTGGAGCGCGGCATCGGCGGCTTTGTAGGCCGCGTCGGTGCCCACCAGCTTGCCCATGTTGGCGATGTCGCCGACCACCTTGGGCGGCTGGCCCTGATCGTGCAGCCAGGCGGATTTCAGCACCAGCAGCGAGGCGGCTTCGAGCTGCGCGCGCGCCTCGGCCATGGGGTGTTGCAGGCCCTGGTAGGCGCCGATGGGGCCTTTGAAGATGGTGCGCTCGTTGGCATATTCGACGCCGCGCGCGAGCGCGTGACGGCCGCCGCCGATGGCGCCCGCCGCCACCACCATGCGTTCCGGATTCAACGCATCGAACAGCACTTCGATGCCGCGCCCGACCTTGCCCAGCACGTTTTCGCGCGGGACCTTCACATTGTCGAAGTAGACGAAGAACTGGCCCTCGGCGTTCAACAGCATGGTGTCCATGCGATCCCAGGACAGGCCGGCGGAATCGGTATCCACCACGAACAGGGTCAACTCGGCGCGCCCCTCGCCGGTGCTGGTCTTGGCCACCACCAGCACCTGTTGGGCGTCGTTGATACCGCTGATGAACAGCTTGTTGCCGTTCAGGATGAAATGATCGCCCTCTTCCTTGGCGACGGTCTGGATCTTGAAGGTGTTGGTGCCGGCGTTAGGCTCGGTAATGGCAAAACAGCAGCGCTTCTCGCCGCTGGCGATGGCCGGCAACCAGCGCTGCTTCTGTGCCTCGGTACCGTGGCGGCTGATGCTGGGCACCGCGATGCCCTGGTTGACGACGAAAAACAGCGGCGCCACGCCGCGTTCGGCCAGACGCTCCTGCAGCAGCACCAGCGCCACCATGCCCAGCCCCGAACCGCCATAGGCTTCCGGCGTATTGATGCCGAGAATCCCCGCGCTGGCCAGGGCATCCCATTGTGCCTGGGGAAAAGTCTGGGTCTTGGCGCATTCGACGTAATAGGAACGGGGGAAATCCCGCGCGATCTTGTCGGCGGTGTCGAGCAGCATCTGGTGTTCTTCGGTGAAATTGAAATCCATGACGTGGGTTCCCCTTGCTGGTGCAGAAAGTCTGTGTGAAGCGTCTAGTGTGAAAAGACCGGGCAAACGTTGCGCGGCAACACTCAAGCCGCCGCCATCCAGAGAGTATCACTTCCTACCCTCCGGTATGGGTTGCCAGCTTAGCCGCCCCGCGATACCCGGCAAGTGCTGCCTGCGACCGGCGCGCCACGCCGCCGGCGTCGCTGGCCCGCCGTTTTCGCCATAATGGCGCGACCACTCCCCAAGACACGGTGCCCGTCATGACCAAACCCGATCTGGGACGCCTGGGCGTCTGGACCTGGCTCGAAGCCTACCCGTATCAGGATTGCATCGCCCTGGCGCAGCGGCTCGAACACCTCGGCTACGGCGCGCTCTGGGCGCCCGAGGCCTTCGGCCGCGATCCCTTCGTGCTGCTGACCCTGCTGGCGCGCGAGACCAGCCACCTCAAGCTCGCCACCGGCATCGCCAACATCTACGCCCGCGATCCCATGGCGATGAACGCGGCGCGGCGCTCGCTGCAGGAGATCAGCGGCGGCCGCCTGGTGCTCGGGCTCGGCGTCTCCCACGCCGAAATCGTCACCCCGATGCGCCATCACGATTACGGCAAACCCGTGGCCACCATGCGCGCCTATGTCGCGGCCATGAACGCGGCGAGCTACGCCGCCCCGCTGACGCCCAAGCCCGTGCCGCTGATCCTGGCCGCGCTGCGCGACCGGATGCTCGCGCTCGCCGGGGAAGTCGCCGATGGCGCCCATCCCTACTTCGTCACCCCGGAACACACGGCCCGCGCCCGCGCCATTCTCGGCCCCACCAAGTTTCTGGCGCCCGAACAGAAAATTCTGCTGATCAAGGATCCCAGCGAAGCGCGGCGGGTGGCGCGCAAGTTCATGGCGCTCTATCTGGGCCTGCAGAACTACCGCAACAATCTGCTGTGGCTGGGTTTCGAAGAACGCGATTTCGAGCACGGCGGCAGCGACCGCCTGGTGGACGGGATCGTGGCCTGGGGCGATGAAACCGCCATCCACAAGCGCATCGAGGCGCACTGGGCCAACGGTGCCGATCACGTCTGCATCCAGCCGTTGCGACCCGATGGTGAACCCGGCTTCGACGCCGATGCGCTGACTGCATTGGCTCCCGGACGCTGACGGCCTGTTGCAAAACTGCCGCGGCAGCCGGCTTCGCCGGCCTGCCCGGCGCGTTGGCCGGGCGTTATCGCGAATCGCGAATCGACATCGCATCACTCGCCACACCCGCGCGAGCAGGCATGGCGACTGTGATTCCTTGCCGATCCGTTATTTCAGACCCATGCAGTTGGCGTAATAGGTGACGGTCGCGGGCCAGTCGCTGAATACACCAAGTACGCCGACATCCCGGGCCAGTACATCCAGCGCCGTCATCGTGTCGCCGTCGTTGTCGATGGCGTCGGTGACGGACTGATAGTAGTAACCACCGCCCGCCGCCATCGGCCAGGAGCGCTCCAGCGTCCAGGTGATGATGTCGAGCCCCGCCGCCCTGGCGTTGCGCGCGTGTTGCGAGGGGACGACGTGGCCGGCCGGATCGAGCGCGAGCAGTGCCCACATCGGCGGTGCCCAGATCCGGATACCCTGAGCCGCGTAACCCTGGAGGTCGGCGGCGCTGGGAAGATCCGCGGGAACATCGGCGTCGTCCAGGAACACGGCCTGTTGCCCGAATGCCGGCGCGTTGGCGATCCAGTAGAGCACGTCGTTCTTGTCGAAGGATTGCGCCCACACCCGACGCGGGGAAACACCCGCCGCCTTGTACTCGTCGATCATTTGCTGCGCGTAATCCGCCTGGCTGTAATCGCCGACGCCGTCACCATCGCTGTCAAACGGCATGGGCACACTCGCGGATTTCAGCTCCGGCGTGAACTTGGCACCCAGCTTGCGGATAAGCTCGATACTCTCGGCATGGGTCATCAGGGTGCCATTCTGGGTATAGAGATCGGTGCGCCAGCGCGGCGTCCCATCGAGGTACTCCGCCACCGTAGTGGCCTTGGGATCGGCCGCATCCATCTTGCCCTTGAGGGTCTTGAACTCCGCGACCGTGATGTCGCTGGTGCAGCACCTGGCCTGGGCCGGCTGCAAGACTTCACCCGTCACCGGATCCAGCTCCGCCGGCACGAAATCCTGGCTGCACTTCTCCGCCAGCGGCGTCGCCAGGATATTGGTGGTGGTGTGCAAATCGCACTGCGAATGGCGACACACCAATGCCTTGTCCCGGGTGAAGGTCACATCGCACTCGATAATCCCGGCGCCCATGCGTGCCGCAGCTTCGTAGGACTCCCGGGTGTGCTCGGGAAATTGCATCGCGGCGCCCCGATGCCCTATGGAAAAATCGCTGCGAAAAAACGGGCCTTTCTCGCAGGACGCAAGCTTGTCCTTGAGCGGACCTGCATCCATATCCTTCACCAGATAAAACGGCCGTGGACCGAGTTGCACCTCGTGAACACCCAGTGCGCGACGGTCGCCACTTTTGGCCGCCACCGGCACGGCCGCTTCCAGCACCCCCGCCGCGCTGACCAGCAGCGCGGCGACACAGCTTCTGAATATCATCGTTCTGGACATCATCGCTTTCCCCATGATCGATTTCTCCCGGAATTCACCCGTACCCGAGCGGCGGGTACCCCCTTGGATCGGGATGCTGAGAGCAATCCCATGCCAAGACTGCCCGTGGTCCGTGACCACTTGATGCCGGGGTCGTGACGTCGGGATGGCAGTCCCGTGACGGCCGGATACCATCGGTCACCTCGGCGTAGGCGGCGAGCGCTGCCGCCGGGAAACGCGCTGAAAACCCTGGCGCGGGAACAGGCGGCGGTCCTTGGGACGCAAGCCGAAAGCGGCGACGACCGCGTGCCGATCACCCCGCCAGCGCCGAAGGACCCGGCATGGCATTTTGCTTGCGCTTGGGTTTTACTAGGGCCTGACATAAGCGCTGCGGCCAAGCACCGCGCGCAAACAATCCTGACGTGCCTGATGTATCCATTCACCCATCCGAGGACAGTGCCATGCTCAAGCCCGTGATTTCCGCGGACTCCCATATCGCCGAGCCGCCCAACTGCTACATCGACAACATCGATCCGAAATTCCGCGACCGCGCGCCCCACATGATCGAGCACGAGAAATACGGCGACATCTTCGTCATCGACGGCCTGGATCAGCCCGTGCCCATGGGGCTGGTGGCAGCGGCCGGCCGCAAGCCCGAGGAACTCAAGCCCGGCGGCATGAAGTTTTCCGACCTGCCGCGCAGTTCCTGGGATGCCAAGTTCCGCGTTGCCGATCAGGATCGCGACGGTGTCTCCGCGGAGCTGATCTACCCCACCGTCGGCATGATGCTGTGCAACCACCCCGACGTGGATTATCAGGTCGCCTGTTTCAATGCCTACAACCGCTGGCTCGAAGCCTATGTCGCCGACGCGCCAAAGAATCGCCTGTTCGGCCTGGGTCAGGTCGCGCTGCGCTCGGTGGACGAAGGCATCAAGGAGATCGAAGACGCCAAGAAACGTGGCTTCGTCGGCGTGATGATGACCGGCAATCCGCCCGCCGCCGATTACCACGACCCCATGTACGACCCGCTGTGGGAAGCCGCCGTCGACATGCAGATGCCGCTGTCGTTCCACATCCTGACTTCCAAGGCCGACTCGATCACCAAACAACGCGGCCCGAAGATCAACGGCTTTCTCGCCATCATGCGCGGCTGCCAGGATATTCTCGGCACCTTCGTGTTCGGCGGTGTCTTTGAGCGCCATCCCAAACTGAAGGTGGTCTGCGCCGAGGCCGATGCCGGCTGGGTGCCCCACTTCATCTACCGCATGGACCACGCCTACAACCGGCACCGCTACTGGATGAAATGCCCGCCGCTGGAAAAGCTGCCGAGCGAATACTTCCAGAGCAACATCTATCTGACCTTCCAGGACGACTGGACCGCCTTCAGGCACCGCGACGAAATGAACCCGCGGCGACTGATGTGGGCGAACGACTTCCCCCACAGCGATTCCACCTGGCCGTGGTCGCAGGACATTCTGGCCGAGCACACCAAGGACATGTCCGAGCAAGAAAAGAACTGGATTCTTCACGACAACGTCGTGGAGTGCTACAACCTGCCTATCTGAACCGGGCAGCGAACACCACAGCACCCGCCCGGCATCCCCGGGCGGTTTGCGTTAGCGAGGTGACACCATGAGCAACAACACCGACACCAGCACGATCTACGACATCAAAATCACCGGCGGCACCATCGTCGACGGCTCCGGCAAGCCCGGCTATCGCGGCGACGTCGCCATCAAGGACGGCAAGGTCGTGGCGCTCGGGCAGGCGCCCGGCACCGCCGCCACCACCATCGACGCCACGGACAGGATGATCACGCCGGGATTTGTGGACATCCACACCCACTACGACGCCCAGGTGCTCTGGGACCGGATGCTCACCATTTCGCCCTGGCACGGCGTTACCACGGTGGTGCTCGGCAACTGCGGCTTCGGCGTCGCGCCCACCCGTCCCGAACACCGCGATCTGATCATCGGCACCCTCGAAAAAGTCGAAGGCATGAGCCCGGCGGCGCTCAACGCGGGTCTGGGCGCCGACTGGCCGTTCGAGACTTTTCCGCAATATCTGGATGCCATCGAAAAAGCCGGCACCGCCATCAATGTGGGCGTGCTGATCGGCCATACCCCCACCCGCCTTTATGTGATGGGCGAGGCGGCCACCGAGCGCGAAGCCACCGCGGACGAAATCGAGCAGATGCGCAAGATCGTCGCCGAGGCCATGGCCGCCGGCGCCATCGGTTTCGCCACCTCCAAATCCGCGACCCATGTCGGCCTCAAGGGCCGGCCGGTGCCGAGCCGGGTCGCGTCCTACGAGGAAGTCCGCACTCTGGTGTCCACCCTGAAAGGCGGCAAGGGCATGATGCAGGCCACCGCCGGCAAGGAACTCTGGTTCGACGAGTACGAAAAGCTCGCCGAAGAGAACGACATCACCATCAGCTGGACCGCCATGCTCGCCGGCATGGTCAGCCCCGATGCGCACATCAAGCAGCAGGAGCGCACCGCCGAGCTGATCGCCAAGGGCCGCAACATCGTGCCCCAGGTGACGCCGCGGCCGCTGTGCTTCGAATTCCAGTTCAAGGAACCCTTCCCGTTCGAAAGCCTGTCGGTGTTCAAGCCGGTCGCCGCCGCCGATGCCGAAGGCAAGAAAAAATACTACGCCGATCCCGAATTCCGCCGTCTCGTGAAGGAAAACTGGCGAGTGTGCGCGCCTCGTTCCGCACCTCCTGGGAAAGCTCCGTCATCTCCATGTGCGGCCGTCCGGAGTACGAGGAGCGCACGGTCGGCGAAGTCGCGCGGGAACTGGGCGTCGAAACCATCGACCTCGGCTTCGACCTGGCGCTCGCCACCAACCTGGAGGCGCGCTTCCGGATGCCGGTGGCCAACGCCGACGAAACCGTGGTGGAGGATCTGCTCAAGGATCGCAACACCGTGCTCGGCCTTTCCGACGCCGGCGCCCATGCCAGCCAGTTGTGCGACGCCTGTCTGCCCACCTATCTGCTCGGCCGCTGGGTGCGCGACAAGAAAGCCATCCCGTTCGAGGAAGCCATCCGCATGCTGACCGCGCGGCCCGCCGACGTGTTCGGCATCAAGGACCGCGGACGGCTGCAAGTGGGCAAACCCGCCGACGTGGTGGTGATCGATCCCGCCACGGTGAACGCGGGCGGCCTGGAACGCGTGTACGACCAGCCCGCCGGGCAGGACCGGCTGATCGCACAAGCCTTTGGTGTCGATGCGGTCATCGTCAACGGCGTGCTGCTGCGCCAGCGCGATCGCGATCTGCTGGGTGCGGGGGATGCGCTGCCGGGCCAGTTGCTGCGGCGCGGGGTGAATGCCTGAGGGCGGGACCCAAGGCACCAAGTGTAAATTCAAGGGCGGCAGGACGCCGTCGATGGCCACAATGAACCCGGCGCCCATTGGATGGATCCGTGGGCGCGCGGATCAACGGGGTCGATTCTCGCGTTGTAGCGTTCAGTCGAGGTGGCATACGCTTCCGGCACAGGCCTCGCGGAGGACGCGCAACCAGGCCTACACCACCAGCCCGGAGAGCCGCATGCAGGGCTTGACCGAATCCGTCGCCGGCACCGCCACCGGGGCTACGGCTGCGATCGGTGGAGGTCAGGCCCCCGTCATCGCTCGCGTGGCTGCACCGTATTTTTCGGCACGTCCTTGAACGGCCGATCCATGCCGGTGAGCGGTTCCTTGGGCATGCCCAGCACGCGTTCGGCAATGATGTTGCGCTGAATCTCGTCGGTGCCGCCGGCGATGGATGCCGCCGGTGTCGATACCAGAATCTCGGCAATGATCCCGTTCATGGGGCTGTCGTCGCCGGTCAGCATGGCATCCGCGGCGTTGATCAGCGTGTGCACATTGGCCGAGGCGCGCGCCACATGGCTGCCCACCAGTTTGCCCAGCGAACCTTCCGGTCCCGGCGGGCGCCCCAGTTGCTGGGCGGCGCGGGCGCGGCGCTGGGTCCAGTGCGCGGCCCGGTGCAGGGTCAGCAGTTTGGCGATTTCCTGCCGCACCACCGGATCGGTATTGCGGCCCGTCGCCTGGGCGCGCTCGATGACCAGATCGGGGCGCCCGGCGCGCTGCGGATACCAGGTGTAGGGCTCCATGGTGATGGCGAATTCGGCGCGTTCCTGATCGTAGGCTTTCCCCACCCGTTTGGCGCTCTGCGGCCCGGATGCCATGCCCTCGGCCGCGGCGCGGCGTTCGTGCATCAGGGTGGTGGTTGCCACCTTCCAGCCTTCGCCGAGATTGGCGACCAGATACTCGGTCGGCACCACCGCATCGGTGAAAAACACCTGATTGAAGGAGGCGTGGCCGTTCATCTGGCGCAGGGGTTGTACCAATACGCCCGGCTGCTCCATTTCGATGATGAAATAGGACAGACCCTGATGCTTGGGCACATTCCAGTCGGTGCGCGCGAGCAGAAAGCCGTATTGGGCATGGTGGGCGCTGGTGGTCCACACTTTCTGGCCGTTGACGATCCACTGGCCGTCCTTGAAATCGGCCCGGGTCATGGCGCCGGCGAGATCCGAACCGCTGCCCGGCTCGCTGAACAACTGACACCAGTGGTCTTCGCCGGTCAGGATGCGGCGCAGAAATTTTTCCTTGAGAAAATCCGATCCGTGTTCCAGCAGCGTGGCGGCGGCCAGCATGCGCGGGCCGCTGCGGGCCACACCGATGGCGCCCAGGGCGCGGAACTCCTTGTCGACGACGGCGGCCAGCGCCGCGGACAGCCCCTTGCCGTGCCACTCTTTGGGCCACGCGGGCATGCCCCACCCGCTCTCCACCAGCTTGGCGCGCCAGGTCTTGAGATCGAGGTCGGGATCCCAGTTGGCCTCCAGCCAGGCGCGCGCCTCGGCGCGGACGGTTTCTTGCGTTGGTTGGCTCATGGTATTTGCCTCGCCTCTCAAACGTTCCAGCGCTGCATCAGCAGTTCGCGGTGATAAGTCGGACTACCCAGAAAAACCTCGGAGCTTTTCGCGCGCTTGAACCACAGATGGGTGTCGTTATCCCAGGTGAAGCCGATGCCGCCGTGCAGCTGGATGGTTTCCCGGGCGGTCTGCATGAAGGCGTCGGCCGCGCAGGCTTTTGCCAGCGACGCGAGCGCGGGCAGCTCCGGGTCGTTTTCCGCCGCCGCCTCGGCGGCACAGTAGGCGGCCGATTTGGCCAGCTCGACCTCGACCAGCATGTCGGCGCATTTGTGCTTGATCGCCTGGAAGCTGGCGATGGGGCGACCGAACTGCATCCGCATCATCACGTAGTCGAGGGCGGATTGGCGCAACTGCTCGGCGCCACCGACCATCTCATTGGCCAGGCAGACCGCGGCCTGATCCAGCGTCGTGGCGAAGGGCGCGGCGGCGCCCTCCTCACCCAGCAAATCCGCCGGCACGTTGTCGAAGGTGAGGCGCGCCAGCTTGCGGGTGCCATCGACCGATTTGAGCAGCCGGCGGTCAAGTCCGGCGGCATCGCCCCGCACGCTGAAAAACGACAGGCCGGTGGCGCCGCTGCTGCCCGGGGCGCGGGCCAGCACGATGATCAAATCCGCCGTATGCCCGTCCAGCACGAAACTTTTTACGCCGGACAGCCGGTAGCCATCACCCGCGGGGGTAGCCGTCAGCGCCACCCCGGCGCTGTCCCAGAGACCGTTGTTCTCGGTGAAGGCCAGTGTCGCCACGGTCTCGCCCGTGGCGATCCCCGGCAGCAGCGCCTGCTTCTGGTCTTCGCTACCCGCGTTCAGGATGGCGTTGGCCGCGAGCACCACGGAGGCAAAATAGGGCGCGCACAGCAGGGCGCGACCCATTTCCTCCAGCACGATGCCCAACTCGACAAAGCCGAGACCCTGGCCGCCGTAGGCCTCGGGAATGTGCACACCGGTGAGCCCGAGCTCGCCGCTCAGCCGTTGCCAGGCGGCGCGCTCCCAGCCCTGGTCGGTGGCCATCAGGCGGCGGATCTCCGTGGTCGGCGACTGCTCGGCCAGAAACCGCCGCACCACGGTGCGGATCTGCTCCTGTTCATCGGTGAAACTGAATTTCATGGTGTCGTCCCGTATCGGCCGTGGTCCCGGCTCATTATGATCACGCCCATCTGCACCGGACATTCCGTCAAGCCGGTCAAAACCCGGACGGGCACTGGTTTTCATGGCGCCGTATTCGATGCGGCGACAGCGACTCTTTTGGTTACCCGCCCGCGCCAGGCACAGGTTTTATATTGTCCGGGGCTGGATGGCAAAGCTGTAGTACCCCGGGCATCTTATAAGAAAGCGACCACCGGAAACTGCGCGTGCTTTCCCGCGCACGGTGGTGCGCCGCCGTTTACAGCTCGCTGAAGCGACAATTTCTCACACCATGGCCGTGCTTTCGGCAAACTATCCGGATAGCCGTCGTGCAAAACGCGCCGACCGCACACGGGACGGCGCAAATACCGCGGCCGGAAACCAGAACAGCAAACCGGGCCATCCATGCGCGACTGGCATTTTTACATCCTGCGCTGCGCCGATGGCAGCCTGTACAGCGGCATCACCACGGATCTCGAGCGCCGCGTGCGGGAGCACAATGCGGGCGCCGCGGGCGCCCGCTACACGCGCGGCCGCCGACCGGTCAGTCTGGCCTATAGTGAGCGCCTGCCGGATCGCGCCCAGGCGCTGCGCCGCGAGCACGCGGTCAAGCAGCTCGACCGCGCCGCCAAACTCCAACTGCTGGCGGATGCCACTCCCCTGCCGGATCACCTTCACTTACCGGACCACAACGCCATGAGCTTCGCCACCCTCGGCCTGATCGAACCCCTGCAACGCGCGCTCGCCGAACTGGAGCACCGCACGCCGACGCCGATTCAGCGCCAGGCGATTCCTGTGGTGCTGGCCGGGCGCGACCTGATCGCCGCCGCCCAGACCGGCTCCGGCAAGACTGCGAGCTTCGCCCTGCCGCTGTTGCAGAAGCTCGATGCCGGCACGCCGGCCAGCTCGAACTGCATACGCGCCCTGGTGCTCACCCCCACCCGCGAGCTGGCCCAGCAGGTGGCGGACAACCTGAAGACCTACGGCCGCCATCTGTCGCTGCGCATCACCGTCGCCTACGGCGGCACCAGCCTGAATCCGCAGATGATGGCGTTGCGGCGCGGCGCCGACATTCTGATCGCCACGCCGGGCCGCCTGCTCGATCTGCGCGAGAAAAACGCCGTGAAGTTCCACGAGCTGCAACTGCTGGTGCTCGACGAAGCCGACCGCATGCTCGACATGGGCTTCAGTCGGGAGCTACAGGAAATCCTGACCCTGCTGCCGCGCCGGCGCCAGACCCTGCTGTTCTCCGCCACCTTCTCCGACGCCATCCGCGAACTGGCCGCCGGGCTGCTGCACAAGCCCCAGCAGATCGACGCCAGCCCGCGCAACACCACCGTCGGCACCGTCAAGCAGTGGCTGATCCCGGTGGACAAGCAGCGCAAGCTGGAGCTGTTCTGCCACCTGCTGCGCAAGCGCCACTGGCCTCAGGTCCTGGTGTTCGCCAAGACCCGCAAACGGGTGGACGAGCTGGTCACCAGCCTGAAATTCCAGAACATCGGCACCGATGCCATCCACGGCGACATCACCCAGGCCGCCCGCCTCGCCGCGCTCAAACGCTTCCAGGCCGGCGCGGTGCGGGTGCTGGTGGCGACCGACGTGGCCGCGCGCGGGCTCGACATCAGCGCCCTGCCGCTGGTGGTCAATCTCGACCTGCCCGTCGATGCGGAGGGCTATGTGCACCGCGTCGGACGCACGGCGCGTGCCGGCGCGGCCGGCGAGGCGATCTCGCTGGTGTGCGCCGACGAAGCGGTCCAGCTCAATGCCATCGAAACCCTGATCGGCAAGCTGCTGCAGCGCCGGGAAATCCAGGGCTTCGAGCCCAAACATGCGGTGCCCGTCACCGGCCCCAACCGGCGTCCACCGAGTCCGAAAACCATCAAAAAGGCGGCCAACAAAACCGGTGCCAAGAAGAAGCGGGTGCGCGCCGCCAAGGGCGCGCCGGCCGGCACGCAAAAATCCGGCGCCAAACCCGGTCCCGGCAAGGCCGCCAGGGCCCGCAAGCCGCGCGATGCCCCGGCCTGATGGTCTGGCGCCACCGCACCGGTTCAGGTTATCCGGCGGCGTCCGGGCGTGTATCATTCCGCACGACGCTGCCGCCACCCACGGGATGGATATACCAGTATCCCGTGGCAATGCGCGGAGAGGTTGCCATAAGAAAATTACCTACCCGACTCCACCCCAAGTCTGACCCGCCGAGGATGCTATGACCATCAAAGTTAAAGCCGTGGTGCTCACCGCGAAAAACGAGTACTCCGTACAGGAAATCGAGCTGGATCCACCAAAAGCCAACGAAGTGCGCATCCGCATGGCCGCGACCGGGCTGTGCATGTCGGACCTGTCGGTGATCAACGGCAAGCTGCCGATGCCCATGCCCATCGTGCTGGGCCATGAAGGCGCCGGCGTGGTCGAGGAAATCGGCGCCAACGTCACCAACGTGAAAGTCGGCGACCACGTCATCACCTCGTTCATCCCCATGTGCGGCACCTGCCATTTCTGCGAACACCAGGAACCCTGGCTGTGCACCGCAACCGACCTGTTCAGCGGCATGCAGCCCGATGGCACCAGCCGTGTGAAACTCAACGGCAAATACATCGGCTCCTTTGCCGCGCTGGGCAACATGGCCGAGCAGGTCGTATGCCCCGCCATGTGCGTGGTACCGATCAAGAAGAAATACAGCCTTAGCGCCGCGGCCCTGGTCGGCTGTGGGGTGATGACCGGCGCCGGCGCCGCGCTCAACACCGCCAAGGTGCAGCCGGGCAGCAGCGTGGCGGTGTTCGGCTGCGGCGGCGTCGGCCTGTCCGCCCTGCAGGGCGCGAAGATCGCGGGCGCCAATCCGCTGATCGCGGTCGATCTCAACGACGCCAAGCTGGAAGCCGCGCGTGATTTCGGCGCCACCCACACGGTCAACGCGGGCAAGGATCCGGTGGCCCAGATCATGGAAATCACCGGCGGCATCGGCGTGGACTACGCCTTCGAAGTCATCGGCATTCCGTCGGTTGTGGCGCAAGCCTATGCGGCGACCCGGCGCGGCGGCACCTGCTGCCTGGTGGGCGCACCCGGCGCGACCGAAGAATACAAGTTCAGCGGCCTCGAAATGGCGCTGTCCGCCAAGAAAGTCTGCGGCTGTATCTACGGCAGCACCAACGCCAAGGTGGACTTCGAGACGCTGCTCGGCTTTTACGAGACCGGACAGCTCGACCTCGACCGCATGCAGTCGCGCACCTACAAGATCGAGGAAGTCCACCAGGGCTTCGACGACATGGTCGCCGGCCGCAACATCCGTGGGGTGATCCTGCACGGCAAATGATGGTTGCCGACAGCCTCAAACGACAGCACAACGAACAAGGCCACCCACGGGTGGCCTTGTTCATTTGCGGCATTCCGCGTTTGGCAAAGCTGTTGAAGACAGTCCTCAGTTTCCGGCTTGCCGACTGAACCGGTGAAATCGGTGGCCATGTTCGCGGGACGCGTTGGCGAGGTCCTGAACATCACCGGAACAATATTGGTTGCCGCTATCTGTAGGAAAAATGACGCCTGCGCGCACCAGTGATGTCGGATTTCTTGTAGGCCTAACGACCTTAGGTAGCAGTACGTTGGATCGTAGAACTCGCGAGAGCTAGTTGGGTCGTCGTCATCTCCGTGCGGAACTACCAAAACCATGCCCTGTCGCGCCCGCGTGAGGAGTACGCGATATGCATTTTCAAGGTAGCGCTGACGCTCGGCCTTGTTGACACGGTTCCAACGAGAGCCGCGAAACTGATGGTAAGCCCAGCGTCCATGGCTAAAGCGTAGGTCGCCATCCCACACAATGCAGGCCCAATCTAACTCCAAACCCTGAACCTGAAACTCCGTGGCAACATCTTCCAAATGATACGACGAACGTGTGTCTTCCTTCCCCTCGAGAAACCATTTTACCGGATCGGTCTTTACGCGCACGTCTATAGCGTGGGGCTTGAGACGCTCAGCCTGTGACGAAACAACCATCCCATAGCGTTCCCATCCTCTTGCCTGCTGCACGCGGCGGGCAAGAGGATGGGTCACACAAGTGGCAACAACCCATAGATATGCCCACCTTGAGCACGATGCTCAGCGGCGTTCTCTGGTTGATGTTGATGCCGATATTGCGCGGGCTAGGGACACACTAGACAGGCATGACGACTTATCACTTGCACCGACTCATGGCCTCTGAGGCGAGGCGGGCCGACACATCCAGGACCTGCTCGCGGGAAACCTGCGAGGATTCTTCGCCAATGAAATAAGCGTGGTCGTCGTGGACGGGGTCCACTACGTATCCAATCGAATATTCATGGTAGAAGAACTCTCTCTGGGTCTTCCTGTCGGTACCGCTGAAAAAAGCACCAAGATTCGGATGGCTATGAAACCAGCCAACGACGAGGAGGCCGACTTCTGTTCTGACTGACTCCCAGACGGATGGTCCCATATGAAGGGAAACGCTGGTCCCGTAGTATTCATGGGATGGAACTGCCTTCAAAATGATTACCACTGGGAACTGAACTGGTGGTCAGGTAGCTTGGCACAAAAGCCTGCCCAAGCAGAAGGCCGCCGCTCTCTTCGCGTCGCGCCGACACGTGATTGCGTATCGCCGCTTTTGCCTCCGGCTCAAAAAAACCAGAGGCCCCTTCAGGAGCGTCGCGGTTATTGCCATAGCGTCAACGAACGACAGCCGAGCCAATGCGCCAGCTAAGTCTTTCGCCATGCAATCAGGCTGAACTGCCTTCCACTGAATCATGTGCGGGCCGGGAAAGATTTGTTGCAGCTAGGGCAAGTAATACTTCCGGCCTTGCCAGCAGGAATCCTCAAATTGGTGCGGCAATGCGGGCACGCGGCCACTACACGTTCAATTGCGGTGGAGGTAACAGTGCTCTTGTCCGTCCAGCTCATTGTTGGCTTCTGAGTTCCGCTCGACGTAAGCAAAGAATCGCTAGGGAAGTCGCTGGGGCGTGAGGTCCTTGCTCTGATGTACCATCTCGCCGCATCGCCATTCGCCGCAGATGACGTGTTAATGATGCCTTCGTCGAATGCAAGAATCTTAAAGAGCCGTTGCGCAAGCAGGTCGAGATATTCCGTAGCAATCCATTTTGACCCGAGGCAAACCCTCCCGCTTGTGTAGATGTTTGGATTGAATACTTTCGTCGAAATCGAAACGGCCGGTTCTTCAAAGGGATATCTAGCGCCAAGCTGGATAGCGGCATCCACCTCTGAAATTGTTTTCACAGGGTACTTGTCATCCCCTGCGGTACGCACCAAAAACTTCAGCGTAATCTTTGAGATGGGGCTTCCTGAGTGCCCGACCACCCGGATGCGTCCATGAGTGGCCAGCTCCAATGCTTTGAGTTTTGCAACGTCTTCCTCTCGCCGTGCATTGAATGCGCTCATGGTTTGTCAACCTGCAACGAGCATGGGCTGAACTTCCAGAATGTCACCGTTCTGGATGCCCTGTGTATCAAGAGCGATCGCTGGCTGAATTGGCTTGGCAAGGCGGGTGTTCACCAGCGAGTAGTCGGTGTCTTTGGGAAGAGACCAGTTATCAACTGCCGCTTGAATCACATCCGCGCCAGTATGCGAACCCGGTAGCGAAACTTCGGCCTTTCGGGTCTGGTCTGCGGTGCGAATAATTACGCTAACTTCACTCATTTTTCTCTCCGTCAAATAGGCTCAATCAAGATTTGCGTGTCGCCACTAATGGCTGTAACGAATTTCCCGGGAAGGTTCTTGCCTCGGAACTCGGAAAGCTCCTCCATTGTAAACTGGTCACGAATGTTCGCCAGCCGTTGCATTAGGCCGCAACGATTGCAAGAAGTGTCGGCATCAGAGAAATCCGACGCCAAAGCGAAGACTACTTCTCGGGTCGGACCGCAAGTCGAGCAATTCATGATGTCCCACGAAACCAATATAGGGTCGCTGACGGTCACCACCGCGTCAGGCATCGGCAAGATGTCGGCAAGAATTCCATCGATGGAACGCTTCGCCTTCAGCGTCACCTGCTCCTTTTGCCGACTGCCACAGCACGCGCACATTGAGTCCTTCGGAAGAGATATCACCGACGTAGCCAAAGTGACCGTGTCGAGGAAGGCGCGTCGAGCGCCAGATTCTACGTCGTCCCGGAAGGAGTACAGGAATAATGAGGTTGCGAGGGCACCCGCAAAGCTGGCCGTTATTGCAGTTGTTGGTACTTTCTTCTCTTCGAATGCGACCTTGCGCAACCAGCCGCATGAGAATCTCTCGGAGATGCGCTGGTATACGGAAGGAGGAAGGGTGCACTCATAACACCCCGCATCTGGGTCCCTCATGAAAGGAAAAATTTCCGCAGACACGAAGCGGGAATCAATTCCGGCGTTAATGAGATCCACGCCAAGAAGGTTGCAAAGCTGGTTAATTCTAATGCGTGCCATGAATCCATCGACACAAGAGAAGACAACGGTACAAGTGCGAAGCGTGGCGAAGTCTATGGAATCCCAAATATCGCCAACAATTGATTTGACCTGACAGTTTGGGTCGAGTCTTCGCGCTCCCTCGGCCGCAACATCGGCCTTGTATCTCCCGATATCGTTCTCGCTGAAAAGAACGCTTCGTGTCAGGTTGTGAATTTCGATGCTGTCGAAGTCAATAACTGTGATTGCGCCAACACCAAGCAAGGTCAGGTTTTTTATTACCTCATTCCCCACCGCGCCGGCACCCACAACGAGCGCGTGCGCCCTCTTCAAATGCTCTTGGTCGAACCAATCGATTAGGTCGTGACGAAGATATCGTTCCATTACATCCCTCGAACGCGACAAATGTGTTCGTAAGCAGCGTTAACTATCTTGATGACTTCTTGGGCGTGAAGCCGGACAAATTCGTCTTGGCGGTCCGGGTGGTATGCACGGACCTTCTTGCGATACGCCAGTCGAACTTCATCGTTACTGGCTGTCGAGCTAGTCCCCAAGACAGCGAACGGGTCCTCGGTTAGCAGAACTCTCAATGCTGCGACCCTGTCTTGATATGTATTTGGGATGTTTTTCCATTTCATTACGACACCCTCAAAATCATTGCGGGATCATCTACGATGATTTCTGGCCCAAAGGTCTTGTCATTGATGAGCAGTCCTCGAATGGTCAGGGTCTTGCCTGCGTAGCTCTTGAGCTTAGTTCCGCCGCCGAGATTTTTAACCCCGCCTCGAAAAGCCACCATCTTCAGGCCCTTCGTCCACGACTTCGCTTCAAACATTACGGCGTAGTCGACGCCTCTGCGGCTCTGCTTCACCTCGTGGACATACCCACTGAAGGTCACGACCTGACCGATGTATTCCCGATAGTTGGTCAGTGTGATTGCGCCAGGGGTGTGATTTCGTGCCCCCGCGTTCGAGTCACCCTTCCCGTGCCTTCTGAGCTGCGAGCTGCCGCACGCCATGCACTTGGAGGCATTTGCCTCCCGGAGGACCACCATGCTCGCTTCTTGATAGAAGACGTGGCAGTTCCCGCACTCGAATATTGGCTGCGCAAGGTCGAGACGCCTGCCGGTAAAAGCGTCGTTGATATCCCTCAGGTCTTCCGCTCGGGGAGCAGAACCTTGCCGGGCGCCGCCGGCGCCAAAGTCGATGGGTTTCGTCGCTGACCTGCTCGAAGGTCGATAGGTGTTCGGCGGCGGCTGCTTGGTCCGTGGCTCGGGTGGGCGAGAGCTGGACGGGGGTCGCGGGGAGGAACTTCCGGAACTCCCTCCGGAGCTTCCCTTGAGCCACGAAACCAGTACCCAGACGACAAAGATGACAACAAGAATTTCCACGAATCTGCCTGAACCGCCCCGGGAATCCCGGAAGCTCGTTATTGTGAGTCACGCCGCGATGGCGAGCTCACGGGATTGTTGATAGTAAGCCACTTCGGCTTCGGCAGGGGGAATGTCGCCGATCGACCCCAGCAGGCGTTTGTGTTTGAACCAATCGACCCATTCGAGCGTCGCCAGTTCGACCGCTTCGCGGTTCGGCCAGGAACGCCGGTGGATCAACTCAGCCTTGTACGGGCAGTTGATCGTCTCGGCGAGAGCGTTGTCGTAGGAATCGCCGACGCTGCCGACCGAAGGCTCGATCCCGGCCTCGGCCAGCCGCTCGGTGTAGCGGATCGAGACGTACTGCACGCCGCGGTCGGAGCGGCGGGTCAGGCCGCCCTGCGTTGGACCCCGCGCGTACAGTGCCTGCTCCAGCGCGTCGAGCACGAAGTCGGTGCGGGCCGTGCTGGACACCTTCCAGCCCACGATGCGTCGGGCGAACACGTCCACCACGAAGGCCACGTAGACGAAGCCCGCCCAGGTCGAGACGTAGGTGAAATCGCTGACCCACAGCTGGTTCGGACGATCCGCCTGGAACTGCCGGTTCACCCGGTCCAGCGGGCACGGCTGCGCCTTGTCGCTGTGCGTGGTCTTCACGACCTTGCCGCGCACCGCGCCCGCCAACCCCAGCCGCTTCATCAGCCGCGCCACCGTGCAGCGCGCCACCTGGCAGCCTTCCCGCAGCAACTGCTTCCATACCTTGCGCACCCCGTACACCTGCGTGTTCTCGTCCCAGACTCGCCGAATCTGGACGCACAGCGCATCGTCCCGCTAGGCCCGGTCCGGGCGCAACTCCGGATCGGCCTTGCGGGCCCCCTGGAGCACCTCTTCAGGGTAAGCGGTGCCAGCTACGGCTTTTACCCTCGGCTATTTCAGGGTAACAAATTCCTCCGCCGCCGTCGGATGAATGCCGATGGTGCGATCGAAATCCGCCTTGGTGGCACCCATCCGCACCGCCACCGCAAAACCCTGGATGATCTCGCCGGCGTGGTCGCCCAGCATGTGGCAGCCCAGTACCCGATCATCGTCGCCATTGACCACGAGCTTCATGAGGGCGCGCTCGTCGCCGCCGCCGAGGGTTGCTTTCATGGGACGGAAACTTGATTTGAAAATCCGCACATTCGCATACCGCTCACGCGCCTGGGCTTCGGTCAGACCGACGCTGCCGATACTGGGCTGGCTGAAAACCGCGCTCGGAATGTTGTCGTAGCTCATCACCGCCCCGCCCGCGCCAAACAGGTTTTCAGTGAGCACCATGGCTTCGCGGATGGCGACCGGAGTCAGTTCGACCCGTCCGATGACATCGCCCAGCGCGTAAATGGAGGGCTCGGCGGTGCGAAAATCCGCATCGACTTCAATGGCGCCGCGCGCGTCGAGCCGCACTTGGTGCGCTCCAGCCCCAGCCCTTCGGTGTTGGCGCGGCGCCCGGTGGCGTACATGAACAGGCCCGCGTCGAGGTTGCCACCACTTTTGAGGCGCGCGCGAAAGCCATCGGCGGTCGGATCGATGCGTTCGATGTCCTCATTGAAATGCAGTTGGATGCCCCGCTTGCCCATCTCCGTGGCCAGCGCCTCGCGCACATCCTGGTCGAAACCGCGCAGGAACAGATCGCCCCGGTAGACCAGATGTGTCTTCACGCCCAGGCCATTGAAGATGCCTGCAAACTCGACGGCGATATAACCCCCGCCGACGATGACGATGGTCTCCGGCAGTCTCGGCAGATAAAACGCCTCGTCCGAACAGATCGCATGCGCGCGGCCGGGAATGTCGGGCAGGAAAGGACGACCACCGGTGGCGATCAGGATGTGGCGAGCGCGGTAATGGCGATCGCCCACGGCGACGGTGTGGGGGTCGATCAGTCTCGCCCTGCCGGTCAGGATTTCTGCGCCGGAATCCTTCAGTAATTTCTCGTAAATTCCGTTCAGCGGAGAACTCGGCGGCGTAGACGAACAGCTTCTTGGGCACGCAGCCCACATTGACGCAGGTGCCGCCCAGGGCCTTGTCCTCGGCCACGGCGACCCGTGCGCCATGGTGCGCCGCCCGGCGTGCCGCGCGCACCCCGCCGGAGCCGGCACCGATGACAAAGAAATCGTAATCGAAAGTGGTCATGTCGCTTTACCCGCCTCTGCTTGGGTTGTTTCAAACCAGGCCAGCCGTTCGCGCAGTGCGACGACTTCGCCGACGATCAACAGGGTCGGCGCGCCAACATCCGCCTGTGCCACGATGGCGGGCAGCGTCGCCAGGGTTCCGGTCAGTACCCGCTGCCCGGGCCGGGTGCCGTTTTCCACCAGTGCTGCCGGGGTGGCGGCGCCCATCCCATACTCAATCAGTTTCTCGCAAATAATCCGCAATCCATTGATTGGCATATAAAACACCAGCGTCTGGCTAGGCTTGGCGAGCGCTTCCCAGTCCTGTTCGACGGTATCGCCCCGGCGGTGTCCGGCCTGAAAGCGGACCGACTGGGCATGATCGCGATGGGTGAGCGGAATCCCCGCATAGCTGGCACAGCCCGAGGCAGCGGTGATGCCGGGCACCACCTGAAACGGTATGCCCTGTTCGGCGAGGTGTTCGATTTCGCCGCCGCGCCCGAAGATGAAGGGATCGCCGCCCTGAGACGCAGCACCCGCTGGCCGGCGCGGGCGTACTCGACCAGCTTCTGATTGATGTTGTCCTGGGTCACGGGGTGGTGTCCGGCTTTCTTGCCCACGTAGACGCGCTCGGCATCGCGGCGCACCAGGTTCAGCACCTCGGCGGAAATCAGCCGGTCGTAGAGCACGATGTCGGCCTGCTGCATCAGGCGCAGGGCGCGAAAGGTGAGCAGATCCGGGTCGCCGGGACCGCCGCCAACCAGATAGACCTCGCCGACGGTGGTTGCTCCGGGGCTTGCAAGCAATGCTTCCAGCCGCTCCCGGGCCTGGCGCGGACGACCGCTGTAGACCAGTTCCGCCACCTCGCCTTCGAAGATCTGTTCCCAGAATTTGCGCCGTCCGGTTGCGGAACCGATGGCGGCTTTGACCCGGGGGCGGAATTCGCCGGCCAGGCGCGCCAGTTCTCCGGTGCGGGCCGGCAGCAGGGCTTCCAGGCGGGTGCGCAGCAGGCGCGCCAATACCGGCGCGGTGCCGCCGGTGCCGACCGCGATACAGACCGGATTGCGGTCGATGACGGCGGGAAACGTCACGGTGCAGAGTTCGGGCTGATCCACCACATTGACCGGGATGCCGCGGGTTTTCGCGGCGCGCGACACGGCGCGGTTGGTGATGGGATCGTCGGTCGCCGCCACCGCCAGCACGGCGCCATCGAGATCCGCGGCGCGAAAGCGGCGGCGGGTCAGCGCCACCCTGCCCGGTCCGGCCAGCGCTTCGATGGCGTCGTCACATTCCGGCGCCACGATGGTCACGGCGGCGCCCGCCGCGAGCAGCAGTTCCAGCTTGCGCCGGGCCACTTCGCCGCCACCCACCAGCACGCAGCGCTCGCCGCGCACGCGATGAAACAGCGGCAGCGCGTCCATGGTCAGGTGATGCGCTCGATCCCGCCGAGGTACGGTCGCAGGGCGCCGGGCACTGCGATACTGCCGTCCGCCTGCTGGTGATTTTCGAGCAGCGCAACCAGGGTGCGGCCCACCGCCAGGCCGGAGCCATTGAGCGTGTGCAGCAATTCCGGCTTGCCGGTCTCGGGATTGCGCCAGCGCGCCTGAAGCCGCCGCGCCTGGAACTCGCGGAAATTGCTGCACGAGGAGATTTCGCGATAAGTCTGTTGCGACGGCAGCCAGACTTCGAGGTCGTAGGTCTTCGCCGCCGCAAAACCCAGATCGCCGCCGCACAGGGCGACGGTGCGGTACGGCAATTCGAGCAGTTCCAGAATGGTCTCGGCGTGGCGGCGCAGGGCTTCCAGCGCCGCCGTCGATTCGGCCGGGCGCACCAGTTGCACCAGCTCCACCTTCTCGAACTGGTGCTGGCGGATCATGCCCCGGGTATCGCGGCCATGACTGCCCGCCTCGCTGCGAAAACAGGGGCTGTGGCAGACGAATTTCAGAGGCAACTGCTCCGCCGGCAGAATCTGATCCCGCGCCAGATTGGTGACCGGCACTTCGGCTGTAGGAATGAGGTACCAGGGCGGGTCGGTATCGAGGCGGAACAGATCCTCGGCAAACTTGGGCAACTGGCCGGTGCCGAACAGCGACTGGGCATTGACCAGATAGGGAACATAGACCTCCCGATAGCCGTGCCGCGTGGTGTGGACGTCCAGCATGAACTGGATCAGCGCCCGGTGCAGCCGCGCCAGCGGCCCGCTGAGCACCATGAAGCGCGCGCCGGTAATGCGGATCGCCGCGTCGAAATCGAGCTGACCGAGCGCCTCGCCGAGATCCACATGATCGCGCACCGGAAACGTGAATTCGCGCGGATTGCCCCAGCGCTGGACTTCGCGATTGTCGGCTTCCGACGTGCCTTCGGGAACATCGGCATCGGGCAGATTGGGAATCCGGCTCAGGAAATCGTCGAGCCGGGTCTGAATCGCCTGCAATTCGGCGGCCAGCGTATCGAGCCTGCCCTTGCCGGCTTCCACGGCCGCCAGCAGGGGCGCGATGTCGGCACCCGCCGCCTTGGCCTTGCCGATGGCCTTGGCGCTCGCGTTGCGCTCGGCCTGCAATTGTTCGGTCTCGATCTGGAGCGCCTTGCGCTCGGTTTCCAGTGCCGTGAAGGTCGCGGCGTCGAACGGGAAGCGGCGTCGGGCCAGGGTTGCCGTCACGGCGGCGAGGTCCGAACGGAGCAGTCTGGGATCGAGCATGGTTTGCAATATCCTGTCGGGTACAGATCGGTTGGAGGTCACATTCAGAACAGGCGGGTCACGGCGATGGCGGTGGCGATCCCGCCGAGACAGAGGACCAGATTGGCGCCGATATTGAGGGCCGCGAGCAGCGGCTGGCCATTCTGCCACAGCCCGATGCTGTCCAGCGCAAAGGCCGAAAAGGTCGTGAAGGCGCCCAGGATTCCGATCATCAGGAATTCGCGCCACAGCGGCGCGAGCTGGGCGCGCTCGACGATCAGCACATAGAACACGCCGATCAGGATGCAGCCGAGCACGTTCACGGTCAGGGTGGCGAACGGGAAGCGTCCGGCACTGGTCGGCGCCAGCAGGACATTCACCCCATAGCGGGCCAGCGCTCCCAGCACACCGCCCGCCGCCACTGCCAGCCACTGCATCAGGAAGCTCCCGGCCCGGCGTAGCGCTGGCGCGTGGCGCGCGCATTCAGTTCGCGCAGGTGCCGCAGTTTTTCGGAAATCTGGCGCTCCATGCCGCGCTCACCGGGAAAATAATACTGACGATCGCGCAGCGCTTCGGGAAAATAGTTTTCGCCGGCGGCAAAGGCATCGGTCTCGTCGTGGGCGTAGCGGTAGTCGGCACCGTAATCCAGTTCTTTCATCAACCGGGTCGGCGCGTTGCGCAGATGCAGCGGCACGTCGTGGCTGGGTTGTGCGGCGACCTCCCGGCGCGCCTGAGTGTAGGCGGTGTAGACCGCGTTGCTCTTGGCCGCCACCGCCATGTAGATCACCGCCTGGGCCAGGGTGAGCTCGCCCTCGGGACTGCCCAGGCGCTCCTGCACATCCCAGGCGTCGAGGGCGATGCGCAACGCGCGCGGATCGGCATTGCCGATGTCCTCGCTCGCCATGCGCACCACGCGCCGGGCGATGTAGAGCGGATCGCAGCCGCCATCCAGCATGCGCACCAGCCAGTACAGGGCGGCGTCCGGCGACGACCCGCGCACCGCTTTGTGAAGCGCGGAAATCTGATCGTAGAAATACTCGCCGCCCTTGTCGAAGCGGCGCGTGCCGGCGGCCGCCACTTCGCGCACCAGGGCGGCGTCGATTTCGCCGTCGCGCGCAAAATCCACCGCGATTTCCAGCAGGTTGAGCGCCCGGCGGGCATCGCCGTCGCTGCTGGCGACCAGCGCCGCGAGCGCAGCGTCGGCGATCGTGCAGGCACTACCCAGACCCCGTTCGGCATCGGTGAGTGCGCGCCGGATCACGGCTTCGATATCGGCATCGGTGAGCGGCTTGAGTGTGTAGACGCGGCAGCGGGAAAGCAGCGCGTTGTTCAACTCGAACGACGGATTCTCGGTGGTCGCGCCGATCAACACGATGGTGCCGTCCTCCACATAGGGGAGAAACGCATCCTGCTGGCTCTTGTTGAAGCGATGCACCTCGTCCACGAACAGGATGGTGTCGCGGCTCCGCTCCACGCGTTCGGTTTCGGCGCGCGCAATCGCGGCGCGGATTTCCTTGACGCCCGCCAGCACCGCGGACAGGGATTCGAAATGCGCGTCGGCATGGGCGGCGATCAGTTTCGCCAGGGTGGTCTTGCCGGTGCCGGGCGGTCCCCAGAACACCATGGAATGCAGATGCCCCTGCACGATGGCGGCGCGCAGTGCCTTGCCCTCGGCGAGCAAATGGCGCTGCCCGGCGAATTCCGCCAGCACCCGCGGACGCATCCGGTCGGCGAGCGGCCGGTAGCGGTCGCGGACAGGTGCCGTCTCAGTCATCCTGAAACACGTCGACGCCCGGAGGCGGCATGAAGCGGAACAGTTTGGGATCGACAGGCTGGTTGATCTCCACTTCGCGAAGCTGGATGTCGGTGCGCTGGCCGAGGCTGTCGGTCATGATCATCGCGCGCGGCTCCGCGCCGGCAAAAACCAGTTCGATGCGCGTGTAGACCGCATCGGTGGCGAGCGGGTGGAGCACGATTCGCATGCGGTTCGCATCCGGTTTTTGGGCTTCGGGACCGCCCGCGTCCGGAACCACACACACCCTGAATTCTTCGAGCAACCTGTCGCTGTCCCCCACCAGCAATGCCGCGGGCGAATTGTCGAGCTGGCGATGCAGGGTTTTCACGGTCACTTGTGCGAGGTCGGGATCGTAGATCCAGATCTTGGTGCCATCCGCCACCACGGTCTGTTCGAACGGCGGTTCGGCGACCCAGTAGATGTGGCCGGGTTTGGCGAGCTGCATCAGTCCGGCGCTGGCTTGCAGCTCGTGGCCATCGGCCGCCGTCACCTGCTGTTCGAAATTGGCGCTCAGGGTGCGCAGCGTCGCCAGTCGGGCTTTCAGCGCCTGCTCGCCGGGCGCGCACGCGTCCTTTTCCTCTGCCTGCGCAGCGGAACCGAGCAACGCCAGCGCCACTAGCACGCAACGACCGAATCCGGTACACACCGCTGTCATCCGTCGCGCTCCCGATTGGGCACCAGCAATTCGCGGCTGCCGTTGCTGTTCATCGGGGTCACCACCCCGGCCATTTCCATCGCTTCGATCAGGCGCGCGGCGCGGTTGTAGCCGATGCGCAATTTGCGCTGTACCGACGAGATCGATGCACGCCCGCTGCTGATTACGATTTCCACGGCTTCATCGTAGAGCGCGTCCGCTTCGCTGCCTTCGCTACCCGCGCCGTCGGCGTCGCTGTAACCCGGCACCGCGATGCTGCCGGTGGCGCTTGCATCGGTGATGTCTTCGAGGTAAGCAGGCTGGCCACGCCGTTTCCATTCGGCCACCACCTTGTGCACTTCGTGATCGTCCACAAAGGCGCCGTGAACCCGGATCGGCACCGCGGTTCCGGTCGGGAGGTACAGCATGTCGCCGTGGCCGAGCAACTGCTCCGCCCCGCCCTGGTCGAGAATGGTGCGGGAATCGATCTTGGACGATACCTGGAACGCGATGCGGGTCGGCACATTGGCCTTGATCAGACCGGTGATGACATCCACCGACGGGCGCTGGGTCGCCAGAATGAGGTGAATTCCCGCCGCCCTCGCCTTCTGGGCGATGCGGGCAATGAGCTGTTC
Source organism: Gammaproteobacteria bacterium (assembly GCA_016708925.1). Taxonomy (GTDB): domain Bacteria; phylum Pseudomonadota; class Gammaproteobacteria; order Pseudomonadales; family Porticoccaceae; genus JAGPUQ01. The sequence goes on along the minus strand of JADJET010000009.1, from coordinate 90,951 downwards.
GACCTTCTTGCCGACGATCATCATCATGTCGGCAAATTCGTCGATCACCACCACGATATAGGGCAGGGTGTTCAGTTCCGGCGCCTGACTCGGATCGTGGTCGGTGGCGAACGGCTGGTCCGGGCGCCAACTGGGGTCGCGCAGCGGTTCGCCCGCGGCGCGGCCATCCTCGATCTTGCGATTGTAGCCGGCGAGATTGCGTACCCCGAGCTGCGCCATCAGGCGGTAACGGCGCTCCATTTCGCCCACGCACCAGCGCAGGCCGCTGGCGGCGTCTTTCATGTCGGTGATGACCGGCGTCAACAGGTGGGGAATATCGTCGTAGACCGACAGCTCCAGCATTTTCGGATCGACCAGGATCAGGCGCACTTCCTCGGGTGTCGCCTTGAACAGCAGGCTGAGCAGCATGGCGTTGACGCCCACCGACTTGCCCGAACCCGTGGTGCCCGCCACCAGCAGGTGTGGCATCCGCGCCAGATCGACGATCACCGGTACGCCGGAGATGTCCTCGCCGAGCGCAAGACTCAGCGGCGAACGGGCGCTGTCGTAGGCCTCGGACTCCAGCACCTGGCGGAGATAGACGATCTCGCGGCTTTCGTTGGGAATTTCGATGCCCACCACGGATTTGCCCGGAATCACTTCGACGACCCGCACGCTGACCACGGCCAGCGAGCGCGCCAGATCCCTGGCCAGGCCGGAAATACGGCTGGCCTTGATGCCGGCGGCGGGCTGGAGTTCGAAGCGGGTGATCACCGGCCCCGGCATCACTTCCACCACTTCGGCGCTGATCCCGAAATCCTGCAATTTCAGTTCCAGCTTGCGGGACATGGCTTCGAGTGCCGCCGGCGAGTAGCCGCCGCGATCGCCCGCGGGCGGCGCGTCGAGCAGATCGATCGGCGGCAGACCGGTGGCCTCGGCATCGCGAAACAGGGGCTGCTGACGCTCGCGGACGGCACGCACGCTGGGCTCGGGCTTGTCGGCCGGCGGCGCAATGACCGGTTCCTTGCGCTGCGCGCGCACCTCCTTGCTGCGGCGCAGGGTTTTCTGGCGCTGCTCGACCGCGGCGGCGGCCTGGATGGTTTCCCGGGTCAGATCCCTCCGCTCCTGGATCTTGTCGCCCACGGCGGACAGTCCCTGATAGCACAGCCGTCCGAGCCCGTCGGCGATGGCCAGCCAGGACAGGTCGGTTACCACGGTGATCCCGAACAGCGACGCCCCCAGCAGCAACACCGTGCTCCCCGCATAGCCGAAAACATTGCGCGCGGCGTCCGCGATGGTGGTGCCGAGAATACCGCCGGCGCCAAAGGGCATGGCCCCGGCATCACCGGCGTACTGAAGATGAATGAGCGCGCTGCCCGCCACCATCACCAGCACAAAACCCACGAAGCGGAGCAAAAAGGTGAGGCGATCAAAGGTCCAGCCGGCGTTCTGGCGCGCGCGAAAGACCTGCCAGGCCCGCGTCGCCAGCAGGATCGGAAACAGCAGCGCGAGCCAGCCGACCAGGGAATACCCGACATCCGCCAGCCAGGCGCCAAGCGGACCCGCCACATTGTGGTAGCTGTCGCCACCGCCGGTGCTGGACCAACCCGGGTCCAGCCGGTTGTGGGATGCCAGCGCGAGCAACAGGTACACCGCCACCAGCACCCAGCCGATAAAGGCCCCTTCCCGACGCACCAGCGCGCTGCGTTGGCGCACGGTATCGAGAATGCTCGCGGTCTGGGATTTACTTGCCCTGGGTTTCGCCAATGTTTTTTCCGGTGCCGCGCGCTGATCGAATGGCCGCTAGTGTAAAGCACCACAGCCGCCTGCCGGCGATCGGCAGGGCCTGCCTGCCGCGCTCACAGGACGGTTTATTGACTATCATGAGCGCCGCTTTCACGTTCAAGCCTCACCTTTACAGCCCTCGCGTCACGGAAGTATTCCCATGTCAGAAGTCCAACATCACCGTCTCATCATTCTCGGCTCCGGACCGGCCGGCTGGACCGCCGCGGTCTATGCCGCACGCGCCAATCTGGCGCCGGTGGTGATCACCGGGATCCAGCAGGGTGGGCAGCTCACCACCACCACCGACGTCGATAACTGGCCCGGAGATGCCGACGGGGTACAGGGACCAGAGCTCATGCAACGCATGCAGAAACATGCCGAACGTTTTGATGTTGAAACAATTATAGACCACATCGAAACGGTGGATCTGCGCCAGAGACCCTTTCGGTTGCAGGGCAGCAGCCACTACAGTTGCGACGCCCTGATCATTGCCACCGGCGCGTCCGCGCGCTACCTCGGACTGCCGTCGGAACAGGCGTTCCAGGGCAAGGGCGTCAGCGCCTGCGCCACCTGCGACGGGTTCTTCTACCGGGACCGCAAGGTCGCCGTGATCGGCGGTGGCAACACGGCCGTGGAAGAAGCGCTCTATCTGTCCAACCTGTGCGCCGAGGTCACCCTGATACATCGCCGCGATCAGTTGCGCGCCGAAAAGATCATGCAGAAAAAGCTGTTCGAGCGCGCCGCAACCGGCAATGTCCGCTTGCTGTGGAATCATCGCCTGGACGAGGTGCTGGGCGATGCCAGCGGAGTCACCGGCGTCCGGCTGCGCGAGATGGGCACCGATCAGCCGCGCGACCTCGAGGTGGCGGGCGTATTCATCGCCATCGGGCATTCCCCCAACACCGGGATTTTTGACGGGCAACTGGCGATGACCAACGGCTACATCAAGGTCCAGGGCGGCCTGGACGGCAACGCCACCGCGACCAGTATCGCAGGTATCTTCGCCGCCGGGGACGTGGCCGACCACACCTACCGCCAGGCCGTGACATCGGCGGGCACCGGCTGCATGGCGGCGCTGGATGCGGAAAAATTCCTCGACCACGGCTGACTACCAGCCAGCTCGGGGCGCCCCGTGCGATTGCCGCTACTGGATCCGGACCACCCGGTCTTTCCAGCGCCGGAGCGTGCCGCCCGCGCTCCCAACGGGCTCCTGGCCGCGGGCGGCAATCTCGCCGTCGCAACCTTGCGCGATGCCTATCGGCGCGGCATTTTCCCCTGGTTCGAGGCCGGCCAGCCGCCGCTGTGGTGGAGCCCTGATCCGCGCGCGGTCCTGTTCCCGGAGCAAATTCATGTCAGCCGCACCATGGCGCGCGAGCTCCGCCGCGCCCGGTACCGGATCACCAGCGACCACAGCTTCGGCACCGTCATCCGCTGTTGCACCGCGCCGCGAGGGGGACAAGCCGGCACCTGGATCGTGCCGGAGATGATCGCCGCCTACGAAGCGCTGCACGCGGCGGGCGACGCCCACAGCGTGGAATGCTGGATCGACGGGGAACTCGCCGGCGGACTCTACGGCGTCGCCGTGGGCGCGGTATTTTGTGGTGAATCCATGTTCAGCGTGCGACCCAACGCGTCCAAGCTCGCACTCATCCATCTCGCGCGCGGACTCTCCGCCGGAGGGTTCACGTTGATCGACTGTCAGGTAAGCAATCCTCACCTGGCGTCCATGGGCGCCACCGACATCCCCCGCGCGGCCTTTCTGGCGCACCTGGTCGCGGCCCGGGAACGGCTCCTGCCTTGGCCGATGGGGGCAATTTCGGCTATGGTTGGAAGTAACGCCGCCACAACGCCAGCACCATGACCCGAGACATCAGTCCGGACCTGGAAAAGATCCGGCTTTATCTTACCGAGCCGCATCCGTGCAGCTACCTGCCGGACCGCCAGGCCACTACGGCGTTCGTGGACCCCAAGGTCGTGATCGACGTGGAGTTGTACAACCGCCTGTCCGATCTGGGCTTTCGCCGCAGCGGGCGCTACGTCTACACGCCGCGCTGCGCCAGCTGCAAGGCGTGCATCCCGATTCGCATCGATGCCACCGGCTTTTCGCCCTCGCGCCCCCAGCGCAAGTGCCTCTATCGCAATCGGGACATAGCGGTCGCTCTGGTGGAACAGGTGGATATCGACGAACACTATCCGCTCTACGAGGCCTACATCAGCGCCCGCCACCAGGACGGCGACATGTACCCGCCCTCCCGCGCCCAATACCAGGACTTCATCGGACGTGCCTGGCACTCCACCAACTTTCTGGAGTTTCGCATTCACGGGAGGCTCGTTGGTTGTGCCGTCACGGATTGGCTGCGCAACGGACTGTCGGCGATCTACACTTACTTCGATCCCGGGGAAGAGCGCCGCAGTCTCGGCACCTTCGCGATCCTCAAACAGCTCGAAACCGTGCTCGAACGCGGCCGTCGCTATGTGTATCTGGGGTTCTGGATTCGCGACTCCGCCAAAATGAGTTACAAGATCCGCTACCGCCCCGCCGAGCTTTTCATCAACGATTACTGGCTGCGGGTAAGCTGAGTTCGTCAGGTTTCGCCGTGCCAGCCGAACCGCACGGCAAATCCGGAACGCCGCGCCGCCTGGCGGCCGCGTTCCTCCCCCAGCAGCTTTTCAACAAGCTGCCAGGGTATCGCGTCAGACCGGATCCAGGTCGTTGCGCAGCGACGTCAACACTTCGGGTGCAACGGAGGTATGTTCGATCGTGCAGTTGGGGTGATCGATACCCATCCCCATACCGGCGCCCGCCAACACCGCCGCCGCGGCCGCCTTGGGGATTTCAAAGCGTAGAAAATGCACGGCCGAAGTCTTGCCATCGCGCTCGCGCTCGATATCCTCGTCGGCAATCGCGTAATTTTTTTCATGTCCGGCGATCTGTAGCCAAACCCTGTCTTCGATTCCGGATAACCGCTCCAACGCAGCCTGACGCTCGCCCGGGTCCTCGTATTCGATCATGAACGTCGCCTTCCAGTTGCTGCCATCCGGCACCAGTGGATTGTAGGCATCGAGTTCATCCTGAATCGCGGCGGACTCGAAGATCCGCTCGATCCGCAGCATTTCCTGTATCTGGTATTGAATGGTCAGCCGGTCTTCAAAATAAACCCGCGCATGAGGCCCGAGCGCGACCTGTCGCGCGCGTTTGTGCTCCAGCACCTGCCTGCGAAACTCGGGACGCCGTTCCGCGTACTGTTCCAGCGGCCACAAGTCGCTCCGTTTCAGCTTCTGCATCGATTACCCCTTAAAGTCCGTACGCCATGCGCAACAGCGTCATGGGATGTTCCGGTTTTTCCTCGCGTTCCGCGAGATCCGCGATGTGGGCTGCGGCCATCGGGCAGTCGCTGGAAAAATGGGCAGGTTTGAGCTCATCGATCTTGCGCGCCACCGGCCGGCCGATCTTGACGGCATTGGCATAGGTCTCGCGCTTCACGGCATAGGTGCCGTCATGGCCGGAACAGCGCGCTTGCGGATGGACCCTGGTATCCGGTATCAGCGCCAGAATGTCCCGCGTCTTCATGCCGATGTTTTGCACGCGCAAATGACAGGCGACGTGATAACCGATATCGCCGAGACCCTGCTTGAATTCGGTATTGAACATGCCTTCCTTGTGGCGCAAAAACAGATATTCGAAAGGATCAAAAAAAGCGTTCCGGACTTTTTGGACGTCCGGGTCGTTCGGGTACATCAGGGGTAATTCCTGCTTGTACATCAGCACGCACGACGGCACCGGCGCAATCAGATCGAAACCTTCATCGACGAGCTTCGCCAGCACCGGAATATTGGTCGCGCGAGCACGATCGACGCTGTCGAGATCACCGAGTTCGAGTTTTGGCATGCCGCAACAGCGCTCGCGGGGCACCAGTTCGATATGGATGCCGTTGTGCTGGAATACGGCGTAAAAATCCTCGCCCAGATCCGGGCTGTTGTAGTTTCCATAGCAGGTGGCGTAGAGCGCCACTTTGCCCGTGGTGCGACCCGCGCGTTGCGCCGGAATGGCCTTGGCAAGCGATCCCACTTTTTTGCGCAGGGTTTTGTGGTGGTATTCGGGAACTGGCGCGTCCCTGTGCACACCAAAAGTTGCTTCAAAAACCTTGCGGAAACCGGCGTTGCGGTTCAGCGCATTGACCGTCACATCCACCAGGGGGATGCTTGCCAGTTTGCCGACACGATCCGTGCTGGTGAGGACTTTATTCCGGAAAGAGGCACCCTGTTCGCGAAAATCAACCGCCTTGGCACGCAGCATGAGGTGCGGAAAATCCACATTCCACTCATGGGGCGGCACATAGGGGCATTTGGTCATGTAACAGAGGTCACACAGATAACATTGATCGACCACTTTGCGGTAGTCGCTCTTCGCCACGCCATCGACTTCCATGGTCTCGGAGGAATCGACAAGGTCGAACAACGTTGGAAAGGATTCGCACAGACTCACACAGCGGCGGCAGCCGTGGCAGATGTCGTAGACTCGTTCCAGTTCGACATCGAGGCTTTCACGATCCCAGAACGCGGGCGACTGCCAGTCGAGGGGATGTCGCGTCGGAGCCCCGAGACTGCCTTCGCCAACCCCGGATTCGTTGCTCATTGGGAACCCCTGAAGCGGATTTGTCTGAACCCCTTCCATCGCTGTCCGGAAGGGCTCTCATACCGCCGCACGCGCGGCGGAAAACAATAAAAAGGCTCCGGCACTGACACCGGAGCCTGGCTTGTCAGTAATCAGGTGCCCAGTGTATCCAGCGCTTTCTGGAAGCGGTTGGCATGACTGCGCTCCGCCTTGGCCAGGGTTTCCATCCAGTCGGCCACTTCGCTCAAACCTTCGTCGCGCGCGGTTTTCGCCATCCCGGGGTACATATCGGTATATTCGTGGGTCTCGCCCGCGATCGCGGCTCTCAGGTTGTCGGCGGTGCCGCCGATCGGCAGGCCGGTCGCCGGATCACCGGTTTCTTCCAGATACTCGAGGTGCCCGTGCGCGTGGCCGGTTTCACCTTCCGCGGTGGAACGAAACACGGCGGCGACATCGTTGTAACCTTCGACGTCTGCCTTGGCTGCGAAATACAGGTAACGACGATTCGCTTGAGATTCGCCCGCAAAGGCGTCCTTCAGATTTTTTTCGGTTTTAGTGCCTTTCAGTGCCATGAAACTTCTCCTGATGTCAGTTGGGAGGAAATGGATGGCGCAGGTCTGCCATCGGACGTCGACAGTTCCCGACGGAACTTGCCACCACCATAGTCGCTATCCTACAATCGGTAAAGTTAATTTTTTTGACATTATTGATCGATATATCCGATGGCTCAAAAGCCCACGCTCCGGCAATTGAAGTACCTCTGCTCGGTCGCCGACGAACACTATTTCGGCAATGCCGCCAAGGTCTGTCATGTCACCCAGTCCACGCTCAGCGCAGGCATCCAGGAGCTGGAAGCCGCGCTGGGTATCGCGCTCGTCGAGCGCAGTCACAAGAGCGTGTTGCTGACCCCCGTCGGCGACATGGTGGTCCGCCGCTCGCGCCAGATATTGATTGAAGTGGAGGCCCTGATCGAGGAAGCAGCCGCTGCGCTGGAACCGTTCAATCGCCCCATCCGCCTGGGCGTCATCCCGACGATCGCACCTTTCTTGCTGCCCACTGCGCTCGCGGCACTGCGCCGGGATCACCCCGAGTTCCAATTGCTGATCCGCGAAGACCTCTCGGAGAAGCTGGTCAATCTACTCCAGCACGGCGAGCTCGACCTGCTGTTGATGGCACTGCCATACCCGATGACCAATGTCACCACACAGCATCTGTTCGAGGATCCATTTGTGCTGGCATATCCCGCCAGACATCCGCTCGGCAACATTCACAAACTGCGCACGCGGGATCTCAAAGGTCATGACATCCTGCTGCTGGAACAGGGGCATTGCCTGCGCGATCATGCGCTGGAAGCCTGCAAACTGCAAAGCACCCAGATTTCCCTTGCGTTCGAGGCGACCAGTTTGCACACCCTCGTTCCCATGGTAGCGAACGGAATCGGCGTCACCCTGTTGCCACGCATGGCTATAGACAGCGGGATTATTTCGGGGCTACAGAATATTCATATTCGGGCGTTCGATGGCAAGGACGTATCCCGCTCCATCGATCTGATCTGGCGCAAGCACAGCCCTCGACACCAGGAATACCAGATGCTCGTGGACTACTTGATGGCAGCCAGGGACCGCTATCATTGATGGTGCCGCCAAAACCATCCTTCATGAGATCAAAAGCGGCCCTCGCGTACGGGCGACGCGTACACGCTGAAAGCACCGGACTCCACCCGCCTATCGCCTGCCCTGGCGTTAACGACTCACTGCGCTTCCCGCGCATCCCACCTGCGGTTGCTCACGGCGCTTTCCGAAAGCCCGAGGAAAACGCGGCGTTAAATGGGTACGACTTTCTCCGCCTGCGGGCCCTTTTGACCCTGGGTAACCTCGAAAGAGACCTTCTGGCCTTCCTTCAATGTCTTGTAACCATCCGAAACAATTGCTCGAAAATGCACGAATACGTCGGGGCCATTCTCTTGCGCGATGAACCCGTATCCCTTGTCAGCGTTGAACCACTTGACGATGCCAGTTGCCGTGGACATTTTTAAAACTCCGATGCGAATCCGAATCAAGTGCTCGACATCATGCGTCGGCGGGTCGAATCACCCTGCCGCGGTATTGGACAGGACAGCCCCCGCCGATACCAACGGCGAGGTGCAGAACACCGATGCCGCAGATGGCTTGCGCTTCGAGATTACAGGGTTTTGAACTGACGTACCACCGGGCACCCCCACACCCTGCGGAGCCCTCGAAGTGGCGCTCGCGGGTCGGGAACCAAACAGGGGGGGGGCAGCAGCGCCCGGCAACCGATGATCGAAAACATCGGCTACCGGTTTCTGGTCAGCCGGCTGGCGTCACAGGCGATGCCGTCCGGGCACCGCCCGTCCGCACAAGGCGAGGATCCTGTCGATCAACGCTTCATGAAAAACGCGTTGAACTTGTTACCGTCGAGATCGCGAAAATAACCGCAATGAAATGCGCCCTCGCCACGGGGGCCGGGCGCGCCTTCATCGGTGCCACCCAGCGCCAGTGCCTTGGCGTGGATCGCGGCAACCTGCTCGGGAGAACTGGCGGTCAGCGCCACCATGGAACCGTTGCCGGGCGTTGCCGGTTTGCCGTCAAATGGCTTCATGATCATCAGCATGGGTGCCCCCTTGGGTCCCACCCAGCCCACGGACCTATCGGTCGTCAGGGCCCGCTTGCCGCCCACTACTGCCAGCAGTTCATCATAGAATTTGCCGGCACGATCGAGATCATTGGTACCCAACGTGATGTAATTGATCATTTTTGTGCTTCCTGTTTTTTGTTGAGGTGTGGGGCCCAGGGTGTGCACTGATACGGCAAGGCCGGGGTTAGTCAACGCCAATCAACCGAACCCCCGGCAACATGGACTCACCCTGGCGCGCTTCGCAATCCTACCACCCAGAACCTCCGATGACGCCCTTGCAATTTCACGGTGAACGGAAAAACATGGGGCTTCCGGTATTCACCCAGGCATGGCGCGGCTCAAGAGGACCACCCGGTGTCAAAAGTGCGCATACCCAACATCGAACACCTGCTGCGCCCGCGTGGTGCCACCCAAAAGGTGTCTCGGGAGGCCATCGCCTACCACGAGGCAGGCCATGTCCTCGTCTGCTATCACTACTTCCGCGATGTGCTGCACGCGAAGCTGACCGAGCCGAACGTCGGCGAGGAACCCAGTCATGTCCACTTCGAACCGAATCACGCCCTCGCCTCCCTGATGCAACGCCCCGGCAATCCGGGCCGGTTATGGCCGGAAGCCCTGGAGCAGACGCTGTCAACGGTGCGCATCCTGTTGGGTGGCCCGGCAGCCCAGGCCCTGTACCAGGGCGTCGCCTTCAACCAGGTCGACGGGGGTTACGACTATCAGCTGGCGGTCCGTTCGTTGCTGTCGCTCGAACATTTGCGCCTCCAGTACGATGAGCTCGCGGACGTGGATCTGAGCCACAGGAACGCCAGCACACTCGATGGTCTCGCCGCCGATGCCAACCGCGTTATCCAGAGCATGGATAATCAGCTTTACCTGGACCGCATCGCGCTGCGGTTGCTCGTCAAGGGCTCCCTCTGCGGCGAGGAGATCAACGACCTGCTGGCAGGCATGAAACGCCATGACCGACTGCGCGACATCCACCGCAAGCTCGTCCTGCGGCAACGTCCGGTGCGCGACGAACATTGAAAGTCCTGCACCGCTCTGCCAAGCCTGTTAGCGGGGCATCACCCCATCGATGAACTCGATCACCCGATGCTCAAAACCCGGCCAATGCGCGTGTCCTCCCGGCGCACGACACAGCAACGTCGGCGCCACGCACCCCGAAAACGCTTCGCAATCCGCAAACCCCGCAGCGTCGAGGTGGGTCGAACATCCGTTGCAGCGCGCCCACCAGTTCGCCACGCCAACGCCGTAATCCGGAAAATGATGATCGCCCTGATTGTGCATCAGCATCACCGGCGTGGGTGCCGGACAGGCGAATGCGGCCATATCCTGCGCCTGCATGCCCATGGCACTCGGGGCGATCACTGCCGGTCGCCGGTCGAGTCCGGGCAGCACTGCCAACGCATTGCTCACAGTGCCTCCGTCGGAATGGCCGGTGTACGCGACGCGCGCCGGATCGATGCACCACTTGGCCATTGCCGCGGCCGGGATCTCGGCGAGCGCGCGCAGGGCCTTCTCGCCCAGCGGCACGCTGCGACTGTACACCACGATGAAACCACGCTCAGTGGCCGCACCGGTGAGCCCGGTAAAGCGCTCTGAAAGTTGTTCGCTCAAACCTGAAGGCGCCCACACCACCAGCAGGGGATGCGCAAAATCGGCGCGATAGTTGCGCGGCGTCGTCACCGAAAAATGCAGTCCGGCAGCCGTTGGCGCGCGTTCATGATCCGCGACCGCGCCCAAACCACCCGCGCATGCCGGGCGGTAGTCCTCCGGGTAGTGATAATCGCTGGCGCGCAGATGGTCGCCACGATAGGTAAACCCGAAGTAGACCCACCCAAGGCCCGCAAGCACCAGCGTCACCAGTAATCCGTAACAGAGCGCAAGCGCCGACCAGCCCGCACTTCGGGCCGCGGTCTCCGGTGCGCAATCCGGCAAACGCAACTTCAGATGGTCAGCCATAAGACCGTGCCATAACGTGCGAGCTTACCCGCGAAGAGCATCAGCAACGTAGCTGGCACCTGCATCCTCAGCCATCCCGCCGCGAGGCAAAGTCCATCACCGACGAGCGGCAGCCAGGAGAACAGCAGTGCCGGATAACCCCAACGCCGCATCCAGGCCAGCGCCCCGACGTCCGCCACACCCCGGCCCGCCGGCGCGCGCCCCGCGACCGCCAAACGACCGAGACCGTAGGTTGACAGCCCTCCCAAGGTATTGGCCAGGGTAGCCGTCCACAACAGAGTAACCGGCGCCCAGTCATGCTGCCGGGCGAGGAGCACAAGCAAGACTTCGGAACCACCCGGCAGCAGCGTCGCCGACAAAAATGCACTGAGCGCCAGACCACCGAGCCCCCACTCCGGGGCGATCTCCGGCATCATCATGGCGTCCGGAGTTCGCCGGCAGCATGAGCCGCCGCGGCCGCCAGTGTGCGCACCGCGCGCGGAATTTCACGTGCCATCACCGCGCGGATCTCGGCCATGGTGATTTCGGCGGCAGAAATGCCGGCCGCCATGTTGACCACCAGTGCGAGGCTCGCGTAGGCGAGATTTTTTTCACGCGCCAACGCCGCTTCCGGCATCCCGGTCATGCCCACCAGATCGCAGCCATCCTGTCGCAAGCGTCGAATTTCGGCGGCGGATTCCAGGCGCGGCCCCTGGGTGGCGGCGTACACGCCGCGCGGCACCACGGGCACGCCGGCGGCGCGCGCGCCACGCAGCAGGCACTCCCGGGCGCCACCGTCATAGGGCTGGGTGAAATCCACATGCAGCAGTTCGCCGGTGTCGTCCGCCCAGAAACTGTGCTCGCGACCCCAGGTGTAATCGATGATCTGGTCGGGAACCGCCAGCGTTCCGGCGGGAAAATCAGCGTCGATGCCGCCCACCGCATTAAAGGCAAACACCTGCCGCGCGCCGAGCTCCGCCAGCGCGGCGATATTGGCGCGGTAATTTACCCTGTGAGGGGGGATCGCCCTGGCGCCACCGTGACGCGGCAAAAACAAGAGCTCTACGCCATCCAGGGTCCCGGCTTGCACCGGGGTCGAGGGCAATCCCCAGATCGTCGTCGCCGGGATTTGCTCCACCAGCTTCAACCCGGGCAAGGCCTGAAGACCACTGCCGCCGATGATTGCGATACGCGGATTCACCCCACCTTCCCTCAGCACGCGGCCAGTGCAGCCTGGATGGCTCCACGACGTGCATCACCCTCGAGGGAAGTCCAGTCGGGACGGCGCCGCGCCCGCATCGTGGCCAGTCGGGGCGACGCGGTGATACTCGATGACGCCAGCGCCGCCAGCACTTCAATCGCGCCGGCGCGGTCGTTGCACACCAGCAACATGTCGCAGCCGGCCGCCAGCGCGGCGCGCGCCTTTTCCGGATACCCGCCCATCAGGTCGGCACCCTTCATGGCCAGATCGTCACTGAACACCACGCCACTGAATCCGAGTTCACCGCGCAGCAAATGCTGTATCCAGAACGGTGAGAATCCCGCCGGACGGTGATCGATCGCGCTGTAAACGATGTGGGCCGGCATCACCGCGTCGAGCTCGCCGGCAAGCTCTGCAAAGGGGCGCAGATCATGCGCGCGCAACATCGCCAGCGACCGCGCATCGCGGGGAGTCTCGATATGGCTATCGCCCGGAACTCCGCCATGACCGGGAAAATGCTTGCCCGTCACTGCCATGCCCGCCTCATGCAGTCCGGCAATGAAGGCGCGCAACGCGGTGATGGCGACCTCTGGCGTCGTGTGAAACGCCCGCTCGGCAATCACCGCGCAATGCTCCCGGTCAAGGTCGAGCACTGGCGCAAAGCTGAAATCGAGTCCGGATGCCAGCACCTCGCTGGCCAGCAGCCAACCGGTTTCCCGACACAACCACGCGCCGTGCGCCTGATCGCGCGCCACGGCTTCACCCAGGCGTTGCATTGCCGGCAGTGCGCTATAACCGTCCCGCAGACGCTGCACCCTGCCGCCCTCCTGATCCACGGCCAACAGTAATTCGGGGCGCAGCGCACGCACTTCGGCAACGAGATCGATGAACTGCGCCCGGGAAACGATGTTGCGGGAAAAAAAAATCACGCCTCCAACGCCTGGACTCCACAGCAGATCCCGCTCTTCCGACGTCAGGATCAACCCGTCGAGATCCAGCATCACGGAGCCTGGGACGGCCATCATGTGAAGTTACCCGATTGACGCACCGGCCGCCTCGGCAAAGTCCGGCGCCGGAATGGACACATCGCGGCCCGCCGATGACAGGATTCACTGGACACACTGCCGGTTTCAATGATGCGGAATACCAGGAACAGGGGAATACATCTCACGGTCTGTCGCTCTTTACCTCGTCGGTCGTGCGGTTATGATAACCCTTGCTCCGGGCGACTGCGCCGCGCGCCCCCACTCCGGCACCAGGGTGCGATCGGTATGGCCAAGCCACCGCTCTCGGTGGTAGTTTGATTCACAAGAACAGAACAAGGAGACCGTCGCCATGGCCAAGCGCCGCCCCGTCATCAGCAAGTGGTACCAGGACGTCAGCGAAGATGAAATCTTCGAGGTGGTTGCCGTCGATGACGACAGCGGCACTATCGCCATCCAATACATCGATGGCGACATCAGCGAGATTGACTTCGAAACCTGGCAACAGATGATCCTGTTGCCCGCCGAGCCGCCGGACGATCTCCGCGAACTCGAATACCTCGACGACGAGGAATTGGATAACCCGCGCGGGAACTACCGTGAACCACTGTGGGAAGACCCATTCGACGACAGCAAATCCGATGGCGACGAGGACGACTATTAACAGCCTACCAGCAGCAGCCGTCCGCCCCGGGCACACGCACCCAGGCTATTCGGCGAGGGACTGGGCCTGTAGCATGCGGACGTGATGCAGGATCACCGCGGCGGCATCTTCGGCGGTGTCCACCAGGGTAAACAAATTGAGTTCGTGCGTGCCGATACAACCGGCGCCCTGCATGGTGGTCTCCATCCAGTCGAGCAGACCGCGCCAATATTCGGCGCCCACCAATACAATCGGGAAGGGCTTCACCTTGGCGGTCTGCACCAGGGTCAGCGCCTCGAATAACTCGTCCATGGTGCCGAAACCGCCCGGAAATATGACGAAGCCAATCGCATATTTCACAAACATGAACTTGCGCACGAAGAAGTAGCGGAATGTCAGGGCAATGTCCTGATAGGCGTTCGGGATTTGCTCCCCGGGCAGATTGATATTGAGTCCCACCGCATCGGCCGGCGTGCTGAAACAGCCGCGATTGGCCGCCTCCATGATCCCGGGCCCACCGCCGGTGATCACCGGGATTCCTTCGGAACCCAGCAATTCGCCCACTTTGAGTGCGACCTCGTACCAGTGCGAGCCTTCCCCCAGCCGCGCGCTACCGAATACCGTCACCGCGCGGCGCAGCGGGGTGAGGGCTTCGATGCCTTCGACCAGCTCCGACTGAATACGCAGTATCCGCCAGGCTTCCGGCAATTTGCTCTCATCCATCGGCAACCTCCTTCCAAGCGCTATCGGCATGCCAACCGACCGCCAATCCTTGCGGCACGGCCAGTGCTGGCTATAATCACAGTAGTTTTTCGCAACGGTCAATCACCTGATGCCCGCCACCGTCCTGACCAAGCGCCAACGCGAGATTTTTGATTACATCTGCGTCTATCAAAACCAGCACGGCTATCCGCCCACCCGCGCCGAAATAGCCCATCACTTCGGTTTTCGGTCGGCGAATGCCGCGGAACAGCATCTGCGCGCGCTGGCGCGCAAGGACATGCTGCAGATGATACCCGGGGCTTCGCGTGGCATCCGGTTGAATGAAGAAACAGGTGGAATGCCCATTGTCGGCAGGGTCGCCGCGGGCAGCCCCATCCTCGCCGAGGAATGTCTGGAGGGCCATTGCCAGGTTGATCCCGGGCTGTTCAGCCCGCCGGCCGATTATCTGCTGCGCATCCAGGGCGACAGCATGCGCGATGTCGGGATCCGCGATGGCGATCTGCTGGCAGTGGCAAAAGCCGTCGTGGCCAATAACGGCTGCATCGTGGTAGCGCGTATCGATGATGCCGTGACCGTCAAGCGACTACAGTTCACCGCCGAGCCACATCGGTTGCGGCTGTTACCGGAAAATCCGGACTTCCAACCGATTGAAGTGGATCTCCGCACCAGCACCTTCGCCCTCGAAGGTATCAGCGTTGGTTTGGTTCGCACAAGGATTTAGCACGACGGGAAACCGCCAATCCGAGCCGCAGGCTACAACCGTGCCGGTGACACCCCTGACTCAAGATCCGGAAATGCAACACTTCCGGCTGATGATATCAACCGCCCGGGGGCCGCCGATCGATGGCCGGTCGACCATCACTCGCAGACCAACAAGCTGCTAGTGGAGCACATGCCGCCCGGACACGCCGACACCGTCGACCCCGGCGCTGGTGCCAAGATTTTCGATTGCCTCAATCCCCGCATCGATCATCGCGCGGGCCACATCCAGACCCGAACCCCGCAGATAAACCCGGGCCTCCTCGGAAAATTCGATTCTCACCAGCGGTTCGCCATCTTCGCCGGAACGCTGCAACGTGAACTCACCGTCCGGAAGCTCGATGATTTCGTAGAGAGATGAGGCCATCCAATCACCACTCATGCGGTCAATGTTTCAGTATAGCAGCCCGGCTCACAGTCCGCACCGGAGCGCCCCGAGGCGCCCCGGTCAG
The DNA here is from genome assembly GCA_016708925.1 of Gammaproteobacteria bacterium. Taxonomy (GTDB): domain Bacteria; phylum Pseudomonadota; class Gammaproteobacteria; order Pseudomonadales; family Porticoccaceae; genus JAGPUQ01. The sequence goes on along the minus strand of JADJET010000009.1, from coordinate 75,212 downwards.
CCCGGCAACTACTTGCTCTTGTCGGTAACCTGCCACAGGCCGTCGCGAAAATCGGCACGCCAACCCGTTGCCTTGCCGTCGATCTCGGTCTGCACATAGTGCTCGCCGGTCTTGCGCCCGAATCGTATCAGCGCCAGATTGCCCGCCGGATCGCGCTGCGGAGCATCGAGCAGGTACTGGTACTTGGGATCAATGCCGTCACGGTGCGGAAGCAGTTCCGACACGAGCGGGGCACGGGTCTCCCGGTGTTTGGGAAACTGACTCGCCGCGAGAAACAGGCCAGCGGCGCCATCGCGCAACACATAGTGGTCGTCCACCTTCTGGCAGCGCAGTTCCGGCATGGGAATGGCCGGCACCTTCGGCGGCGCCGGCTGACCGCTGCGCAGCAGTTTGCGGGTGTTGCCGCAGGTCGCCGCCGTGCAGCCGAAGTATTTGCCGAAGCGGCCGGACTTGAGCTGCATTTCGCTGCCGCACTTGTCGCAGGCGATCACCGGCCCTTCATAGCCCTTGAGGCGGAAGCTGCCGGTTTCGACTTCATAGCCGGGACAATCCGGACTCGCGCCGCAGATATGGACCTTGGTTTTGGCGTCGACCAGGTAACCGTTCATCGCGGTGCCGCAGCGGGCGCAGCGCCGTTTGCTCAACAGCCGTCGCGATTCGGCCTCGTCGTCTTCGTCGATCTGTATCGCTTCATCGCCCGGAATCAGGTTCCGGGTGCCCTTGCAACGTTCCTTGGGCGGCAGGGCGTACCCGGAACAGCCCAGGAAAACGCCGGTGCTGCCGGTGCGAATCTGCATCGGGCGGTTACACAAGGGGCAGGGAATGTCCGTGTCCACGGCGGCATTCAATCGCATGCCACCCTCGCCGTCCTTCGCGCGCGCCAGCTTTTCGGTAAAGCCCGCGTAAAAGCCGTCCAACACCTGCCGCCAGTCGAGCTCGCCCTCGGCGACCCGGTCGAGCTGCTGCTCCATGGCGGCAGTGAAGCCGTAATCCATCAGATCGGAAAAATTTTCGTCCAGACGACTGGTGACGATATCGCCGATCTTTTCCGCGTGAAACCGCCGGGTCTCCAGGCGCACATAGCCGCGCTCCTGGATGGTCGAGATGATGGCGGCGTACGTCGAGGGGCGACCGATGCCCCGCTTTTCCAGCTCCCGCACCAGGGTCGCTTCGGTGTAGCGCGGGGAAGGCTTGGTGAAATGCTGCTGCGGCAGAAGCTCTACCAGCCGCAGCACTTCATCGACCGTGAGCTCCGGCAGCTCGACATCGTCCTTGCTGCGCTGCGCCGGCAGAACGCGCAAGAATCCGTCGAACAGCACCACCCGGCCCCGCGCCCGCAATTCGTAGTCGCCGGCCATCACGGTGACGCCCGTGCTGGTAAAGCGGGCCGGCATCATCTGGCAGGCAACAAACTGCTGCCAGATCAGTTGATACAGTCGTTTTGCATCGTCATCGACACCCTGCAAGTCAGCTTCCGGCACCTCGACCGCCGAGGGCCGAATCGCCTCGTGGGCCTCCTGGGCACCGGCCTTGGCGCTGTAGCTGTTGGGCTGCGCGGGCACATAGTCCTTGCCGTAGCGGGTTTCGATCAGCGCGCGGCAGGCCGCCACCGCGTCCGCGCTCAGGTTGGTGGAGTCGGTACGCATGTAGGTGATATGGCCGGCCTCGTAGAGGCGCTGCGCGAGCGTCATGGTTTTCCTGACGCCGAACCCGAGGCGGGTACTCGCCGCCTGTTGCAGCGTCGAGGTAATGAAGGGCGCCGACGGCCGCGTCTGGGTCGGAGTATCGTCCCGCGCCGCAACGCGAAAGGCGGCGTCGCGCAGCGCCGCGACCGCGCGCGCGGATTCCGCGTCGGTAGTCGGTCGATAGCTCTGCTCGCCAACTTTTTTTACTTCGAAGCGCACCTGCGCGCCCGTCGCTTTGGCGAGCTCCGCATGCAGGGTCCAGTACTCTTCGGGCTGGAACGCCTGGATCTCCCGCTCGCGCTCGACAATCAGCTTCACCGCCACCGATTGCACGCGTCCCGCTGACAGACCGCGGGCGATTTTCTCCCACAGCAGCGGCGATACCATGAAGCCCACGACCCGGTCGAGAAAACGCCGTGCCTGCTGGGCATTGACCCGATTGAGATCGAGCTCACCGGGATGCGCGAAGGCCTCGCGAATCGCCTTCTGGGTGATCTCGTTGAACACCACACGCCGGTAGCGATCATCGGCACCACCGATGATTTCGCGCAGATGCCAGGCAATCGCCTCCCCTTCGCGATCAAGGTCGGTGGCGAGATAGATGGCATCGGCGGATTTGGCGGCTTTTTTCAGGTCTTCGACGACTTTTTCCTTGCCCGGCAGCACCTGGTAGTCCGCTGCCCAGCCATGCTCGGGATCAATGCCCATGCGGCGCACCAGTTGCTCCCGAGTTTTTTCCGCCTTGATGAGCGCCTTGTCCTCGACGCTGCCTGCCTTCCCGCGGCGGCCGGCAGCGGTACGATCCGTGGCCGCCGGCTTCGCGCCGCCGCCCATCGGCAAATCACGGATATGCCCGACACTCGACTTGACGATAAAGTCGTTGCCCAAATACTTGTTGATGGTTTTCGCTTTGGCGGGCGATTCCACTATAACCAATGACTTACCCATGAAACTCGCTTCTTCCCATAAAAAAACAACCGCCACCCGGCGGCCGAACCCGCGCATATATAAGGGGTGACCCTGCGGGGGTCAAGCCGAAGTTCTCGCCGCCGTCGGCAGCGACCCATTGATTTCCGTCGCTGTTGCTCGCCCCCGGGGAGCAGTTACACTGCCGCCATCAAGGCCTTCGGAGCTATGCCATGGCAGTCTACAAGCACGTCCTCGTGGGCCTCGATCTGTCGCCGGAATCCGCACAAGTGATGCGCCGGGTACGCGAGCTGCTTGGCGAAAGCGACGCGCGACTGTCGTTGGTCCATGTCCAGGAACCGCTTTCCTTCGCCTATGGCGGCGATATCCCTATGGATCTCGGCGAACTCCAGGTCCGGCTCGAAGAGCAGGCCCGTGAGCGATTGCAGATCCTCGCCCGGGAAAATGGCTTTGAGGCCGCGCAATGCCATATCCTCATTGGCCAGCCCGCCCAGGAAATGCATCGCTTCGCCCGTGAAAACGCCGTGGATCTCGCCGTCGTGGGCAGCTACGGACGCCACGGACTGACCCTGATTTTCGGGTCTACCGCCAACGGCGTATTGCACGGCGCGACCTGCGACGTGCTCGCCGTACGCATCAACCCGGAGCAAAAGAGCTGAAGGCAGACGTCGGGAAAACGGCACTCCCATGAAACAGTACGCCACGCGCGGCGTTCACATCGGTGCACGGGTTTTGGCAGGGCGCACACCCCGGCTGGTGTTGCCGGCGCTGCTGTGGTTGGCGCACCTTTTATTGTTATCCGCGGCTCCGGCGGTCGCCGATGCGCTGGACACACAGCGCGCAACCTACCGCGCCGCGCAACAGGCGGCCGCCAACAACGACTGGGCCGAGTTTTTCAGGCTGCGCGAAGCGCTGCACGATTACCCCCTGTACCCCTATCTGGAATACGAGACCCTCGGCTCCGCCCGCTATCCCGCAGCGCGCGAAGCCATCGACCGCTTTCTGGCCGATCAGGGCGACATGCCCCTTGCCAATCGCCTGCGCACGCGTCTGCTGCGGGAGTTTTACGCGCAGCAGGAGTGGCACAATTTTCTGGCGTACTACCGCGATTCCGTTCATACCCTGGAATTCGCGTGCCAATACCAGGAAGCGCGCTACCACGCGGGTGAGCGTCTCGATGCCATCCGCGCCGGCCTCGTCCTCTGGAATGTGGGCCACTCCCAACCGGAGGGCTGCGACAGTCTGTTTGCGCTGCTGAACCGTACCGGCGCGATCACCGAGGCCATTGCCTGGCAGCGCTACGCCAAGGCGGTATTGGCCGACCAGCCACGCCTGGCCCGCCACCTCGAGCGCTTTTTTGTCTCGGCGTCCGTCCGCTCCCGGGCCGCGCGCTATCTACAGCTCCATCAGAATCCCGCCCTGCTGAGCAATCATGCTTTGCTTCCCGAGCGCAACCCCGAGGTTGTCGCGCTGCTCGCGCAGACACTGGCGCGCGCCGCCCGCACCGATGCCCTGCAGGCCCTGGAGCACTGGCAGTACTACCAGCGCAATCCCGCTTTCGACGTTGCTGCCCGCAGTCGTGTGCAGACCGCCATCGTGCGCGCCCTGTACGAACAGGGCCATGCCAGCGAAGTGGCCGAACAGATTCAACGTCACGGCGATCTGCTCGACAGCGGATTCCACGAATGGTATCTGCGGCGCCATATCGCCGCGGGCGACTGGCGTGCGCTCGCTACCGGCATCGATCAATTGCCGGCTTCGCTGCAGACGGAGCCGCGCTGGCGCTATTGGCGCGTGCGGGCGCTGCAACTGCTGGGCGAGTCCGATGCCAGCACCGCGGCAACCACTTTCGCCGAGCTGGCCACCCAGCGCAGTTTCTACGGCTTTCTCGCCTGCGACTGGCTGGACCAGAGCTACACCATGGCGCGGAGCGAAGAAAAGCCGGATGAAGCCGCCATCGCCGCGCTGACGGAGCGGCCCGCGCTACAGCGGGTGCGCGAGCTGCTTTACCACGGGCAGGAGCTCGACGCCGCCCGCGAATGGTGGCGGGCAACCCGCAACCTGACCGAAACCGAGTGGCTCGCCGCCGGCCATCTTGCCCACCGCTGGGAATGGCACTACCAGGCGATCCTCGCCATGGTGAAGGCGAGTCGCTGGGACGAAATCGATGCCCGCTTCCCGGTGCTGCACCGCGAGCCGTTCGAAACCCAGTCCGAGCGTCTGGGGCTCCCGCTGCCGCTGATGCTGGCACTCGCCCGTCAGGAAAGCGCCTTCCGGACTGAAGCGCTCTCCCCTGCGGGCGCGCGTGGCCTGATGCAGATGATGCCGGCGACGGCGAACGAAGTCGCCCGCGCCCACGGCATTCCCTATCGCACCGAGAACCAGCTGTACGACCCCGAACTGAACATCGCACTCGGAACCAGCTATTATCGCGACATGCTCGACCGCTTCCAGGACAACCGGATTCTTGCCACCGCCGCCTATAACGCCGGTCCCGGCCGCGTCCGCGGCTGGCTCACCGCAAGCGGCGGACGCCTGCCGTTCGATGCCTGGATTGAAGCCATTCCGTTCGTCGAAACCCGCAACTATGTGCAGAACGTACTCACCTTCTCGGCGATCTACGCGCATCGTCTGGGCACTACCGAATATATTCTCTCGCCACAAGAACGCCAGCAGCCGCTCTGACCATGCCGGACGCTTCGGACAGTAGCGGGCAGCCTCCCGAACGCCGCGCGCCGGGCCATCCCGGCGCCATCTTTCCGCCAATGGCCATACCATGGAAATCCTGATTCTCGCCGTACTGATCCTGATCAACGGCGGCTTTGCCATGTCCGAAATCGCCCTGGTCGCGGCGCGGCGTGCGCGTCTGATACGCCTCGCCGAGGAGGGCGACGCGGGCGCCGCCGCCGCCATCGAGCTCGGCTCCGAGCCGACCCGGTTTCTGTCCACGATTCAGATCGGCATCACGTCGATCGGCATTCTGAACGGTATCTTCGGCGAGGCCGCGCTCGCCGTACCCCTTGCACGCAGGCTGCAGGATCTTGGTCTGGCACAAACCCCCAGCGAGATCGGCGCGACCGCACTGGTGGTGATTGTGATCACCTATGTGTCGATCGTCGCGGGCGAACTGGTGCCCAAGCGCATCGCCCAGATCAATCCCGAGGGCATCGCGCGCCTGGTGGCGCGGCCAATGCGCGCGCTGTCGGTGGCCACGCGGCCTTTCGTGCATCTGCTGAGCTGGTCGACCGCCGGACTGTTGCGACTCATGGGACAAAAGGACTCGGGCGCCGCCATCGTGACCGAGGAAGAGATTCACGCGCTGCTGGACGAAGGTTCCCAGGCCGGCGTGATCGAGGAAAACGAGCGCCAGATGGTGCGCAATGTGTTTCGCCTCGATGAGCGTCAGGTCGGCTCGCTGATGGTACCGCGCACCGATATCGTATGGCTCGATCTGGAAAAATCCCGCGACGAGAATCTGGCGCGCATGACCGAGTCGGACCACTCCCGGTTCCCGGTCTGTCGCGGCGGTCTCGGCGATATCGTCGGCATCATCACCGCCAAGCAGGTGGCGCAGCAGTCCCTGCGCGGCGAACAGGTCAATATCGATACACACCTGACCGCACCCACCTATGTCCCGGAATCGCTGTCCGGCATGGAGCTGCTCGATCACTTCCGGGTGTCGCGCACCCAGATGGCCTTCGTGGTGGACGAATACGGGGAAGTCCAGGGTCTGGCAACCCTCCAGGACGTGCTCGAAGCGGTCACCGGAGAATTCGAACCCTGGGATCAGGACGAAGCCTGGGCGGTGCAGCGCGAGGATGGCTCTTGGCTGATCGACGGCATGATCCCCATTCCCGAGCTCAAGGACCGTCTCGGCCTCAAGACCGTGCCCGAAGAAGACAAGAACCACTATCACACCCTGAGCGGACTGATGATGTGGCTGCTCGGCCGCGTGCCGCACACCGGCGACATCGGTGTCTGGGAGCAGTGGCACCTCGAAGTGGTCGACCTCGACGGCCGGCGTATCGACAAGGTGCTGGCCAGCCGGATCCCGGACCCGGTGGACAGTCCGGAGGCTACCGACCCTGACCCGATATCAGGGGGTTGATGAGGGTGCGGCCAGCAACCAGCGGCGGACTTTGCCGGGGCTGAACGGCCAGCCGAGTTCGTGCCCGTCCGGAGTACGGAGCACGGGTATCCGGATGCCATAGGCGGCGGTCAGCTCGGCGTTGCCGGTGATCGACACCTCCGCCAGAGACCAGCCCGCCTGCGCGGCGACCGGTTCGGCAACTGCGCGCGCCTGCTCGCACAGGTGACAACCGCTGCCGGTATAGAGAATGAGCGTGGTCAAGTTCACGCGGACGTCCGGTGCTGGATCAGCCAACAATGATGGATGCGCTCATCGCCCCGGAAATCGGGATCCAGCGTGCGTGTCGATACGTTCTCGATGCCAAACTCCTCGGCAATCTCCGCATCCAGGCGAAAGCGGCGGAAATTATTCGAAAACACCAGCGTGCCCCCGGGCGCGAGCAGCTCCATGCTGGCGCGGATCAGACCGGAATGATCGCGCTGGACATCCAGGGTATCGGTCATTTTTTTGGAATTGGAAAATGTCGGCGGATCCAGAAAGATCAGATCGAAAGCGCCGGCGTGCTCATGCCCGGCGCTCCGCAGCCAATCCAGACAATCCGCGCGCAGCAGGCGATGACGCTCGCCGGCGATGCCGTTGAGCACAAAGTTGCGATAGGCCCAGTCCAGGTAGGTGTTCGACAGATCAATGCTGAGACTGGCCGAGGCGCCGCCCAGGGCGGCCTGCACGGTGGCCGTCGCGGTGTAGCAGAACAGGTTGAGCAGACGCTGACCCGAAGCCAGCCCGGCGATCAGGCGCCGTACCGGCCGATGGTCCAGAAACAGGCCGGTGTCGAGATACGACGCCAGATCCACCTCGAATACCGCGCGCCCTTCCCGCACCTGGAAGACGCCCATATTGCTGCCGTCGCCCAAAGGCTGATACTGACTGGATCCGGACTGGCGCTCGCGGCGTTTGGTGAACACCAGGCTCGGGTCCGGTTGCAGTACCTCGGCGATGGCCGCCGCCACCTCGCCGAGACGGCGCCGGGCGGTCGCCTCGGACACCGTGGCGGGCGGCGCGTACTCCTGCACATGCACGGCCTCGCCGTAGCAATCGATTGCGACGGCGTACTCCGGCAGATCGGCGTCGTAGAGCCGATAGCACTGAATCTCCTCCCGCTTCACCCAGGGGGCGAGCCGGCGGCGATTCTTGATCAGCCGGTTGGCGAGCATGGTGATGCCCGCGCGATGCTGTTCGGCTCGCGCTTCATGAAATTCCCGCGCCGCCGCCGCTTGATCCGCCGTGTGGATCGAACAGATCAGCAACTGGCTCGCCAGCGCGCCGTTGAAAAACTGGTAACGCCGTTCGGCCTTGAGCCCGAGGGCGTGGCCGAGATCGGGGTTGGCGGTGATGATGGCGGCGCGCCAGCCCGCGCACTGGCGCTTGATGGCGGCACCCAGCTCGCTGTAGGTGGCGACCAGCTCCTGCGCATCGCCGAGGCGTTCACCATAGGGCGGATTGGTGATGACCAGCCCTGTCGCCCCGCGCGCACCCAGATCGTCCAGTTGTCCGCGCTCGAAGCGCAAGCGGTCGCCGAGCCCCGCGGTCTCGGCATTGGCACGGCTGATGGCGATGGCCGCCGGATCCCGATCGCGCCCTTCCAGGCGCGGCAGACGCTCGCTTCCACTGGCGCGCCGGGCCGCGGCCACGGCGATCAACTCGTCCCAGAGCGCGGCATCGAACCCCCGCCAGGCATGAAAACCGAAGCGCTCGCGCAGCAACCCCGGCGCGATGTCCCCCGCCATCAGCGCCGCTTCGATGACCAGGGTGCCGCTGCCGCACATGGGGTCGAGCAGTTCTCCGCCGGCCGCCGCAATCTCCGGCCAGCCGGCGCGCAGCAACAGGGCGGCGGCGAGATTTTCCTTCAGGGGAGCCGTCAATTGCCGCTCCCGGTAGCCGCGCCGATGCAGGCTGGCGCCGGAAAAATCCAGACTCAGCGTCAGCCGGCCGCGGTGCAACCGTGCGTTGATGCGGATATCGGGGTCCGCGACATCCACGCTGGGACGCGCGCCAGCAATGGCGCGGAAATGATCGACGATAGCGTCCTTGACGCGCTGCGCGCCGAATACCGTGTGGCGAACGCCGCCCCAGGTGCCGATAAAATCCACGGCAATACTGGCGTTCTGATCAAGCTGCGCCGACCAATCCACTTCGCTGGCGGCGCGGTACAACTGGTCGCCGTCATCGACCCCGGTCTCCAGTAACACCAGCAACACCCGGTTGGCCAACCGCGACCACAGACAGGCGCGATAGCCCAGCGCCACCGGGCCGCTGACCGCCACCCCCGACACCGACTCCTTCACCGCCTCGGCGCCGAGCCCACCAAGCTCGGCGGCCAGCAGCCCCTCCATGCCGCGGGGGCAAGTCACAAACCACTGTCTGGCGTCCGTCATCAGATGACCAATTGGTTACAGGAAGGAATAGCGTGTTGGTTGTATATGACAGATTGATCTTCGACAGCAGTGGATCGATCTGGTGAACTGTTCTCCCCATCAGGGGAATCGACCTTTACCATCGGGCAGCTCTCATGGCGCCCCAGGCTGGAGATTCGTGTCTATGAAGCGATGCAAACGCAACCCCCTTCAACGCGTATTCACCAAAGGCTATCAAGCCGGTTCCGACAATCGCTCACGTACCAGTTGTCCCTATGATTCCGCTACCGAAATCGGCCAGAGCTGGCTGCAGGGCTGGCGCGAAGGCCGTGCCGACCAATACGACGGTTACAATCTCCGCGCCGTTCAGGCCAAGATCGTTTCTTTTTGATTTCAAATAGTTAAAAATCATTCTTCATAAATATCAAGATGCCGAAGCGGCGGCCCGAGCGGTCGCCGCGACGGCCTCGCGGACCAGCCCCGGACCGCAGTAGATAAACCCCGTATAGAGCTGTACCAGCACCGCACCAGCGGCAATCTTGGCCGCCGCATCGGCGCCGGTCTCGACACCACCGACCGCGATCACCGGCAGGCGCGCGCCAAACTCGGACGCCAGCAGCCGCACGACTTCGGTGCTGCGCTCGCGCAGGGGCGCGCCGCTCAGGCCACCCGCTTCGGTCGCGTGCGGCGCGCCGGCAACGCCATCCCGCGCAATCGTGGTATTGGTCGCGATCACCGCATCGATGCCCTGCGCGACCAGAATTCCGCCCACCTGCCGCAGTTCATCCGGGCTCATGTCGGGGGCAATCTTGACTGCGAGCGGCACGCGCCGCCCCCAGCGCTGCGCAAGCTGCTGCCGCCGCGCGCTCAGTTGCGCGAGCAGATTCTCGAGGTAGGCGCCAAACTGAAGTTCGCGCAACCCCGGCGTATTGGGCGAGGAAATATTGACCGCGATGTAGTCGGCATGGGGGTAAACCCGCTCCAGGCACAGCAAATAGTCACCCGCTGCCGCTTCCAGTGACGTGGTGAGGTTCTTGCCGATATTGATGCCCAGCACGCCCGGGTAACGCCGGCGCTGGAGTTGCGCCACCAGGTGATCCACGCCCAGATTGTTGAACCCCATACGGTTGATCAGGGCGTGTTGCCCGGGCAGGCGAAACAGCCGCGGTTGCGGATTGCCGGGCTGCGCACGCGGGGTCACCGTCCCCACTTCGATGCAGCCGAAACCCAGACTCCCCAGCCCGTCGATACAGACACCGTCCTTGTCGAACCCGGCCGCCAGACCAATGCGATTGGGAAAGCGAAGCCCCATGACATCGATCGGCGCCGCGACCGGCGGTGGTGCCAGGGGCAACAGACCGGCGCGAACTTTCAGGGCCGCCAGCGCAAATGCGTGCGCAGTCTCGGGAGGCAGCAGGAAAAGCGCGCGGCGCAGTGCGGCGTACATGACGAGGGCAACCGATCCCGACAGGGCCGGCATTATAGCCTTCGGCGCTGGCGGTTCGTTCGACACGGAACCCGGACTGCCATTCGCGCTCCAACCCCGGCACAATTCCGCCCCTTCCATCGCGACGACCAAGGAACCCATGTCACCCGGCGCACATATGTCACCCCGCGAACAGCTGCACGCCTTGCTCCACCACCTCAACCACCGCATCGTCGGCCAGTCGGGACTCTGTCAGCGCCTGGTGATCGCCCTGCTCGCCGACGGCCACCTGCTGGTCGAAGGCGCGCCCGGCCTGGCCAAGACCCGCGCCATCAGCTCGCTGGCCGGCGCCATTGCCGCCGATTTCCACCGCATTCAGTTCACCCCGGATCTGCTGCCGTCGGACATCACCGGCTCCGACATCTATCGCCCGGAAACCGGCTCCTTCACGTTTCAGCCCGGCCCGCTGTTTCACAATCTGGTACTCGCCGACGAGATCAACCGCGCGCCCGCCAAAGTCCAGGCCGCGCTGCTCGAAGCCATGGGCGAACGCCAGATCAGCGTGGGCGCGAAAACCTATCCGCTGCCGCCGCTGTTTCTGGTGATGGCCACCCAGAATCCCATCGAACAGGAAGGCACCTACCCGTTGCCCGAGGCCCAACTGGATCGCTTCCTGCTGCATGTGCTGGTCGATTATCCCGACGCGGCCGCCGAGCGCCGCATCCTGGCGCTGGCCCGCGATGAGGCCGCCGGCACCACCGGCACGCCGTTTTCGCCTCTGACACAGGACGTGATCTTCGCCGCGCGCCGTGAAGCACTCGCCGTGCACATGGACTCCGCCGTCGAGGAATACCTCGTTCAATTGATCCTGGCGACAAGAAATACAAAGGGATACGGCCCTAACATCAAAAACTGGATAAACTATGGCGCGAGTCCCCGCGCCACCATTGCGCTCGATCGCTGTGCGCGCGTGATGGCCTGGCTGGACGACCGCGACTACGTCACCCCGGACGATATTCGCGACATCGCGCCCGATGTCCTGCGCCACCGGATCCTGCTCAATTTCGAGGCCGAAGCCGAAGGCGTCACCACCGGTCAGGCGATCGCGCAACTGCTCGCTGCCGTTCCGTCCGCCTGAGCCGGATTCCATGACCCACTCCGACCCGGTACCGGGCGCCGTCGCGCCCAGCGCGGAAAGTCTGGCACGACTGCGCCACCACGCGCGGCACCTCGGGCTGTTTCCGCGCCGCGTCGCCCGCACCACCGGCGGCGGCCACAGCTCGCGCCGGCGCGGGCGCGGCATGGAATTCGAGGAAGTGCGCGTCTATCAGCCCGGCGACGACGTGCGCAGCATCGACTGGCGCGTCACCGCGCGGCGCAGCGAACCCCACACCAAGGTGTTTCGCGAAGAGCGCGAGCGCCCGGTGCATCTGGTCGTCGATCTACGCCAGCCCATGTTCTTCGGCAGCCAGCGCCTCAAGTCGACGGTCGCCTGCGAGCTCGCCGCGACCCTGGCCTGGACCGGCGCCCGCGCCGGCGACCGCATCGGCGGTCTGGTCTTCGGCACCGCCACCGCGCACCACATCCGCGCCGGACGCGGGCACCTGGGAGTACTCCACCTGCTGCGCGCGCTGAGTGAAACCGCACGGCAATTGGTCGCGCCGCAAGCGGACCGCCACCATCTGGAACAAATGATCGAAGAAGTGCGGCGTATCGCCCATCCCGGCGCCGCCCTGTTCCTGATCAGCGATTTTTACGACCTGGCGGACCAGCCGGGCGTCGAACGTCAACTGTTCGAGTTGTCGCGCCACTGCGACATCACCCTGATGGCGGTGCAGGATCCCCTGGAAACGGCGCTGCCACCGCCCGGGCGCTACACGGTCCGCACCGCCGCGAATCAACTGCGGGTTATCGACAGCCGCAATCCCGATGCGCGCCGCGAATTCGAGCAGCGAGCTCACCTCAGAAACGCCGGTCTGCAAGCATTGGCGAACCGGCTGAACCTGAGTCTGATCCGGATCTCCACCGCCGAGGATCCGCAAGTGCTGCTGCGCCGCCACTACGGCAGCACGCGCGGAGGCCGCCGATGACCCCCGATCCGCTCGCGCAATTGCGCGACATCCATCCCCCGCCACCGCCGTCCTGGTGGCCGCCGGCCCCGGGCTGGTGGATCCTGGCGCTGCTGGTGATTCTGCTCACCGCCTGGGGACTGCTGGCCGCGCGGCGCCGCCACCGGAATCGGCGCTTCGCCCGAGAAGCCAAGCGCCGCGTCGATCAGTTGTGGCGCGACTTCGAACGCGACGGCGACAGCGCGCGCCTGGCCAAGGCGCTGCTGGTGCTCGCCCGCCAGACCGCCCGCTCGATCCCGCTGCACGAGCAGGCCGCCGCTCTGCCGACGGATGAATTGCTGGTGCTGATCGATGCCACCAGCGACAGCCGACTGAAGGCGGCGCTGGCCCTCGACAAGGTCGCCCGGCTGCTCTATGCGCCGACACCGGAAGCGCTGACCAAGACCGAGGCGCGGACCCTGTTTGTAGTGACGCGGGAATGGATTCGCCGCGCCGGAGGCCCGCTGTGGTAAGTCTGGAGTGGCCCTGGCTGCTCGCGCTGGCACCCCTGCCCTGGCTGTACCGGCGCTGGCGGCGCGCGACCGAACCCAATCTCACCGCGCTGCGCGCGCCCGCCTATGCCGCGCTGTTCCCGGACCGTGAAATCACGACCGGCCGCAGCCCGCACCACCGCTTGCGTCTCGCCCTGCTGGCGCTGATCTGGCTCGCCCTGCTCGGCGCCGCCGCGCGCCCGGTGTGGACCGGCGAACCCGCCGCACTGCCCACCAGCGGGCGCGATCTGCTGCTGGCGGTGGACATCTCGGGCAGCATGGAGATCCGCGACATGGAGCTCGGCGACAAGCTGGTGGACCGCCTCACCGCGATCAAGGCGGTGGTCGGCGATTTCGTGATACGCCGTCCCCAGGATCGCCTCGGGCTGATCCTGTTCGGCGGCGAAGCCTATCTCCACACGCCGCTCACGTTTGACCACCAGACGCTCAAGACCCTGCTCGACGAGGCCGTGATCGGCTTTGCCGGCGACGGCACCGCGATTGGCGATGCCATCGGGCTTGCGGTCAAGCGTCTGCGCGACCGGCCCGACGCCAGCCGTGTACTGATCCTGCTCACCGACGGCGCCAACAACGCCGGCCGGATCACGCCCGCCCAGGGGGCCCAGCTCGCCGCCACCAACCACGTCCGCATTTACACCATCGGCATCGGCGCCGACGAACTGATACAACGCACCCTGTTCGGCGCGCGGCGCGTCAATCCCTCCGCCGACCTGGATGAAGCCGGCCTGCGGATGCTGGCCGACACCACCGGCGGGCGCTACTTCCGCGCGCGCAACCCCGCCGAGCTCGACGCCATCTATCGCGAGCTGGACAGCCTGGAACCCGTGGCGCAGGCACCCGACACCGTGCGGCCGCTGCGTTCCCTGGCGCACTGGCCCCTGGCGGCGGCCCTGTTCGCCAGCCTGCTGCTCGCCTTCGCGGCCCGGGAGGATCTGCATGGCTGAACTCCTGGAACTGATCGGCCGCTTTCAGTGGCTGCGTCCCTGGTGGCTGCTGGCGCTGCTGCCGGCCGCGGGGCTTGCCGTACTGTTGCACCGGCACCACGCCAGCGCCGGTGACTGGGCGCGCGTCATCGCCCCCGACCTGTTGCCCTGGTTGCTGGAGCAGCGCGCTGCACCGCAGCGACAACGGCTGCCGTGGATCGCGCTCGTCGCCTGGAGCATCGCCGCGCTCGCGCTCGCCGGACCGAGCTGGCGCGAGCTGCCGCAGCCGGTGTATCGCAGCGAGCAGCCGCTGGTGATCCTGTTCGATCTGTCGCCGTCGATGCTCGCCCAGGATCTCAAACCCGACCGCCTCACCCGCGCCCGGCTGAAACTCCTGGATCTGCTGGCCGCGCGCCACGAGGGCACCACCGCTCTCATCGCCTACGCCGGCGACGCCCATGTGGTGACGCCGCTGAGCGATGATGCCCGCACCCTCGCCGCCCTGGCGCCCGCGCTGACCCCCGATCTGCTGCCGGCGCCCGGCAGCGCTCCCGAAATCGCCCTCGCCAAAGCCCTCGAACTGCTCGCCAACGTGGGCGAGCAACAGGGCGACATCCTGCTGATCACCGACGGCGTCAGCCCGGAGGCCGCCACCGCCATGACCGCACAGCTCACCGCCGCCCAAGGGGTCCGGCTGTCGATACTCGCCGCCGGCACCGCGGCGGGCGCTCCGGCGCCACTGCCCGGCGGCGGTTTCGTGCGCGATGGCTCCGGCAACATCCTGATCGCAAGCCTCGATCCCGCACCCCTGCGAAACCTCGCCGGACGGCACGGCGGGCGCTATGTGGAACTGAGTGCCGACACTCGGGATGTGCAAATGCTGACCCAAACCTTCGCGGCCCAGGCCCGCGAGCGGACCCTGGCACTCCAGCAAAACCACGACACGCGGCGCGACGAAGGCCCCTGGCTGGCGCTGCTGCTGCTGCCGTTTGCCGTGCTGGCCTGGCGGCGCGGACTGTTCGCGATGCTGCTGTTGACGCCGCTGTTGGCGGGCACCCCGGCGGCGCGCGCACTGGAGTGGCAGGATTTCTGGCAGCGCCCCGACCAGCGCGGCCAGCGCGCCCTCGACGCCGGCGACGCCGCCACCGCCCAGAAGGAATTCCGCGATCCGGCGCGGCGCGGCACCGCCGCCTATCGTGCCGGCGATCTGGGAACGGCAGCGACGGAGTTCAACAAACGCGACGATGCCAGCGCGCACTACAACCGCGGCAACGCCCTGGCGCGCAGCGGTGATTATCCGGGCGCGATCGCCGCCTACGACCGCGCCCTGGAACTCGATCCCGGCCTTGCCGATGCCAGTTTCAACCGTGAGCTGGTCCAGCGCGTGCAAAAACAACAGGAGCAAGCGCAGCAAAAAAAACAGCAGCAGGAAAAGCAAAACGAAAAAAGCAGCGACGACGCCAAGCCCGAGGCAGACGCCAACGATCAGCAACAACCGTCAAGCGCGGACAATAAGGATGCCGGTGAAAACGGCCAGTCGCAGCCAGCCGACGGCGCGGAAAAATCCGGCGACCCATCAGCCAACGCCAAGAAACCGGAAGAAAACGGCGCCGAAGCGCCACCAAAAAATGCCGATGCCAAACAACCGGATGCCGATTCCGCGGCTGACGACAACCACGAAACGGCACAACAAGCCGGCGCCAAATCCACTGCGGACGCTGACCCAGCGGATGCCGCCCAGCCCGCCGCAAAAAGAATCCGGGGCCGCCCAATCGGGCGGCGAGAACGCGCCATCGCAAAGCACCCAGCGGCTGACCCCGGCGGAAATTCAAACCCAGGAACAGCAACTGCGGGCCTTGCCGGATGATCCCGGCGGGCTGTTGCGACGCAAGTTCCATTACGAGCGCCAGCAGCGCGAGGAGCGCGGCGAGCGCCCGGCTGCGGCAGGAGAACGCTGGTGAAGTTGCACGCCAACACGCTGATGGCAAGAAGTCTGGTGCTGGCCGCGTGGGTTGTCGCGGCACTGCTGTTGGCGGCCCCGCCGTCCGCGCTGGCAGCGATGGAAGAACTCGCCGCCAGCGTGGATCGCACCACGCTGGCAAGCGGCGAGACGCTTGAGCTGACGCTGACCTATCCCGGCAAAACGTCCGATGATCCGGATTTTTCGCCGCTCGCTGCCAATTTTGAAATTCTCGACCGCGGTCGCCGCAACCAGATCAGCATGGTCAATGGCACGGTCGCAGCCACCAGCATCTGGCGTCTGACCCTGGCCCCCAAACGCACCGGCGACCTGCAAATTCCGTCGCTGACCGCCGGCGCCGCGCAAAGTCATGCCCTCACCATCCGGGTGACGCCGGGTGGCGCCGAGGCAGCCAGCGCGGACCGCGCGGTATTCGCCGAAACGGTGCTCGACCAGGAGCAGGCCGTTCCCGGCGAGCAGGTGATGCTCACGGTGCGGCTCTACACCCGCATCGATCTGAGCAACCTCAGCATGGAGCCGCTCGCAGTGCCGGGCGCCGAGCTGATCCAGAGCGCGGAAAACAAATACCACAAGGATATCCAGGGACAAACCTATCAGGTGATCGAGTTGCGCTACGCGCTGATCCCGGAACAGGAAGGCGAACTGAAGATTCCCGCCGCCCGCTTCGGTGCCCGCACGCTGGATAGCCGCGATCCCTTCGATCGCGCCTTCGGTGGCGGCGGCCGCCCGCTGCGGATCAGCTCGGAGCCACGCACACTGCATGTGGCAGAGCGACCGGCCGGCGCCGCAACCAGTTGGCTCCCGGTACGCGAACTGCGTGTCGAGCAGAAGTGGAGCACCGCAGCGCGGCAGATCCCGCTCGGGGAACCCATCACCCGCACCCTGACCCTCACCGCCACCGGCACCACCAGTGCGCGCATTCCGCCGCTCGAGTTGCCCGCGCCCACAGGCTACCGACGCTACGCCGATCAGCCGGAACTGCACGACGACGCCAGTGCCGACGGCCTGACCGGACGACGCACCGAGCGCTTTGCCGTGGTCGCGGACCAGCCCGGTGAACTGGTGCTGCCACCCATCAAGGTGCGCTGGTGGAATACCGCCACCCGAGCCTTCGCGGAAACCGAGGTGCCGGGCGAACGCTTCGAGATACTGCCCGCTGCCGGCGCGGCGCAGCTACCGCCAGTCGCGGCGCTCGATACCGTCGCGCCGACCGCCGGTGAAGGCATCCAGACCCCTGCGGCAACCGCTGCCGCTCCCGCCGGTGGCGCCACGCCTCTCATCTACGGACTGCTCGCCGGGAACCTGATGCTGTTGATGAGCACACTGACGTTCGCGCTGCTCTGGCACCGGCGCGGCACCACCACCCCAGCCAGGCATCCGCTACAGCAGATCGCGGACTTCAGCGCTGTCGAGCGCGCTGCCGCCGCGGGCGACGGGGTGCGCCTGCGCGCGGCGATTCTCGCCTGGGCGCGGGAGCACTGGGATGATGCGAGTATTGTCAGCCTGCGTCAGGTCGCCGAGCGCGCCGGCAACGAGCGTCTGCGCGCCGCGTTCCGCCGTCTGGACGACAGTTGCTACGCGCCGGGCGGCGGCCCGCCACCGAGTGCGGAGGAATTGCTCGCGGAACTGCGCCCGCTCGCGAAAACGCCGGCGGGCGACAGCAAGAAACCGGGGCGCGACCTGCAGCCGCTTTATCCGCACTAACGGCGTTCCCCACCACGGAATCCGCGTGTCCCCTGACACACTCAACGGAGGATCAGCGATGACGATCTGGCACCAACCGCTCTCCCTGGACGCGCTCAACCAGCACTATCCCGACACCGCCGGCCACCATGTCGGCATCGACTATGTGGATTTCGGTCCCGAACATCTCACCGCGCGCATGCCGGTGAACGAAAAGACGCGCCAGCCCTACGGCATCCTCCACGGCGGCGCCTCCTGCCTGCTCGCGGAAACCGTGGGCAGTCACGCCTCCATGCTGTGCGTGAACCCGGAAAACGAATACTGCGTGGGGCTCGAAATCAACGCCAACCACATCCGCCCGGCGACCCAAGGCCATGTTTACGCCACCGCGCGCCCCATCCATCTGGGCAAGTCCACCCACGTCTGGGACATCCGCATCCGGGACGACGCCGACAAGCTGGTCTGCATCGCCCGCCTCACCATGATGGTCAAGAGCGGGCGCGCGCCAAGCCCCGACCAGTGATGCTCTGCATAACCACCCAATCGTCGTTCCCGTGCATGCGGGAACCCAGGAATATCAGGGTCTTCTGGATGCCCGCCTCCGCGGGCATGACGGTGATTCAAGGTAGCCCTAAGAGTGCTCTGCGCAACCACACGTCGTTCCCGCGCATGCGGGAACCCAGGAATATCTGGACCCTCTGGATGCCCGCTTCCGCGGGCATGACGGTTGTTCAGTGATCGCGGCTCCACTTCTGCCAGCGGGCGCGTGGTTTTTCGGTGGGTGCGCTGCGCTTACCCACCCTACACACGCGGTGCTTCCCGTCGTAGGGCGGATAAGCGCAGCGCATCCGCCAGGATTGCGGCTGCGATTCTGACGTCGGAACGCAGTTTTTCAACAAACTGCCGGTGCGCGCGCCGCGTCAAAACGACGAACCGGGCGTTTTCAGAAACGCGATTTCCGTGGCCGTGGACGTCCGGCCCAGCAGGACATTGCGGTGGGGAAAACGGCCGAAGCGGCGAATGACTTCGCGATGCCGGCAGGCGTAATCGAGGGCATCTGCCAGCAGCGCACGCGCTGCCGGTTCCGCCGCCCCGGCGACGAGCGTCTCCAGCAGGGTGACGCAGTGCTCCTGATCCGCCAGCACTTCGCTGTGCTCCAGCGGCAAGTACAGAAACAGCCGTTCCAGCGGGTGCAACGACCTGTCCATGCCCGCCGCCAGCGCCCCCCGGCACCAGGCGAGCGCGCGTGTATCGCCGGCAAAGGCCCGCGGCGTGCCCCGATAGATATTGCGGGTGAACTGATCGGCCAGAATCACCAGTGCGAGCATTCCGGACGGCGTCCGCGCCCAGTCCTCGCATTCGCCCGCCAGCACCTGAACCACCCGGGGTTCGAAACGCGCGCGAATATCGGCGTCGGTGACCGGGTCCTTGCGCCACCACAGCTGCGCCCGTGCCGGATTGCGCAGGGCGTCGGCGCGGTCGGCGCCGAACCAGTAGTCGAGGACAGTTTCCGGCATTCCGGGCTCAGGGCGCGGGATTGCTGTACTGCCGGTGGATCGCTTCGATCCCGGCGATCACCTCTTCCGACAGCTTCACCTGAACGCTCGCGATATTGGCGGCGAGCTGATCCAGGCGTGTCGCACCGATGATGGTGCTGGTGACGAACTCGCGGCTGTTGACGAAGGCGAGCGCCATCGCGCCCGGGTCCAGGTCATGTGCGCGGGCAAGCGCCACATAGGCCTCGCTGGCGGCCACCGCCTGGGGCCCGGAATAGCGCTGGAAACGGTTGAACAGAGTCAGCCGCGCGCCCTCGGGCCGCGCGCCACCGGAATACTTGCCGGTGAGCATGGCCATGGCGAGGGGCGAATAGGCCAGCAGCCCCACCTGTTCGCGCAGGGACATCTCGGCGAGACCGATCTCGAAGCTGCGATTGAGCAGGTTGTAGGGATTCTGGATGCTGGCGATGCGGACCAGGTCGCGCTCCCGGGCCGCGCGCAGATATTCCATCAGGCCCCAGGGCGTCTCGTTCGAGATACCGATATGGCGTACCAGCCCTTCACGGACCAGCTCGGTAAGCGCCGACAGGGTTTCCTCGATGGAATTGAGACCATCCTGTTCGCGGTGACGGTAGCCGAGCTGACCGAAAAAATTGGTGGTGCGTTCGGGCCAGTGCACCTGGTACAGATCGATGTAATCGGTGCGCAGACGCTTGAGGGAATCCCGCACCGCCTGGCGAATGTGCTCGCGGCTGAGCTGCGGCCCCCCGCGCAGATGGCGCCAGTCGCCGGTGGCATCCGAACGGCCGGACACCTTGGTGGCCAGGATCACGCGGTCGCGGCCGCCGCGTCGCGCAAACCACTCGCCGATGCATTCCTCGGTGCGGCCCTGGGTTTCGGCGCGCGGCGGCACCGGATACATCTCCGCCGCATCGACAAAATTGACGCCCTGATCGAGGGCGTAATCGAGCTGCTGCAGGGCGTCGTCGAGGCTGTTCTGCTGGCCCCAGGTCATGGTGCCCAGACAGATCAGGCTGACATCGAGATTGGTGTTGCCGAGCTTGCGGTATTCCATGGTGCGGCTTTCTCCGGATGGTTTGCGCCAAGTCTAGCAGGTGATCGACGACCGTCGTGAACAGCGCCCGGCCGCACTGAACGCATGCTTTAACCCGGGTAATTGTGCTAATTTGCCCCCGGACTTTGGCGAAGGAGCCTGATATGGGAGCACTGATTTTTCTCGGCGTTGTTCTGGTCGCCGGCATTTATTGCGTCACCCTGTACAACGGACTGGTGCAGGTCAAACACGGCGTCACCAAGGCATGGGCCAACATCGACGTGTTGCTGCGCCAGCGCCATGACGAATTGCCCAAGCTGGTCGAAGTCTGCAAGGAATACAAAACGTTCGAACAGGAAACCCTGCAAAGGGTCATCGAAGCGCGTTCACAGGTACAGAGCGCACGCGAACAACAGGACATCCCCGCGCTGGGATCGGCGGAAAACGCATTGCGTGCGGGACTTGGCCGCCTGTTCGCCCTGGCCGAGGCCTATCCGGACCTCAAATCCAGCGAGCACTTTCGGCAACTGCAAACCCGCATCACCGCGCTCGAAAACGGCATTGCCGACCGGCGCGAGCTCTACAACGAAAGCGTCAACATCAATAATGTCCGTACCGAGCAATTTCCAGATGTGCTCATTGCCCGCTTTTTCAACTTCACCGAAAAACCGCTGCTGGAATTTGCGGCCGATGACGTCCGCGACGTCGATATGAAACAGCTTTTCGGTTGAGATCGACGCACACCGCGCGCTCGTCACCACCGACAATACGCAGATCATGATCGCCAGACTGCGGCGCAGCTATGTCGAGGTGATCACCTCGGGTAGCCAACTGGTTCTGCTGTTCGTTGCCCTGCGATATCCACAGCGGGAAATCGTCCTCACCTGCCTTGGCCTGATGGCATTGATCAGCGTCTTCGCCTGGCAAGCCGCCACCCGTCGCCACCGCGCCATCGACGACACGCCCACATCGCGCATTGGCTCGGCCGCGCAGGGCTATGTGGAATTGCTGGGCGAAAGCCGGCCAGCACCTGCCCAGCCCCTCATCGATCCCTTACGGTTCCTGCCGTGCGTGTGGTATCGCTACCAGATCGAAACACGCGGTGAAAACAGCGGCTGGCGCCCCTACAAATCCGGCGAAAGTGACGCCGAATTCCTCTTGAACGATGGCAGTGGCCGATGCCTGATCGATCCACGCGGCGCGGAAATGCTGATCGGTCGGCACGAGTCCTGGGTCGATGGCGAAAGGCGCTATCGCCTGTGGGTCCTGCTGGAGGGTGCGCCCCTGTATGTGCTCGGACAGTTCGTCACCCGGCAGAGCGCCGATCTGGAATTAACCACTGACGAGCGGCTGAAATATTTGCTCGGTGAGTGGAAGCAAGATCAGAAAACGCTGCTGCAACGCTTTGACGCCAACCGCAACGGGATAATCGATTTCCATGAGTGGGAAGCGGCACGCAAGGCCGCGCAAAAAGAAATCGCGATGGCGCCTCTCCCGATCAACGATGACAGCGCTGTTCACCGCCTGCACCGGCCCGCTGACGGTCGACTCTATCTGATTTCGGATCTCGACCCGAGACAGCTTGCGCGCCGCTACCGAGGCTGGTCCTGGCTACATCTGGCGGTATTTTCGGGCGCCCTCGCCGGGCTGGCTTACACCCTGGGATCGCCGGGCTGACACACCGACAGGGCGCGCCATAGCGACTGGAACATGGGTTACCATGAGACGCATCGCCTCCCGCCACACCGTCATGTCACCGGAGAAACCCATGAAAACCAGCGTCAAACAGCTCGTCGACCAGGCCATGCGCGAAATCGAAACCCTGAATCTGGACCAGGCCAAAGCCGCGCTGGATGACCCAGGCACGGTGATCGTCGATCTCCGCGACATCCGCGAATTGAATCGGGAAGGCAAGATCCCCGGTGCCTTTCACGCGCCGCGCGGCATGCTGGAATTCTGGGTCGATCCCGACAGCGAATACCACCGCGACGTCTTCTCGTCGGGCAAGCGCTTCGTGTTCTATTGCGCCAAGGGCCACCGCTCCGCCCTCGCCACCCAGACCGTGAAAAGCATGGGACTCGATCCGGTATGCCATATCGGCGGCGGCTTCGAAGCCTGGACCCAGGCGGGCCTGCCCGTGGAACCGGTCGAGAAAAAATAACCCACCGGGAATTTCCCATGTGCGAATTGCTGGGCATGAGCGCCAATGTGCCCACCGACATCTGCTTCAGCTTTGCCGGCCTGATGCGCCGCGGCGGTGCCACCGGCCCCCACGGCGATGGCTGGGGCATCGGATTCTACGAAGGCCGCGGCTACCGCGCCTTTCACGATCCCGACGCCAGCGCGGAATCCGAAATCGCCCGCTTCATTCAGCACTATTCGATCAAGAGTGAAATCGTGCTGTCCCACATCCGCAAGGCCAACCGCGGCCGCGTCTGCCTCGAAAACACCCACCCGTTCGCCCGCGAACTCTGGGGTCAGACCTGGTCCTTCGCCCACAACGGACAACTGCGCGGCATCAAAAAGCGTCCGCTCGATCGCTACCAGCCGGTGGGCGCCACCGACAGCGAACACGCATTCTGCTGGCTGCTCGATCAGGTGCGCACCGCCTTTCCGACGCGACCGCGTCAGCCGCGCGCGCTGTGGCAACTGCTGGCCGAACTCTGCGCCGATCTGGCGTCGCTCGGCGTATTCAACCTGCTGCTGTCGGATTCGAGCGCGTTCTATGCCCATTGCAGCACACGTCTGTGCTGGCTCACCCGGCGCGCGCCCTTCGGCCGCGCCACCCTGATCGACGCGGACATGGAAATCGACTTCGCCCAGCACGCGGGACCGGGCGATGTGGTAAGTGTCGTCGCTACCGCGCCGCTGACCCGCGACGAAATCTGGCGGCCATTTCAACCCGGCGAGTTTCGCGTGTTTCGCGCCGGCCAACCGGTCGCAACGATGCAACACGCACGGGCCGCACCATGAAGCCGCCCTCCTATCGCGAGCAAATCCGGATCGGCGGCGTGCCGATCACGATCCGCACCCTGCAACCCGACGACCGCGCCATCGAGGAAGCCTTCGTGCGCGAGCTCTCGCCCGATTCGCGTTATTTTCGCTTTCACAATTCGCTGCCCGAGCTGACACCGGCGATGACCGAACGCTTCATCAACCTGGATTATCCGGATCAGATGGCGCTGGTAGCGTGCATCACCGAAGCCGCGAACGAGCGCCAGATTGGCGTGGCCCGTTATGCGCGACCCGCAACCGAGGTCGCGGCGGATCTGGGCATCGCCATCGCCGACGCTTGGCAGGGCAAGGGGCTGGGCACCGAGTTGCTGCGCCGCTTGCTCGTGCTCGCCGGTCAGGCGGGCATCCGCCAGCTATCCGCCGATGTACTTTACGAAAACCACCGCATGCGCAACCTGGCGCGGGATCTGGGCTTTCGCCTGGCGCCGAGTCAGACCGATCCGCGCACGGTGATTCTGTTGCGGGATGTGAAAGGCTGAACGTCCGGAGCATCCGACCCGGGCCTGCCTATCGCCCGTCGGTTCGGGCGCATCCCTTTCTACTCCCCACACCATTCGATGGTGACCCTTATACCCATTGCATATCCCGAAAAATGATTCACGGCCAAACGTCAATCCAACCTGTAACTCCAGACTCGGCAGCGAGCATAACCCTGGTGAACGGCGAGGGACTTCATCCATTGCCCGACCCACTTGACCCGTATCAATCCGGATGCGTACCATGCGGAGTAGGTTGGACCCTTGTATAACAATATCATCCAGGCCAGGAGCAACATCATGAAGAGCGCTACAGTCATGCCGTCACACATTTCAGAGTGCACTCCACGAACCGGTGAAAGTGTGCGCTGGGCAGCAGCGGTGGGTTTGGCAATCGGTTTGTCCGTGGGATTCGCCACCACCAGCTTTGCGGAAGAGAGCTCCGCGATCAAACAGGGAGAACAGGAGTACATGACCCACTGTGCGTCCTGCCACGGCGCGACGGCTGAAGGCAACGGACCGGTCGCGGGCTCATTGAAGAACAAACCGCCGAATCTGACTTTTCTCCAACAACAGGAAACGGACGGCGCGTTTCCCTCCAAACGCGTGATGGATGTCATCCAGGGCAACAAGGATTACGACAAAAACTTCCGTACCCACGGTCCGGCGGAGATGCCGGTGTGGGGCAACGTCTTTTACGAGGAAGCCGGCGAACGTTCCAGCATTGCCAAAGCGCGCATCCGAAATCTGGTCGAATACATCAAATCGATACAGAAATAGCGCGACCTTCACCACCCAGGGATGCTCTGAACAACCCTGTAATCGTCGTTTCCGCGCAGACCCTGCCCTCGCGAAGTGCCTGTCCTTGCGAAGGCAGGGGCGGGGGCGGGAATATCGGGGCCCTCTGGATGCCCGCTTCCGCGGGCATGACGGTTATTCAGAGATCGCGGCTCCACTACTGCCAGCGGGCGCGTGGCTTTCTCGGTGGGTGCGCTGCGGATACCCGCCCTTGTACGACGCCTTTCCACACAGTTTTTTCCGCGGGCATGACGATTATTCAGCGTGTCCCTGGCCGGCTTCGACGGCTCGGTCTCGCCTGCGACATGCAAGTCGGCGTGGCGTTACCGCCGTTCCGAACGGTTTACGCCGCCCCTGCCGCACTGCCCGCCCAAACGCCGGGCCGCATTGCGGACCCGAAAAACATGGCGCCGCAACATCCCACCGGCCCACATCGGACACTCACTGAAAAGGCGGACCGAAAATCGCCTCGGCCCGCAGCCAGACGATGGCACGTCTTGACGCGTTATCATGGCGCCGCTTTCATCCCTGCGAATCCGTCGCGCTGACAAAGAGGCCGTCATGAGCAATTCCCGGACATCCACTGGCGTTTCAGCCGCGCGCGATCAAACCGTCACACATCACCCCGAGCGACATTGCTTCGTATCCAACCAGAGCGGCGGCGAGGCGGTGCTGGATTACCGGTTGCTCGCCGATCGCGGGATCAACTTTCATCACACTTATGTCCCCGAGAGCCTGCGCGGCCAGGGCGTCGCCGAAGCACTGGTGCGCGCGGGGCTGGCCTGGGCGCGTCGGGAAGGCTTGCGGATCGAGGCAAGCTGCTGGTATGTGCAACGGTTTTTGCGTACCTGAATCAGCGCGGCCCAGCGCCAGGCTGTCATTGCCCGCCAAAAATCATTGCCACTTCGCGATTAACGTACTCACATGTCCAAACCGCCTGCGTCCATGCGGCTTGACCGCCTGCTTTCCAATCTGGGATACGGCAGCCGCAAGGAAATCGCCGCCGCTTGCCGTGCCGGCGCTATCACCCTCAGCGGTGACCTGATCCGCAACGCCGACCAGACTATCCCGCTCGATCTGGTGCGTGAGGGCGCGTTGGCGCTGAACGGGGAGGCCGTCGATCCGCCGGCGCCGCTGACCATCATGCTCAACAAGCCGGCGGGCCATACCTGTTCGCGCCGGGAAGCGGGCAGCCTGGTTTACGATCTGCTGCCCTACCGCTGGCGCGGCCGCAAACCCATCCTCTCCACCATCGGGCGCCTCGACAAGGACAGCACCGGCCAGCTGCTGCTCACCGATGACGGCGACCTTCTGCACCGCATCATCCATCCGCGCACCCATGCGCCCAAGCACTATCGGGTCGAACTGAGCGATCCCTTGCGCGGGGACGAAGCGGCACGGTTTGCGACGGGTGCATTTCTGCTGGAAGGCGATGACAAGCCGTTGCGATCCGCCATCTGGCGCGCCGATGGCGATCGCAGCGGCGCGATGATCCTGACCGAAGGGCGCTACCACCAGATCCGGCGCATGTTTGCGGCGCTGGGCAACCGGGTCACCGCGCTGCACCGTTTTCAGACTGGCGGTCTGGCGCTAGGTGATCTCGATGCGGGCCAATACAAAATCCTCGGCCCCGAGGAACTGGAATCGATCTTCAGGCACTCCGCCTGACAGCTTGTTGAAAAGCGTCGTGAGGTGGCCAGCGGCGAGGCGCACGGCGCGCAGTGACCGAGACATATCCAGTCGATAGGCGAGGGAGCGAGCACCGCGCAACGAAGCAGATGGCTGCCGCAGCAGTTTTTCAACAAGCTGCTAACGCGGCGCCTTGGTAGTGCACAGCCACCGGTACAAGCTGCGCAGAGAAAGACCAAGGATGCTCGGAACAATCCTGTAATCGCCGTTCCCGCGCAGCGCCTGACCTCGCGAGGGTGCGGACGGAAACCCGGAATATCAGGGCCTTCTGGATACCCGCTGCCGCGGGCATGACGGTTATCTGGCGTAACGCCAGCGCCGCCACAACCAGAGCCCCGCCAGCGTGAGCGCAAAGCCCACCGCCGCCGCGAGCACCGCCTGCGCGGGTTTGCGGTAGTTATCCACGCGAAACCGCGCGCTGATGCCGGGAATACTGCTGAGATCGCCGTCGCCGCGTCCCGCCCTGAGCTGGCCCTTCATGCCCTGTTCCATGTGCTGGGCAATGTCGCAGTGAATCAGGTAGGTGCGGTTCGCGCGCGGCACAATCAGCGTGCCGACCTTGGTGGCGCCGCCCGCAGCCTCGATATGAAACATGCCCTGGGGATACATATCGCGCGGCAACTTGTGGATCATGAACTGGTGGCGGACGGCATCCTCGTTGATGAACGTGAAGGTGACGCGGCTGCACGGCTCCACCTCGAAGGCGTGCTGACTCATGCCGAAGGTGTTGCCGGAAAACGGCGCGGCGTAGCGGGTGCCCGCGCGTACGGTGAATTCGTAGTCGCGGCGGATCTCCGGACACGCCGGAGGCAGGCGGTCGCGGTTGGTGTTCATCACCATGCCGCCGGCATCGAATTCCATGTCGTGGCCGCCGTGTCCGGAGTGATCCATTCCGTGCATCTGCGAATGATCCATTCCCTGCATCTGAGAATGGTCCATCTGCGCGTGATCCATTTGTGCGTGGTCCATTTGTGAGCGGTCCCCTTTCTCCTCTGCCTGGGTTGCAGCGGTATCGGCGGTGGACCCGGAAGTCACGGGTTCGGCGGCAACGCCAACCGCAAACAGCAACAGCCCGGCAGCAAGGAACCGGTTCATCGGATCGGTCTCCGCCGCGGCAACAGCGCCCGCACCTGATACAACAGTCCAGCAAGCGCGGCGCCGAAGATCAGCGCCTGAACCAGCGGCCGCAGCGGCGCGGCGGGTGCGCCAAACAGGCCGCCGGGATCGTAGTCGAGCCACACGGGCACGTCCTTGCGGTAGTAGGCGGCGGTAAAGAATTTCTGCCAGTCGCTGCCTGCCACGCGCGGAAACCCGTTCGGCTCCAGATAGGATTCGAAGGCGATGACACTGATGCTGCCGCCGGGATAGATGCCGTCCGTAGTCTGCGCGGCTTCGTGGTGATCGTGCATCAGCCAGACACCTTCGCCGTAGTTGTGCAGGCCGTCATCGGTGGTATTCAG
Organism: Gammaproteobacteria bacterium; assembly: GCA_016708925.1. Classification (GTDB taxonomy): domain Bacteria; phylum Pseudomonadota; class Gammaproteobacteria; order Pseudomonadales; family Porticoccaceae; genus JAGPUQ01. The sequence goes on along the minus strand of JADJET010000009.1, from coordinate 47,475 downwards.
CTCCACGTCCAGACGCTGCGCCGGCGCCATATCCACCACGTCGCGCATGTATTGCGCCGGTTGATTCAGCGGGATGCCGTCGAGATGGGTGACGGTAAGGCGATTGCCGTGGGTGTGAACGGCAACGTTGCCGGAGCCGCCGTTCAGCATGCGCAACTTCACCTTCTCGCTGGGCTTCACCGCTACCAGAGATTCCTGCAAGGTGTAGGGAAACGAGCGTCCGTTGAGCAGAAAATAGTTGGGGCTGTCCTCGGTGATGTTCCAGTCGCGGTGCTGCGCCTGCAGCCGCAGGCGGGTATCCGCGTAATCCTGCACGGTGCTCGACAATTTCTTGAACAGATCGAAGTAGTGCAGATCGTATTCGCGGTCATAGCGCTCACGCACCGCGACCGACGAATTGCGCACCTGGCCGGCACCGATATTGAGCGTCTGCACGGAATTGTTCGGCCGCGCTTCTTCCACCACGAACATGCCCTGCATGCCCATCAGAATGTGGACGTTGGCTTGTACATGGCAGTGGTAGAAAAAAGTGCCCGCCACGCGCGGCGCAAACCGATAGACCTGGGCGTTACCCGGCAGCGCCGGCATTTCGCTGGTTTCCGCCACCCCGTCGGTTCCCACACCGTGGGTGGCGTGGTCGCCGTGCGCGGCGGCCTCGTCGTGGGGCATGCCGTGATCGGCGGAAAACGGATGATCGACGCCGTGCAGGTGGATGGTGTGGGGCAGGTAGTGGTTGTTTTCCAGAATCAGAGTGACGCGATCGCCCTGCTCCACCCGGATCGCCGGCGCCGGCGCCCGCAACAGCGGATTGGCCTTGCGGGATTCGAAGTTTTCCGTGGACATGCCGAACGACTTGGGCGCGAACACCCACATGCCCGGCTGAATCCCGGGCGCAATATCGAAGGTGGTGATGGGCACCGGCAGGTCCGGCGAGCCGCCGTTGAGTTCCGCCACCTCCAGCCGGAGGGTCACCTCATCGGGATCACCGTCGCCGTCCAGATCGCGACCCATCACGATGGCGTCCGGTGTCAGCCCGGACTTGAGCAAGGTGTCCGCGCTGACGTTGTTGGTCCCCTTCACCGCCGCCGCGATCAGGTAAGGATTGTCCGCCACACAACCCGCCGCCGCCGCAATGTGGACACCCTCGATGTCCTGCTCCTGACGCCAGCCGTTGAAGTCGGGCGGGCAGATCTCCCCCGCCTCGGGCAATTGATAACGTTCCGATTCCGGCAATGCCCGATACGCGCCGGCGCCGAACCAGCTGAACAGCGTCGCGCGCCATTCGTGCGGCACCCACTGTTGGGGCGCGGTGGCAATGGCCAGGCCCAGCAATGGCAAGGTGATGACGGTCCAGAGCACTGGCTTCGGTAATTTCATTCATCCCCCCCGGAAAGGCTGTGTGCGCGGCGGCGACAAGGCCATGACAAGCGGGCCGATTTTACCCGTTGGAGCGCCTGTTCAGCGTGGTGGTGCGGCGCTGGCGCCGGATGGAGGACTCGTCTGCCGCACTTTCGGCCGGCGGTAGCGATCGCCAGGCCGCCCCGGAGCGCTCCCTGCGAAACAGGCCGGCCCTTTTGCAGCGTTCAGGTTATTGATCCGCGGCAACGCGGCTGTTGCCATTGACGATATTGATGCGCACGCGCTGTCCGACACGAAACACTTCACCTTCACTGACCGCCTGCACATAGGCTCGGGTCAGGCCGCCATCCTCCTGGACGGTGATTTCCACGGCCTGCGTCCGCGTGAAGCCCTCTTCCGTTGCCGCGCCGATCAGGCCGCCCGCCACCGCGCCGATCACAGCCGCGACCATGCTGCCCTTGCCGCCGCCCACGCTGCTGCCGGCCAGGCCACCAACCACGGCGCCGGTGCCCGCGCCGATGGGCGTCTTGGTACCTTCCAGTTGCACCGGACGCAACGATTCAATAGTGCCCTTGCGCACAATCTGCGGCGTGCGTGCGTCGTCACGGGAATACACGTCCCCTTTCAGGCTGGATGCACAACCACCCAGCGTCAACGCAGCACCGACAACCAGTGCCGCAACCAACATATTTTTGTACATGGATACTCCTCAAACGGAAGGCAATTCATCGGGTGGCAGTATCCCGGCTGGACACTGGACAGCGCTTGGACTCCGCTGCCTCGCCGAAAGTTGCTCGCCGAGGCCGGCCCGCCTGTGTCCGGGTGAGTCCTGCTTCACGCTGTGGACGGCGTGAGAACGACGGCACCCAAAAATGGCCAAGCATTGAACCGCGACCACTCAGGTCGCGCAAGCGCCCTGGTCACGCTTTGCGGTCGGGGGTCATCGATGGTAGCCCGTGCCCTTTGGTCCGCGACGTTGTCCGGCCGACCTGGACTGCACACCGCGCAGCGCCGGGGCGATCACGATTCGCGCAGCCCACGCCGCCATGCTCAAAACCGTTGCCTCGGGGTTTGTCGCTGACCGGGTCAAGGCGCCTTCCCTCTGGAATAATGCGCGACACCGAGCGCGCCGGGTTTTTGCAGCTTGTTGAAAAACGTCGTGAGGTGGCCAGCTGCGCGGCGCACGGCGCGCAGAGACCGAGACCTATCCAGTCGATAGGCGAGGGAGCGAGCACCGCGCAACGAAGCAGATGGATGCCGCAGCAGTTTTTCAACTAGCTGGTAGAGTGAGCGCGCTTTGATTGCGCATTGCGCGCCTGGGCATCCCGCTCCGGCAAATGTGGGGACTCGCAAACCGTGACATTCGAATCCGCTCCCTTCGATGAAGCGTTGCGTCTGGCCGTGGCCCTGGCCATTGGCCTGTTGGTTGGTGCCGAGCGCGGCTGGAAGGGCCGCGAGCTGGGCGAGGGACGCCGGGTCGCGGGACTGCGCACCTTTGGCCTCACCGGCCTGCTCGGCGGAGCGGCGGGTCTGCTCGCGCACGACCTGGGGCCCCTGCCCATCGGACTCATCTTCATCGGCCTGGCAACTCTCCTCGCGGTCGCCTACGCCCGCACCACGCCGCTCGAACCGGATGCCAATATCAGCATCACCACCCTGGTGGCACTTCTGCTCACGTTCGTCCTGGGCACGCTCGCCACCCACTTCGACATGGCACTGGCCGCGGCCGCGGCCGTGGTGGCTACGCTGCTGCTGGATCTGAAAACAACCCTGCACGGCTGGCTGGCGAAAGTTGAAGAGCGGGAGCTCTCCGCATTGCTGCGGCTGCTGTTGATCTCGGTGGTGGTGCTGCCCTTTTTGCCCAACCGGAACTTCGGCCCCTGGCAGGCGCTCAACCCCTATGCACTGTGGTGGATGGTGGTGCTGATATCGGCCATCTCGTTCTGCGGTTATGTCGCGGTCAAGCTGCTGGGCCAGCGCCGCGGCCTGGCGCTGACCGCTTTGTTTTCCGGGCTTACCTCGTCCACTGCCCTCACCCTGCACTTCTCGCGCCTGGCCCGGCAACAACCTGCCAACGGCACGCTGCTGGCGGGCGGAATCCTGTTCTCCTGCGCCGCCATGCTGCCGCGCACGCTGGTGGTGACACTGGTGCTGCATCCCGATCTGGCCCGCGCGCTGCTGCTGCCGTTTACCGTCATGGAAATCCTGATCCTGCTGCCGGCGCTGTACTGGTGGTACCGGGCCAACCACAGCCATGTGCTCGATACCGGCCGCCTCAGCAATCCGGTCGAACTCAAGGCCGCGTTGGGCTTCGGTCTGCTGCTGAGCCTGGTGGTACTGGTCAGTGCCGCCGCCCGGCAACTGATCGGTGACGAGGCACTGCTCGCGGTGGCGCTGATTTCCGGGATCGCCGATGTCGATGCCATCACCGTCTCGCTGAGCCGCCTGAGTGTCGCCCAGGTGAGTCTCACCACCGCCCTCACCGGTATCGTGCTCGCGGCAGCGAGCAACAATATCTCGAAGGCGACCATGGCGGTGTTGATCGGCGGCAAAGCGACGGGCTGGCGTGTCGCGGTGCCCCTGATCACTTCCGCCGCGGCCGGCGTGGCGCTACTGCCGTTATGGCGTTGACCACCTGGCCGCGCTTGAATGGTTTATTGCTTCCGGGAGAATATTCGTGATGCGCGCGACCACTGCCGCCGCGTCGCGGGACCGAACCCAACCCAGATCTTCTGGATAGCCGGACGCTTTCATCCATGATGCACCTCCACTGGGAATTTCATCGCGCGGACCGCATCGGCTGGCTGCGCGCGGCGGTGCTGGGCGCGAACGACGGCACCATCTCGGTAGCGAGTCTCGTGGTCGGCGTGGCCGCTGCCGGCGCGCCGCAAAGCAGTGTCCTGCTCACGGCGATTGCGGGACTGGTGGCAGGCGCCATGTCCATGGCGGCGGGCGAGTACGTCTCGGTGCAATCGCAACTCGATACCGAGCGCGCGGATCTCGAACGGGAACGACGCGAACTCGAGGAGGAACCGGAGCGGGAAGCGGCGGAGCTCGCGGCGATCTATGAGGATCGCGGCCTGGACCCGGATCTGGCACGACAGGTGGCCACGCAACTGACGGCCAAGGACGCGCTCGGCGCCCACATCCGCGATGAGCTTGGCATTACCGAAACCCTGCGGGCGCGGCCGATTCAGGCCGCGCTCACCTCCGCGCTGGCGTTCGCCCTGGGCGCCGGCGTACCCGTGATCGCGGCGGTAATGGCACCCGCGGCGCGGGTGGCGGAGATCGCATCAGTGACCGCATTGGGGAGCCTGGTGATTCTGGGCGGCGCCGCCGCCTACGCGGGCGGAGCGCCGATTGCGCGCGGCGCGCTGCGGGTCGCCTTCTGGGGTGCGCTCGCGATGGGCATCACGGCGGTGGCCGGTCGGCTCTTTGGTGCCACCGTTTAGCCAGCCGCCAGCGCGCGACACGGCGATCGATCAACCTTGTCCGTGCGCTGCGATGACCAACCCGGCATCGACCCAGTGCCGCAAATATCCGGCCGCTTGAGCCGGCACTTCGTCCCCGGCAAACCAGTCGCACAACCGCTCGCGGACGGCGCTGAACGTGGCGTCGGCGCGAAACTGAATACCGAAACCCTCGGCATCCGTCAGGACATGAAACAGGATTTTGAGATCGTGCCGCCACACCAGCCACGCCTGGGTACGATCTTTATATTGGTTTCTGTGTTGGCGATGTTTATTTTTCGGTTTCCTGGTTGCGGGCCACCACGCACGACACGCCCGATACCAGGCCCGGCGGCTGTCCCCGCTCGCTGGCGCCGGTCGTCGCCGCGCGAATACCCGGGTCGCGTTTGGGGTTTGTACCTGTGGATGCTGTGTTTTAGGCTTGAAGCCAGATACTCACCCCGAACTGACACCTGACCACGAGAATCCCACGATGACCACCCAAGCCCAGCCTGCCGACCCACTCGACTTTGACCCCGAAGCACTGCGCCGCAAGTACCGCGAGGAGCGCGACCGACGCCTGCGCCCGGACGGCAATCGCCAGTATGTGGAAATCGCCGGCGAGTTTTCGCGCTATATCGACGATCCCTATGTGGCGCCCGGCTTCACCCGCGCGCCCCTGAACGACGCCGTCGACGTGATCATTATCGGCGGTGGTTTCGGCGGTCTGCTCGCCGGCGCGCGGCTGCGCGATGCGGGAGTCGAGAACATCCGCGTCATCGAACGCGGCGGGGATTTCGGTGGCACCTGGTACTGGAACCGCTACCCGGGCGCGCAGTGCGACATCGAATCCTATATTTACCTGCCGTTGCTCGAAGAACTCGGTTACGTTCCGAAAGAAAAATATTCCCACGCGCCGGAAATTCTCGCCCACGCCCAGGCCATCGCGCGGCATTTCCGGCTCTACGACAACGCCTGCCTGCAAACCCAGGTAACGGAAATGCGCTGGGACGAAACGGCACAGCGCTGGATCATCCGCACCGACCGCGGCGACCGCATGAGCGCGCGCTTCGTGGCCATGTCGAACGGCCCGCTGAACCGACCCAAACTGCCGGGCATCCCCGGCATCTCTACGTTCCAGGGTCACACCTTCCACACCAGCCGCTGGGATTACGACTACACCGGCGGCAGTGCCGCGGGCAATCTGCACCGCCTGCGCGACAAGCGCGTCGGCATCATCGGCACCGGCGCCACCGCCGTGCAGTGCATTCCCCACCTGGGCGAAGCGGCCGAACATCTTTATGTGTTCCAGCGCACGCCGTCGTCCGTGGACATCCGCAACAACCGCGCGACCGATGGCGAATGGGTGCGCGGCCTGAAACCCGGCTGGCACCGGGAGCGCATGGAAAATTTCAATGCCCTGGTCAGCGGCGGCTATCAGCAGGTCGATCTGGTACACGACGGCTGGACCGAGATTTTTCGCAATCTCGCCAACATGACCCCCAAGGACGGCGAAAAGAAAATGTCCGCATCCGAACATGCCCAGGCGCTGGAGCTCGCCGATTTCCGCAAGATGCAGCAGGTGCGCGCGCGGGTGGACGAAGTCGTGCGGGACGAGGCGACCGCCGAAGCCCTCAAGCCCTGGTACCGGCAGTTCTGCAAACGCCCCTGCTTTCACGATGAATACCTGCAAACCTACAACCGTCCCAATGTGACGCTGGTGGATACCCAGGGCCAGGGCGTGGATCGCATCACCGCGACCGGCGTGGTGGTGGCCGGAACCGAATACGCAGTGGACTGCCTGATCTTCGCCACCGGCTTCGAAGTGGCCACCAATTACACCCACAAATCCGGCTACGACCTGATCGGTCGCGACGGTATCCGCCTCAGCGAAAAATGGGCCGCCGGGCTTGCCACCTATCACGGCTTCTACAGCCACGGCTTTCCCAACTGCTTTTTCATGGGCATGACGCAAACCGGCTTTACCGCCAACTTCACTCATATGCTGAAGGAGCAGGCCCAACACATCGCCTTCATCATCCGTCAGGCCCTCGACCAGGACATCGACGCACTGGAAGCGACAGCGGAAGCCGAAGCGGAATGGGTAGCGACGATCAACCGGCTGGCGCGCGTCGGTGCGCGTTACTACGCCGAATGCACCCCAGGTTATTACAACAACGAAGGCAAGGTAGGTGAAGACGGCGGGTTTCTCGCCGGCCAGTATGGGCGCGGTCCGATGGAATTTTTCCGGATTCTGAGCGACTGGCGCGCCGAAGGGCAGTTCCGCGGCCTCGACATCCGCCGCAAGCAGGCGTCCTGAGGCATAGCGCCAGCCGACCGCAACCGGGGCCACGCCATGACCCGCTGGATTGAGGCCACCGAGGTCGCCGGCCTGCTGGCCCCGGGCATGACGGTGTTCGTGGCCGGCGGCACCAGCGAACCCCGCAGCATCGGCCGGGCGTTGCGGGAGACGCCGGAAGCCAGCGCCGGCGTGACCTATGTGAGCGGCGTGCTGCCCGGCGCCCAGGCCTCGCCCTTCGCCGACCTGCATCCGCAATCGCGGCTGCTGACCTGCATGCTCACCGCCGGACTGCGCGACCTCCACGCCGCCGGTCGGGTGGCGCTGCTGCCTCTGCAATACCGTGCGATCTACGACTGGCTGGAACGTGAAGTCCCGGTCGATATTGCCCTGCTGCAGGTCTCTGCGCCCGACGCCGACGGCCAGTGCTCCTTTGGCCTGCGCGTGGATTTCGCACCCGCGGTGCTGCCGCGCGCGAAACTCGTGATCGCCGAGATCAACCGCGCCCTGCCCGCGCCGCCCGGCTGTCCCAAAATTCCGCTGGCCGCAATTGACTACGCGATCGCGGTGGATCGCCCGCCGCGCATGGAACCGCGTTCCGAAATCGACGCGACCGCCCGCGCCGTCGGCGCCGCCATCGCGCAATGGGTGCGCGACGGCGACTGCCTCGAAGTGGGCGTGGGCGCGATTCCCGATGCGGCGCTGGCCGCGCTCGCCGGCCACAACGATCTGGGCGTGCATTCCGGCATGATCTCCCACGGCATCGTCGAGTTGACGCGGCGCGGCGTGATCACCGGCGCCGCCAAGACCATCGACCGCGGTCACATCGTCACCGGATTCCTGGCCGGCGATGCCGAGAGCTACGCCTGGGCGGCGGCGGCGCCGGAATTGTTGTTCAAGCCCGTGAACTACACCCACGACCACAGCGTGCTCGCCAGCATCGACAACTTCGTCGCCATCAACTCCGCCATCGAAGTGGATCTGTTCGGCCAGGTGAATGCGGAGATGATCGGCGGCCGCCAGCACAGCGGCACCGGCGGTGGCCTGGATTTCATGCGCGGCGCGGTGCGCTCGCGCGGCGGCCGCTCCATCGTCGCGTTCGCCGCCACCGCCGCCCGGGGCACCATTTCGCGCATCGTACCGGCGCTGGCACAAGGGACCGTGGCCACCGCATTACGCACCGACGCCGATATCTTCGTCACCGAATACGGCGCCGCGCGGGTGCGCCATCTCGACACCGAGGCGCGCGCCCGCGCCCTGATCGAAATCGCCGCGCCGGAATTTCGCGACGCGCTGCGCGACGCCTGGAAGCGGCGCTGAGCCCACGCCGGAAACCCCGTATATTGGCTGCCGCCGCCCGCCGACAATCCATAACAAAGCGAACCGGAGAAATCATGAGCCAACTCTACGGCGACCAGCACCGCGCACTGCAAGACCAGTTTCAGACCCGCAACCTGGCGGATCGCATCGAACAGACCATCGTCAGCGATCAACTGTCGGCGCAGGGCAAAGCCTTCATTGCCTCCCGCGACATGTTTTTTCTGTCCACGGTGGATCACCAGGGTCGCCCAACGGTGTCCTACAAGGGCGGCGATCCGGGCTTCATGAAAGTGCTGGACGACCGCACCCTCGCCTTCCCCAGCTACGACGGCAACGGCATGTTCTTCTCGATGGGCAACATCGCGGGCAATGCCCAGGTCGGTCTGCTGCTGATGGATTTCGAGCAACCGTTCCGGATGCGCATTCAGGGCATGGCTTCGGTACGCGCCGACGATCCACTGTTGGCGGAGTACAAGGAGGCGGACCTGATCGTCCGTGTCGCCGTGTCCCAGACCTGGATCAACTGCCCGCGCTATATCCACAAATACCGCAAGGAAGCGCTCTCCCGCTATGTACCGCGCACCGACTGCGAGACGCCCTATGCGGAGTGGAAGCGCATCGATTTCCTGCAGGACGCCCTCGCGCCCCGGGACGCAGGCAAAACCACCGCCCAGGGCGGGACCCTGACCATGGAGGAATGGGCGACGAAGGTGCAGCGCGGCGAGGGTTAGAGATACGCTGAACAACCGTCATGCCCACAAACGAGGTTGTGTGAAACGGCATGGTAGGGTGGGTAAGCGCAGCGCACCCACCGAAAAACCACGCGTGCGCCGGTAGGATCGGAGCCGCGATCACGGCGGATGCGCTGGCGCTTATCCGCCCTACGCGTGGAGATGTCCCGCGCGGGCACGACGGTCCTTCAGCGTGTTCCTAATGTTTGCGGGACTGCCCCCGGCGCCCGCCACCCGCCCGCAACCGGCGCTCCTGGCGCTCGCGATGCTGAAGTTCGTGGGGCACCAGGGGTGCCACCTCGCGTTCCAGCCCCGCCGCCTTGTACAGTCCGGCGATCTGCCCGGGCGGCAGGTCGGCCCATTGCCCGAGGCGAATCCACGACGGCAGCACCACGGGTCCGTAGCGCACCCGCTTGAGCCGGCTCACGGTGCAGCCCTGGGATTCCCACAGACGCCGCACCTCGCGGTTGCGTCCTTCCCGCACGATCACCGAAAACCAGCGGTTGGCGTTCTCGCCGCCGCCCGGCACGATGCGCTCGAAGCGCGCGGGACCGTCGTCCAGCTCGACCCCGGCGGCAAGGCGCGCGACCACTTCGTCAGTCACTTCGCCGCGTACTCGCACCCGGTATTCCCGCTCGATCCCGGTCGCCGGATGCATCAGGCGATTGGCGAGCTCGCCATCGTTGGTGAACAGCAGCAGACCGCTGGTGTTGACGTCCAGGCGCCCGACCGCGACCCAGCGTCCAGTCTTGAGCCCCGGCAGTGCGCCGAACACCGTGGCCCGCGCTTTCGGATCGGTGCGGGTGCTGATCTCGCCTTCGGGTTTGTTGTAAACCAGTACCCGGGGCGCGGCGGTTTCCGCGAGCGCGATGCGCCGACCATCGACGCAGATGACGGCGGTCGCGGTGGCACGCTCACCGATGCCGGCGATCTTGCCGTCGACCGTGACCCGGCCGCCGCTGATCCAGCCTTCGATCTCCCGGCGCGAACCCAGTCCGGCATTGGCGAGCAACTTCTGAATTTTTTCGGTCATGACGTGGGTGCCGTTGCAGGGGCGGACATCTGATCCGCGGCGCGTGAATCGGCGCGGGGCGCTTCGACAGGGGCCGGATCGGTCTCGGGGGATCCGGTCGCAGCCGCGGTGGCCAGCTCCAGTTGGGGCTCCAGCAGCTCGAAATCCTTCAGTTCGCTGAGGGGTGGCAGCTGCTCCAGACTCGCCAGATTGAAATAGTCCAGAAACTGTCGGGTGGTGGCATAGAGCGCGGGTCGGCCGGGGACATCGCGATGTCCGACGACGCGGATCCACTCGCGCTCTTGCAGGATTTTGATGGTGTCCGAACTGACGGCGACACCGCGCACGGCTTCAATGTCGCCCCGCGTCACCGGCTGACGGTAGGCGATCAGCACCAGGGTTTCGAGGAACGAGCGCGAATAGCGCCGGGGTTTTTCTTCCCACAGCCGGCCGATCCAGGGCGCCAGTTCGGCACGCACCTGAAGTCGATAGCCGCTCGCGGTCTGGCGCAGCTCCCAGGCGCGTTCGGCGCTGGCGGCGGCGATGGTGTCGAGCGCCGCCCGGATGGCATCGTGGCCGGGCTGTTCCAGCGGGTCGAACAGCGCATCCAGCTGGGCCAGATCGAGGGGTCGCCCGGCTGCCAGCAGTGCGCCTTCGATGATCATGCGCAAGCGTTCAGCTTCCATCGGTGGATCTCCCGGCAACATGAATGGGGCCGTAGGGCTCGGCCTGGACGATTTCGATCAGAGATTCCTTGACCAACTCCATGATCGCGAGAAAGGTGACCACCACGCCCCGGCGTCCCTCCGCGAGCCGGAACAGCGCGACAAAAGGCACGAACGCCTCGGTGCGCAGACGCTCCAGGATTTCCGCCATGCGGGCGCGGGTGGACAGCGGCTCGAAGCGGATATGGTGGTGTTCCTGAAGCCGTGCCCGTTGCATCACGCCGGCGAGCGCGACCAACAATTCGCGCAACTCCACCGGGGGATGCGGGCGCTGCTGCGGGCCATCCGGCGCCGGCAGCGTCGCCGGAAAGACGTCCCGCTCCACGCGCGGCAGCGCATCAAGCGCCTCGGCGGCCTGCTTGAAGCGCTCGTATTCCTGCAGCCGGCGAATCAGCTCGGCGCGGGGATCGTCCTCATCAACGACCTCGGCCTGACGCGGCAGCAGCATGCGGGATTTGATCTCCGCCAGCATCGCCGCCATCACCAGATACTCGGCGGCCAACTCGAAGCGCAGTGCCTCCATCATGCCGATGTATTCGATGTACTGGCGGGTGATCTCCGCGACATTCACCAGCAGGATGTCGAGATTGCGGCGTCGAATCAGGTACAGCAGCAGATCGAGGGGGCCTTCGAAGGTTTCCAGCACGACTTCGAGCGCATCCGACGGAATATAGAGATCCGCCGGCAACTGCGTCATGCGCTCGCCGAGCACGATGGCGAACGGCAGCTCCTCCTGGCGCGGCGCCTGGGGCGGCGTCGCCACCGCGGGCTGTGCCTGGGGGTCCGCTGTGTTCATCGAAGCTCCGGTAACCATGGATGGCCGTAATGGCGCGGCCATTATAGGACGCTGCCCGGACCGCGGTGACCGCAGCGGGCATCAGGCGCAGCCGAACGGCTCCGGATCGCCCATGCCGCGCCGCAGCAGCCGGGGCTCGGCGCCACTCAGATCGATCACGGTGGTGGGTTCCAGCGAACCGTAGCCGCCGTCGACCAGCGCGTCGATCCGCGTACCCAGCCGATCCCGGATGTCGTCCGGATCCGACAGTGGGTATTCGTCGCCGGGCAGGATCAGCGTGACGCTCATCAGGGGTTCGCCCAGTTCGGCCAGCAAACCCTGGGTGATCGCGTTATCCGGCACCCGCAGCCCGATGGTCTTGCGCTTGGGGTGCATCAAGCGACGCGGGACTTCCGAGGTGGCGTTGAGGATAAACGTGTAAGGCCCCGGCGTATGGGCCTTGAGCAGGCGAAAAACCTGATTGTCCACCTTGGCGTAGTTGCCCAACTCCGACAGATCCCGGCACACCAGGGTGAAATTGTGGTGCTTGTCGAGTTCGCGGATGCGGCGGATGCGATCCACCGCGTCCTTGTCGCCGAGGTGGCAGCCGAGCGCGTAGGCCGAATCGGTGGGATACGCCACCAGACCACCATTGCGCACGATGTCCGCCACCTTGCTCAAGAGACGCGTCTGCGGGTTGTCGGGGTGGATATGTAAGGTTTCGACCATGACTACGTCCGGTGCCGGGCACGCCGGTGGTTGCGCGCGGCACTATAGGACCGACCTTCAAAAAATGCGAGCCGGCGCGCCTGTGCCGCGACTCACCAAACCGGTAGAATCCACCTCTTTCCGGACCCCGTTTCCCCATGACCGCGACGACCGTGCCCGCGCCACCGCGCGAAAGCCTGTTACTGAATCTCGGGCTGAATATTGTTGCGCCCTCGTTGGTACTGATGAAGTTGAGCGGCCCCGACGCCCTGGGCACCACCTGGGGGCTGATCGTGGCGCTCGCCTTTCCCATCGGCTATGGCGTCTGGGATTTTTTCCGCCGCCGGAAATTCAACCTGTTCTCGATCATTGGCGTGATCAGCGTGTCTCTGACCGGCGGCATCAGTCTGCTGGCGTTGCCGCCGCACTATCTGGCCCTCAAGGAAGCCGCCGTACCCGGACTCCTCGGCATCGGCATCGTACTGTCCCTGAAGACCCGCTGGCCGCTGGTGCGCAGCCTGTTGCTCAACGACGCCGTGCTCGATACCGCGCGCATTCACACCGAACTGACGACGCGGGGCGAAGTCGCATCCTTCGAACGCGCTCTGGTGCGGGCGTCCTGGATCGTGGCGAGTTCGTTTTTTCTTTCCTCCGCGCTCAATTACGCGCTGGCCACCGCGGTGGTCACAGCCACCGCCGGCAGTCTCGAATACAACGAGCAACTGGGGCGGCTGACCGCGTTGAGCTATCCCGTGATCGCTCTCCCCGCCACGCTGGTCATGATGGGCGCCCTGTTCTACCTGTTTCGCTGCATCACGCGCCTGACCGGCCTGACGTTCGAGGATCTCCTGCGGACGCAGTCCGGTCCGGCGCAGCGTTGAGCCTCCCTTCCATGTGGTACGTGTTCATATGCGAGGACATCCCTGACAGCCTGACCGCCCGGCTCCAGGCTCGCCCCGCGCATCTGGCGCGACTGGAAGCGCTTAAAGCGGCCGGCCGGTTGCTGGTGGCGGGGCCGACTCCGGCCGTCGACGCGGATAACCCGGGCGCCGCCGGGTTTACCGGCAGCATCGTGATCGCCGAATTTCCGTCCCTCGCTGCCGCGCAAGCCTGGGGCGCCGAAGATCCCTATATCACCGCGGGCGTCTACGCTGCGGTGACCGTCAAACCTTTCAAGCGAGTTTTGCCCTGATGCCAACCGCAACCGTTCGCCGTTCGGGCTTTCGTCTACCGGGCTTTTGCCGCCCGGATTTTCCGCGTCCGGGCCGCCTCTTCATCGCGAGCATCGCGAGCGGCCTGCTCTGCGCCGCCGTCCTGACGCCCGGTCTGGCGCGCGCGGACACCGCTTACATCATCGATGAGATCGTGGTGCCCCTGCGCGAAACACCCTGCAGCAGTTGTCGTGTCATCCGTCAGGGTATGCGTTCCGGCGCGGCGGTGAAGGTCCTGGAAACAGCTGACGGCTGGACCCGGGCCGAAGTGGCCGAAGGCATCGCCGGCTGGCTGCCGAGCCGTTATCTCACGCCGGAACCCATCGCGCGGGAACAGCTCTCCGCCCTGCGCGAGGAGGTGCAGCGCCTGCAGGCCGAAAACCTGAGACTGGCGAAGACGACCCGGCGGCAACCACCGACGGCGCAGCGGTGGCGGCATCGATGGCGCCCGGGGGTGACCCGCTGGCGACCGGTGATGCCGCCGACGCCAGCGATCTGTACGCGCAAAATCAGGCGCTCCTGACGCACAACAAGATTCTGCAATCCGAAATCGATGTGCTCCATGCCACCAAGGAAGAGCTCCAGAGCAACGACATCCAGCGCTGGTTCATCTTCGGCGGATTGCTGGTGGCACTGGGCGCCTTTCTCGGTATGGTTCTGCCACTGCTCAAACCGAAACGACGGGGATACTCCGAATGGAACTGAAAACATTTGCTCAGAAAAGACCGATCCTGAAAACCCTGGCACTGATCGCGTTAACCAGCGTCGGTCTGGCCGCTCCGGCGGCGAGCGCGGCTCCCGCTGACAAGCCCGTGGTCGAGCTGCATACCAGCGTTGGCGATCTGCGGGTGGAGCTGGATGCCGAGCGCGCGCCGGCGACGGTGGCGAACTTTCTCCAGTACGTCGACAGCGGCTTCTACGATGGCCTCCAGTTCCACCGCGTCATCGCCGGGTTCGTCGCCCAGGGCGGCGGCTACGCCGCGGATGGCAGCGAGCGCCCGACCCGCGCCACTGTCAAGAACGAATCTGTCGGCGGTCTGGGTAACGCGCGCGGCACCATCGCCATGGCGCGCAAACCCGATCCGGACAGCGCCTCCGCCCAGTTCTATTTCAACCTCAAGGACAACGACTCCCTCAACGCCAAAGGCGACACACCCGGCTACACGGTGTTTGGCCACATCGTGCAGGGCGAGGACGTGCTGGATCGCATCGGCGCGGCGCCGACCGCCAACAAGGGCGGCGCGTTCGCACAGGCACCCCGCGAACCCATCCTGATCATCAAGGCGAAGCGGATCTAGCGCGGCGGTGACAGCCCTCAGCGTCAACCTGAACAAGATCGCGCTGCTGCGCAACTCCCGACCCGGCAATTACCCCGATGTGGTGGCGCACGGGGCGGTGTGCCTGGCGGCGGGCGCGGCGGGGATCACGGTGCATCCGCGCCCCGACCAGCGCCATATTCGACCCGACGACGTGCGCGCCCTGGCCGCGCTGGTGGCAACTCACCCGGGTCGCGAATTCAATATCGAAGGCAATCCCTTCGCGCCCGCCGGCGGCGGTTATCCCGGGCTGCTGGCCCTGGTGGCGGAGACCCGCCCGCAGCAGTGCACGCTGGTGCCCGACGGGGCGAATCAGCTCACCTCCGATCACGGCTTCGACCTCGCCCGCGACGGCGCGGCGCTGGCGCCGGTCATCGCGCAACTCAGGGCCTGGGGGGTGCGCGTCAGCTTGTTCATGGACCCGGAGCCGGCGCAGATCGAGCGCGCCGCGGCCCTCGGCGCAGCGCGCATCGAGCTCTATACCGGTCCCTACGCCGCCGCCTGTCTTGAAGGCATGGGGAGCACCGCGCTCCTGCCCTATCGACAGGCCGCGGCGCGCGCCGCCGCGCTCGGACTCGGCGTCAACGCCGGGCACGACCTCAATCTGGACAATCTGCCCGGCTTTGCCGCCGCGCTGCCGCAGCTGCTCGAAGTCTCCATCGGCCATGCCCTGATCGTGGATGCCCTCGCCATGGGCCTGTCCCGCGCCGTGACGGCCTACCGCCAGTGTCTGGACTGAGCAGACGCCGCGTGGATTACCAGGAAAAGAAGCAGTTCTACGCCAGATTCATTACCGTCTACGGTCGCAACCCGGTCCTCGAAGCACTGCGCGACCCCCACCTGTCCGTACACCGGCTGCATCTGGCGAAGAGCAACCGACCGGATGGCGCTGTTGCCGAGCTGCTTGCGCTGGCACAAGCCCGCGGTGTCGATGTCCGCCACCACAGCCGCGAAGAACTGGCGCGGATTTCGAAGAACGGGCGCCAGGACCAGGGCGTTGCCGCAGACGTGGACTGTCCCCGCCACGCCGACTACCGCGATCTGCCGCTATCCGGCGCACCGCCGCTGCGACTGCTCGCCCTGGATCGCGTCACCAACCCCCAGAACCTGGGCATGATCGTGCGCACCATCTGCGCGAGTCCCCTGGATGGTCTGCTGCTGCCGCGCCAGGGCTGCGCGCCCCTGTCACCGCTGGTCATCAAGGCCAGCGCGGGCACCCTGTTTCGCTGCCCCTGTGGCGCTGCGCGAACGCTTGCCGATGCGCTTGCGGAACTCGCGGCCCCGGGGTGTCGAGGTCGTCGTGCTGGCCGCCGATGCGCCCACGGACCTGTGCGCTTACCGACCCGAAGGTGCGGTGGTCTATGTACTGGGCAACGAGACCGAGGGCGTATCCCCGGCAGTGTCGGCACTCGCCCAACGCCGCGTGCGCATCCCCATGGCCAACGGCGTGGAATCGCTTAACGTCGCGGTCACGGCGGCGCTGATCGCCTTTCGGAGCCTGCTCGCCACACCGGCGTAAGGGTTGCGAGCGCGGACGCGACAAGGGTGCAGCCGCCCAGCGCCGCCAGCGCCGGCAGCACGCCAAATCCGGCGATCATCTGCCCCGTCAGCCAGGCGCCCAGGGGCGCGGTGCCGAAGAAGGCCAACTGGTAGATCGATACCACGCGGGAACGATGGGAATCCGGCGCCTGGGTGTGGGTGAGCACCCGGCCCAGGGTGATGGCCATGCCGGAGAACATGCCCCACACCACCACCGCCGGAAACAGCGCCCACAGCGGCAGATGCAGCGCCAGCACCGCCAGCACGATACCCCGGCCAAACAGACTCGCAATCAGCGCCGGCGACTGGCCAGCGGCAGGATGCGCCGCGGCGCATGAAGCGCAGGTTCGCGCTCAACACGCCGAGCGTGAAACACAATTGCACTGCGGAAAAGAGCCCGGCACCGCCGTGGTAGATCTCGCGGACCAGCAGCGGAATCGCCACCAGATAAGCGCCGAAGCCGAAAAAGCCGGTGATGCTGACCACCGCCATCAGCGCGCGCAGCCCCGGCAGACGCCACACCGTCGCGAAACCGGACGCCACGCCCAGCGGCTCGCGGCGCCGTCCCGTCTGCAAACCTTCATGGGCCGGCTGCGCGCGGCGAAACAGGTTCCCGGCGATCACGAACATCGCCATCTGAAACAGCAGCAGCAGCGGCAAGCCGATGCGGTCGAACTGCCCGGCGGCGACGATGCCCAGGCTCTGGGCCGCAAACTGCACAAAGGTGGATTGCGCCACCGACTGCTGGATGTTGCCGGCATAGACCTGCGGCAACAGACCTTCCCGCGCCGGCTGCACGAAGGCGGTGATGGTGCCGTAACACACACCGAACAGCATCAGCAACGGGTAGTCGAGCCGCGCGGTCAACGCGGCCCACAGCAGCACGCCGCACGGCAATACATAGAGCAGGAACAGGCGCCGCACATAGGTGCCGAGATGGCGGTTATCGGAAATCGCGCCGCCCAGCAGGATCAGCAGCAGACTGGGAACCAGCACCGCAGTCTGGGCCAAGCCGACCCGGGAAGGGGTCTCGTGCAGCACCCCGACCAGCACCCAGGGAAACAACACCACCTGCAGCCCCATCGCGACGGCACCCGTGCCAACGCCGGCGAGGTACCAGCGAAAACGCTCCGGACGCGCGGGATCAGGCACTGCGATGGCCCTGCGCGTTCAGGCCCGGCGACGCGCGACCCGGCAGAGACTGACCGAGACAGCTCAGGATTCGTGACTCCACTCGCAGCGCACGCGCGGCGCGGTGCCACCCGGACGATGGCAGTCGCCGGCGCTGTCCCAGTGAAAGGAGTGCGTGCCGGCAAGCTCGGTTTCGAGGTGCACGGTCGCCGATACCCAGTACATACGGGCCAGCACGGCTTCGAATTCCCGCAGCCACAGTTCCCACTCGTATTCGATGCCCTGGTAGGCGGCGCCGAAATGCACGACCTCGGTGTGCGGGCCATTGAGCAGCAGCGAACGCGCGGGGCAACCGAACATCTCGCGGGAGATCAGCGGCCAGGACTCAAGTGGCGGCAATTCTTCGATCACGCTGCGATTGATCCGCAGCCGCTCTTCCGCCTCGCGACTCGGCACGCAATCCTTGATGCAGCCGTACACCACCGTCTCGCCGTCCAATCCCGCTCTCCAATCGATTTTGTGTGCCCGTCATCGGGCATTTCGCCAGCAGCCCGGCGGATCAATCGCAGCGACGCCTCGCGCTGCCAGGGGATACCGTCAATTGCCGGTATTGTATTGCAGCAAGGCCATAAACTCCGCTTCGTCGAGGACCCGCACGCCCAGCGCACGCGCGCGTTCGAGCTTCGAACCCGCCTTGGCGCCCGCCACCACGGTGTGGGTACGTGCGGAAACACTGCCGGCGACGGTGGCGCCCAGGGCCTCCAGGCGTTCCCGGGCCTGATCCCGGGGCAGGTGTTCCAGAGTTCCGGTCAGCACCCAGGTCTGGCCCGCCAGCGGCAACGCAGAGACCTCGACCGGCTGCTCCGGCCAGTCCACGCCCGCCGCGCGCAGCGCCGCCACCACGGCGCGGTTGTCCGCATTGGCGAAAAAGCCCGCCACATGTTCCGCGACCACCGGACCCACGTCGCGCACCTGCAACAACTGTTCGACATCCGCCGCCGCCAGCGCATCCAGGGTCCCGAAATGCCGGGCCAGCGCCCGCGCCGTCGCCTGACCCACCTCGCGGATGCCCAGCGCGAACAGAAACCGCGGCAAGGTCGTTTCCCGCGAGCGCGCGATGGCCGCGAGCAGATTGTCCGCCGATTTTTCCGCCATGCGGTCGAGGCCCGCGAGCTGGGCGCGTTCGAGCCGGTACAGATCGGCCACCGTCGTCACCAGGTCGCGGTCCACCAGTTGTTCGATGATCTTGTCCCCGAGCCCTTCGATATCGAGCGCCCCGCGACTGGCGAAATGCCGGATGGACTCCCGGCGCTGGGCACGGCACACCAGGCCGCCCGTGCAACGCACGGCGGCTTCACCGGGCGTCCGCTCCAGCGGTGATTGACACACGGGACAGGCGTCGGGAAACACGATGGCGCGCGCCTGCGGCGGTCGCAGTTCGCCGACCACGCGCACCACCTGGGGAATCACATCGCCGGCGCGGCGCACCACCAGCGTGTCCCCGATCCGCGCATCCAGCCGGGCGATCTCGTCGGCGTTGTGCAAGGTTGCGTTGGCGACCGTCACGCCACCCACAAACACCGGTCGCAGCCGCGCCACCGGTGTCAACACCCCCGTGCGTCCGACCTGAAACTCCACGTCGAGCAGAGTCGTGGTGGCTTCTTCCGCGGGAAATTTGCAGGCGATCATCGCGCGCGGGGCACGCGCCACAAAGCCGAGTTGACGCTGGAAGTCGAGACAGTTGACCTTGATGACCGCGCCGTCGATGGCGTAATCCAGCCCGGCACGCAGGGCGCCAAGGCGCTCGAAATAAGCGATGACTTCATCCAGCGTCGCCGCCACCGTCAACAGCGGGCTCACGGGAAAACCCCACGTCCGCAAACGGGCCAGCATTTCCGCCTGGGTGTCGGGCTCCTCCCTGCCCTCGACCTGGCCGAGCCCGTACGCGCAGAACCGCAACGGCCGGGTCGCGGTGATGCGCGAATCCAGTTGGCGCAAGCTGCCCGCAGCGGCATTGCGGGGATTCACGAAAGTCTTTTCCCCGGATTTTTCGGCGCGCGCGTTCAGCTCCGCGAAGCCCCGCAACGGCATGTACACCTCGCCGCGCACCTCCAGCACCGGCGGCACGGCCGCGCCGGCGAGCCGCAGGGGAATCGAAGCCAGAGTACGCAGATTGGCGCTGATGTCTTCGCCGGTTTCGCCGTCGCCCCGAGTGGCGCCACGAACGAAGACGCCGTCCTGATAGCGCAGACTGACCGCGAGGCCATCGAATTTCGGCTCGCACACATAGTCCGGGGAAGTATCGAGGCCGAGGCGTTCGCGCACCCGACGGTCGAAATCCCGCAACTCTTCCGCGCCGAAAGCATTGTCGAGGGAGAGCATGGGCACGGCATGCCGCACCGGCGCGAACGCGGCGAGCGGCGTCGCGCCTACCCGCTGGGTCGGTGAATCAGCGGTGCGCAGATCGGGGTGACGATTTTCGATGTCCTGCAGTCGGCGCAGCAGACTGTCGTATTCCGCATCGCTGATGCGCGGATTGTCTTCGACGTAGTAGCAGATGTTGTGATGGTGGAGCTGTACGCGCAGCAATTCCGCTTCCCGTGCGAGCTCCGGGGGCGCCGCCGCATCCGGCACGGCGATCAGCCCGAAAGACCGTGCCGGCGGCTGTAATCGAGAATGCGCTGCCGGTAGTGCGCGATGCCGTTGCGCGTCAGCGTGGCACGCTGTTCATCCCTGAGCTCGGCATCGAGTTCTCTTGCCACCGCCTGGGCGGCGCTCAGCATGGCGTCGAATACAGCCAGCGGCTCCGGCAGATCGTTGATCAGCATGAAAAATGCGACGCCGGGGGTACTGAAGTCGTGCAGGGAACCTTCGAACGCGCCGGGCTTGAGGGCGTTGGCGACGCTGAACAGGGACCCGGGTTGCCCATTGCCGGATACGTCTTCGGCGTAACTGTGGAAAATATTGCGCTCACCAAATTTCAATCCGGCGTTCAGCAACGCGGCAAACAGCGGTTTGGCGCTGAAGGTCTGTCCGGACGGCGCCATCAAGTGAATGACGACGGCGTCCATTTCACGGCTTCGGGAGCCGCGGTTCCGGAAAACCCCGCGTCGGACGCCACCGCATCGGCGCCCGCTGCCGCCTTGCCGCGCCGTTTTCCACCCCGTGCGGAACGCGCGGATTTTGCCTCGCCAAGGGATATTTCCGTGGCTGGCTCGCCTTTGAAAAGCGGCAGGTCGTCCGCGTCGAGGTGGAGCTTGTCCGCCAGTTCGGCGGTGGCTTCCGGCTCCGGTATCAGGTGCTCCGCCGTCATCGTGTCCGGTTCCGCAACAGGCGTCGTAAAGCGGTCGGAATCCTGCGCGAGGAGTGGCTCGTGGTCAGCCAGTGGGGCCGGCGCCGCTGGGTCCCGAGTCTCGCCCTGCGCGAGCTCTCGGTATGCGGCGGTGCGGCGGGCGAACGTGGTATCGCTGTTCTTGCGCAGATTCTGGTTGATCTCCGCCGCCGTCAATTCGTCGCGAATCGCGACCACCCGCACCGGCCCGGGCAACTCGTCGTTGTCGTTGCCGGCCACGGCGCCCGCGTCGTCATCAAAAATGGATTGTCGACGCGGGCCGCGCAAACTGCCGCGCCGGGCGGCCCGCATTCTGCGCACACCATCCAGGACGATGCCGCACACCAACAGGGCGCCCAGTGCGATGAGGACCTCCCGCGGGCCAAAATCCATCTCTATCGTACCTCGTTCAAATTGATCGCCGGGTTCCGGGCAACGGTATCAACCGGCTTCGGCCAGGCGAACGGCTTCATCGACATCCACCGCCACCAGTCGCGATACCCCGGGTTCATGCATGGTAACACCGAGCAGCTGACCCGCGATTTCCATGCTGATCTTGTTATGCGTGATGTAAATAAATTGCACTTTCTCGGACATCTCCCGCACCAGGTTCGCGTAGCGCTCGGCATTGATGTCGTCCAGCGGCGCATCCACCTCGTCGAGCATGCAAAACGGCGCCGGATTGAGCTGAAAGATCGAGAATACCAGCGCAATGGCCGTCAACGCTTTCTCGCCGCCCGAGAGTAGATGAATGGTGGCATTCCGCTTGCCGGGCGGTTGCGCCATGATGGTCACGCCGGTGTCGAGCAGGTCGTCACCGGTCAATTCCAGACCCGCCTGACCGCCGCCGAACAGTTTGGGGAACAGCTCCTGGAGCGAGCTGTTGATCCTGTCGAAAGTCTCCCGAAAGCGTGCGCGCGTTTCGCGATCAATCTTGCGGATGGCGCTTTCCAGCGTCTCCAGAGCATCCCGCAATTCGGCATCCTGGGCATCGAGATAAACCTTGCGTTCGGACTGTTGCCGAAACTCGTCGACGGCGGCGAGGTTGATTGGCCCCAGCCGCTGGATGCGGCGATCCAGCGCATCGAGCTGCTCCTGCCAGTTGGGCGCGGCGGCCGCATCCGGCAGATCGGCCAGCAGCGCTGCGACCGTGAATCCCTGACTCTGGAGTTGCTCCGCGATACCGTCGGCGCGGATCCGGACTTCGCGCCCGGCCAGGCGCAGCTGTTCCAGGCGCTCGCGCTGCGCCTGCACCTGACGCTCGGCGGTCACTCGGCGCGCTTCCTCGGTACGCAGCGCGGCGTCGAGACGTTCGACCGCCGCCCGCGCCGTGGCGAGCGTGGTCTCCGCCGCCAGCCGCGCGGCGAGCTTGTCCTGGAGTTGCTGTTGCAGGAGCGCCGCCGGATCTTCGCTACCCGCCAGCTCGAGGGCCAGCCCATCGCGCCGCTCGGTCAGGCGGTCCACTTGCGCACGAATGCGCTCGAGCCCCTCGCGGACGGAGCCGAGCTGGGCGGTCAGCGAACGCTCGCGCAAATCGAGTTGATGCAAGGCATCGCGCTGGTGTTGGGCGGCACTCCGCACGGCGGCGACCGCTTCCCGGCGACGGTTCCGTTCGGCGGCAATCGCGTCGACCGCACTGTTCGCCGCCTGCATCTGATCGAGCAGCCCCTGGAGGTCGCGGCGGGCGTCACCGACCTCGGCCACCTCTTTCGCCAGCAGTGCTTCGGCTTCGCCAAGCTCACGCAGCACGCGCTGGTTGCGCTCGTCGAGCTGCTTGCTCCGCGCCTGTTCGGCACTCTGTTTGGCGCGGAGATCGGCGTACTCGCGCTGCGCGCGCGCGAGCTGCTGCTCGGTGGCGCCGCGCTGTACTTCCAGATCGCGCAGCGCCGTCTCGGCGGCGCTGTGCTGCTCGGCGGCGACGGCGATACGGGCATCGGCGGCAAGAATTTGCTGCTCCACCGCCGCCAGTTCACGCTTGCGAATCAAGACGCCGCCCGCCAGATCGTCGCCGCGGATCAGGCGCAGCCAGTTGGCGCCAAACCAGATGCCGTCCCGGGAAATGATCGATTCGCCGGCATGCAGGCCAGCGCGTTGTGCCCAGCCGGATTCAAAATCGTCCGCCGCATAAATGTTGATCAGCAGCGGCTCGGCCAGCGGCCGGGCATCCCGCAATTTGTCGACCAGGCGCGGCAGTTTGCCGGCCGGCGCGGCGGCCTGAACCGCGCCGGCTTCCACCAGTGACAAATGGCCGCGCGCGAAGCTGGCAAACTCGCCGCGCAGCGGTTCGATGGCGCCGGCACACAGGGCCTGCAAGTCGGTGCCGAGCACCGTCTCGACGGCGAGTTCCCAGCCGGGCTCCACGTCCAGGCCATCGGCGAGCCGGGGCAGTTTCTCGAGACCACGCGCTTTCAACCAGGCGCCGGCGCCCTCGCCTTTCGCGCGCGCGGCGTCCAGCAAGGTGACGAGTCCCGCCCGCCGGCCTTGCAGCTCCTGCAATTGCTTGCGTTCGGCATTGAGCGTCGTGGCGATCTCCACCTGCTGCGCACGCGTCGCGGCGATCGCGGACGAGATTTGCGCGCGCTCCTCCTGTTGCACCGCGTTGGCCCGCTCCTGCTCAGCCAGTTGCCGCCCAAGGACTTCCAGGTCGGCGCTGGGCAGCGCGGCATTCACTTCGGCTAGCTCCGCGCGCAGGCGCCGCAAACGGTCCGCCGTCCGCGTGGTGGCACTGTCCAGATGCTGGATGCGCGCCTGCGTCTGATCCATGCGCCGCTGGGCTTCGGCGCTTTCGCGCTGCGCGACTTCCCAGCGCTGCTGCACGTCGTGCAGCAGGCGCTCGTCCTCCTGGAGTTCGGCGGCGGCGGCGGCGGATTGCCGCTGTGCCGCCTCCCGCGCGGGAGTCACCTCGGCCAGTTCCGCGCTCCAGGCCGTATTGCGCAGGGTGTCGTTTTCGAGATGCTGGCGGGATTCAACCAGATTGCGCTCGACCTGCTCCAGGTCGGCGCGCAGGCGGCGGATCTGTTCCTTGCCGTGCTGGATTTTCTGCTCGACCGCCGATACTTCCGCGCCGATGGCGTAGAACTGCTGCTGCGCGCCGTTGAGCACCTCATTGGCGCCAGCGTGATCGGCGCGCAGACGCTCCAGGGCCGCCTCCGCCCCATGGCGCTCGGCAATCAGGGCTTCGAGTGCGGTCGCCTGCTCCGCAATCACGGCTTCGCGGCCGCGCGCATCGGCGTCGTAATCGCGCCAGTTGAGCGCCAGATGCTGGGCATTGAGTTGACGCTCTTCGGCCTTGAGCACACGGTACTTTTCGGCGGCGGCGGCCTGACGTTCCAGGCGGTCGAGCTGACGCCCCATTTCGTCGCGAATATCGGTGAGCCGTTCGAGGTTCTCGCGAGTGTGGCGGATGCGGGTCTCGGTGTCCTTGCGCCGCTCCTTGTACTTGGAAATACCCGCCGCTTCCTCGATGTAGACCCGCAGATCTTCCGGTCGCGATTCGATCAGGCCCGAGATCATGCCCTGCTCGATGATGGCGTAGCTGCGCGGACCCAGCCCGGTGCCCAGAAACACGTCGGTGACATCGCGACGGCGACACCGGCTGCCGTTGAGGAAGTAGGCGGACTGCCCGTCCCGGGAGACCCGGCGCTTGACGGAAATTTCGGCATAGGCGGCGTATTCACCGCCCAGGGTACCGGCGGAATTGTCGAAAATCAGTTCGATGGTGGCCTGCGCCACGGGTTTGCGGGTGCCCGAACCGCTGAAGATGACATCGGCCATCGACTCGCCGCGCAAGTGTTTGGCGGAAATTTCCCCCATTACCCAGCGCACCGCGTCGATGATGTTGGATTTGCCGCAGCCGTTGGGGCCGACCACGGCACAGAGATTGCCGGGTAGGTTGACCGTGGTGGGATCGACGAAGGATTTGAAGCCCGCCAGTTTGATACACTTCAGACGCATCGAGGATTGGTGACCCTGGGTTCACACCAGCCCCGGCGGGGCGTTGCGCCGAGGATTTTACACCCTGTATCGCGTCCGACAAGGTTTTACCCTCGGCCTCCAAGCGAATCCCGCCACACGCGACAACATGCTGAACATTGTCCTGATCGAGCCGGAAATTCCGCCGAACACCGGAAATATCATCCGCCTCTGCGCCAACACCGGGTTTACCCTGCACCTGGTCGAGCCGCTGGCTTTCACGCTGGATGACAAACGTATGCGACGGGCGGGCCTCGACTACCACGAGTGGCAGCCCTTGCGGGTCCACGCCGACTGGGCGAGCTGCCGGAAGGCGCTCGGTGCCGGGCGTCTGCTGGCTTTTTCAACCCACGCCGGGCGACACCACACCGAAATTGACTACCAGAGCGGCGACTGCCTGTTGTTTGGCGCCGAAACCCGCGGACTGAACCAGCAGGTACTGGCAGCGGTCGCTCCCGAGCACCGCCTGCGCATTCCGATGCGTCCGGACAGCCGCAGCATGAATCTTGCCAACGCGGTGGCGGTAGCGAGTTACGAAGCCTGGCGCCAACTGGGTTTCGCGGGTGCCCGCTGAAATGTCGGCCCCGGCGATAGGCATCTTCTTCGGCTCCTCGACCTGCTATACCCAGATGGCCGCCGAGCAAATCGCTGCGGCCCTCCCCGGGTTTCGCGTCGAGATCCACGACATCGCCCACACCGCCCTGCGCACCGCCAACCAGTATCAGCGCCTGATTCTGGGCATCCCCACCTGGGACTACGGCGAATTGCAGGAGGACTGGGAGCGGGTGTGGCCAGACCTGACGGAAGTGGATTGGTCAGACAAAGTCGTTGCGCTGTACGGGCTGGGCGACCAGGACGGCTATCCGGAGTGGTTTCAGGATGCGCTGGGTTATCTCTCGACCCGGATAACCCAGCTCGGCGCGACCACTATCGGGCTGTGGCCCGCGCAGGGATACCGGTTTACCCACTCGAGGGGACTGACTCCGGACGGCCAACACTTTCTGGGGCTGGCGCTGGACGACGCCAGCGAGTTCGAACTCTCACCCGCTCGAATCCAGGTCTGGTGCGGGCAGATCACGACGGAGTTCGCGCGGCACGTCGGGAAGTAGGGTGAAGCCTTTCGCAGGCTGGGTCTCGGACGCGACGCGCCGCGCGCCTCGCAGCGGGCCACCTCACGACGTTTTTCAGCAAGCTGTTAACGCCATCAGGGACATGAGAATCGGAAAGTGCGGGGTCAGGAGTCGGGTCGAAGCCAACGCCATGGTGACGACCCGCATCAAGCGGGGTCCGTCGCAACATCACACCTTGTCGAGCACATAAAGCCGGCGCTTGCCGATCCAGTGCAGCATGTCCAGCCGCTTGCGAATGCGGAAACCGGCTTCCACCAGCTCGGCCTCGATGACCGCGCGGGCAACGATGATCCGGTTGGGAGGGAACGCGGGATCACGGCGCGCTTCCTGACACCGCCGGCGGCGCGCCTGAAGATTGCCGTCCACCCACAGACTGATGGTGGCGCCGCTGCGCGCGACGCGATGGATTTCGCGCAGAATGCGCAGGCGATCCGCTGGCGCCGCAAAATGATGGAGCAGGCGCATGCAAAGCACATGGTCGACGGCGGCGTCCGCCAGCGGCAGTGCAAAGGCATCCATGGGACTCACTTCGAAGCGCGCGCGCGTCGCGGGTGCGGCACCGGCAACCGCCGCGGCCAGCATCGCCGGACTGTTGTCACCGGCAAGCAGGCGCCGCGCCGATGTGCGCGCGAGCATGGGCCAGAACCGGCCGGCGCCACAGGGCATGTCGAGCACCGATTCCGGGTTACCGGCCAGCGCCAGAGCGCGCCGGGCGAGGCTGATTTCGCGCCATGAACTGATGCGCCGACTCCAACTGCCGCGGTGAACTGCGGAATAATGGCGCGCGGTACCTTCGTCGTAGCGATTGGCGATATCGGGGGGTTTCGTCGAATTGGTCATGGGTACCGGGAAGTTCGCAATGAGCACCAGGGAAATTTTCTGTGGCCACCTTACCACCAATCCCGGTGCCGGCTGGCACGGCCAGCGGTCGCTGGCGGCCGTTGCGCATACCGCCCAACCTGCGGCGCCGCACCGATTGCCAGGACATCGGTCCACGGACAACCCATCGAGCGGACCCGGGCAGTCAAAGACAATGTGCCGAGCGACATCTGGGTAGCGGAGCCGGACAATGACGGCGACGGCAAGCGCGACGGCGTGCATCTGTTCGCCTCGCTCAAGGACAACGGCACCAAGGGTTCCGGCATCTACTTTGGCAAGGACTGATCCCGCCGCTGCGCGCCGGCCTGATCACCATCACGTCGACACAGCCTTGGGGTGACACCCAGGGCTTTGTGGGTGGCGGAGCCAGCCCTCCGGAAAACCCGCCGCAAGCGGATTTCACTGGACCCGGGCGCAGCCAACCCGGTTCAATACGCGATCGCTGCCATAACGCAACAGCGCGAGCCCTTTCCCGACGGGGGAACGAATCTGCAATGAAGCCCGTGATGCGTCCGCTCCTGCTCGCCGCCCTGATGCTGCTCACCGCGCTGGCGGTGGCTGCGGAGCCCAACCTCAAAACCCGCCTGACCGATTTGCAGCAGCGTTGGGCGGTTGCCAACTATGAAATGCGCGGCCAGCCCCGCATTGCCGCACTGGAAACCCTGGCGCAAAGCGCGGTGCGCCTGGCGGCACTGAACCCCAAACGTGTCGAAGTCTGGATCTGGTCCGGCATGATCCAGGCGACCCTGGCAAGCGCCGCTACCGGCATCAATTCGCTGAATGCCGCCACGGCGGCGCGTATCGATCTGGAGCGGGCACTGGCCATTGATCCCAAGGCCATGGACGGCGCCGCCTACACCCAGCTCGGCGCGCTCTACTACAAGACGCCGGGCTGGCCAGTAGGTTTCGGCGACCGCAAAAAGGCGCGAGAGCTGCTGCTCAAGGGCGTCAAGGCCGATCCCGCTGGCATCGACAGCAACTATTTTTATGGCGATTTCCTGCTGGAGGAGGGCCAGCGCCGGGAGGCGCGGGTGTATTTGTTGCGTGCCCAGAAAGCGCCGCCGCGCCCGGGGCAGGTGCTCGCCGACGCCGGCCGGCGGCGCGACATCGCCAAACTCCTCGCCAGAATTCACGCACAATAGCCTGCTCTTACCCGGGGAGTTTCGCGTTGCGACTGCTGCTGGTGGAAGACGACACATCGCTGGCGGCAGGACTGTCGCTGGCCCTGCGCAACAAGGGTTTTGCCGTCAATCACGTGGCGCGCGGCGACCACGCGCTGCTCGCCGTGCAGACCGATCCGCCCGACCTGATCATCCTCGACCTCGGGCTGCCGGACATGGACGGCCTGGACGTGCTGCGCCAGTTGCGCAACACCAATCGCACGATCCCGGTGCTGATCCTCACCGCGCGAGACACCACGAGCGAAAAGATCGCCGGTCTGGATCTCGGCGCCGATGACTATCTCGCCAAACCCTTCGACATCGACGAACTGGACGCGCGTCTGCGCGCCATGAGCCGGCGCCTGGGCAGCGCCACCGGCAGCATCCTGACCGCCGGCGACCTGAGCTTGAACCTGGCCACGCGCGAGCTGACCAAAGGCGACCAACCGGTGGACCTCTCGCGCCGTGAATACGCACTGCTCCGCGCACTCATGGAAAATCGCGGCAAGGTGCTCACCCGCGAAGCCCTGGAGGGCAAGCTCTACGCCTGGGGCGAAGAGGTCGCCAGCAACGCCCTTGAAGTCCACATCCACCATTTGCGCCGCAAGCTGAGCGCGGATGTCATCAAGACGGTGCGCGGCATCGGTTACAGCCTGCGCCTGCCATGAAGTCCATCCGCTCCTACCTGGTGATCGCGGTGCTGTCCGCGATCACCCTGACCAGCTTCGTGGCCGCGCTCTACGGCTACCGCACCAGCGTTGCCGCCGCGCAGACCCTCTTCGATGCGCAGCTCTCGGATACCGCCAGCCTGATCGCCGCGCTGCTGGCCGCACAACCTCCGCAAACGACGCCCGAGGCCGACCGCGGCCTCACCCCGAGCGCCGGGCAGGCGGCCTTTCAGATCTGGACCGAGGATCAACAACGGCTCATTCTGTACTCCGCCGATGCCCCCGCCACCGCCATCGCACCCTTTGAACCCGGCTTTCACGACCGCAACTTCAACGGCCAGCGCTGGCGCGTACTGGTGCGCCATGCCCAGGCTAGCGACCACTGGATTCTGGTCGCCCAGCGCGCCGACACCCGCTATCTGCTGGCCGACAGCATCGTGATGGAATCCGTCCTCGCGGTGGTCGTCAGTCTGCCGGTCGCGGCATTGTTCATCTGGATCATTGTCGGTCACGGGCTGCGTCTGCTGGCGCGCCTGGCGTCGCAGCTGCGCCACAAGAAAGCCGCTGACCTGTCGCCCCTCGACCTCGACGATCCCCCCGAGGAGCTCGCGGTGATTGTGGCCGCCGTAAACGCCCTGCTGAATCGCCTGGCGCGCTCCTTCGCGCGGGAACGGCGCCTCACCGCCGATGCCGCCCACGAATTGCGCACCCCCATCGCCGCCCTGAAAATACACCTGCACAATCTTGCCGCGAAACTGCCGCCCGGCGACCCGACACTGGCCCAGTTGCAGGCGGAGGCGACGCGCCTGGAGCATCTGATCACGCAAATCCTGCTGCTCTACCGCATGGAGCCAGAGCACTACCGGGCCACCATGGAAGTCCTCGACCTCACCGAAATTGCGCGGCAAACGGTCGCCAATCGCTACGCGGAGTTCGAGTGCAAGGAGCAGGAAATCCATTTCGAAGGCCACAGCCAGCCCATTCTCGGGGATCGCTTCGCGATCACCACGCTGGTGGACAATCTCGTGGCGAATGCCAGCCGCTACACGCCCATGGGCGGGCAGATTGCCGTCGCGACCAGTGCCACGACCGAGCGGGTGATTCTCGAGATCAGCGATTCAGGTCCGGGTATGGCGGAGTCGGAACGGGAGCGGGTGTTCGACCGCTTCTACCGCATCGGGGGCGACCGCAACCCCGCCTCCGGCAGCGGTCTGGGCCTTTCGATCGTGAAACTGATCGCGGATCTGCACCGCGCGACCATTCGCTTTGGAGCCTCTGCGTTCGGTACCGGGTTGTCGGTCCGTGTGGAGTTTCCGCTGTCGGAAGAAGCGGCCGTGGCGACGCCCGACGGGAGCGCCTGAGCCATGGCGACAACGACTCCGTCCCCGCGTGGCGCGAACCGGTCGCTGGCGCGCACATGCCGGCGTGGAGCAATTTTGCTGCTGCTGAGCGCGTCCGCCGCGATGCATGCGGAAACCATCGCACCGCCGACGGTGGAGTTGCGACTGCAGAATCACCTGTTCGAACCTTCCGAAATCCACATCCCCGCACACACCAAGGTGCGCTTGTTGATCCACAATCTGGACTCAACCCTGGAAGAATTCGAGAGTTGGGATTTGAACCGCAAAAAAATCATCTTCGGCAACCACAGCGCCACGGTGTTCATCGGACCGCTGGCGCCCGGGACTTACCGATTTTTCGGTGAATTCAACCCCAAGACGGCGCTGGGCCGGCTGGTAGTGCAGTGACGCCATGCTGATCGACAGCGTCATCATCGTCGTATTGCGGGAAACCCTCGAAGCGGCATTCCTGCTCAGCCTGCTGCTGGCCATGACGCATTTTCTCGGCATGACCGCGCCCAGATTTCGCGCCGCGGTGCTACTCGGATTGGGCGGCGCGATCCTGTTCGACGTTACGCTGCATGCGGTATTCGACTGGTTTGGCGGCATCGGCTACGAGCTGGCCAATGCCATCGTTCAGCTCCTTATCTATTGCGCCATCCTCGCCATCCTGGGCCTGCTGATGCGCGGCCGTCGCGCGCGGCACCGGACCCAGACCCCGTTGCGCTGGCTCATGGCAGCCACCGTCGCGCTCGCCATCACCCGGGAAGGCGCGGAGATTCTGCAGTATTTCAGCAGTTTGACGGGGCAGACGGGAGCGATTTCCGACGCCATCACCGGCGCGATCATCGGCGCCGGCGTCGGTTTCAGCGCGGGCACCCTGTTTTACTACCTGCAATTGACCCTGGGTCCGACCCGGGCGCTGCGGACCGCGGCCATCCTGCTGACGCTGGTCGGCGGCGGCATGTGCGCACAGGCGACGTTGCTGCTCATCCAGGCGGATTGGCTGCCGGAGCAGGCGCCGCTGTGGAACAGTTCCGGCTGGTTGCCGGAGTCCTCGCCACTCGGCCAGTTGCTCTATGCCCTGATCGGCTACGAAGCCACCCCCAGTCCGCTGGTGGTCGGCATCTGGCTGGCAAGCATCGCCATCGCGCTTCTGGTGGCGCTCGCTTGTCGCCGTCATGCCGCGGTGAATACCGCCGCCCCCTAACCGGCTACTCACCCGGGTCGCCAAAAAACATCGCGAGGCACTGGATGAACACTGACGCAAGCCGCCCGCCCCTCCCGCCTTTCTCCCGGGAAACCGCCGCGCAAAAAGTCCGCATGGCCGAGGATGGCTGGAACAGCCGCGATCCGCAGCGGGTGGCGCTGGCCTACACGCCGGACAGCCGCTGGCGCAATCGCAACGAGTTTCTCCAAGGACGCGCCGAAATCGAGGCATTCCTCACCCGCAAGTGGCAGAGCGAAAACCAGTATCGCCTGATCAAGGAATTGTGGGCGCACGACGCGAACCGCATCGCGGTGCGCTTCGCGTACGAATGGCACGACGCGCACACCAACTGGTTTCGCTCTTACGGCAACGAGAACTGGGAGTTCGACGCCCAGGGATTGATGCGACTGCGCTTCGCCAGCATCAACGACCTGGCGATTCGCGCCGAGGACCGCAAGTTCCACTGGCCCCAGGGCCGCCGCCCGGACGCTCATCCCGGACTGAGCGAGCTGGGTTTGTGACGCCCCGCGCCCGAGTTGCCGCCAAAGCCCGACACTGGCAGACTGGCGCCCCCTGCGGGTGTAGTTCAATGGTAGAACGGGAGCTTCCCAAGCTCTCAGCGTGGGTTCGATTCCCATCACCCGCTCCACTGCATCAATCTGCGGACTTCCGCAGAAGTCCAAGAGAGTCTGCAAGTCGTTGCCACACAAAGACTTTTCCTCTCTTTGACGTTCTGCCGCGGTCCACTGCGATCCGCCTACAGCCGGGACTTTCAAGTCCACAAACAAGTCCATTTTTGCGGGCGCGGCTGATTCCGGATTGTTGATGGAGGGCGAGGTCGACGTGACCAGCATCTGGTTCCTGACTCGTGTTCAGGAGCAAGAGCATGGCGCTCTCAGACCTGGCCGTTCGACAGGCCAAAGGCAACTGGCAAGGCATACACCCTCCTGACTTGGATGGCCTCTCCTGGCCGTCACGGCTGCAGGGGCAGGACTTGGCACTTCCGCTACTACTGGGCGGGCAAGCGGAAGCGGATGTCGCTCGGCACCTACCCGGAGGTGACGCTTCGCGAGGCCCGCAGCCTGCGCGACGAAGCGCCCTGCTGGCCAAAGGCACCAATCCCCGCGTTCACCGCAAGCAGAAGCGCACCGCTGTCCGGCTCGCCGGCGAAAACACCTTCGAGGCGGTGTATGCAAGGTGGCTCAACCATCGCGGGCTCAGCCTCAAGGAAGGCCGGCAGACGACCCTCTCGATACTTCCGCGCATCTTCGACAAGGATGTGCTGCCCGCCTTGGGCAAGCGGTCGGTCTATGAGATCAAGCGTCCCGACCTCTTGGAGGTGATCGCCAAGATCGAGAAGCGCAAGGCGCTCTCCGTCGCCGAGAAAGTCAGGACGTGGTTCAACCAACTGTTCCGCTACGCGCTGGTGATCGTGCCGGGCCTGGAACAGAACCCTGCCTCCGATCTCGATGTGGTGGCGCTGCCGCTGCCACCCGTCAACCACAACCCGTTTCTGCGCATGGCCGAACTGCCGAAGCTGTTGCAGCGGCTGCGCAGCTATCGCGGCAGGCGGCAGACCCAGCTCGGGCTGCGGCTATTGCTGCTGACCGGCGTGCGAACCGGAGAGCTGCGACAGGCGACGCCGGATCAATTCGATCTGGACCGCGGGCTGTGGATCATCCCGCCCGACGTCGTGAAGCAACTCCAGGTAGATATGCGCAAGAAGCGGCAGCAGCCGAAGGACATCCCGCCATATATCGTGCCGCTGTCGATTCAGGCCATGGAGATCGTCCGGCACCTGCTGGATGAGTTCAAGCCGGCCCAGCGCCACCTGTTCCGGCACGACAGCGACCTGAAGAAGCGCATCAGCGAGAACACGCTCAATGGCGCGCTCAAGCGCATGGGCTATCAGGAACGCCTGACCGGACACGGTATCCGCGGCACGATGTCCACTGCGCTCAACGAGATCGGCTACCCGAAGGTGTGGGTGGACGCGCAACTCTCGCACGTCGATCCCAACAAGGTCAGCGCGACCTACAACCATGCCGAGTACGTGGAGCAGCGTCGCCGGATGATGCAGGACTGGGCCGATCGCCTGGACCTCTTCGAGCAGAATCAGCATGCCGCTCACCGTGCATCTGGAAGGCGTGCCCGCATTCCCGAGTGAGCAAACCGCAAGCGCACCCTCTACGCCGGTTGCCGCTTCGCCAATCCTACTCGTGACGAAGCCGGGTGACGCCATGCCGTTGGTTTCTGCCGCCGCACATCGGCTGCCGGCGGTTCCGCCCCCTCGATCGGCCGCGCCGCTGGTGCCTTCGGACATTCAGCGGGAGAGGATGGAACTGTTCGATGTCTTCGAAGCACTGCACAACCTTCCTGTCGCTGCGTTTGCCAAGATGGCGGGCAAATCCCGCAGGTGGATCAGCTACGAGATCAAGGCGGGCAACTTGCTGGCGTTGAACGTAGGCAACCGCGGCCAGCGCGTGCCGGACTGGCACCTCGACCCACTCAAGCACGAGCTGATCCAGTCCGTCCTGAAGCTGACCAGGGGTGCGGACCCTTGGCAGATCTACCATGCACTGCTGCAACCGCGCTCGATGCTGCGGGGGCGTTCGGCACTGGAGGGCGTGACGGCCAGCAATCTCGACAAGCTCGTCATGGCAGTGAGCACAGCCGTGAAGGAAAGCGAATGGACCCCGCCGCGAGTCGGGGTCGCCTAGCAGCAGGAATGCGGGATCGTGGCGAAACCACGATCCCAGCGCGTCCGTCAGGACACCAAGCGCGCGCGGCGGGCGAATCTCGCCTGAGGGTCTGACAAGGAAGTGTCGCGGCGAAGCAGGTAAGCCATCACGATCGTTGGTGCGCCGGCCAGCGGCCGCACGGCGATGCCTCGGCGCAGGTAGCTCGCCAGTCTCGCGGCAGGCGCAATGGCGATTACGTACCCGGCGGCAACCAGCGTCATCGCCACATCGAATGTCGCCACCGTTTGCTCTCGCTCGTGCAGTGCGTTACCGAATACGCGCTGCACGGTCCAGCGCCATGGTTCATCGGCCGTGGACTGCGAGCAGATCAAGGGCTGCTTGAGCACTTCCTGGCACGGCACTTCACGGTAGGCCAGCAGGTGGGAGCGCTTGGCCACGGCGACCGCGAGCGTGTCGTGCCACAGCGGCTCGCATATCCAGCCAGGCCACTGCCAGGCCGCCGCTGACAGAGCG
Source organism: Gammaproteobacteria bacterium (assembly GCA_016708925.1). Classification (GTDB taxonomy): domain Bacteria; phylum Pseudomonadota; class Gammaproteobacteria; order Pseudomonadales; family Porticoccaceae; genus JAGPUQ01. Next base: position 12,995 of record JADJET010000009.1, on the reverse strand, counting down.
AAGTCGAAGCCGTCGCCCCGCTGCTCCGCGCCCCGACCGGGATCTGTCCATCCGGCCAGGACGGCATGGGTCTCCGGCTCTTCGGCGCGCTGTAGGGCGAGCACGTCGGCGAGCTGGGGAGGCACCCATTCGCCAAGGGCGCCGGCATGCTCATACTGGCCGGCCAGCACATACAGCAGCGCGGCCCAGAGGTCGGGATAGCCGCTGAGCCAGTCAGAAGATGTCCCGATCGAGAAGGCGCGCGTAGAGCAGCCTGGTGGCGGCGCTGTGCAGGCGGTAATCACGCTCCTTCGGTAACGAAAGCGGTAAGGCTTTCGCAGCGGGCCGTGCCAGGATGCCAGACGCTGCCGTCGGCATGCTCGACGTGCAGATCGACCGCAATCTTGCCGATGTCGTGCAGCAGGGCCGCGTAGGCCGTGCCTGCGGTCCAGGCTTTGGCCTGGGCCGCCTGTGCCTCCGGCGTGACGCCGGCAGGCAGCAGGTGCGACTGCCGCAGCTTGAGCGCATAGGCCGTGATTTCGAGGCCGTGGTCCAGCATGCCGCCCGGATAGGCGTGGTGGTGGCTTTCGGACGCAGGGAACTGCTGGACCAGTTCGGCGTAGCGTTCCAGCGGCGCCAGGTACAGCGTGGCGAATTACCCGCGCGACAGCGAGGTGCGCTGCCAGATGTGTTCCAGCAGCTTCTGCCGGCGCGGTGTTGCCAGCAGCGATGCGGCCGACTCGGGCCGCGTCAGCCCTTTGGGTGTCTCGGTGGAGGGAGTGGATGGTGCGCCGGAGGCCGGCAGCATCCGTTTGCGAAACAGCGAGAGCATGGCGAACCTCGGATGAGGGGCTGCTCAGGGGTGCCTTTTGGCCTTTTCGGGTAGGGCCTTTCCCCTTGGTCCCCTTCCCTTGCCCCTTCCCAGCCCTTTGGCCTTTACGGAAGCCTTTGGGTATAGGGCCGCAGCTTCGCCAGTGCCACGATGAATGCGGCATGGGGCGATCCCACCAAGCCGGGAGCACTACTGGATGGAGCCCCGGCCAGGTTGCAGTAATTCAATCGTTCTCTCATTCGAACTCCCGCCCTTCGCCAGCTTCCTCATGGGTCACGCCGTCGCGGATGTGGTAGATGCGCTTGAAGGTGGGGATGATTTTTTCGTCATGGGTGACGACGATGATGGCGGTCTCGAACTTGCGCGCCATGTCGTTGAGGATGCGGATCACGGCCATGGCCCGTTCGCTGTCCAGCGGCGCGGTGGGCTCGTCGGCCAGGATCACCGGCGGACGATTGACCAGGCCGCGCGCGATGGCAACGCGCTGCTGCTCGCCGCCGGAAAGTTGTGACGGCATGGCGCGGGCGCGGTGTTGCACATCCAGCGCGGTGAGCAGTTCCAGCGCCTTCGCGCGCGCCTCTTCATTCGCGACGCCTGCCAGCATCGGCAGCAGCGCCACGTTGTCGGTGACATCGAGAAACGGAATCAGGTATGGCGCCTGGAATACGAAGCCGATCTTGTCCCGCCGCAAGGCGCGCAGGTCACGGACTTTCCAGCCTTCGTCGTAGATCACTTCATCGCCCAGCGTCATGCGACCGGCAGTCGGATCAATCACCGCGCCCAGGCATTTGAGCAGAGTGCTCTTGCCCGAGCCGGAAGGGCCGATCAGGCCCACCACCTCGCCCGGCGCCACCTGCATGTCCACGCCCTTCAAGGCATCGACGGCGGTGTCGCCCTCGCCATAGCGTTTCCTCAGCCCTTCGATGCGAATGCCTTTGCCGCTCATGTCAACCTCCAATGGCTTCGGCCGGATCGACCTTGAGCGCCATGCGAATGGCGACGAGGCTGGCCAGCACGCAGATCACCAGCACGGCGAAAAAGCCCACGACGGAATCCAGTGGCATCAGCAACACGTACTTCGGAAACAGCGGCGCCGCAGAAGGTGGCGGTGATCTTGCCCACGACAAAGCCGATCACGCCCAGGGCGAGCGCCTGCTGCATGATCATCCCTGCGATGGTCCGGTTACGGGTGCCGATCAGCTTCAATACCGCGATCTCGCGGATCTTGTCCATGGTCAGCGTGTAAATGATGAAGGCGACGATGGCGGCGCTGACGATGGCCAGGATCACCAGGAACATGCCGATCTGCTTGGCCGAGGTGGCGATCAGCTTGCCGACGAGGATGCCTTCCATCTGCGATCGGGTGTAGACCGTCAAACGCTTCCAGCGCCGGATGGATTCGGCAACCTCGTCCGGCGCATGGCCAGGTTTCAGTGTGACCAATACTGCATTGACGAACGCGTTGGTGCTCTGCGCGGCGTTCACGGCGTCGAGCAGTCCGGGAACGCCGGGCCGGTTGAAGGCCGGATTGGCTTCGGTGCGGCGCCGGCTTTGCCAGATGGCGTCGTTGTCCTTGAGAAACTGCGCCTCCTGGGCATCCTTGAGCGGGATGAACACCATCGGGTCGCCGCTGGATGACACCATGCGCCGGGTCAGCCCGACGACGGTGTAATGGTTGCGGCGAATGACAAGACGATCTCCCAGTTTGAAGCCGGCGGCGATGTCGGCCACCGCCTCGTAGTGGCCGCGCGTGATCTGCCGTCCGGCGACGAGATTCGGCGGCCAGCCCGGCGTGCCCGGCCCGCCGGACGCGATGCCGACCACCATGGCGCGGACGTCGCTCTCGCCCTTGCGTACCTGCATGGTCAGGTAGGTCACGTTCGCGGCCTGGGCGACTCCCGGCATGGCCAGGATGGTGCGATACACGTCATCGTTGAGACTGGATGACTCCGCATAAGGACCCAAAGTGTCCTTTTGCACCACCCAAAGATCGGCGCCACTGTTGTCGAGCAGCGCCTTGCCGTCGTCCACCATGCCCCGGTACACCCCGGCCATGACCAGGGTGACGCCGATCAGCAGGCCCAGACCGATGCCGGTGAAGACGAACTTTCCCCAGGCATGGAGAATGTCGCGGCCGGCCAGGCTGATCATCGTGACACTCCTGGGATATGGTCGACCACATGGATGCGGCTGCGCGCCGTCAGTGCCTTTTCGCTATAGGTCACAACCCGATCACCATTCTTGAGTCCTTCGCGCACCTGCACGTAACCATTGAGGTCGGAAGTGCCGAGCTTGACCGGGGAGAAACGCAGATCGCCATCCACGATTTGCCAGACACCCACCTTGTCGCCCTCACGCTGGACGGCGGCGTTGGGGATCAGTGGAGCGGCGGCAGCGCCGGCAAGTCGACCGTGACTTCGGCCAGTTCACCCACCGGCGGCAAAGGTTCTGGCTTGTTATCGAAGGTCACCTTGGCGAGCGTTTCCTCGGTTACCGCGTCGGCCTTGGGCTCCACCCGCAGCACGCGACCGTTCAAGGGCTGGCCGCTACGCGAACGCAGGACGATACGAGCCGGCAGCCCCCCGGCGAGCCCCGAGGCGCTGATCTGGTCAAAACGCACGTTGATCCACAGGCTCTTGGGGTCGATCACTTCCACCACGGCTTGGCCCGCGACGATGGTCGTGCCAGGATCGGCATCGCGCACGGCAACCACGCCATCGACCGGCGCGATCAAACGCAGATTGCTCCGCTGCGCCACGAGTCCTTCGCGGTCGGAGCGTGCCCGGACAATATCTTCCCGAGCAGCGGCCAGGGCGGCATCGGCGACCTGCAGCTCCTGCCGCTTGGTGGTAACGCTTTCCTCGCTGGTCAAGCGCACCGCAAACAGTTGCTCGTAGCGGCGCGCCTGGGTTTGCGCGTAGGCTTGTCGGGCTTCCGCCTCGCGCAAAACCGCTTCTGCACGTTTGAACGCCGACTCCTGTGAGCGCACCCGATCATCGAGGTCGACCGGATCCATTTCGCCGAGCACTTGTCCGGCCTTGACCGAATCGCCCACTTGAGCGTCCAGATGTTTCACCCGCCCGGCAAACGTCGGCCCGATCTTGTAGGTGTAGCGCGCCTCCACCGTGCCGATGCCGAACAGCGCCGGCGTGATAGCCCGTGATTCCACGCTTGACACCGTCACAGCGACCGGAGCGAGCGGCCCTTATCGAAGACCGACATAAATAAAAAGCACCAGCAAAGGAACGATGACGGCAAGCAGCGTCAGGGTGCGGCCTTGCAAGGGTAACCTTTTCATTGCGCACTCCTTATGCCACGTCGATAAATTGCAAAGACGCGCGGCGCATCGCGGCGCATGCGCCCCACATCACCCGCCAACAGCGATTGCATGACCAAGCCCTGGATCGTGCCAATGAACAGCGCTGCCGCCGCATCGCTGTCAAGCGAAGGAGACAACTCGCCGCTGGCCTTGCCTTTCTCGATGAGACGATGCAAACGTTCGCCGTAGCGCTGAATCAAGGTTTGCACCATGCGCTTGGCCGGTGTCGATTCGGCACGCTGAAGCTCACCAAACATCACTCTTGGCACGCCTGGGTGCTCAACAACGAATTCAACATGACTCATGAACATCGCCTCCATGGCTGCCAAGGGCGACTCGATTCCTTGTGCGGATCGATCGATTCTGGCTAATAGGCGCTCTGCTACCCACTCCATGACCGCCTGCCAAATAGCGTCCTTGTTCGGGAAGTGCCGAAACAGCGCACCTTGGGTCAAGTTCATGTGTTTAGCGATAGCCGCAGTGGTGATCTCGCTTGGGTTTTGTGAACCGGCAAGCGCCACGACGGACTCGACAGTTACGGCACGACGTTCATCGGCCGGCAGATGCTTGGGATGGTGTCCACGAGCGCTCCTTGTAAGATAGTAATTGATTACTATCTTACAAGCACAACCGGCGCACCTCAAGGTAATTGTCACCTGAGTCATGCAGCCAACGGCACAAATATTCGGACAGCCTTCAACGGAACATTCCTGCGCAGAACCTATTTTTTACCGGCCGCACTCAGACTATCTGCGGCTGCGGTGGCATCACCGGCATCCGTCTCATCTTGATGACGCAATCCGCTTAACAAATGCAGCGGCAGCGGAAGACGGTAGTGGCGGCACGCGACGATGATCAATGGCCACCAACCATACTTGACCGCTGAAAGTTCCTCGAAATTCTTGGTTTCCTTACACTCACCAAACACCTGCGCTAGAAAATCCTGCAGTGAGGTATTGAGAGCGAGGTTGGCTAGAACCGCCCCGTGAGAATCGCTGTTCTTGTAAAGGTGATCCTCGGAGCCCTCGTCTGGATACCATAACTGGTAGGTGCAGTGCGGCATCAGCTCCTGCACCTGGACGACTTCACCGTAAAGCTGTTCATCTTGCAGGAGTGCGGCCCAAAGCGCGATGACAGGATAGAGGATGCTCCCGCTCGTCGCATTCTTGCGGTAGTCGTCATCGCGTGATTGCGGATGCTCAAGAAGCTCCGTGTAGGAGTGCAAGACGCTTGGATACTTCGCATGTGCTTCGTAAGCAAACTTCGCCCGAGCGAGCATCTCACCAAGCCAACTCAGAATGAACTCTCGGTTGCCGCCGTCCATGACGAGAGCCGAGAGAGCTATCGAAATATCAATTCCCTGTTCATCTTTCAACGGCAACAACAGTGCCGGGTTGTTTTTGATAAGCGCTTTGATCGCTTCTACGTTTCTTTGAGCCTCCCCAAGCATATCTTGCCTCGCAGCGGCTTCGTCATCGGAGCACCGCTGCACACCCCACGACGCCCAGAGTGCGTCGATTCCAAGCCGCCCAAGCAGATCAAAGAGCTTTAGGTTCACATCTAGGCTGCTTGATCCCCACACGGCGGATGACACGGCGTGCAGTTTGTCCGCATAAGGGAGGACATTAATGCGGAGAAATTCGCTGACAATCTGGTGGTATGCCGTGAAGACTGATGTGAGAGCGGTCTGCATTGCTCTTGTTGTCTTGTTGTCCTTGCCTGCATGACGCTTAGCGATGCTCCACGCATGAAGAAGCGTAAGCTCGCTTGCGCGGTATGCCGCTTCGATGTTTTCTGCCTCGCGCGACCAGCCATATAGAATCCAGAGGCAAATGCTCATCTGCCTCATGGCGGTGACACGCTGTGAATCGTTTAGCTCATCAACCGCAGAGAGCAGCCGGATAAGCTGCGCGAAATGGCGGAACGACACATCCGGCTCATCAAGCATCGCGAGGGATTTGCGAAGATGGGAGCGCGCATGATCGGGAAGCAAATCCTCGCGTAAAAAGCTGGATTGAATGCATGCAGCGATCTTGTCGCCGTTCCACTCCTCAAACGTGATGTTGTCCTTTGTGTTCTGCCCCATGAAGCCTGTAACGAGCGAGCGAACCGGCTCCTGAACGTCCCCACCAATCGCAATGCAAATAACAATATCCTTGTCACGGTGCTCGGCAGGCAGCCGGGTCGGGATATAGGAATCTATAATCTCATTCAGCGACGGACGCAGCGACTGCTCGGAGTCGCCGTCCCAATCCCTGCGTGTAAGGTGGCCTGGTTTGATTGAGAAAAGATAAACCTTCTCCGGGCCTCCATCCAGACTTCCGACCGCCCCTACGTCAACACCGTCCTGCCGCGTCCCCCGCGCAGGCCGGGAGTACACATTAAGCCCAAGCTGGCTGAGAAGGTCGGGAAGGACCGCATCGAGTTCGCCGCGCTCTTTTAGAGCAGATAGATATTCCTTGATGATGAGTTTCATGTGCGGAAGCGCTCCGCACGAAAGACACGCAACATGTAGTTCAGGCCATGCTCGTCAAGATTCTCCATCCTTGGAATCTCCATTTGTATGCTATGGCTTGTCAGGGGTATCTCCATTCGGCGCGGCGGACCTTCGCCGCTACGAATGTAGTTGATGGATTTCCGGCCATAAAGCAACGTGCTCCTCGAAACGAGGTTTAGAAATACGGAGTGTTTCTCCGCTTCCTTCATCGAGGCCGCTGACGATTCCGACATGTAGCGGCGATAGGATTCCCTGTGCGCCTGGCCGGGATGCAATGCGGCCAAGGCAGGAACACCTCTCAATGTTTCAAGGTACGCTGCGATAGCAGCCAGCGCCTTGTCGAGTGTTTCCTTCACTTTCCCGGTTTCCTGCGGTGCCTGCGCCTCGACATACTCCTGCGCGCTGCCTGTGTAATTCACCAGCAGAGGATTGAACAGCAACTGGCCAAGCTGCTCTAGAGTTTTGTCATCAGGTGACATCCGCATCAGGGAGATCAGGATGCTTGCGGCAGTCACCGGCTCTAGAAAGAAGTACCCGATGGCCTTCCGTGCCAGGAACACCATGTGCGTGAAGTCTTTCGTCGTCAACTCCGCCGCGTCCACATCAATCAGCAAGATTCCGCCATGACTTCGTCCGCCAATGTCGTGCACGCTCTCGCAAAGCACGCGCGCGCCATTCAAGAACCAGCGGGTCGTAATCTTGCTTAGCAAGGTCCTGTTCGTCAGTATCTCTCTCGCTACGCTATCAAAGATCTTGATCGTCAATGTGCCCGCGTGTTGGAGCAGGAATTCTTCCAAAAAGCGGAGCGCTGTCTCTGCCTTAGATTCTTTCAGAAGGCTTGCGATCCCGAAGTCGATATTGTCGAGCGTACCCTTGTTTGTAGGCTTGACGCGCTTGAGGTGTCCAAGGATCACGTCCAAGAGGCGCGCTGGAATCTCTTTGGTCTCAAATCCAAGAATCGTCGAACTGGCGTGAAGCGCGTACTCGTCCCCCTTGGAGAGCGCGCTATCAATTAACGCGATCGCCAACGCTTCCGTTTTCCTATCCTGTTGATAGAGCGTGAACGCTGACCTGACGACGCTCGCCAGGATTTCGTCATCATTCTCGCTGGCTGACTTCTCAAGACCTGCAAGTGCTTCTTCCGGTACGCTTGCTCCCTTAGGCCACTGTATGCGCGAGAGCGAGAGGACTGCGCGTTGGCGCAAAACCTTTGCCGGATGCTGACTAAGACGAAGTAGTTCCGCCAAGTAATACGAATGATCTATTCGCGATCCCGCTACAACCGTTGCCGGGAGGATATCCGCAAATTGCTCAGGTTCGCTCTCGATTAGCTTCATCGCTTCCAAATGGCGGGCCGGGTCATTCTCGCAATGGGCTGTGTAGCTATTAAATATTGTTCCGGCAGCCATATCGTAGCCCGCCGCTTTGTTGAGATGCAAAACGCAGTGCATGACATCTCTCATAGGAGCGTTGATGTACGGCAGTGCCTTCTCTAAGACATGGCGCGTCATAAAAAGTCCCCGACTGCCTTCTTGCGTCTTGTCGAGCTTTGCGAATTCAGCGACTACGTTGACATGACCATCATTGTGGAGGGCTGCAATCTCTAGCGGAAAATCCTCGCGTTCATCCAGTTCAGCGAGATAGCTCCTGTAGACAGCGCTAAGAAAGTCTCCGCTCTTGGAAGCGGAGATTAGGATTTGCGTGCGATTCGCTTCGTCAGCCATTTTCTCTGTTATCCCAACAAGTACCTCTACGTCCAATAGCAGGACTCTGCCGTTCTGCTCGGCATCTGCTTTGCACCTGACCTATAGTCATAGAAAACGCACGATTGTCTGACAAGAGCGTTCTTTCACCCATTGCGTGAGCAAACGGATGTTTGGCTACTCGTCGTCGTCCGCCGATTCCGCTGCATTCAATTCGGCCAGCACGCGCCTGCGGGCGCGCAGCGTCACCGCGTCCGCCGGATCGCCCGCCACATCGCGCTCGATGGCGCGGTAGGTTTCGAGGATCGCCTTGCGGTCATGGACCGAGAGTGCGCACTTCACGAGGAAGTGGGCGACCGGGTTGATGTCGCGGCCAATCGCACGAGCACCGAGCTTCACCGTCTCGGCGAGTGTCGTGCCGCTACCCATGAACGGATCGAAGACCGTCCCACCGGGAATGCGGATGGGCTTGTAGAACAGATCAAGTACGTTCGCACCCGAAGGGGCGAATGTGCCGATGGTCAGCGCCCGAAACACGGTTCCCAGACGCTGCGCCCACCATTTATGGATATGGGTGGTCGGGCGGTTGATCTCTTTGCGCCAGCTCTCGATCTCGGCGATGTCGCTCAGAGCTTCGAACGGGAATGAATCATCTTCTATAGCGCGGGGACCTGGCTTGGGTTCGAGGCAAACGATGGGTCCGCCGGCCTGATCGGCGAACGGGGGTTGCGGCGTCGGAACAGCCGCGAGGGCTTCCCAGCGGGACGAGCTGGCTGAACGGTCCTTTCTGATTGCTGCACCTGCTGCGCGCTTCACCGGGATTCGTCTCCGGCGGGCCGAAGCAGCGTGGCTTCCGGCTGGTCGAGAAAGCGCCGGACGGCCAAGCGCACAACGTACTGAAGAGGCAGCGGCGGACGCTGCGCCTCGGCGAGTTTGCGCAGGGCTTCATAGTCCCCGGCATCGAGGGAGATCGTGAAACGCTTGGGCGGTTTCGAATGGGCCATAGACAGCAGTGAGTTCGGGAGAAATGGGTGAGGCATAAGTGTGCAGCAAAACGCACCAACCTGCACCAAGGCGAGAGGAATTTATTCCTCTCTGAGTCCGACGGGGTGGGCGGGCGGGCCGGGATTGCACAAGGCGGCGGCGCCCCTTTGACCGTCTCCAGAGACGGAACCCTCGGTCGTCATCCAGCGGCGAAACGCTGGCGGCATCCAACCGGCGGACGGTTGGTCGAGCCCCTTCCCGATACCGCTCCCCGCCCAGGTTGTAGTCGCCGTTGGCGGCGATGCGGGACTTCTCCACCACCAGCAAATCGGGGTATTGGCTGGGATCGAAATCCACTGGATTCCCGCCTGCGCGGGAATGACGGAGGGGCTGAAGGGCTGTATCGCCTGGATTCCCGTTTGCGCCCGCCCTCGACTCCGATCGGGGGCGGGAATGACGGAAGACTTGCAGGGCTTCGGCAGCGGCGGGCAGGTCGTTCTTGTCAATCGCGCGGCGCTGGGCGCTGGGCGCCGAGGCCGTCGTTCTGCACCTTGAAAAAGGCGATGCGGTCGCTGGTCCGGGCCAGCGACTTGTCGAGGATGAGGATGGAGGTCTTGACGCCGGAATAGGGCTGGAACACGCCGGCCGGGAGCGAAACGACGGCGATCAGGTACTCCTCCACCAGCAGTTTGCGCAGTTGTCGGTAGGCCCCCTGGCTCTGGAAGATGATGCCCTCGGGCACGATGATGCCGGCGCGGCCGCTGGGCGTGAGGTGCTAACAGACAGAGTCTTGCAATAACATATCAGCCCGTCATCGACTCTTCATGTGCCCTCACCATTCGGCTCACGGTCGAGTAGTGCACCCCAAAATGTCGCGCTATCGCAGCCATCGTATGCTGACCCGAGAGATAGGCGCGGGCCATCGCTTCCTTGCGCCCGTAGCGCTTCTCAAAATCCGTCAGGGGCTGAGTCACGGCCCGCCGTTGCGCGCGCGGGATTTCGTCCAGCGCGGGTGCATTTTCGATCTTTGCCTGCATCGTCTTCACGAAGGCTTCCGAGCCCAGGTAGATTTGGCCTTGCAATCGCGTCCACACGCTGGGCAGGTGGGCGCGTTCGTGGGCGAACTGTATGTACTTGCGAATGGCGGTCGCACGCTGCTTGCCAAATTGCGCCAGTATCCAGTCGGTCTGCAGCCAGCCGGGAGCAGCGCTCTGGCCGCAGGTGGCAAGGTAGCTGCTCCAAGGCCAGGCGTCTGGTCGTTTCACCATCTTGGCGCGCAGCGGGTTGAGCACCACGTAGCGCGCCAGTTCCAGCAAATAGCGGTCGCGCTCCACCAGGATGGCTTTGTAGCGGCCCTGGAATACGTGCCCCACCCGCCCGTGCGCGCGGTTGAAACGCTGAGTGTAGACCCCGTTGAGTTGGCGCATGCCTGTGGCCAGATTGGCCTCGGGGGTTTCGAGCAGCAGGTGGTAATGGTTGCTCATCTGGCACCAGGCGTGGCACACCCAGTTGAAGCGCCGGCAGACCTGCCCCAGCACTTCCAGCCAGGCTGCCCTTCCCTGCCCTTGTATCGGGCAATTCGTGGGCCACGGACAAAGGGGTGCCGCCCCGTGCCGCATTGAAGGCGGAAGGCAGTCTGTGCCTTGGTTACGATGCCTTTCCCGCAGCAGGTTGGGCACGGCCCTACGGCAGCGCGACATCTGGAGATGCCCGGAACATTGGTTGTCATAGTTTACATAGGAGACAAGAGAGAATATGCTGTCCGCAGTCTGTCAACGGGAGCTATCCATGCCCAAGACCCTGGAATACATCGCCGACCACCTGCCAAAGGTGACGGTGGATGAAGTGCGCCGTTTCTCCGATACCGTCGAGGTTCGGGATGCCCAAGCCTTCGCAGCCGAACTGGAGGCATTCGTGCAGGAACGCCTTGAGTCGGTCGATCTCCCGTCGGCCATGGAAATCGAAGTGGAGACGGTGGAGCAGACCCTGGCCCGGAAGGCCGCGGCGCTGCGTGCAGATACGCGATGGGCGCCGCGCGAGACCGAGATTCAGCGCGGTCGTGCTGCAGTGCTGGAGGCTTTCGACCAGCCGCACAACCTGCCCCTGCCCGACTTTGCCCGGCTGGCGAACAAATCGCGCCAGCAGATCTACAAGGACATTGAGGCGCGCCGGCTGTTGGCGCTGAACGTGGGGCCGCGTGGCCAAAGGCTGCCCGACTGGCAGTTCGATCCGGTGAAACAGCGGCTGACCCAGATCGTGCTACAGGCTGCGCCCGAGGTCGATGCCTGGACGCTGTATCGCGCCCTGTCCGAACCGCTCGAAGGATTGGCCGGGCGTTCGCCAGTGGAGGCGGTGACTGCCGATTCGGTGGATGCGGTGGCGAAAGCGGTCTTCAATGTGCTCGGCGTGCACTGACGGAAGGCTGGCATGGGGATCGAGCTTCCCACGCTGCGCATCGACCCACGTGAGTTGCTCCAGCATGTGAGCCGGGTTGCCTACCGTGGCGCGCCGCTGTACTACGGCCGCGATGGCACGAACCGTTATGACGATCCGGCCAAGAACTATGGTGTGCTCTATCTTGGCCGCGATCTGCCCACGGCATTGATGGAGTCGGTGTTTCACAAGCACCAGTGGGACCAGGACGCCAAACGCTCGATTGCGTTGGCTGAAGTCCGGAGTCGACTGGTGCGCGCAGTCGGCGTGGTGGACGCTCTGCGGTTGGCGGACCTCACAGCCGAAGGCGTCATGGCCGGCTACTTCGGTTTGACCCTGGAGCAATTGGCCGGTCGTGATTACACGCATACGCAGCAGGTTTCCGCTCGGGTGCATGCGATGGTGGATGCCGATGGCATGCCGCTATTCGACGGGATGCTCTATCCGTCGCGCAACAACTATCCCGCTCCCAGCATCGCTTTGTTCGACCGGGCACAGGGCAAGGTCAAGGTGGTCGATGACATCGATCTGCCCGAGCATGTGGAGTGGCCAGGCTTCGTCGAGAAATACCGGATCGGCGTGGAGCTCGATCCCGGTCCGCCCGAGGAGTCCTGAATCCGTCGGTCAGGACATCATGAGATAGCGCCATGAAAAAGACCGCACGTACTACAACCGCAGAACGAACCGCAGAACGCGCCGGCAGGTGGCTCGGCCGCGCGTGGCGGCTTCGTGTGGAAGAGGCCCGCCGTCCAATGGCTGGCGGGGAAGGGCCTGCGGCCGGCGCGGTACGACTGCTGTTCTGGGTCGTGAAGCTCGCTGTGGTCATGGTGCTGTTGTACTCGGCGTTCTGGCTGGCCCTGCTGCTCGTGTTCGCAGTAACCGCGGCATGGCTCATACGGAACGCCGATTTGGATGACGAGAAGCAGCCGGAACTCAGGGGCGGCCATTCAGGCGTCGGTTTGTACGACAAGGATGACAGGCTCGAAGGGCTGATGCATTACCTTGGCCTCAGCACTGGCCCGTTGCCTTCAGTAACGCATTGCACGACTTACCGGCCGCAGCGGCACCAGCCGCAGGCTTGCCGCCCGTGCCGACCTCGGAACAGATCGCATCGGACACGGCGCGCCCGAGCTGTGACACCGAGCCGGTGACGTAGCAGGCGTATTGCTTGCCAGTGTTCGTCTTGACCGTGTAGCTCGCTTTCACGCCGTCATTGACGCGATCAGCGATGGTGAACGAGCCTTTGGC
>JADJET010000008.1 GCA_016708925.1 Gammaproteobacteria bacterium | reverse complement strand
TGGCCGCGAAACGGCGTCGACCTGACCGGCAAACGCGTCGCCATCGTCGGCTGTGGTTCTTCTGGCGTGCAGGCCATTCCGCAAATTGCCAAGCAGGCCAAACAACTGATCGCGTTCCAGCGCAGCCCGGTTTACACCTTCCCGGCCCGCAACGCGCCGATGAAACCCGAGTTTCTCGCGCAAGCGAAAAAGGACTATGCCGAGATTCGCGAGCGCCAGCGCAACAATGAAATGGGCATTGCGAATTACAACGGCCCCAAGAAGGAAGCGGACCCGAACAAGCCTGCCAAACCGAAGCCCAGCAAAAAAATCATGGACATCACGCCGGAGCAGCGCAAGCAGGAAATCAAGGACTTTGGCATCAACGTGCTGTCGCAGTACGCTGACACCTACTTTAACCGCGAAGCCAATGAGATCGCCTGCGAATTGTATCGGGAGTATCTGCGGGAGACGCTTGCCGATCCGCAAAAAGCCGACGCCCTGTCGCCCAAGAACTATCCCCTGCACTGCAAGCGCCCGGTGATCGACACCGAGTACTATGCGGCGTTCCAGCGCGACAATGTCTCCATCGTTGACCTTCGCGCGACTCCGGTCGAGGAAGTCACCGCCAAGGGTCTGCGCACGACCCAGGCCGAATACGAATTCGACGTGCTTATCTACGCGACCGGCTTCGACGCCATGACCGGCACCATCAAGCGCCTGAACATTCGCGGACGCAATAACCAGCTCCTGGCCGACAAGTGGAAAGACGGCCCGCGCATGTACATGGGTTTGCAGAGCGTTGGCTTCCCCAACTTCTTCACCGTTACCGGCCCCGGCAGCCCCTCGGTGGTGAGCAATGTGTTGCACTCCATCGAGCAGCATGTGGAGTGGATCGACGCCTGTATCGCTTACCTGCGCAAGAACCATATCAAAACCATCGAGCCGCAACCGGCAGCCGAAGACGCCTGGGTCGAGCATGTGAACAAGGCCGCGGAAGGCTCCATGATGACGGCGCCGACCTGTAATTCCTGGTATCTCGGCACCAATATCGAAGGTAAGCCGCGCGGTTTCATGCCTTATCTAGCGGGCACCAAGACCTACCGTCAGGAATGCGAGGAAGTCGTGGCCAAGGGTTACGAGGGCTTTTCCCTGGCCAGCTAACCGACAAGACGCCTACACCAGCGGGCATCCTCAAAAGCATCGTCATCCCCTCAGGTGACGGTGCTTTTTTTTGGCTGGGACAAAACATGCTGCACGATCATAAAAACGAGAGAAGCCAATGAAAATCGGATTTATCGGTGTCGGTAACATGGGCGGCCCCATGTGTCGCAACCTCCTCAAAAACAGCGACCATGAGGTAACGGTTTTCGATCTGAGCGCCGCGGCGGTAGCGCGCTGCACAGAGCTGGGCGCCAAAGCTGGCGCATCGCCCCGCGCCGTTGCCGCCGACGCGGATGTGGTGATGACCTCACTGCCGCACCCGCGCGACGTCGAACAGGTGGTCCTCGGCGCCGGTGGCATTGCAGAGAGCATAAAACCCGGCGCGGTGTACTGCGATCTCAGCACCAATTCACCCTTGACGGTGCGCAAGCTCTCCGCGGTGCTTGGCAAACAGGGCGTCAGCGTGCTGGATGCCCCGGTCAGCGGCGGCGTTGTCGCCGCCGATAAAGGGACACTTGCGGTGATGGTGGGTGGCGCGCGCACGACATTCGACAGGCTGGAATCCCTGTTCAAGTGCTTTGGTGAAAACGTCGTCTACTGCGGCGACACCGGTACTGGTTGTGTGGCCAAGATCGCCAACAACCTGATCGCCTTCTGCAATATGGCCGCAAGCGCCGAAGGACTGATGCTCGGAGTCGCCGCCGGTATCGACCTGGAAGTACTCAATCAGGTGATCAGAAACAGCAGCGGCAACAGCATGACGTTTCGCGCGGTGGTCAAAAATGCCAAATCCGGCGACTGGACGCCCAGCTTTTCCATCGATCTTGCCTACAAGGACATGCATCTTGCGCTGGAGCTGGCCGATGAACTCGGCGTGCCTTTGATGCTGAGTCCCACGGTCCATAATCTGATGCGGATGGCCAAGGGGCTTGGTTACGAACAAAACGATGCCACGGCCATACTGCGGGTTTATGAAGACACGATGAAGATGCAGTTAAAACTCAGTATCTGACTGCCGCGCGCGGAATTCTCCATCCAGGGACATTCTCAATAATCGTCATGCCCGTGCAGCGCTGTGTGAAAGCCTCACAGACGGCGGAAATGTTGGAAACGCCCCGTAGGCGGGGCAAAGGCCGATGGGCCGCACCCATGCGCGACTGGGCGCGGTGCCGGACGGAGATCCGCGTGGGCACGCTCAATGAGCGTCATGCCCGCGCAGGCGGGCATCCAGAACGCGTTGAGAACCCACGCAACGAAGCAGATGACTGCTGCGAATTTTCTACAAGTCGCTAGGGCCTGTTGACATTTAAGCGAGCCACACGAAGGAAGCGACCAGAGCGATGAAGGAGGAGAAGCGACTGGCGAGTTTGTCGTAGCGCGTGGCGATGCGGCGAAATTCTTTGATGCGGCAGAAAAAGCGCTCGATGAGGTTGCGATGCTTGTATTTGTGCTGATCGTAATCGCGTGTCTGACGGCGATTCCCGCGCGGCGGGATGACCGCTTCAGCGCCTGCTTGCACGAGGTCTGAATGAGCGCATCGGCGTCATAGGCTTTGTCGGCGGCGACGGTCTGCGCGGGAACACCCTCGATCAAGTCGTGCGCCTGCGTGATGTCATGGACTTGCCCGGCGGTGAGCTGCCAGCGCGCCAGAGTGCCCAGCCCTTCGACCAGCGCGTGAATCTTGGTCGTCAATCCGCCACGCGAGCGGCCGATCGCTTGGCTGCCGTTTTTTTTGGAGCACCGGCGGCATGCTGGTGAGCTCTGACAATGGTGGAATCGAGGAACACTTCCTCGAAGTCGGCGTCTTGGGCCAGCTCGGCGAAGACCCGATGCCAGACGCCGGCGTTGGACCACCGTGAGAATCGCTTGTACACGCTGTTCCACGGACCGAACGCTTCCGGCAGATCGCGCCACGGTGCGCCGGCGCGTGCGATCCACAGCACCGCGTCGACGAACAGTCGATTGTCCTTTTCCGGTTCATGCCTCTTCCACCGGCCATACTTCCGCCAGTACACGAAACGCACTGGCGGCGACTGGCCAACCGGCGTAGTGCGCCGCGTGGATGATCATCGCTTCCAGTTGCTCACGCGTCACACCCAGGTTTCTGGCGCCCGGGAAGTGAATGCGCTGTTCCGCTTCGCGATTGAGCGCCACCAGAATGGTGCAGGTGATCAGGGAGCGCAGCTCCAGCGGGATTTCCTCGCCTTGCCAGACATCGCCAAACAGATGCTCCATGGTGTATTGAGTGAATTTTTCCGGGATCGCGGCCTTGACCGATTTGGCCTGTCGCTCCTGACCCGCGGTCAGTTTTTTGAAAAACGCGATGCCTTTCTCTCTCTTTTTTTCGTCAGACATGATTCAAACTCCAGATTGCCTGCGTGTGGTTTTCCAACTTTTGACCATGCAGCGCCTCAGCGCTGAGCCTGTACCTTTTGCATTTTTGTCGCTTCGGTCACCAGAACACCTTCCTGCTCCAGGATTTTAATTTCCGCTTCGCCAAGCCCGAGATATTCCTTCAAAATCTCGGCATTGTGCTCGCCGCGGCGGGGCGCGCGCAAATCCAGTTGCCCGGGAAAATCGGAAAAACGGAACGGAAAGCCGGGGGCCTCAAAATCGCCAAAATCCTCATCCTTGATGGTACGCACGGTACCGCGCTCGCGGTGATGCGGGTGATTTATAGTCTGGCCGATGTCGAGCACCGGCGCATAGGGAACGCGGTATTCATCGAACTTGGCCAGCGCGGCGGCGGTAGTATCGTGGCTGGCGATCCAGTCGTTGATCAGCGCGATGATGGCCTTTTTACGTCGTACCCGGTCGACGTTATCCTTGTAGTCGGGATGGCGCGCGAGATCCTCCCGATCCATGGCGGCACACAGTTGGCGCCACTGGCGATTGGTAGGACAGGCAATGGCAATGTATTCGTCCGGTTCCTTGCCGTAAAAAATGCCGAGCGGCGCGCCCGCGCCCAGATGGGAGCCGGTGCGTTTGGGATTGATCTTGCCGTCGGACGCACTGTAGAGCTGCACATTGAGATCGTGGCAGTGGTAATAGCTGTCGAGCAGTGAAATATCGATATGCTGACCGCGACCGGTTTTCTCCCGGTACAGCAGTGCGCAGGCGATGGCGCCCAGGCCATGCACGCCCGTCATGACGTCGCCGAGCCCGAGTCCCGGCAACGATGGCGGCCGATCCGGTTAGCCGATCACATGCGTTACGCCTGCAAAAGCCTGGGCGATAAAATCGTAGCCCGGCCGCGACGCCAGCGGGCCGGTTTGACCAAACGCAGAGATGGAGCACATCACCAGCCCGGGGTTGATGGCGGAAAGCGTCGCGTAATCCAGCCCCATGCGCGCAATCGCGCCCGGCGCGAAATTCTCCACCAGCACATCCATTTTCTTGACCATGGCCTTGATGATCGCCAGACCCTTGGGGGTTTTGACATCGATGAACAGGCTTTTCTTGCCGCGGTTCTGCTGAACATAAAACGCACTGCGCTGGTTGCGCACGGTGGGGAAGGCATGGGTCATGTCGCCTACGGGCGGGATCTCGACCTTGATGACTTCCGCGCCCATCTCGGCCAGGAGGCGGGTCGCGGTGGGCCCGGCCAGCGCATGGGTGAAGTCGAGAATCCTGTAGCCATCGAGCACGTGCTTGAGATGCGTCACGGCGACCTCCCGGCCCTGTCGGACCCTGGTATTGTTATGGTTGTCGGTAACCTGCTTGCCAGCGGTGTCAGGCTATACCAGCCGGGCTCTTTCTCCAAATCCGGTTGCCGCCCCGAATCATTCAAGCCACCATGTCACGCACTGTGACGCCAATTGCCGGGGATTATCCATGAGCATCAAGAAACCCGACAGCAGCAAGGTTGACCGGCTGCTGGCGGAGCAACGCCTCTATATCGCGCAACGTGAGAAAGGTTATCGCGAACAGGCGCTCAAGCTGTATCCCTGGATTTGCGGACGTTGTACCCGGGAGTTCACCCGCACCAATCTGCGCGAGCTCACGGTGCACCACATCAACCACGATCACGACCATAACCCGGCAGATGGCAGTAACTGGGAGCTGCTTTGCGTGTACTGCCACGATGAAGAACACACCAAATTTGAAAATTTCATCTCGTACGGCAGCCGGTCTGAAACCCGGACTGAAGCGGCAACCTTCAGTCCGTTCGCTGGACTCAAGGAAGCCTTGAAGAATAAGACTTCGTAGTGACGCGAGGGTCGCTTTCTGAATCCGTTCCTTCGTTACGAACCGTTCCGAACGGCTTCGCTGGCGGAATGGCTTGTTACTTCAGTGGCGCCACACCAAACGCCCTCCGATGCGTGGCCGCGTGTGGCGTAACACAATGGTTTGTGCTGTAGTCCGCCAATAACGATTCCAAAACCACAGCAGGCAAGCCACGATCAAGGATGTAAAAGGCAAGGTCGCATTCATCACCGGCGGCGCGAGCGGCATGGACCTTGTCCCGACCGGCTTTCCGGCGTGACAATGAGGATCACACTGTACATTCCATAACTTGCAGCTGGCGATATCTATAACTTGTCATATCCATAAAAAAGGGGGATCGGATGGGACGCGTGAGCGGAAAAGTCGCACTGGTGACGGGCGGCAGCATGGGCATGGGTGAGTCCCACTGCAAGCTGCTGGCGCGCGAAGGTGCGAAAGTGATTGTGACGGATGTCGCCGTGGATGCGGGCGAGGCCGTCGCCAAAGCCATTCGCGACGCCGGCGGCGAGGCCATGTTTTTGCGCCACGACGTCGCCAGCGAAGCCGATTGGATGGCGGTTGTCGACAAGGCAGTCGGCGCTTTCGGCAAGATCGATATCCTGGTCAACAATGCCGGGATCGTCGTTTTCAAACCCAACAACGAAACCACCACCGCCGAGTGGGATCGCGTCATGAGCGTGAATTCCACCGGCGTGTTTCTGGGCTGCAAGCACATCGTGCCCGCAATGAAAAAGGCCGGCGGTGGCTCCATCGTCAACATTTCGTCCATCTCGGGCATGGTCGGCATGGTGAGCCAGGCGGCTTATCAGGCATCCAAGGGCGCGGTGCGGATGCTGACCAAATCCTGTGCCGTGGATTACGCGCAATACAACATCCGCGTGAATTCGGTCCATCCCGGCGCGGTGCGCACGCCGATCATCAATGTGCTCGGCGATGACACCTCGATGATCGATGCCCTGGTCGCCACCACCATCATGAAGCGCATGGCCGATCCCATCGAACTGTCCTACGCGGTGCTGCTGCTCGCGTCCGACGAGTCGTCGTACATGACGGGCTCGGAACTGGTGGTCGACGGCGGCTGGACCGCAGCCTGATAAAAAGCCTTCAGCGGAGAAACAGACATGGGCAGATTGGACGGGAAAGTAGCACTCATCACGGGTGCCGCGCGCGGAATGGGCGAGTCTCATGCGCGCTTGTTCGCAAAAGAAGGCGCGAAGGTAATCGCCACGGACCGGCGCGACAAACTCGGTGAGGAAACGGTGGCATCGATCCGCGCCGCCGGTGGCGAGGCCATGTATCTGTCGCATGACGTGACCGATGAAAGCCAGTGGCAGAGCGTCATCGACGCCGCGGTCGCGCGCTACGGCAAGATCGATATTCTGGTCAACAACGCCGCGTTCGCCGCCTTTCACAGCGCCGAGGAATCCTCGCTCGAGGACTGGAATCGCGTGATGGATGTGTGCGTAAAAAGCATTTTTCTGGGCTGCAAATTCATCCTGCCCGCGATGCAAAAGGCCGGCGGCGGCTCCATCGTGAACATATCCTCGATTGCCGGAATGGCGGGCATGCCCCAACAAGCCGCCTATCAAGCAGGCAAAGGCGCCGTGCGTATCCTCACCAAGTCCCTCGCCGTCGATTACGCGCAGTACAACATTCGCGCAAACTCGGTCCATCCCGGCATGGTGCGAACGCCCGGCACCCGGCTGGTGCTGGAGGACGAAAAATTCATCAACATGATGCGCGACAAAACCATTCTCAACCGTGTGGCAGAGCCGCTTGAACTCTCCTACCCGGTACTGTTTCTGGCCTCCGACGAAGCGTCCTTCATGACCGGTTCGGAAGTGGTCGTGGATGGCGGCTACATGGCGCAATAGCCCGGCGGTGGTCCCGTTGTGCGTATGATGGAACCAATTGGCACAGCGCGAGCGGATGGTTTATCGTGGCGCCCCGCGACCGCGTGACGATGGCGGCAGCGCCTACCCCGCTCATGCCCGAGTGGTGAAATCGGTAGACACAAGGGACTTGAAACAATTTGAGCCCCGCCGGGGAAACCCGGCGGGTGACGCCCGTCAAAGTCGGCGAACGCCCTGGGCAGCACCAAGCCCGAGCCAACGCCGAGCCAAGCCCGCCTCCGGACGGGAAGGTGTAGAGAGCAGACGGCGGGCACCTACAGCCGCAGGGCTAGGGTGAAGGCGTGCTCCAGACCACGAACGCCGGCGGTTCGCCAAGGGCGGCGGCGAAAGCCGAAGTGGTACGAAAATCCCTCGACCTCTGGGTCGTGCCGGTTCAAATCCGGCCTCGGGCACCATTTGCTGTCATGGAAATATTCCGAACACTTGCGCGCACCGGCTAGTACCACGGCACGTAAGTTTCGACACATTACTCGCCATCGTCATTCCCGCGCACGCGGGAATCCAGCCCCGGAGCCTCAACAACGGCTGGATTTCCCCGCAAAAACTGGATGCCCGCCTTCGCGGGCATGACGTTCCCTTGTTTATATGTCGCACTACTAGTGGTGCGAGATCTTAGGACACGCTGAATAACCGTCATGCCCGCGGAAGCGGCTGTGTGAAAAGATATCGCAGGGTAGGCAAGCGCAGCGCACCCACCGAAAAGCCACGCGCCTGGCGGCAAGAGCGGAGCCGCGATCACGGCGGATGCGCTGCGCTTATCCGCCCTACGCATGGCTGAATGGCCGTCATGCCCGCGGAAGCGGGCATCCAGACGACCCCGATATTTCTGGGTTCCCGCCGGCGCGGGAACGACGATTACGCGGCTATTCGGAGCGTCCCTAAACCATTACCGCAGCCAGGAACAGCACAGCGAAAATTCCGGTGCCGAGCAGATAACCCGGATTCAGCGACATGGACACGGCATCGCCACCGGTCTCGCCGAAGGTCGTCGCAAGAATTTTCAGTATCCAGAAAACCAGCGCCAGTTCCGGAACCTCGCTCAGACGCGCGTGCGTTTTCGGATTCATGCTTTTCGCGCCCGTGGCTACCGGACGGTCATCGGCTCCGCGATCACTCAACCGGCGCCGAACGCGCCTTCGGCTTGCATCGCGCGAATTTCCGCAGCGCTGAAACCCACGGCGCGGGCCAGTTCTTCGTTGTGGGCGCCGAGGCCCGGTGGCTCCGGGTTGATGCGGCCGGGCTCGTTGCGGAACTTGATGGGGATGCCGATGTGCTCGCGGCCCGCCGCATCCTCGACGATCATTTCGCGCGCACGGATCTGTGGGTCGTCCGCGCCCTCTCGCAAATCGTTGACCGGCGCGAAGGCCGCATCGACATCGTCAAACCACGCGATCCACTCGGCCTGGGTGCGCGACAGAAAGGTCGCGGCGAAAAAATCCTTCACCGGCTGCTGGGGCGGTCCCGGCGGCGGTTCGCAGAACGGCAGCAGATCGAGACGGCCCATTTTCGTCAGCACGTTTTTGGCGAAATGCACTTCCGAGGCGCCGAGCACGATGTACTTGCCGTCGCGGGTTTCGTAGATGTTGTACATGGCGTAGCCGCCCCAGGTGCGCTCGTCTTTCACCACCGGGGGTTTCTTCTCGGCGAACACGCTACCCAGATTGTTGGGCACGCAGGCGATCAGCGAATCCATCATGGCGAGGTCGATGTAGTCCCCCTCCCCCGTCTGCTGTCGCCGCAGCAGCGCCATCAGCACCGCCGACAGACCCATCATGGAAGTGAGCATGTCCGCATTGGGAATGGCGGGAATCGCCGGCTTGCCGTCGAAGCCCAGGTTGACGCTCAGAATGCCGGCGTAGGCTTCGGTGGCGAGATCGTGCGCGGGCTTCTTCACATAGGGGCCGGTCTGCCCGAAGGCGGACAGCGAGGCATAGACCACGCCCGGATTGCGCGCCCGCACCTGCTCGTAGCCCATGCCCAGACGGTCAATCACGCCGGGGCGGAACGCCTCGATGACCACATCGGCGCGGGCGGCGAGCCGCAACGCCATCTCCCTGCCGGCCGCGTTTTTCAGATTCAACTGCACGCTTTTCTTGCCGCGATGGGTGTTGGCGAAATACACCGACACACCATCGCGCTTGGGACCGATCGCGCGATTCGGCTCGCCGCCATTGACGGGTTCGAGCTTGATCACCTCGGCGCCGTGGTCGGCCATCATCTGGGTGAGGGCGGGACCGGGAAGAAACAGCGACAGATCGAGAACCTTGATACCTTCCAGTTTCATGCGTCAGGGCCTTTGTGTGCGTGTTGGTCGGTCAAACGGCTGCGGCTTCGATCCGCTGGCAGATGCCCATGAACTTGTAGATCAGTTGGGCGGCGGCGAATTCGTAGGCATGAAAACCGGGGATGGGCGCGAACTCCATGACATCGAAACCGATGATGCGGCGCTGGCGTGCGACCGATTCGAACAGGGCGAGCGTCTGATACCAGCCCAGCCCGCCCGGCACCGGCGTGCCCGTGCCGGGGAAAACGCTGGGATCCAGCCCGTCCACGTCCACCGTGAAAAACACCTGCTCCGGAAAATCCGCCGGCAGTTCCAGACTCATTTGATGGCCGACCACCAGCTCGCGGGCATCGATGGCGCCGACGCCGAAATCCCGGCGCGCGCGCAGCTCCTCCTCGCAGCAGGCGCGCACGCCAAGCTGGAACAGCGGCACGCCGTCCTCCACCACCCGCCGCATCACCGAGGCATGGCTGTAGGGATTGCCCTCGTAACGATCGCGCAGGTCGGCGTGGGCGTCGATCTGCACCACGCCGAAGGGACCGATGCCGCTGCGCAGCAGACCCCGCACCACGCCGCAAGTGACCGTGTGCTCGCCGCCGATCGCGACCGGCATGGCGCCGGCGCGTACCGCCGCTTCGGTGGCCACCGCGATGGCCTCCATCACGGCTTCGACATCGCCATCCACCGCCACGGACACCTGGGTGTGAATGCCGAGCAGTGAGGGATTGCTTTCGCCGTCCCAGGTTTCGAGCTGCTGGGACGCTTCCAGGATGGCGCCCGGCCCCTCGCGGGTGCCGCCGCCATAGGAGGTGGTGCGCTCGAACGGCACCGGAATGATGTGAAACCGCGCCTGCGTGGCAGGCGTGTTCTCCACCTCGGAGCCGAGAAATCCGGCATTCGCATTGGCAATCATGGTCCCGGACCTGCGCAGCAGTTAAGGGCGCGGATTATAGGCAACTCGAAGAGATGTGGTCGTGCCTTGTTGATATAGCGCTATGAATAACACGTGGCAGTGGCATTAGTTGCCCCTACACTGCGTTCCGAAACGGGTGGCTGGAGCCCGGTTTTCGTTTGCGAACACGCTCCCCCAGCGTTGACAGCATGTAGCCTGATGGCTACAGTGATTTGATGAGCGAAATTCGCAAGACCAGCGCTTTTGTTCAGTGGCTTGATGGCCTGCGCGACCTTCAGGCCAGGGCACGCATTCAGGCCAGAATCGAACGCCTTGCAACCGGAAACCCCGGCGATGTCGAGCCAGTGGGCGAAGGTGTGTCGGAGTTGCGAATCCACTACGGTCCCGGTTACCGGGTCTATTTCACCCAGCGCGGGCAAGCGCTGATCGTGCTCCTGGCCGGCGGCGACAAAAGCACCCAAACCAGAGATATACAAGCCGCCTTGCGGCTCGCACGCAATCTTCAGGAGTAGCCATCATGGCCAAGACTATCACCACTCGCTACGACGTCGCCGAGCACTTGAGAACTCTAGAGGAGATGGCCGCCTACCTCGAGGCCTGCCTCCAGGAGGCCGACGGCGACGCCGCATTCATTGCCAAGGCCCTCGGCGATATCGCCCGTGCCAGAGGCATGACCCAGGTAGCACGGGATGCCGGGCTGTCCCGTGAGAGCCTCTACAAGACACTTTCCGGCGAACGCAGCCCCGACTTCGATACCATCCTCAAAGTCGTTGGTGCCCTGGGACTCAAACTGCATGCACAAGCCCGCGGGAACTGATGCCGGCCACAAGCGGAGATCATGCCACCTTGGCTTCATGAAAAAATTGCGCATCCAGGACAAGGCACTCCATCCATTGGTCCGGTTCGGCATCCGAACATTCGCGTGTTCAAGGCTGCCGGGGAAGTCGCAGGAGTTCGCGTGCCATGTCACCGCGCTCTGACCCGCGCGCCGAACACACTCAACATGCACACCAACCGCACCGCGCGCGTTTGCCCTCGCCGTTCCATTGGTGGTTTGATGCGTTCCAACCGATTTCACAACCCATTTCACTTTCCATTTCACAACCATTCGCTTCACAACCATCGGAGATAACCCCATGACAGGCATTCTGACCAACAAGGTAGGCATGATCACCGGCGCGGGTTCGGGCATCGGCCGCGCCACGGCGAAGATTTTCGCTGCGGAAGGCGCGCGCGTGGTGGTCTCGGACGTGGACGAGGCCGGCGGCCACGAGACGGTGAGCCTGATCAAGGCGGCCGGCGGTGACGCGGTGTTCGTGCGCTGCGATGTGTCCAAATCCGCCGAGGTGGAGGCGCTGATCAAAGCCTGCGTCAACCACTACGGCCGACTCGATTGCGCCTTCAACAACGCCGGCATTTCCGGCCGCATGGCCAACACCGTGATGTGCACCGAAGAGAATTTCGACCGCAACATCGCGGTGAATCTCAAGGGCGTGTGGCTGTGCATGAAGGCCGAGATCCAGCAGTTCCTCGACCAGGACAGCCCCGGCGCCATCGTCAGCACCGCTTCCATCGCGGGCCTGGTGGCCGCCGCCATGGCCCCTGCCTATGGCGCTGCCAAGCACGGCGTCAACGGCCTCACCAAATCCGCGGCCATCGAATTCGCGAAAAAGAAAATTCGCGTCAATTCGGTCTGTCCGGGACTGATCGAAACGCCCATGGTGGCCCGCGCCGGATCGGACTCCAAGCTCATCGCCAGCATGGTGGCGGCGGAACCCATCGGGCGCATGGGCCAGCCCCACGAGATCGGCCACGCGGTGGCCTGGCTGTGTTCGGACCAGGCGTCCTTCGTGACCGGCCACTGCATGCCGGTGGACGGCGGCTACGTGGCCCAGTAATCCGTCGCCCTGCAATCCGCTGCCCAGTAATCCGCTGCCCCGGAGACGTGCCTTGTCCACCCGCAACCTCGACGCTTTCTTCAACCCCGGCGCCATCGCCCTGATCGGCGCCAGCAACGCGCCGGGATCGGTGGGCGAGCGGGTGCTGGAGAACCTGCTCGGCGCGGGCTTTGCCGGGGCCATCCTGCCGGTCAACCCCAGGCGCGCCGTGGTGCACGGGATCATCTGCTACCCGGATGTGGCGGCGCTGCCCGTGGTGCCGGATCTGGCCGTGATCGCGACGCCGCCGGCGACGGTGCCAGGCCTGCTCGCCGCGCTGGGCGCGCGCGGCACCCGCGCCGCCGTGGTACTCACCGCGGGTTTCAGCGCCGACCCGAAGGCCGCTCTCAGCCGGCACGCGCTGCTCGCCGCCGCGCAACCCCATGGCCTGCGCCTGATCGGCCCCAACTGTCTGGGGATTCTGGCTTCGGGCACCGGCATCAACGCCAGTTTCGCCCACCTCGATGCCCTGCCCGGCAAAATTGCGTTTCTCACCCAGTCGGGCGCCATCGTCACCTCGATCCTGGACTGGGCCGAGGCGCAGGGCATCGGCTTTTCGCATCTGGTGTCGCTGGGCGACATGATCGATGTGGACTTCGGCGATCTGCTCGATTACCTCGCGAGCGATCCCGGTACCGAGGCGATCCTGCTCTACGTCGAGTCCGTCACCAACGCGCGCAAGTTCATCTCGGCGGCGCGGGCGGCGGCGCGCGTCAAGCCCCTGATCGTGGTCAAGGCCGGCCGCCATGCCGAAGGCGCACGCGCCGCGGCCTCTCATACCGGCGCCTTGGCCGGCAACGACGCCGTCTACGACGCCGTGTTCCGCCGCATCGGCGCGCTGCGCGTGAATACGCTGGAAGAATTGTTCGACGCCGCCGCGATCCTCGCCACCGGCCACCTGCCGCGCGGACCGCGCGTCGCCATTCTCACCAACGGCGGCGGCATCGGCGTGCTCGCCACCGACGCCCTGATCGGACAGGGCGGCACGCTCGCCGAACTCGCGCCGGCAACGCTCGCCGCGCTGGACGCCAAACTGCCTGCCACCTGGTCCCATGGCAATCCGGTGGACATCGTGGGCGACGCGCCCGGCGCGCGCTATGTGGATGCCGCCGCCGCGCTCGCCGCGGACCCGGGCGTCGATGCGGTACTGGCGCTCAACTGCCCCACCGCCATTGCGTCGAGCGAGGCAGCGGCCAGCGCGCTGATCCAGGGCTGGGGCACCCGCACCGAGCCGATGCTGGTGACAAGCTGGGTGGGCGCCGCGAAGGCCGAGCCCGCGCGCAAATTGTTTGCCGCCGCCGGCATCCCGAGTTACGCCACGCCGGAGCAGGCGGTGCGCGCCTTCATGTATCTGGTCGAGTATCAGCGCAGTCAGGCACTGCTCACCCAGGTGCCGCCGTCGGTGCCCGAGGCCTTCGCGCCCGACCGGGCCGGCGCGCGCCAACTGGTCGCGGCGGCGCTCGCCGACGGCCGCGACTGGCTGACGCCGCCGGAGGTAAAGGCGCTGCTCACGGCCTACGCCATTCCCACGGTCGGCGGACGCATCGCGCCCACGCCGGCGGCCGCGGGCGAAGTCGCGCGGGAGCTTGCCGGCAAGGTCGCGCTGAAGATCGTCTCGGCGCAGATTCAGCACAAATCCGATGTCGGCGGCGTGGTGCTCGACCTGAGCCGCCCCGAAACCGTGGCGACGGAAGCAGCGGCGATGCTGGAGCGCGTGCGCGCGCTGCGCCCCGAGGCGCATATCGACGGCTTCATGGTGGAACCCATGGCGGCGCGCCGGGACAGTTGGGAGCTGATCGTCGGCGCCACCCAGGACCCCCAGTTCGGCCCGGTATTGCTGTTCGGCCAGGGCGGCACTGCGGTCGAGGTGGTGCGCGACCAGTCCCTCGAACTGCCGCCCCTCAACATGAAGCTCGCCCGTGCCCTGATCGATCGCACCCGCGTCGCGCGCCTGCTGCACGGCTACCGCGAGCGCGCCCCGGCGGATCTGGATGCGCTCGCGCTCACCCTGATCAAGGTGGCGCAACTGATCACGGATCTGGCCGCCGTGGTGGAACTCGACATCAACCCGCTGCTGGCGGATACCAAAGGTGTGCTCGCCCTGGATGCACGGGTGCGGATCGCGGCCACGGCGAACTCCGGCCCCGAGCGCCTCGCCATCCGCCCCTATCCGCAGGAACTCGAAGAAACCCTGGCCCTGGCCGACGGCCGGGAGCTGCTGCTGCGCCCGATCCGTCCCGAGGACGAGTCGGCGCTGCGGCAGGCCTTCGCGGCGCTCACCCCGGCCCAGGTGCGCCAGCACTTTGCCGCCGCCACCGGCGCATTGGCGCAGATCGACGCCGCGCGCTTCACCCAGATCGACTACGACCGCGAGATGGCACTGATCCTCACCGCGCCGGGCAACGCCGGCCGCACGCCCGTTTACGGCCTGGTGCGGATTCTCATCGACGCCAATCAGGAGCGCGCGGAGTTCGTGATCGCGCTGCACCCCGATGTCACCGGCCAGGGGCTGGGCCATCGGCTGATGCAGCGCAGCATCGCCTACGCCCGCGGTCGCGGACTCCGCCAGCTTCAGGGCGACGTGATGCGCGACAATCGGGTGATGCGCCGTCTTGCCGCCAACCTGGGTTTCGTGGAAGAAAGCCCGCCAGAGGCGCCGGAAATCGTGCGCGTGCGGCTTGCAATCGACAATGATGACTGCTGATATGGAGTCGCGCTGAACCAATCACGCTGTATCACAATCGATAACAACAACAAGCCTCTTTTGAATTTTGAGTGGGTAATGGGGCGTTACGGGGGCCGGGGCTGTGGGTCAAGGGCGGCGAGCCCGGCGGACCCGGGCGCGCCCCGTGCGCCGCGTGGTGCGCGGGGTCATCCAGCCAGGAGACATGCGGCGAGCGCGCTGGAGAGGAGGATGCTCTCCGAGAAACCCGGTGACCGCAACATGACCGCCAAGCTGTCGAAGCCGCCCCGCATTACGTCCCTGACATAAAGGCGTCGATTTCGACGCTGCCCAGAAGTCGTGACCATCGCGGTCGATTTCGTCGCCGGCAGCCGCTTTGCCGTGCCCGGCATCGAGGGCACCCACCCGGCCCACGACCCCCCGCGGCCAGCCGCCGGCAGGCCCGTGCCGCTTCGCGCCGGCCCGGCCCCGGCCGGCCGGTGGTGAATCTCCCGGCATCAGGTGGTGGCCATCTGCAAGCGCTACGTCGATCTGGGCGTGGCGCAGGCCGACTTCTCCGCCGTCGCGCTGCGGGCCGCCGGGCGGTGCGCCTACCGCCCGGCGCGTCCATTTCCATCGACATGTCGCCCGCCTCATCAAGGGCGTGACCAAGCATCTGCCCAATGCCCAGATCACCTTCGACAAGTTCCCGTCATCGCCCGCCAGTCCGCCTCGACAAGACTCGGCGCATGAACAGCGGACTGATCCGAGCCTCGGGGCTGAAGCTTCTGAAGGACCGGGCGAGCCGCCCGGCCCCCACCGACGCCGCGCCTGCCGCGAGATCCCCAGCAGATCAATGTCGCCGCCGGCAATGGGCGACCAATGTGCCTCCCAGGTCGAGCCGATGAAGAGGTCGCCGGGATCCCGCCGTCCGAGGGCATCGCCCCCGACCCGCCCAGACCAACGGCTTCCTTGAGCCTCTCCGGGCCGCCGCGCGGCCGGCAATTTCTCCACCATCCGCACAGTGGTCTCCGCTTGCCGGCAAGCCGACTTCAGCAAGATCAACCCGCATGCCGCTTAACCCACTCGAAATTCAAAAGACCCAACAACAATAACAAGGACTATCACCATGAAGACCGCGCACGTGATGGACGGGTACCGGATCCTCGACTTTACCCAGGTGGTCGCCGGCCCCACCGCGACCCGGTTGATGGCGGAGATGGGCGCCGAAGTCATCAAGGTGGAACTCGCGCCGCTCGGCGACATGACCCGTTATCTGCCGATCCAGAAAAACGGCCGCAGCTCGTATTTTCTGCAACAGAATCGCGGCAAGAAAAGTCTCTGCGTCAATCCCAAAAAACCGGCGGGCATGAAAATTCTCGAAAGCCTGGTGCGCCGCTGCGACGTCCTGATCGAAAACTTCGCCGCCGGCGTGATCGGTCGCATGGGACTTTCGTACGAACACGTCAGCGCCCTCAATCCCGGTATCGTGATGTGCTCGATCTCGGGCTTCGGCCAGACCGGCCCGCTCTCCACCAAGCCCGGCTATGACTTCATCGCCGCCGCCTACGCCGGGGTACTGGATCTGATCGGCTACGCCGACGGCCCACCGCTGTTTCCCCAGCTCGCCATCGGCGACGGCACCACCGGCGTGCACGCCCTCGCCGCCATCAGTACCGCGCTGCTGTACCGCGCGCGCACCGGTGAGGGCCAGCACATCGACATCTCGCTGATCGACTCGTATTTTCACCAGCACGAGATCGCGGTGCAGGCTTACAGCGCATCGGACGGCGCTTTCATGCCCAAACGTTCCGGCGCCCACCACTTCATGCTGCACCCGCTCGGCATCTACAAGGGTCGCGCTGACGACGAATACTATGCGCTGGTGATTCCGCCCATGCGCTGGCAGGAATTCTGCGATTTTCTGGAGCGGCCCGAGTATGGCAGCG
Organism: Gammaproteobacteria bacterium; assembly: GCA_016708925.1. Classification (GTDB taxonomy): domain Bacteria; phylum Pseudomonadota; class Gammaproteobacteria; order Pseudomonadales; family Porticoccaceae; genus JAGPUQ01. The sequence continues at coordinate 141,526 of JADJET010000008.1, read as the reverse complement.
ACCCGCGCTTCGCCACCAACGACGCGCGCATGGCCAATCACCAGGGCGTGGTGGATTTCATCGAGCAATGGCTGCAACGCCAGCCCGGCCGCGACGTGATTCTGGAGAAATTCGAAACCGCGCGCTTCGCCATCGGGCCGGTGCTCTCGGTGCCCGACGCCATGCGCCACCCGCATTTCATGGAACGCCGCGTCGTGCGCACGGTGCAGGACCGCTGCTTCGGCGCGATCGAAATCCCCGGCATGCCGCTGCGCTTCTCCGCGTTTCCGGACGAGCTGACCCTCGAAGCGCCCTATCTCGGCGAGCACAACCGGGAGCTGCTCACCGAGCTGCTGGGTATGAGCCGGAAAGAGCTCGACGGCCTGGAAGCCGCGCAGGTGCTCCAGTCGAAGGTACCGGAACTGGCGATGGATTAGTACGCTGTCAAGACAGAATATCTGAACCACCGTCATGCCCGCGGAGAAGGCTGTGTGAAAACCCCACGGACGGCGAAATGCTGGAACCACGGACCGTAGGGTGGGCAAAGGCCGCCAGGCCGTGCCCACGCGGGACAGGGCGCGGTGCGGGCGGAGATCCGCGTGGGCACGCTGTGCTTTGCCCACCCTACGATACCTTCACACAGCCTCGTAGGCGGGCATCCAGAAGGCCTTGAGATCCCTGGGTTCCCGCTGGCGCGGGAATGACGATTGGAGGCTTATTCAAAACATCCGTAACCGCAGCACGCAACGCGAGGAAACACCATGTATCCAGGCATCTGGGCGCAACACACACCGGACAAGGCCGCAGCCATCCACGCCGTCAGCGGCGAGACCCTCAGCTACCGCATGCTCGACGACCGCTCCAACCAGCTCGCGCAACTGTTCTGGAGCCAGGGCCTGCGCCCCGGCGACCATGTCGCGATCTTCATGGAAAACAATCTGCGCTACTTCGAAGTGATCTGGGCCGCGCTGCGTTCGGGGCTGTATCTCACCACCATCAACCGCTACCTGACCGGCGAGGAGGCGGGCTACATCCTCGACAACTGCGACGCCCGCGCGCTCATCGCCTCCCACTATCTGGCCGAACCCGCCGCCGCGCTGCCCGGGCTGGCGCCGCGCTGTCACACACGGCTGATGACCGACGGCAGCGCGCCCGGCTACGAGTCCTACGAGAACGCCATCGCGCGCCATCCGGCGCAACCCCTGGCGGAACAACCGGCCGGACAGTTCATGCTCTACAGCTCCGGCACCACCGGCCGTCCCAAGGGCATTTTGCGACCGCTGTCGGGCGCCAACATCGCCGACGATCTGGGCCCGGTGGCCAAGCTGCAAAAAGCCTTGTGGAAAGTCACCCAGGACGCGGTGTACCTCTCGCCCGCGCCGCTCTACCACTCCGCGCCGCTGTCGTTCTGCACCGGCATCCAGTCCCACGGCGGCACCGTGGTGATGATGCCGCGCTTCGACGAACGCGCCGCGCTCGAAGCCATCGCGCGCCATCGCGTCACCCACAGCCAGTGGGTGCCCACCATGTTCACCCGCATGCTGAAAATGCCGGCGCAGGACCGCGCCGGCCTGGATCTGTCATCGCATCAGGTGGCCGTGCATGCGGCGGCGCCCTGCCCCGAAGGCATCAAGCGCCAGATGTTCGACTGGTGGGGACCGATTCTCTACGAATACTACGGCGGCACCGAGCTCAACGGCCTCACCCATTGCAGTCCGGAAGAATGGCTCGCCCACCCCGGCACCGTGGGCAAACCCATCCTGGGCAAACTGCACATCTGCGCCGAGGACGGCCGCGAACTGCCGGTCGGAGAGGACGGCATCGTCTATTTCGAGCTGCCCAAAATGTCGTTCGAGTACTATCACGACGCCGCCAAGACGCGCTCCGCCCAGCATCCCGAGCACGCCAACTGGAGCGCACTGGGCGATGTCGGCCATGTCGACGCCGAGGGCTATCTGTACCTCACCGATCGCGCCACCTTCATGATCATTTCCGGCGGCGTGAACATCTACCCGCAGGAAATCGAGGATGCGCTGGTCCTGCATCCCAAGATCGCCGATGTCGCGGTGGTGGGCGTACCCGACGCCGAGATGGGCGAAGCCGTGAAGGCCGTGGTGCAGCTCGCCACCGGCAATACCCCGAGCCCGGCGCTGGCGGACGAGATCATCGCCTACGCGCGCCTGCACGTCGCTCACTACAAATGCCCCAAAAGCGTGGATTTTCTCGACGAACTGCCGCGCCTGCCCACCGGCAAACTCTACAAGCGCCTGCTCAAGGACCGCTACTGGGGCAAGACCGGCTCGCGTATCGTTTAGCAGCGCGCTCCAGTTCCCGTTACGGCGCAGCATCACCCCGCGAGACGATCGATTGCCGCTTTCGCTCAAGAATGCGCGGCGCCGGGTCGGACCGGCGAGCACACCGCCGCCCGCCCGGGGTATGGCCAAACCCGGCACCAACCCACAGAATTGCGCCCGTCGCCGGCGCGGACCCAGGCGACCCGACAGCCGACATTACCCGCCACCACCCGCCACCACAGGGAATCGCCACACACCCCATGCCCACCTTGAACTGGATCGGCAAGGACGCCGTCGTCAGGCACCATCAGGAAGTGCCGTTTCGCCTGAAAGCTGAGGCGGCGGGTCTGGGCGGCGGCTTCCAGTTCTGCCGCCTGTCCGCCGAGCCGTTGGTCGACGCTGACGGCCAAATCCGCCGCGACCTGAGCTTTGCGCAACTGGCCGAGTTTGTGTGGTTCGCCGAGACTGGCGCAGGTTTTCCACCCTCTCCCCAGCCCTCTCCCATACTGGGAGAGGAAGTCAATCTGCCCTCCCCCTCAATGGGAGCGAGAGCCAATCTGCCCTCCCCCTCGATGGGAGAAGGAGCCAATCTCCCCTCCCCCCTCGCGGGGGAGGGGTCGGGGGAGAGGGTGCGATCGCCCCTGCTCGGCAGCCACGAAGGCCGAGCCATCTACCTGCTCTACAACGGCATCCTGAAGGACAAGTCCATGGTCGGCGGCAATGTGCTGACCAGGCCGGTGTTCGACCTGCTGCCGCCGTTTGCCGGCCCGAAGGCGATTTACGCCGCCGCCAACCGCATGGGCGCCCGCACCGCGCGCACGGGCGTTACCTTCAAGCAAACGCCCTACGCACTGGCGGTGTGACATGGCCGTCGAGCACAAGGTCATCATCATCGCCGGACCGAACGGCGCCGGGAAAACCACGTTTGCGCGCGAGTTTCTGCCCAACGAGGCCAGTTGCCCGGCGTTCGTCAACGCCGACCTGATCGCGGCCGGACTGGCGCCCTTTGCGCCGCAGACGGCGGCGGTGGCCGCCGCCCGGCTGATGCTGAAAGAGCTCGATCGGCACTTTGCTGCGCGCCAGAATTTCGCCTTCGAAACGACGCTGTCCGGCCGCGCCTACCTGCGCCACATCGACGCCTGGCAGGCCGCAGGTTACCGGGTGAAGTTGATCTTCCTGCAACTCGACAGCGTGGATGAGGCCATCGCACGTGTGGCACAACGAGTTCGCCAGGGCGGCCACGATATTCCCGAAGCCATCGTCCGGCGCCGCTTCGCCGCCGGGCGTCGCAACTTTACCGAAGCATACGCACCCGCAGTGGATGCCTGGGCCTTGTACGACAATTCCGGTCCTCAGCCAGTGCTCCTGAACTGGAGCGAAAAACCATGAACAAGCAACCCATCGAAACAGCACGCGATGCCGATCTGCGCCTGTCGCCGCAAGCGATGCAGCGTGCCGCACGGCGGGCGCGGGAGCTTGCCGCGCAAACCGGCACGGCCATTGTCGTCAGCCGCAATGGCGTCATCGAATACATCCACCCGCAGCCAGAGCCTGCCGTCGCACAACTGCAGGAGCAGCGAGGACCTTATGGTGACAAGCCATGACGGCATTCGCGGCCCGGCCTGCCCGGTGAAGTCCGTCATCACCCAGCGGGCGCTGAACCAGTCCTACGCCTTCGTGGTGTCGCGCAACTTTGCCGAGGAGGCCAACTGGAGCGCGCTGGGCGATGTCGGCCATGTCGACGCCGAGGGCTATCTGTACCTCACCGATCGCGCCACCTTCATGATCATTTCCGGCGGCGTGAACATCTACCCGCAGGAAATCGAGGATGCGCTGGTCCTGCATCCCAAGATCGCCGATGTCGCGGTGGTGGGCGTACCCGATGCCGAGATGGGCGAAGCCGTGAAGGCCGTGGTGCAGCTCGCCGCGGGCAATACCCCGAGCCCGGCGCTGGCGGACGAGATCATCGCCTACGCGCGCCAGCATGTCGCCCACTACAAATGCCCCAGAAGCGTGGATTTTCTCGACGAACTGCCGCGCCTGCCCACCGGCAAACTCTACAAGCGCCTGCTCAAGGACCGCTACTGGGGCAAGACCGACTCGCGTATCGTTTAGCAGTTTTTCAACAAGCTGTTAGCCGGCATGCGGGCGCTCCCCGCGAGAATAGACCTCGTCTTGCGTCGGGAACGCGAAGGGCGCGAGCACCGGTGAAACACCCATCCGGAAGCGCTCGCGCTCATGTTCCGCTCCTTCGACAAACGGCATAATGCGGTGACCCGACTGAAGCGGCCTCCACAGGGTGCCGGATGCATGCACAACAACTTACCAATACCGGGCGCACCCTGAGCGGCTGAACCAGAAGGACACGGCATGACGCCAGAAGCCAAGGCACGTCTGCAAATCGACCAGAAGCTCGAACAGGCCGGCTGGGTCGTTCAGGACCTGAAGCAGCTCAACCTGTCGGCAGGCGTTGGCGTGGCGGTGCGCGAATACCCCACCGACACCGGCCCGGCGGATTACGTGCTGTTCGTGGGCCGCAATGCCGTGGGCGTGATCGAGGCCAAGAAGGACAGCGCAGGCGAAAACCTCACCGTCACTGAAAATCAGACCGAGCGCTACGCCACCGCCAGCCTGAAATGGCGCAAGGACAACACGCCGCTGCGCTTTCTGTTCGAGGCCACCGGCGAGATCACTCGCTTCACCGACAACGCCGACCCAGCGCCGCGCTCACGCGAGATTTTTCACTTCTTCAAGCCCGAGACCCTGGCCGCCTGGCTGTCCCAACCGGAAACCCTGCGCCGACGGTTGGCGGAACAGATGCCCGCCCTGCCCACGCCAAACCTGCGCGACTGCCAGATCAGCGCCGTCACCGGGCTGGAACAGTCGCTGGCCCTGAACAAGCCGCGCGCCCTGGTGCACATGGCCACTGGCGCCGGCAAAACCTTTACCGCCATCACCTCGGTCTATCGCCTGCTCAAGTTCGGCGGCGCCAAGCGCATTCTGTTTCTGGTCGATACCCGCAACCTCGGCAAACAGGCGCATCAGGAGTTCATGGCCTACACGCCGCCGGACGACGCGCGCAAATTCACCGAGCTCTACAACGTGCAGCGGCTGGCTTCCCCCAGCATCGACCCGCATGCGCAGGTCTGCATCAGCACCATCCAGCGCATGTATTCGATCCTGTCGGGCGAGCCCATCGACGAATCGGCCGAAGACCTGTCGCTCAACGAAGTGCAGCAAACCGCCAGTCAGGCCAAGCTGGTGCGCTACAACCCGGCGGTGCCGATGGAGACCTTCGACTTCATCATCATCGACGAATGCCACCGCAGCATCTACAACCTGTGGAAGCAGGTGCTCGACTACTTCGACGCCTTCCTGATCGGCCTCACCGCCACGCCCGACAAGCGCACCTTCGGCTTTTTCAACGAGAACATCGTCGCCGAATACACCTACGAGCAATCCGTGGCCGATGGCGTCAACGTCGGCTACGACGTGTACGAGATCGAGACCGAAATCACCCAGAAAGGCGCCGAGCTCAAGGCCAAGGAATGGGTGGATCACCGCGACCGGCAAACCCGCAAGAAGCGCTGGAGCGAAACCGAAGAAGACACCGCCTACACCGGCAAGCAACTCGACCGCTCCGTGGTCAATGTCAGTCAGATCAGACAGGTGATCCAGGCGATGAAAACCGCCGTGGAAACGCAAATTTTCCCGGCCCGCAAGGAAACCCCCAAGACGCTCATCTTTGCCAAGACCGACAGCCACGCCGACGACATCATCCAGATCGTCCGCGAGCTCTACGGCCAGGGCAACGCCTTCTGCAAGAAAGTCACCTACAAGGCCGAGGAAGACCCCGACAGCGTGCTGGCCAGCTTTCGCAACGACTACCACCCGCGCATCGCCGTCACCGTGGACATGATCGCCACCGGCACCGACGTGAAGCCGCTGGAAGTGCTGCTGTTCATGCGCGACGTGCGCAGCAAGCGGCTACTACGAGCAGATGAAGGGCCGGGGCGTGCGCTCGCTCGATGGCGACAGCTTGAAGCGCGTCAGCAACTCCGCCGAAGGCGCCAAGAGCCGCTTCGTGCTGATCGACGCCGTGGGCGTGGAAAAATCGCTGAAAACCGAAAGCCGCCCGCTGGAGAAAAAACCCGGCGTGGCGCTCAAAGACCTGCTGCAAGGCGTGGCCTTGGGACACCGCGACGACGACACCGTGCTGTCGCTCGCCAACCGCCTGGTGCGCCTGGCCAAGCAGCTCGACGACAAGGCCCAGGCGCGCATCGAAAAGGCCGCCAACGGCATCCCGGTGGCGGAGCTGGGCAAAAGCCTGATTACCGCGCTCAACCCCGACGCCATCGTCGTCGCCGCGTTAGCCACCGCCAAAGCCCAGGGCATTACCCGCACAGAAGAAACTTTGCTGCCGGAAGAAATCGAAGCCGCGCGCGCCGAGCGCGTCGCCGCCGCCTGCGCGCCTTTCGACAAACCGGAATTGCGCGACGAAATCGAAAGCGCCCGCCGCGAGCGCGAGCAGCTCATCGACCACCTCAACCTCGATCAAGTCACCTTCACCGGCTACAGCGAAGAGGCCGAACAGGCAGCGCAAAACACCATCCAGACCTTTGCCGACTACATCGCCCAGCACAAGGACGAAATCGCCGCGCTGGGCTTTTTCTACCAGCAGCCCTACCAGCGCCGGCAACTGACCTTCGCCATGATCGAGGAACTGCACCAACACCTGAGCAAACCGCCGCTGCTGCTCACCACCGAGCGCCTGTGGAGCGCCTATGCGCGCGTCAAATCGCGCCAGGTGAAGGGAACGGACAGCCGCCGCCAGCTCACCGATCTGGTGTCACTGGTGCGCTTTGCGCTGGGACTGGATGCCGAACTCAAACCCTTCAGCGAGCAAGTGGACAAGCGCTTTCAGGAATGGATCTTCCGCCACAACGCCCAGCGCGCCACCGCCTTCACCCCCGAACAGACCGACTGGCTGCGACTGATGAAAGAGCATATCGCCAGCAGTTGCTCAATCTGCCGCGACGACTTCGATTACGCCGAACTGGCGGGCAAGGGTGGCTTGCAGAAGGCTTGGGGCCTGTTTGGCCAGCAGCTTGATTGGCTGATGGATGAGATGAATCAGGAGTTGGTGGCGTGAGTGAGTTTCCGAATGGATGGACTCGGGCAACCTTGGAGGCCATCGCTGATGTGCGTGACTTTGAACGGGAGCCGATCAATTCTTCTGATCGTGAAAATCGTATTAGTGGAAAGAGTGCAAGCGAGCTTTATCCGTACTACGGCGCGACCGGACAAGTCGGTTTAATAGACTCTTACAGGTCGGAAGGCCAAAGAGTATTGCTTGGTGAAGATGCAGCCCCATTCCTCGATCCGGTTAAAGAAAAAGCCTACCTTGCAAATGGCCGCTTCTGGGTCAACAACCATGCCCATGTTCTTGCTGGTGCTGCAGGTTTGATTGATAACAGGTTCCTGTGCCATCAACTCAATACGGTTGACTATCACCCGTTTGTTACGGGCTCCACGCGGTTGAAGCTAACCAGCGCGGCGATGAAGCAGATACCACTTGTGATTGCCCCTGCCGCCGAACAAACCCGCATCGTCGAAAAACTCGAAGAACTGCTCTCCGACCTCGATGCCGGCGTGGCCGAACTCAAGGCCGCGCAGAAAAAGCTGGGGCAATACCGCCAATCGCTGCTCAAAGCCGCCGTCGAAGGTGCGCTTACTGCGCAGTGGATCGTCCCCAGCTCATCTCACGCCAGCGGCTTGCGGCGCAGAAACCGCTACCCAAGCCCTCCTCCAGCAAGGGAGAGCGGCCTTTGCACTCTCGGCGCCTCGCGCGCAAACGCCCGAAGACCCGTTTCTTGCCCCCCTCTCCCCTTGCGGGAGAGGGGTTGGGGGAGAGGGGGCAAGCCAGCCAGCCACGGAAGATGAAGCCTGGCTCCAGGCCCGCGCACGGGAATTGCGTCAACAACAAACGCCTGAAGAGCACGCCCTGTGGCAACAGCTGCGCGCCAAACGATTCGCCGGTTACAAATTTCGGCGTCAGCAACCGCTGGGACGTTTCATCGTTGACTTCGTCTGCTTTGCGCAAAGATTGATCGTGGAGCTTGACGGTGGTCAGCACGCGGAGGCCGCGGAATACGATTTCCGGCGGGATGCGTGGTTGAAACAGCAAGGATTCCGGATGCTTCGCTTCTGGAATAACGAATGGTCGGCACAGCGCGAGGCAGTACTGGAAGCCATCTGGCAGGCATTGCAGCAAGAACCCCCTCTCCCCAACCCCTCTCCCACGAGGGGAGAGGGGCTAGAAGCCGCGGACATCGCTCGCCCGGCAGTGGTTCAGTCTGCCCCGTTTTGGCGTGAAGAAAAGACTACTCTTTCTGCGTTGCCTGGCGACAAAACGCACGCGCTGGCGTTCCCCCGTGATGCTGAAGAAGCCGCTCTTTCCCCCCTCTCCCCTGGCGGGAGAGGGGCCGGGGGAGAGGGGGCTTCGGCCTGCGAAACCGGCGCGCAACTGCTGCAACGCATCCTGCGCGAGCGCCGCGCCCGCTGGGAAGCCAAGCAACTCGCCAAGTTCGCCGAACAAGGCAAAACCCCGCCCAAGGATTGGCAAAAGAAATACCCCGCACCGGTGCAGCCGGATACCAGCGATTTGCCGGAATTGCCGGAGGGGTGGGTGTGGGCGAGTGTTGAGCAGTTGTCGGAGTTCATAACTAGCGGTTCGCGGGGCTGGGCCGATTACTACGCTGCGCAAGGTGCCACTTTCATTCGTTCGCAAAACATCAACAAAGACTGGCTGGACCTCTCGGACATTGCCTTTGTTAACCCACCGACAAGCAGTGAAGGCGCTCGAACTCGTGTACAGATCAACGATTTGCTGCTGACTATAACGGGTGCAAATGTAGGCAAAACAGCACCAGTCAATGTTGAATTAGAGGAAGCCTACGTCAGTCAGCATGTCGCATTGATTAGTTTGGTCAATGTGACTCTGGGCGATTATTTGCATTTATTTTTGACGGCTGCCGCTGGTGGTCGTGGACAACTCAATAAAGAGGCTTATGGCGCTGGAAAGCCGGGGCTTAATCTCCAGCAAGTAGGTGCCGTGGTGGTGCCAGTGCCCAGCGAACAAGAGATCATCGCTTTGATGCAGTCACTGTCGGTACAGTTTGGCGCAGTTCAGGCGCAAGAGTCTGCTATTGCGCAAAGCCTCAAACAATCCGCCGCCCAACGCAAAAACATCCTCAAGGCCGCCTTCTCCGGCCAACTGGTGCCGCAAGACCCCAACGACGAACCGGCCAGCGTCTTGCTGGCACGCATCCGTGCCGAGCGCGCAGTGCGCGACGCGGTGAAAAAGCCGCGCGGGCGCAAGGCGAAGGAGACAAGCTGATGAAACCCTATGTACCGGATGCTCTGCCGCTGGCGAATCTCGATCTGGCGCGGCTGCTACCGAAAATCGGCCCCGCCAATGCGGCATTGGCGCGATACGATGGCCTGCTGCAAAGCGTGGTCAATCCGGCGGTGATGCTGTCGCCCCTGACCCAACGTGAAGCGGTACTGTCTTCAAAAATCGAGGGCACGCAGGCGACGGTGGATGAGGTGCTGGAGTTTGAAGCCGGCATGGACTTCGACCCGGAAAAAACCAAGGATATTCAGGAGATCGTCAATTACCGCAAAACGCTGGCACTGGCCGCTGAAGAGGTCGCCCATCGCCCTGTCAGCCTGGGCTTGCTGCGGCAGATGCACGGCGTGCTCATGGACAACGTCCGTGGCGCCAACAAAACCCCCGGCGAGTTCAGGCGCGAGCAAAACTGGATCGGCAGCGCCGGTTGCGGCATCGAGCAGGCCAGCTTTGTGCCGCCTTCGCCTTTGCAACTACTGGATCATTTGCAGGACTGGGAAGCCTATCTGGCCAGCCGCGATGTAGATGTGCTGTTGCAATGCGCTGTGGTGCATGCCCAGTTCGAGCTGATCCACCCATTCAAGGATGGCAATGGCCGTATCGGCCGCCTGTTGATTCCGCTGTTTCTGTGTCAGAAGCAGGCGCTGGCGAGTCCGATGTTTTACTTGAGTGACTATCTTGAAGGGCATCGCGACGAATATTACTGGCGTTTGCAGGCCATCGGCCGGGACGGCGACTGGAGTGGTTGGATTGCTTTCTTTCTGGAGGCTGTCACCCAGCAGGCGCCGAACAACGCCGAGCGGGTGCGCGCCATGATGACGCTCTACGAAGACATGAAGCGCCGCATTGCTGAGTTGACCCGCTCGCAACACGCCATGGCGGTGCTCGACACCCTGTTCGACCGGCCGATTTTCCAGTCCGGCGACTTTGTGCAGCGCTCTGGTATCCCGAAGCAGTCAGCTCTGCCTTTTCTCCGTACTTTGCGGGAAGCCGGTATTTTGCAGGTGCTGCGCGAGAGCAGCGGGCGCCGTTCGGCGGTGCTGGCCTTCCGTGAGCTGCTCAACTGCGCCGAAGGCCGGGAGATTCTTTGAGTCCGCCCGGCCATACACAACTTATTTTGCGTATGTAAAAACAAAGTATTTCGGACTCAATTGGCGTTGCGTATGGTGCGTCGGACTCTGATTTGCTTGATGAGTACCGGATAGCTGACTGGTAACTGCCAGTAAAAAGAACATTTTCCTTTATGTATCAAAGTAGTAACTGAATTCAATTCACTGGATGGGCACTTGATGAACACCTCCACCCTGGTCCAGAAAGTCTGGAACTTCTGCCACACGCTGCGCGACGACGGCGTGGGTTATGGCGATTACCTCGAACAGCTCACCTACCTGCTGTTCCTGAAGCTGGCGCACGAATACGCGCAGGAGCCCTACAACCGCGACACGCACATTCCCAAGGGCCATGACTGGGCCAGCCTGAAATCCCGGGTGGGCGAGCCGCTGGAGGCGCACTACCTGGCCACGCTGCACCGGCTGGGACAGGAACCGGGCATGCTGGGGGCGATCTTCTTCAAGGCGCAGAACAAGATTCAGGACCCGGCCAAGCTGTCACGCCTGGTGCAGCTGATCGACGCCGAAAACTGGATCAGCCTGGATACCGACACCAAGGGCGATCTGTACGAAGGGCTGCTGCAAAAGAACGCCGAGGACACCAAGAGCGGCGCCGGCCAGTATTTCACCCCGCGCCCCCTGATCGAAGCCATGGTGGAATGCGTGCAGCCGCAGCCGGGCAAGACCATCGCCGACCCGGCCTGCGGCACCGGGGGATTCTTTCTAGGCGCCTACAACTGGCTGACACGACCGGGGGCAAAGCTGAACAAGGCCGAAAAAGAGTTCCTGCGCGACCGGACCTTTCACGGCAACGAGATCGTGCCCAACACCCGCCGCATGTGCCTGATGAACCTGTTCCTGCACAACATCGGCGAGCTGGACGGCGAGCCCCTGGTGGAGCGCTCGGATGCACTGATCACGGAGCCGAAGCAGAAGGCGGACTATGTGCTGGCCAATCCGCCCTTCGGCAAGAAGAGCAGCATGACCATCACCAATGAGGATGGCGTCGAGGATCGCGATGCACTCACCTACGAGCGGCAGGATTTCTGGGAAACCACCTCGAACAAGCAGCTCAACTTTTTGCAGCACATCGTCAGCCTGCTGAAACTGGATGGCAAAGCCGCCGTGGTGCTGCCCGACAACGTGCTGTTCGAAGGCGGCGCCGGCGAGAAGATTCGCCGTAAATTGCTGGAAAACTGCGACCTCCACACCGTGCTGCGCCTGCCGACGGGCATCTTCTACGCGCAGGGGGTGAAGGCGAATGTGCTGTTCTTCGATGCGAAGCCCAAGGACGGCCAGATTCACACCAAGGGCGTGTGGTTCTACGACCTGCGCACCAACAGACACTTCACGCTCAAGACGCGGACCCTGAAGCTGGACGACCTGCAGGATTTCATCGCCTGCTACAACCCGGACAACCGGCACCAGCGCAGCGCAACGGAACGCTTCCGGTACTTCGGTTACGAGGAGCTGATGGCCCGTGACAAGGCGAGCCTCGACATCTTCTGGCTGAAGGATGACAGCCTGGAAAACCTCGATGACCTACCGCCGCCCGATGTGTTGCAGCAGGAGATCATCGACCATCTGGAAGCGGCGCTGGCGGCGTTTCGGGATGTGGCGGCGGGGCTGCCGAGCTCCGTAGCTGCCGCGGACTAACCCTGCCATCGGCTTGGTGAGCCATGTCTTCCCAGGCACACCGGGCCGAGCCGCAAGGTCTTGCCGCCAGCAGCAAAGCCATCTTCCGGAGCAACTTCATGATGATCCCCTTCCGCGACGCCGTTGCCGTCTGGTGGCGCATCGGCTGGCTCTCGTTCGGCGGACCGGCCGGCCAGATCGCGCTGATGCACCGCATCCTGGTGGAAGAAAAAGGCTGGATCGATGAGCGCCGTTTTTTGCAGGCGCTCAATTACTGCATGCTGCTGCCCGGTCCGGAAGCGCAGCAACTGGCGACTTACGTCGGCTGGTTGATGCACGGGGTGCGCGGCGGCGTGGTGGCGGGCGTGCTGTTCATCCTGCCGGGCGCCGCGATCATGCTGGCGCTGTCGTTCGCCTATGTCCTGCTGGGCGGGCTGCCGCTGGTGGATGGCCTGCTGCTCGGAGTGAAGGCCGCCGTGCTCGCCATCGTGGTGCAGGCCCTGGTGCGCCTGGGCCGGCGCGCCCTGAAGGACTGGCGCGACGTGCTGCTCGCACTGGCCGGATTCGTCGCGCTGTATGTCTTCGCGGCGCCTTTTCCATGGCTGGTGCTGGCCGCCGGCGCGATTGGCTTCGTGAGCACCCGGGGCACGGCGCCGGCCCACACGCCGGTGCCGGAGACCGTGCGGCGTCCAGGGACTTTTACCGCCGCGCTGGTGTGCCTGTTGCTGTGGCTGGGGACGGTCGGGGGACTGCGTGTCGCCCTGGGCGGCGATCATGTGTTGAGTCAGATCGCGGTGTTTTTCTCGACCGTGGCCATGGTCACCTTCGGCGGCGCGTATGCGGTGCTTTCGTACATCGCGCAGCAGGCGGTGGAAACCTACGCCTGGCTCGCGCCCGGCGAAATGCTCAATGGCCTTGGCCTGGCCGAGACCACACCCGGGCCGCTGATTCTGGTGACCCAGTTCGTCGGCTTTCTCGCGGCGCAGCGCGCGGCGCACGGCGGCGAGTACGCGCTGCTGGCCGGGGTCGCGGGCGCGCTGTTGACCACCTGGGTGCTGTTTCTGCCGAGTTTTTTGTGGATTTTCGCGGGCGCGCCCCATGTCGAGCGCCTGCTGCACCGGCCGCGCCTGGCCGGCGCGCTGACCGCCATCACCGCCGCGGTCCTGGGCGTGATCGCCAATCTGGCACTGTGGTTTGCGGTGAATCTGGTGTTCGCGCACAGCGTCAGGATCGACGACTTCGGCCTCGCGCTGCTGGTGCCGGAGCTGTCCAGTCTGCGCCCCCAGGTGCTCGGATTGGCAGTGCTGGCGCTGGTGTTGACCTTTGCCCTGCGGTTGGGCGTGTTGCCCGTGCTGGGTCTGTGCGCGGCGGCGGGTGTGGCACTGGCTTGGCCGAGCTAGCCGCGACCACGCTGACCCGGTTCGCGCTCCCTGGCCGGCGTTTGGGTGGGGCCGGTTTGCGATCCTCTGGCCGCCGGGTAAACGCTGAACTGCATCATGCGCAGGCGCAGTTGCGCACCGACCCGGAATGCCGGCGCGTCGTGATGCAGGTGGGGCAGCTCAATGCTGACCACGCTGCCGTTGGCGACCAGATCCGCGCTCGCGCGCACGATCGGCCCGGTGCGCTGCACTTCGGTGACGCGCACGTCGATGCCCGCCCTGCCCGGCTCGGCGAGGCGCAAATCGCCGGGCCGCACATACAGATCGACTGGCCCGGCGGGATGGATGCTGTCGGTGACCAGGGCTTCGCCAGCGCCCGGCAGACGCAGTTCGCGGCCGCGCACTTCGGCGTCGAGTACATTGCTGTCGCCGAGAAAATCGAACACGAAAGGCGTGCGGGGTGTCTCGTAGACATCGTCCACGGTGCCGACCTGCTCGATGCGACCGCGATTCATGATGACGACGCGGTCGGCCAGTTCCAGCGCCTCTTCCTGATCGTGGGTGACGAACACCGTGGTGTAGCCGGTCTGCTGATGCAGCTCGCGCAGCCAGCGCCGCAGGTCCTTGCGCACCTTGGCGTCGAGGGCACCGAACGGCTCGTCGAGCAGCAGCACGCGCGGATCGATGGCCAGGGCGCGCGCCAGCGCCACGCGCTGTTTCTGGCCGCCGGACAATTGATGCGGATAACGCTGTTCGAGACCGCCAAGCTGCACCAGCTCCAGCAACTCCAGTGCCTTGGCACGGATCGCGGCCGGGGCCGGGCGCAAAGCTCTGCGCCGCACGGTGAGACCGAAAGCGATGTTGTCGAGCACGGTCATGTGCTTGAACAGCGCATAGTGCTGAAACACAAAACCGATGTTCCGCTCGCGCACCGCGCGCCGGGACATGTCTTCGCCACCGAACAGAATCTGCCCGCGATCCGGAAATTCCAGCCCGGCGATGATGCGCAGCAGCGTGGTCTTGCCGGAGCCGGAAGGCCCGAGCAGCGCGATCAATTCGCCCGAGCCCACGGCGAGGCTGACATCGTCGAGCGCGGGAAAGCCGGCAAACTGCTTGTGGATGTTGCGTATCTGGATATCCATGGCGCTCCTCAGTGCCGGCGCGAGGTGGACAGCTCGCCACCGTGCCGGGCTTCCAGTATCGATTTCAGCACGAGCGTGACCAGCGCGAGACCGGCCAGCAGCGACGCCACGGCGAAGGCGGCCGCGAAGTTGTATTCGTTGTAGAGAATCTCGACATGCAGCGGCATGGTGTTGGTCTCGCCGCGAATGTGTCCGGACACCACCGACACCGCGCCGAACTCGCCCATGGCGCGGGCATTGCACAGCAGCACGCCGTAGAGCAGCCCCCACTTGATGTTGGGCAGGGTGACGTAGCGAAAGCACTGCCAGCCATTGGCGCCCAGGGACAGCGCCGCCATCTCGTCATCGTTGCCCTGCTCCTGCATCAGCGGAATCAGTTCGCGGGCGATGAACGGAAAGGTCACGAACACCGTGGCGAGCACTATGCCGGGCACCGCGAAAATGATTTGCAGATCGTGCGCGATCAGCCAGGGGCCAAACCAGCCCTGGGCACCGAACAGCAGCACGTAAATCAGCCCCGCCACTACCGGCGAGACCGAAAACGGCAGGTCGATCAGGGTGGTGAGCAGCGTCTTGCCGCGAAATTCGAACTTGGCGATGGCCCAGGCCGCGGCCACACCGAAGACCAGGTTGAGCGGCACCGCGATCGCCGCCACCAGCAGCGTCAGACGCACCGCGTCGAGGGCGTCGGAATCCGTCAACGCTTGCCAATACACGCCGAGTCCATGGCGCAGCGCCTCAGTGAATACGCCGACCAGCGGCAGCAGCAAAAAGAAGCCGAGGAACACCAGCGCCGCCGCGGTGAGCAGCCAGCGTACCCAGGGCTGCTCGGTGACCACGGCATTGCGCTGGAGCAGCGGCTCGAAGGGCAGCTGCGGCGGATCGAGCAGCGAGTGGTCGGTGGCCTGGTTCATGAGCCTTCCCCCTGCAATACCGGATGCGGGAGCGCCGGCGCCGCGCGGCTGCGCTGCCGGTGGCGATTCGACCAGGCTTGCAGGGTGTTGATCGCCAGCAGCAGCGTGAAGGAAATCACCAGCATGGCAACCGCCACCGCCGCGGCGCCGCCGTAGTTGAGCTCTTCGAGCTTGATGATGATCAGCAGCGGCGCGATCTCGGACACCTGCGGCAGATTGCCGGCGATAAAGATCACCGAGCCGTATTCACCCACGCCGCGCGCAAAGGCCAGCGCGAAGCCGGTCACCAGCGCCGGCAAAACGGCCGGCAGGATCACCCGGGTGACCGTCTGCCAGCGCGTCGCGCCCAGCGATGCGGCGGCTTCTTCCAGTTCTTTTTCGGCGTCGCGCAGCACCGGTTCCAGGGTGCGCACCACGAACGGCAGACCGACGAAGGTCAGCGCCACCACGATGCCGAGCGGGGTGAAGGCGATTTTGATGCCGGCGGGTTCGAGCCACTGACCAATCCAGCCGTTACCGGCATAGAGCGCCGTGAGCGCGATGCCCGCCACTGCCGTCGGCAGCGCAAAGGGCAGATCGATGGTGGCGTCGAACAGGCGCTTGCCGGGAAATTCGTAGCGCACGAACACCCAGGCGACGAGCGTGCCGAACACGGCGTTGACACAGGCCGCGACGAACGCGGTGCCGAACGACAATTTCAGTGCGCTCAGCACACGCGGCTCGCCCAGCACCTGCCACAGGCCGTCCCAGCCGAGCCCCGCCGCCTTGGTAAACACCCCCGCCAGCGGGATCAGCACGATCAGGCTCAGGTAGGTGATCGCAAATCCCAGGGAAAGCCCGAAGCCGGGCAGCGCCGAACGCGGGCGCCCGGCGGCGGGGGGCGCAACAACGGACCTCATGATTCAGACACTCCCCGGGCGAATCGTCACGGTATCGCCACTCCGCTGCTGGCGGCGGCCAGAATCTGATCGAACACCCCGCCCTCCGCGAAATGGGTCTGCTGTGCCTGTTGCCAACCGCCAAACTCGGCCACCGTCGCCAGTTCCAGTTGCGGGAAGCGGGCAAGGTCGGCCGGATCGGCGTGTGCGGGCGCGACCGGGCGGTAATAATGCCGCGCCGCCAGACGCTGGCCCACCGGCGAATAGAGATATTCCAGATACGCGCGGGCGATGGCGCTGGTCCCGTGCCTGGCGGCATTGCTTTCCACCACCGCCACCGGCGGTTCGGCCAGAATCGACAGCGACGGCGTAACGATTTCGAACTGGCCCGGCGGCAGCTCGTGCAATGCCAGCAAGGCTTCGCTCTCCCAGGAAACCAGGACATCGCCGATGCCGCGCTGGGTAAAGGTCGTGGTTGAGCCGCGTGCGCCAGTATCGAGCACCGGCACATTGCGATAGAGCCGGGCGATGAAATCCCGCACCGCAGCCTCGCCTTCCAGATGCTTCTTCGCGTAAGCCCAGGCGGCGAGGTAGTTCCAGCGCGCGCCGCCCGAAGTCTTGGGATTGGGCGTGATCACGGCCACACCGGGGCGCACCAGATCATCCCAGTCGCGGATCTGGCGCGGATTGCCCTTGCGTACCAGAAACACGATGGTCGAGGTGTAGGGCACGCTGTGGTTCGGCAACCGCGTCTGCCAGTCGGCGGAAAGCTTGCCGCTGCGCGCGGCAATCGCGTCGATATCGCTGGCGAGTGCCAGGGTCACCACATCGGCGCGCAAGCCATCGATCACCGCCCGCGCCTGTTTGCCGGAACCGCCGTGGGACTGCTTGATCGTCACCGCAACGCCGGTCTGTTCCTGCCAGTACTCGGCAAACGCCCGGTTGTACTCCTTGTACAGCTTGTAGGTCGGGTCGTAGGACACATTGAGCAGCTCCACCCCTGCCTGGGCGGCGAGCGGCAAGGCAAGGGTGGCGAAGAGAAGGAACTTTCGGAACATTCAGCAGGCTCGGTCGGCGGACGACGCTCGCCCCAGAGCACACTGGGCATGAGGGCCGTCAGGCAAAGAGCGCTGGCCCTGCGGGACAGCGGCTCGGTATTTCCTGGCGGCACGATAACGGACCCAACTTATCGATCAAAAGAATAAATATTTGTTTTCTTATTCCTCAATGGCGATCAGTGCCAGCGAGAGCGGGCGGCATCCTTCCGGGCGCCGCCCATCGCTGGCCGACCCGCTCAGAGCGATCCCAGCCAGCGGTCCGGCACCTGCTCCCAGGCGCGGCGCTCGGCTTCCAGGGGCTTGTCGAGGATGCGCCGACTGGCGCCGAGCAGCGCGGTGGTGCGCTTCCCGGTCTCATAGGCGGGCCAGCCGGGATCGCCCTCGTGGGCGAACCGCGTCCAGGCATCCATGGTCATGGTCGCCAGGGCGGCGGCGCCCTCCCCTTCGCCGTAGAATTTTTCCGCTCCCGGCTTGGTGTAGGTGCCGAACACATAGGCAAGCTCCACCGCGTGGGGCGAACCCAGGCGCCCACCAATCGCGGGTGAACACCAGTCGAACAGGTAATTGAACACCCGCGCCTCGTGGGGGCGCTGGCGCTCCAGCAGACGCAACGCCGGAATGCGGAAAATGCGGTCGGTCTGGATCGCCATGAAGATTTCGGGAACACTCGGCTCGATCCCGCGCGCCGGCAGCGCGGCGCGGTAGGCGGCGACCAGGCCGGGCGTGTGCTCGTCGCCCACCAGGTAACCCAGGCGTTTGGCGAGGCCGGCTTCGTCAAGTTGCTGGATGGCCTTGGCCGGAATACCGAACAGCTTCCACTCATCCAGCGTACTGCCCGCCAGCACCGGGATACCGGCGGCAACGCCCGCCGCCACCGCATCGATGGGGTTGTGGGGCATGACCACGCCGTCCGCCACCGGCATGAACGGCAGGCCCCCGATCACGGCCAGGGGATAGCCTTCGACGCGCCCGCCTTCCAGCAGGCGCTGGGCGCGCAGCAGGTCGGCGAACGGGGCCTTGCGCAGGCCATCGGCGTCGAGCTCCATGGCCTTGAGGATGGCCTCGCCACGCCGCAGGGCGGTCCCGGGGTCGGCGCAGGTGTGACAGGCGCCGGACTGGGGAATCGCCTTGTGAAACAACCCCCGCGCGGCGGGCAGGGCGAGCAGGTTGCCGACGCTCATGCCGCCGGCGGATTCGCCGAAGATGGTGACATTGCCGGGATCGCCGCCGAAATGCGCAATGTTGTCGCGCACCCAGGCCAGCGCCTTGACCTGATCGAGCAGCCCCTCATTGCCGGTCGCCGGAATGCGGCCACCGGTCACCGCGGCAAGCGGCGCGAACCCCAGGATTCCCAGCCGGTAATTGATGGTGACCACCACCACGTCGCCGTGGCGGGCAAGGGTGCCGCCCTCGTAGATACCCTGGGCGCCCGAGCCGATGGTGAAGCCGCCGCCGTGGATCCACACCATCACCGGCCGCTTGCCGGCGAGCCCGGGCGTCCAGATATTGAGGCTCAGGCAGTCTTCGGATTGCGCGCCGACTTCGGCGCCCATGACATCGTCCAGCGCGCCCTTGTTCTGCGGCGCCCAGGCGCCGAATTCACCGGCAGCGCGCACCCCGGCCCAGGGCAGCGGGTCCGCCGGCGGCAGCCAGCGCCGTTCGCCGACCGGCGGCGCCGCATAGGGAATGCCCTTGAATGCCAGCACGCCACCCTTTTCATTGCCCTGCAACTTGCCGCTGCCGATCTCGACGATCGGTGTCGCTGTGGTACCAGTCATGATGATGCTCCGGGTTTTGTAACGTTGAAAAATTCTCGCGGAAAACGCTCGCAAGGAATGTCGCGTGCCGCGCTGCGCCACCGGATTCAAGCGAGGCGATAAAAAATGCCGCCGCTGGCAACGCCGTGACCATTTCCGTCGGGGGCCGGCTCGGCGATCTCCGCCAGTTGGTAGTACACCGGCCGGCTCAGCAGGGCTTCGAGGTTGCGCCGTACCCGCAGATAGGGCGCTGCCCCCCGTTCCGAGGTCTCGACAACGCGCAGCGGATGATCCGGCCCGGCGATCACCTGATCACCGACGTTGGTGGCAAACACCAGGTGCTGCATCCCGGCGGCATCGACTTCGCGCGCCAGCGCCACGATCACAAAGGGCGCGTCTTCGACCTGGATGCGCCACTTTTCGACCGGGGTGACCAGAAAGTACGCGTCCCCTTCGCGCTTGAGCAGGCCGGAAAAGAGGCGCACCAGTTCCCGGCGGGTAATGGCGCCACCTTCGTGGTACCAGGTACCGTCGCGCGCAATGCGGATATCGATGTCGCCGGACAGGCGTGGATTCCAGGATTCCACCGGAGGTAGCTCGACCCCGGCACGGGCGCGCTCGGCGTCGGCCTGAATGTCGTCGAGCGAAAGCTGGGGCACGGCGCTCAGATGTCCCGCAACTGACCCTTGTTGCCCATGGTCATCCCGATGCCGGTGATGAACCGCAGCAGATCTTCCTTGTCGGTGAACTGGTCGGCGAACCCCTTGTTGAAACACACATCCACGGCGCCCTGCACGAGCGCCCAGCAGGCGAGGTAGTGATAGTGGGGCGGAACGTCTTCGAGTACGCCGCGGCCGATGAGCTGACCGACCATCGCACCAATCCGATCAATGGTCATGCGCCGCATCTCGTGCAGTTCGCCGACCTGCTTCGCCACCAGCGGATCATCCTGAATACGCTCTTCGAGCTGCTGCACCAGACGATCCAGCTCCGGATTGGAAAGCCGCGAATGGAAATAGGCCTTCACCATGGCGCCGGGATTGCCGGCTTCGGCGGCCGCGATACCCGCATCCATGTTGGCGCGGATACGGCTTTCATAGTCGAGCAGGATGCGCGCGAGAATTTCGGATTTACTCTGAAAGTGCTTGTAGACCGTGCCCTTGCCGATCCCCGCCTCTTCCGCGATGGCTGCCACGGTCACCTGATCGATGCCATCGCGCAACAGGCAGCGCAGCGCCCGCTCGACGATCCGCTGCTCGCGCGCGAGAAACTGCCGCTTCTTTTCACGGATCTTGTCGGTGCTGGATGGATGTACTGAGCCCATGGTTGCGTAACCGCCCTGGTTGTGCGCGACGTCTCGTTCTTCTTCTGTGGTCCGGGCGCAAGCATCCGGACGCTGCAACTCGCAACGGCGTACCGCGCGACTCGACCCTATCCTAAGAGCGCCGCACCCCGGATGCAAACGACCTGCGGCCCCCGCCGGCTTTCCCAGGCGATTTACCGGGACACTGCGCCGCGCCAATTTACAGCGCAAGGCCCGGTGCTATAATGCGCCGCCCCCAGCGGGGGCATGACGGAGAGTAGCTCAGACTGGTAGAGCACTGCCTTCGGGAGGCAGGGGTCGCAGGTTCAAATCCTGTCTCTCCGACCAGAAAAATCAAGCAGTTAAGCGAAACCAACCCGATGCCAGATACCGGCGAAGGTGCGCTAAAAGTGCGGAGAACAGCGCCGGCCCACCCGCTGACCGGGCCGCACACCTTCCCAAACCGGTCCACCTCTGCATCGATGCCGTGTTCGACATGGCGCAGCCCGCAGCCGATCACATTACCCGCCGGGTGCTTGCCCAAAGCGGCTTTTCCCGGCATCGCTCGCCATGCCTCCCGCAAGCGCAGCTCAGCCGTCGGCAGGATACTTTCGCCTATCGGCTGGCGGTCATCCACGACGAGAACGTTTGCCGCACATGAGGCACCTGCGCATCGCATGGCGTTTTCAACGCGTCCTTGCCGATAGCCACAGCCATATCGTTGAAGTCGGTCAGGCCAGGGGCGCAGCCTCCCGGTCTTGGGCCGGCCTGCGCGGCAGCAGCCAGCGCGCCAGTGCGGGCAGGATGAGGATCGCGCCCAGCATGTTGGTCAGGAACAGAAAGGTAAGCAAAATCCCCATGTCGGCCTGAAACTTCAGCGGCGCGAAGATCCAGGTGAAGACCCCACGCCCAGGGTGATGCCGATGAAGATCACTGCCTTGCCGGTGAGCCGCATGGCCTTGTAGAAAGCTTCCTCCAACGCATCTCCGGTGTCCATGAAGCCGCGCATGGCAGCGTAGATGTAGATGGCGTAATCCACGCCGACACCGACGCCGAGCGCCATCATCGGCAGGGTGTTCACTTTCAGTCCGATGCCCAGGATTGCCATCATGGCATTGGCCAGCACGGATACCACGGCCAGCGGGATGACGATGCAGAGCGTGCCGGCGAACGAACGGAAGGCGAGCAGCGCAAGGCCGATCGTCACCCCGTAAACCCAGACCATCATCGGCCGCTCCGCCGCAGCCACGGTCTGATTGGTGGCGGCGATGATGCCCACGTTGCCGCTCGCCAGCCGCAGCTTGAATTGATCCTCGGGCAACTCCGATTTGAACTGCTCGATGCCTTCGATGATGGCGGCAATGGTCTCCGCCTTGTGGTCGGTGGTGAAAATGTTGACCGGCATGGCGCTGCAAGGCGCATTCATGTAGTCGTCGCCGCCACCGCGTTCCAGGTCGTGCAGCGCCGAGGCCATGTTGAGCGGTTCGCGGGACACCTCGAACCAGCGCGGACTGGCCTCGTTGTTGGCGGCGATGATCAATTTCATCGCCCGGGCGAGTGAATCGACCGAGTGGACGCCGGGCAGGTTTTGCACATGCCACGCGAACCGGTCCATTTCCTTCATCACCGCGTAGTTGACGCAGGCATTTTCCTGGGCTTCGACCATCACCGTCAGTTTGTCGACACCGATGGAAAATTTGTCGGCGATGGTCTGGCTGTCCACATTGTAGCGGGCATCTTCGCGCAACTCGGGAATCCCGGCATGCAGATCGCCGATCTGCATTTCTTTTTGTTTGTCGATGCCCCACAACGCGAGGCCGATGACCACCGCCAGTATTGCCAGGGATGGTCCGGTCCTGGTTACCCGGGCCAGGAACCGCCACAGTGAATCGCGTCGGGTTTCGGCAGCTCGATGCCGCTCGCGGTAACCTTCCAGATTGCGGATCTTCACATAGGAAAGCAGCACCGGCAGCAGGATCATCTTGGTAAACAGCATGATCGCCATGCCGACACTGGCGATGATCGCGGTCTCGCGAACGATCTGAATGTCGATCAGCAGAATGGTGGCAAAGCTGACCGAAGTGGTGATGACCGCGAGCGCTCCCGGAACCAGCAAGCGGCGGAAGGTGCGCTCGGCGGCCTCGAAGCTGTCGACGCCATGGGGTATGGCCGGAGCGGGCACCACGGGCCGGCCCTTGGCGTCGGTGTCGCCGCCATACATCACTTCGCCCATCCAGCCACTCACCATCTGCACGCCGTGGCTGACGCCGATGGCAAACACCAGGAAGGGAATCAGGATGGACATGGGATCGAGGCCATAGCCCAGCAAGTCGAGCGACCCGAGCAGTCCGATCACCGACACCAGGGAGACCATCGGCGGCAGCAGTGAGAGGGTGACGGAGCCGGTATACAGCCACAGCAGGATGCCGGTGACGGCCAGTGTGATGCCAAAAAACTTGATCACGCCGCGAGCACCGTCCGCGATGTCACCGGTCGATTTGGCGAACCCGATGATGTGGACCTTGATGCGGTCGTTTTCGAAGCGCTGGCGAATCTTTTCCTCCAGATCCGCCGCAATGCGTTGATAGTCTATGGATTTGCCGGTGGTGGGATCGCGCTCGATCAAGTCCGCCCTGATCAGGGCGCCGGAGAAATCATTGGCCACCAGGTCGCCGATCCGGCCGGACTTGATGATGTTGCTTCTGACGATCGGCATCCATTCCTGGGTAGGCTGAAATTCGGCGGGAATGACGAAATCGCCGGCGAATCCGTCCTCGACAACCTCGATGTAAACCACGTTGGGTGTAAACAGGGAGGTCGCCGTCGATCGCGCCACGCCGGGAATGAAAAATACTTCGTCGGTCGCTGATTTCAGAGTCTCGAAAAATTCCGGATTGAAAATATCGCCGTCGGTTTGCGTCAGCGCGACGATGATCTGATTGCCGGAGCCAAAATCGTCCTGATATTGCGTCAGGGTCCGAATGTAGTCGTGCCTGATCGGCACGAGTTTTTCGAAGCCCGCATCCACGCGCAGGTTCAGGGCATTGATTCCCATTACCAGCGTCAGGACCAGAAAGCCGACCAGAATGGCTGGCCGATGGGAAAAAATGAGGGCCACAACGCGGTCCAAGAGGGATTCTCTGCTAATCGCCATATTCCAGTACGCCAGTCACTCAATGATGCAAAGGATGCAGGTGTAGTACGCCCCGTCGTTCACGGAGTTTCCGGCAGCGAAAAATCCCGCACCCCGGCTTCCCCGAACAACAGCAGGCGATCCGTGGCGGCGCGCTGCATGGACACCAAGCCATCGAACCCCGCATAGGGCAGTCGTTCGGCCGCGGTGCCGTCATGGGGCAGTCGCGCAATGAAGCCACCGGCGCCCACCGCGATCAGGTCACCATTGTCCAGCCGCAGCAGGTCGTAAAGATTGGCGGTGGTGTCGGTGGTCACCTCGAACCAGGTCTGCCCGGAGTCGCGCGACCGGTAGCAGTGGCCCCGCAGACCGTAAATCAACAGGTCGTCGGGAGCAGAACTCTCGATGCCGAAATAAGATCCGCCGTAGGGAGAGTCGAGGATGCGCCAGCGGGTGGCCGGTTCCGGATCGGGCTCGGAATCGGTATAGGGGCGGTAGTGAAGCAGCGTGCCCAACTCGCCGACGATCAGGAAGCCGTCGGCCAATGGCGCAATCGCGTTCAGGTTGGGCTCCGGCTCCTGGCCGGCGGCGCTGAGCAGGGCGCGGAGGGGACCGACGTCGATTTCCTGCCAGTGCGTGCCGCCATCCGCGGTGATCAGCAGCAAGGAAAAGGCGCCCACTGCGATGCCGTGCAGGGGGTCTGAAAAATACAGACCCAGGATCGGCTTGGGAACATCGCCGTCGGGAATGCGGTTTTCATAGACGGTTTCCCAGGTCAGGCCACCGTCGGTAGTGCGCAGGATCAGGCTGTCGTGCCCCGCCGCCCAGCCCCGGCGGTCGTCGACAAAGTACACCGAGGTCAGCAGCACCTGGGTGGGCACCCGATCGGCCTGCTGCCAGTGGCTGCCCCCGTCGTCGCTATAGACGATGTTGCCGTGCGCGCCAACCGCGACGATACGCTCTCCGGCCCGCGCCGAGTCGGTCAACAACGCCCTGCTCGCCAGGGGCGACTTCACTGCCGGCAATTGGGGCAGATCCGCCGTGGCGTGGCCTTGGCCTGCTGCGGCCAGTCCCGCGCACAGTACCAGCCAGAGCATCGCTGCCTGGCGGGCGCGCGAAAGCGTGAGTGCGGTTCGATCCAGATCGAACCGGCGTGGCGGCGATCCCATCATCTGTTACTACTCCCGCGTACGGCTCCGGGTGGCTCGCGGCGGATGCGCCGCGGTGGTGGGCAAAGCCTGCCGGGCGGTCGGCCCGGCCAACTGGTTCGATGTCTGCGAGCGATGTCCGGGTGGCAGCCGGTCCCACTGCCGGGCCGATCTGGCGTTCCGGCGCCACGATCGACCCCGTCGAGCGGGTGAGGCTGGCGGCTCGCGCCGGCCAACCGCCCGGGACATCCCATGCGATCCGCGCGACGGGTTCCGGTATCAGCGGGTCCCCTGGGCTCTCATGTTGCCGGGTGAAAAATACGAATCATCGGCTCGCCAGCTCAGGTCCGGCCCCGGATCTTCATTGTCGAGACCCATGAACATCATCCGGCCGGATTGCAGATCGTAGGAGTCCAACAATGTGTAGAACATGGTTTGCGCATCGTAGAGGTTGACCAGATGCAGTTCGATGGGACGCCACAGCTCGCCCCGCATGTCATAGTTGTCGGCGAGCGATACCCACCAGCTGTCCTCGTCGAGGAACAGCTCCCGGTAGCCGTAGATATGGCTGGTACCCTCCCGCAGCTTGCCGGTCAGCTTCCAGACCCGATGTAGTTCATACCGCGCCAGGTCCTGGTTGAGATGGCCGTCCTTGACGATGTCCGACACCTTGATGTCCCCGCTGTGCAGCTTGTAGGAGTTGTAGGGGACATATTTTTCGTGGAGGCCTTCGAGCGTCCATTCGAAGCGGTCGTTGGGCCCGTTGTAGCCGTACCCGGAATCGACCGTCATCAGTCCGCTGCTTCCCGGGAAGGGGTAGGCGTAGTTGATCTGCGGTGCCCGCTTGACGCGCCGTTGCCCCGGATTGTATTGCCAGGCCTGGCGGAGATTACTGGTATAGGTAATCGGGTCGAACGCGAGCAGCACCTGCCCCGCCTGCTTGACGGGAGCGGTGATGGTCTGGAAGTAGCCATAGCCGGTTCCCGGCGCGCTGGGGTCGAAGTTCTCGACGGTGTTCTTGGCGTCGCCGTAGATCCAATGGATCTGTACCGACAGCTTGTTGACCTCGTAACTGCCGCCGCTGGTGGTCGCCGCCGTGTTGTCCCAGAAATTGATCCAGGTGGGCAGCGGCCGGGTAAGGGCATTGGCGATCGCCTCGTCACCGTTCTTGGCGATCGGGAAGGGCCAGGCGATGACCGCGTTCTTGAAGCCGATCTGACTGCCGGAGACCACGATCTCGGCGGTCTTGGCGTTCGCCATCGCCGCGTCGTAGAAGCGCTTTTCATAGACCGCGCTGCGACGGCTCGGATAGATGTTCATCTTGTATCCGGGAATTTTCTCGAACAGTTTGATCTGTCCCGGGGTCAGCTTGTCGGCATGCTGCTGGTAATTGTCCGCCGTGATGGTGAACAGGATCTGGTCGTCGGCGAAGGGATCCGGATGATGGTCGCCAGGCTTGAATCCGGCAGGCACCGGGATCGGCTGGTACTTCCATTCGGGAATCGTGCCTTCGGCGTTGCCGGCACGGATCGCGCCCAAGGGGGTCAGCTCGGTACCCGAATAGCCGAGCTTGGCGATTTCCTCGCTCGACAGCGGCGCCGCCCCGGCTCCGGCAGCGGCGAACAGAAGCGCGAGGCCCCGGAGCATCGGCGTGGCAGTGCGATGGCGTGCGGATTTGCCGCCTTGATGATGGCTGTCGAACATGCAGAAGCTCCTCAGAAGCGATACTTGAATGCGAGCGCGATGTTGTCCCGGTCAAAATAGGCGCCGGGTGCGTTGTCGCCCAGAAAGGTCGTGTAGGCCAGTTCCATGGAAGTGCTGGACAGATAGCTGAACTCGACGCTGGACCTTATGGTCTGCTGCCCTTTCTGGAGGGAGCCACCGATGCCTGCGGCTTGGGGTTGGTAGCCGTCCACGCCGTGGATCCAGACCAGCGTGGGTTTCATGTCGAGGTTGGCGAAAATGTCCAGGTATTCCAGTTGCGCGACCAGCGCATAGCCCCAGGAAAATGGCGTGACGGGCTGATCGAGGCCGTCCGTGCCCTTGAAATGCCCCGAGAACGCCGGGCCGGAACCGTGATGGACGAAATCCGTGGGATCGCCGCCCTTCAGCCCTTCGATCCATTGGGCGTTGACATTCAGCACCAGGCTGAGCGTGTCGGCGCCCAGCAGCGTGGTGGCGTCGGAGTAGGTCAGGGCGCCGAGGTAGGTGTATAGGTCGTTGGTTTCCGTCCCGCACCCGGTGATGTTGCCGTCGGGGCCGGCCAGCCCCGGCGGGAGCATGCCGAACGCGGTCTGGATGCCGCCCAGGCCGAACAGGTTGCCGCACTGCCGGACGTCGTGAAAATCCGGGCGATAGTTGAACTCGGTCTGGAACGATAGGCCCAGGCTGCCCGGCACCACGCCGTTCAGGGAGATTGCATAGGTGTCCAGATCCTGGGCGAACTTCCAGAGATAGCCGCCGAGGGTCACGCCGGGCCCCAGCGAGAACGGGTCCGGTACATGATGACTCTCGTCCACCGTCGGCGCCGACATGAAGGCGTGGGAGCGCACCCAGTAGAGGCCCAGGTCGGCATTGTCCAGCGCTTCAATGATGGTGTGCAGCGCAACGCCCCACTGGCCGCTGTCCTTGGGCCGCTGGGTGTCGATATAGGGGACGCCCGGGATCAGGAGATCGGGTTTGTAGCCCTTGCCGTACAAATCCAGGGGGCTGAAGAAGGTCCCGGTGCTGAAAAATTCCGATCGGCGCCAGTTCCAGACGTAATAGGCTTCCAGGCTGAAGTTTTCAGTAAACCCGAATTGCCCGTAGATCATTTCCTGGGGCAGGAAGGTTTCCTTGATCTCGGTGCCCGGCGTGGTGGTCTTGCCGAAATCCACGGGGTTTTGCATCTGGCTGATGCCGCCGCCGAGGATGTCGCTTTCGCCCCAGTTCACCACCTGCTTGCCGACCCGGACATTCAACCGGTGGCCGCCGGGATTCCAGGTGCCGTGGGCGAACGCATCGAGCAGCCGGAACTTGTTGCCAGTCAGGTTCTGTCCGGCACCGGAAATGCCGTCGAGCTGGCCTACC
This sequence comes from Gammaproteobacteria bacterium, assembly GCA_016708925.1. GTDB lineage: Bacteria > Pseudomonadota > Gammaproteobacteria > Pseudomonadales > Porticoccaceae > JAGPUQ01. Next base: position 113,317 of record JADJET010000008.1, on the reverse strand, counting down.
GGGGTGGGACGGAAGCAGTTGTCGCAATCCTGATTCATGATGGTGTAATCGTAGGTGTAGGACATGCGGGTAAAAATCCCGTAGTTGTCCTTTTGCAGCCCGATGTCAGTCAACAGCGACAGCGGCGAACTGTAGATGTCGCCGCCGTCCGGGAACACCTGGGTATTACCTGAATAGGGCGCCTGCGCCCCCGGGATGAACGAACGCGTGTCCGCGCTCTCGGTTCGCATCGCGGCGCTGGCGGTGAAGGTGGTATCGATCTGGCCCTTGACGCTGCCGAGCTTGAATTCAAGGGCCGCAGCCTGGACCGCGGCCAGACTCGCCACGCAGGCCACCACCGGGGCCAAAAGGTGGGTTCTTGTTCTCGCCCGACCCGGAACCCGGCGATACCGGGCGAGAGCAGATCGGCGATCGGACGCGGTGGACAAACAGATCGATGGATACACGGCACACCCCCAACACGCTATTGTTATCGTCGGTCCGCAGGATAGGCGCAATCCCCTGCCGCTCGGCGCCCCGGGCCGCACAAGGCCTGCAAGGACGTCCACGCGAACCTGTTATTCGTTATTCGTTATTCGTTATTCGTTATTCGTTATTCGTTATTCGTTATTCGTTATTCGATCATGGCGCGCGGTGATTGTTGTCGGAAGGCGCCCGCCGTATTCGAGCTCAGACTATCGCCAACCAATTCCCCATGTCAATGGCTGGCATGGATACAGGTTATTTTGTCATCAGCCAGTTGCAGGGGCTGACCCCGCACCCGCAGTCGCAGGGCCCGCGCCCGGAAGCGGGGCCCAATCAGTTTGGCGTCTTGGCCCGGGGTGGTGGCAGCGCCCGGGCGTGGTGTCAGGCCGCCTTAACGCCCGCGTCGCATACGGGATCGCGCTGGCCACTGGGCGGCAGCTTGCGCGAACCCGGCTGGACTTCGTCCGGCCCCGGCAAATCCAGCTCCCGGGCCCACTCGCGCATCCTTGGCAACACGTTTTCGGCGAGCAGCTTCATGCTGTGCATGGACTGTTGATGGGTGGTGGAACCGCCCTCGATGTGCCAGATCGAGAACACCCCGGGACGCAATGTTTCAAGGATGTGCCGAATCTTGGGCAACACCGATTCCGGGGTACCGACAATGATCTGGCGGTTGCGGAGCAGATTTTCGTAAAGCACTTCGTTGTTGTATTTGCGGGTCGCCGCAATATCGACGCCGCTCCCCGCATGTTTGCCGGACACCACCGCCTCGTTGGTCTCGGGGTCCGACAACGCATAGGCCAGACGCTTGGTCGCAGCCTTGGAGTTGTAGCCGGCGGGGAACATCCACTCCGGACGCGCAAAGGCGGGCTGACCGCCACCGAAAACGTAGTTCTTGCCCAGCTCGTAGGCCTCCGCGTCGGTGTCGGCACAGACGATCTTCTGCAGATAACCGAAACACTCGGGACCGGCCTGGTAGCCTTCCGCGGCGGCGGTATCGGCGTAGAGATTCCACATCTCCATGGTCGGCGGCAAAAAAGTTGCGAGCGCGATGTAGGTGTAGCGGTTTTTGGCCGCGAACACCGCGGTCTCGGGACTCACCAGACTCGGAATCCAGGTCTGGGGAAAGGGTTTCTGGATCGGCTTCAGCCAGGGATTCACATGACGGTATTCGTAGTGCTTGCCCTCGTAGCGCCAGGGGCCGTCCTGGGTCCAGGCCTTGATGATGAAATCGTGCGCCTCGTCGAAACGCTCGCGGTTGTAGGTCGGATTGATGTTGTTGGCAATCTGCTCGCAACCCGCGCCGCGCACCCAGCCGGTGATGAGGCGGCCGCCCGAGATCATGTCGATGGTGGCGAGTTCCTCGGCCAACCGCAGCGGATCAGCCACCGGCAGCGGATTGCCCATCAGCGCGATTTTCACGCGCTTGGTGATGCGCGCCAGAATGGCCGCCTCGACATCCATCACCGCGCCCATGGTAAAGGGGTTGGCGTGGTGTTCGTTCAGCATGACGCCGTCGAAACCGAGTTCCTCGGCGTAAAGTTTTTCATCCAGGTAGCGGTTGAACAGGGCGCCGCCCTTGACCGGGTCGAGAAACTTGTTGGAAACCCCGAAAAAGCTCGCGTTCTTGATCACCTCGTCTTCCGGAACATCGGCGTAGGGGCGTTCGGTAAAAGTCGCAATGTGCATGTTGAATCCTCCGGTATCTGGGCGCGGCGGGCTGCCGCGGGCGCACTTCAGGACAAATGGGCCTTGAGTTTTTTCAGAAATTTTCCGGTCTGCTCGATCTCGGGACGGTGGCCGCAATCCTTGAACAAGGCCAGCTTCGAGCCCCGAATGGCGGCGTGGAACAGTGCTGCCGCGCTGACCGGTGCGATGGCGTCATCTTCGCCCCAGACGATGAGGGTCGGGAGCTTCCGCACCAGCCCCAGCCGGTTACCGAGCGCGGGATTGCTCATGTAGGGTTGCCAGGCAAGACGCGCCGACTCGGCGGTGGCATCCTGAAAGCGTTCGAACTGTTCCGGCGTCATGGCGCCGCCGAACAGGCCGGCGAATTCCGGCGTGGCCGCACTGTCCTTCACGCTGGCCGCGACATAGTCTTCGGTGGGCGCTTCGTAGATGTCGCGAATCATGCCGCGCGGCGGCTTGATGCCAAACGGCGCCACCAGCGTCAGACTCGCAAACTGCCCGGGATTCTGCGCCGCCATTTCCGCCGCGATCCAGCCGCCCAGGGAAAAGCCGATCACATCAGCGCCGACCCAGTCCTGCTCGACCATGACCTGGGCGTAGTAGTTGGCCAGATCGCCAATGGTGCGTATCCAGTCGAGGCGCGGCGACACCCCGAACCCGGGATGCAGCGGCACGATGAGCTTGCGGTCCTCGGCCAGCTTCCGTTGCCATGCGAGCCAGCCGGGATTGCCCAGCTCTTCGTGCAGCACCAGCAAGGGTTTGCCTTTGCCGCCTTTGAGGTAGCTCAATTCGGCGCCCGCAGCGGTAATGGTCTTCTGTTGCCAATCAACTTTTGCCAACGCCTGTACTCCTCTGGGTTTTGATGTTCTTGTCGCCAGGCCGGTGCCGGATGCCGGTGCCGGATGGATGCGGCCCCGCATGCCACGCGTGCCGAACCCAACCTACCCAGTAGTTGCCTGACAGTCAACCGGACGGCCGCCGGCGCGGTTTGCGGCAATCCGGGGTGCGGTGTATAAACCACCCCTGCCCGCCCCTTGACACGGTGTCCACTCGCCATGCAGCAGCCAATCCAGACCGATCTCGTCAGGCGTGCGTTTGCCCACATTGATGCCGGCACCACGGATCTCGCACCCGAAGTGACCCGCAATCCGGTCGCCACCTACATCGATCACGGCTGGCTGGAGCGGGAGAAAACCACCTTGTTCCGGCACTACCCGTTGTTCGTGGGCCTGTCCGGACGCATCGCGAAGCCGGGGACTATCTCGCCGAGGATCACGCCGGGCTGCCCGTGCTGCTGGTGCGCGGCGACGACGGCGCCGCGCGCGCCTTCGTCAATCAGTGCCGGCACCGGGGCGCGCCGGTGGTCAAGGGGTGCGGCCGCGCGAGCGGATTCAGCTGCCCCTACCACGCCTGGCGCTACGACCGTCAGGGCGATCTGATCGTGATTCCGGATGAGCGCTCCTTTCCCGGCATCGAGCGCGCCAGCCACGGCCTGGTGCCGCTCCCCCTCGTCGAGCGCGACGGCATGCTCTGGGTGCTGCCCGATCCGGACGGCAAGCTGGATGCCGCGGTGCTCGACGCGCACCTCAGCGGCATGGAGCACGATCTGGCGTCGTACCGCCTCGCCGGCTACTGCCATTTCGAAAGCCGGGTGCTGGAACGACCCGCCAACTGGAAGATGCCCATTGACACCTTCCTCGAGGCCTACCATTTCGCACCCCTGCACCGGGACACGGTGGCACCCATCTTCTTCGCCAACCTGTGCCTGTTCGATGCCTTCGGCCTGAACCATCGTGAAGCCGTGATACGCAAAAGCATCCAGACCCTGCGCGAGCAGCCCGAGTCGGACTGGGATTTCGTCAAGCACACGGCGATTTCCTACCAGTTGTTCCCGAACACGGTCTTTGTGATGCAGGCCGATCATGTGGAGACCTGGCGCCTGTTTCCGTCCCAGGACCGCCCGGATCATTGCCTGGTCTATTTCGATTGCTATGTGCCGGAAGTCCCCACCACCGACAAGGCGCGCAAATACTGGGAAGCCAATGTGGATCTGGCGATCCGCACCGTGGACCTGGAAGACATCGCCATGCAGGTCGATATGGAGCGGGGTTATCAGGCGGGCGTCATGAAAGAAGTATTGATCGGTCGCAACGAACCATCGCTCGCGCATTTCCAGCGCGCCATTCATCGGGCGGTGACCGGCACCAGCGTCTGAAGCGACTCAATCCATGTTGAACGCCCGTCAATCGCGCAAGCGCTGATCGCGAAATCCATACCAGGCGATCAGCGCCGCCGCCACACAGGCCAGCGCGGCCACATCGAACACCAGGGTCGCCCCCAGATGCCAGAAGCGGCCGGCGAGCCAGGAGCCGATGGCACCGCCCAAGCCGAAACTCACCGCGCCGTAGAGCGCCTGACCGCCACCCTGGGCGCCCGGCCCGAACAGGCGGCGGATGGTTTCCACCCCGGCGGCATGAAAGGTGCCGAAGCTGAACGCATGCAGGGACTGCGCGGCGACCAGCAGCCACAGCGACTGACTCCAGTTGCCGATCAGCCACCAGCGCAGCGCCGCGAGCAACAGGCTGGCGAGCAGCACGGTGCGCACCCCGAAGCGCAGCAGCACCCGGTGCATCACCACGAACACCAGGATTTCCGCCACCACTCCCACCGACCACAGCACACCGATGGCGGACCGGCTGTAGCCCAGGGCTTCCAGGTGAATGCTGATAAAACTGTAATAGGCACCGTGCGCGACCTGCAACAGCAGTCCGGCGGCGAGAAAGGCCAGCACCGCCGGCTGACGCGCGGCGGCGTGCAACGGCTGCCAGTGGCGCTCGCGGACGCCCGCTGTCGGCCGGGGAAGCATCAGGCTGCTCAGCAGAATGGTCGCCAACAGCAGCGCTCCGGCGACCGGAAACCAGCCGATGCCCCAGGTCTCGAAACAGAAACCGACCCCCACCACCGCCGCGATGAAACCGATCGAGCCCCAGAGCCGGATACGGCTGTAGCGCTCGGGCTGCGCGCCCAGAAAGCCAAGGGTGATGACTTCGTGCTGCGGCAGTACCGCGTTCCAGAAAAAGCTGTAGCCGGACAGTACCAGCACCAGCCAGGGCAGACTGTCGCCCGCGAAGATGCCCAGAAAACACAGGAATGCCAGCAGGGAACCCAGGCGGATGATGGTCAGCCGCCGCCCGCTCCAATCGCCGAGCCAGCTCCACAGGTTGGGCGCGACGACCTTGGTGACAAGGGGAATGGCGAGCAGCGCGCCGATCTGTTCCGGCGTAAAACCCAGACCGCGCAGATACAGCGGCCAGTATGGATACAGCCCGCCCAGCAGCGCGAAATAGAAAAAATAAAACCCGGATAACTGCCAGTAGGGAATCGGGCCGCTACCCGCCGGAGCGCTCAATCAGCGTCCAGAGTCCTGAGCGCCCAGCGGCGCCAGCCCCGAGGCGACATCCTGATTCTGACCGCGGTGGCGCAGGGCATGGTCCATCAGCACCAGCGCCAGCATGGCCTCGGCGATGGGGGTGGCGCGGATGCCGACGCAGGGATCGTGACGGCCGGTGGTGACCACTTCGACCTCCTGACCCGCCGTATCCACGCCGCGCCCGGGCAGGCGCAGGCTGGACGTGGGCTTGAGCGCGAGCCGCACCAGGAGGTCCTGACCGCTGGAAATACCGCCCAGCACGCCGCCGGCGTGGTTCGACAGAAACCCGGCGGGCGTCATCTCGTCGCGGTGCTCGGTGCCCTTTTGCGCCACCACCTCGAAGCCGTCGCCGATGGCCACGCCCTTGACCGCGTTGATGCTCATCATGGCGCCCGCGATGGCGGCGTCGAGCTTGTCGAACACCGGCTCGCCCCATCCGGGCGGCACGCCGGTGGCCCGCACCGCGATCTCGGCGCCGATGGAATCGCCGTCCTTCACCAGCGCCTGCATGAAGGCTTCCAGCGCGGGCACCAGCGCCGCATCGGGGCAAAAAAACGGGTTGTTGTCGATTTCATTCCAGTCGACCGTGCCGACTGCGAACGGTCCCAAGCGGCTCAGGTAGCCGCGCACTTCGACGCCATAGCGCTCGCGCAGGTATTTTTTGGCGATGCCGCCGGCCGCGACGCGCATCGCGGTTTCGCGCGCCGAGGCACGGCCGCCGCCGCGGTGATCGCGGATGCCGTACTTCTGGAAATAGGTGTAGTCCGCGTGGGCGGGCCGGAACGACTGCTGGATCGCGCTGTAATCCTTGGAGCGCTGGTCGGTATTCTCGATCAGCAAGCCGATGGACGTGCCCGTGGTGACGCCTTCGAAGACGCCGGAGAGGATGCGGACCCGATCCTCCTCGCGGCGCTGGGTCGTGTAGCGCGACTGCCCGGGTTTGCGCCGGTCCAGATCATGCTGCAAGTCGGCTTCGGTGAGCGCAAGGCCGGGCGGACAGCCATCGACAATGCAGCCGAGCGCCGGGCCGTGGCTCTCGCCGAAAGTGGTGACCGTGAACAGCTTGCCGATGGTATTGCCGGACACGCCAGGCTCCCTTGCCGATGAGGTTGCATAAGACGCTGCATTATAGGGGCCGCGAGCCGCCCGACGCGCAAATCGCGACGGTCAATTCGGTGTTCCAAGCCGGATTTTCAAATCCAGGGGACGTTGAACATCCCCAGGGATCTGCCGAATAACCGTCATGCCCGCGGAAGCGGGCATCCATGAGGCCCTGATATTTCTGAGCTCCCCCCCCCGGGCCCCGCCGGCGAAGTGCAAGCTGCCGGATGCGCCTTCGGCTTATCCGGCCTACGACCGCGTGAATAAAGCGGCGTAGGGTGGGTAAGCGCAACGCACCCACCAAAAAAGCGGCGCGGCGCTCGGCGCGCGACGAAGCAGATGGCTACCGCAGCAGTTTTTCAACAAGCGGCTAATCGAGAAACGCCTGCGCCGCCAGCAGCTCGTCCCGGGTCAGCACAAAGATCCCGTCGCCGCCGCGCTCCAGCTCGACCCAGGTGAACGGGATTTCCGGATAGCGTTCTTCCAGCGCCAGCGCCGAGTTGCCCACTTCGACAAACAGCAGACCATCGTCCTGCAACCAGTCGGGCGCTTCCCGCAACAGGCGGCGCACCAGGTCGAGCCCGTCGGCACCGGCGGCGAGGGCGAGCGCGGGTTCGCTGTGGTATTCGTCCGGCATCGCGGCATAGTCGTCGGCATCCACATAGGGCGGATTGCAGACAATCAGGTCGTAGGCTTCTTCCAGACCGTCGCACAGATCGGTCTCGACCGTGCGCACCCGGCGTTCGAGCGCGTGCTGGACAATATTGGCTTCGGCGACATCCAGGGCATCGGCGGAGATATCGGCGAGATCCACCTCGGCGTCGGGAAAGGCCAGCGCACAGGCGATGCCGATGCAGCCGGAACCCGTGCAGAGGTCGAGAATGCGCTCGGGCGTGCGCACCAGCCAGGGACTGAAGCCCTGCTCGATCAACTCCGCGAAGGGCGAACGTGGCACCAGCACCCGCTCATCGACCTGAAACTTCAGCCCGGCAAACCAGGCTTCGCCGGTGATGTAGGGCGCCGGCAGGCGTTCCGCGACGCGACGCTCCAGAAATTCGAGCACGCGGCGTTTCTCGCTGTCGAGCAGACGCGCGTCCAGCACATTCGGGCCCGACTGAAGGGGCAGATGCAGCGCGGCGCACACCAGCACCACGGCTTCGTCCCAGGCGTTGTCGGTGCCGTGGCCGAACCAGAGTCCGGCCTCGGTGAAGCGGCTGGTGCCCCAGCGCACGAAATCGCGCACGGTGAAGAGTTGTTCGAGGCAGGCTCGCTGCATGATTGCGATCCACGCGTCTCCGGGCGCCGGCCGTGCGCCGGTACCCGGAGACCGCGCCTTAACGGTCCAGGCGTTCGATGATGGTGGCGTTCGCCGTGCCGCCGCCTTCGCAGATGGCGAGCAGGCCGTAGCGGCCCTTGCGGCGCTCCAGCTCATTGAGCAGCGTCGTCATCAGCTTGGCGCCGGTGCAGCCCAGGGGATGGCCGTTGGCCTGCGCCCCGCCATTGACATTGAGCTTGGCGAGATCGGCGCCCACCGCCTTGGCCCAGGCCAGCGGCACCGAACCGAAGGCTTCGTTGATTTCGTAAAGGTCGATGTCGTCGATAGTAAGGCCGGCACGCTCCAGTGCCTTCTGGGTGGCGGGAATCGGGCCTTCCAGCATGATCACCGGGTCCGAACCCACCACCGCCAGGGCGCGAATGCGGGCGCGCGGCTTGAGGCCGTATTGTTTCACCGCGGCGTCGTTGGCGATCATCACCGCGGCGGCGCCGTCACTGATCTGGCCTGCGGTGCCGGCGGTAATCACACCGCCCGGCGCCAGCGGCTCCAGGGTTTTCATCGCCTCCCGGCTCGCGTTGGGACGAATGCCCTCGTCGGCATCGTGAATCACGCTGCGGCCGTCTTCCTGAGTCAGTTCGAGCGGCAGGATTTCCTGACGGAACTTGCCGTTCGCGGTGGCTTCGGTGGCCTTCATGTGGCTGGCGTAACCGAAGTCGTCGAGCTCCTCGCGGGTGACGCCGTATTTCTTCGCGAGCATTTCCGCGCCCATGAACTGGCTGAACTCGATGCCGGGATAACGCTCTTCGAGGCGCGCGCCCTTGGGTTTGCCGCGACCTTTTTCGGCGGCGTCGTCAACCGCGGAAAACATCGGCACCTGGGACATGGATTCGACCCCGCCCGCGATCACCACATCCTGGGTGCCGGACATCACCGCCTGGGCGGCGAAGTGAATCGCCTGCTGCGCGGAGCCGCACTGGCGGTCCACGGTGGTGCCGGGCACCGCCTCGCCGAGGCGCGACGACAGCGCCACATTGCGCGCCACGTTGCCGGTCTGGGCGCCGTACTGGGACACGCAGCCGAAAATCAGGTCATCGACCTTGAGCGGCTCGATGCCGACCTGGTCGAGCAGGCCGTCCACCAGCATGGCGCCGAGGTCGACCGGGTGGATTTTGCTCAGACGGCCGCGATTACGACCGGTGGCGGTGCGCAGGGCACCGACGATATAGGCTTCCGCCATGGCGAGACTCCGGGTGAGGTACAAGTGGGTGAATGAGTGAAGGGCGACCATTTAAGCGCAGGACCCGCGCCGGTTCAATTTATACTGCCGCGCCCTGCCCACGGTGCCCCGCCCATGAACCTGACCGACTGCGCCACCGCCGACTGTCCCTATTGCGGCGAAACCATCGAACTGGTGGTGGACTGCTCGGTGGAGGAGCAGTCCTACATCGAGGATTGCCCGGTCTGCTGCCGCCCGATAACGGTATGGGTACAGGTCGACGCCGACGGCGGCATCGATCTGCAACTGCGCGACGAAAACAGTTGAATCTGGTCAATGCTGTTCGCCTATCCAAGGCTTCGAGCCTGTCAGTGCGAGCAGCACCGTCAGCACCGTCAGCACCGTCAGCACCGTCAGCACCGCCACGCCACCCATCAAGCACACCCCATGCCGCTTTCCGTAGCGAGGAAAAGTCCGCTGAGCGCGAGCAGAATCATAAACAACGCCGCCGTCATACCGTTCCGGCGATACCAGCGATCGAGCGCACTGTAGGGGTCGCTTGCGGGCCCTTATCGAGAAACTTCACTCAACAGTAGGCTCAGGAAAGCCGCTGCCCTTGCTACCAGCAGGCTGCGGGCGCCCTCACCCCCAGATGCGACAGCGTCATGGTGGCACATTCGGTGTCCTTGTCCTGGAACCCGGTCGCCGCAGCCTGCAGCGTATAGGCCGTCGCCGAGGGGGCGACGGAAAACGAGATCGTGTAACGATTCTCGGTGGAAGTCGTGGTAGGCCAGACATCGGTGGCCGCGGCGGTGCCCAGGGTAGCCCCGGCGTAAGTATTATTTTCCGTGAAATAACGCTCCAGACTCTGCGCGATCTGGAGCAGGGTGGCGCGCGCATCGGAGCGGTTGCTGCGGCGCACCGTATCGGTATAGTTCGGGTAGGCGATCGCCGCCAATATCGCAACGATGGCCACCACCACCATCAGCTCGATCAGTGAAAACCCGGCGTGCCGCGACGGGCTACGGATCGCCTTCATCATCGCATCCCGCCCATCGGCCCAATCACCACGGCCATTTCAGTTGGCCAGTAATTCGAGCACCCGGATCTCCGGGACACTCCCGGGACCGGTGGCACGGACTTCGTAGCCGACCGACATCCCGGGCTCCAGGTCGCTGGCCAGGATGCGTTCCCCACCGTAGCCCAGCAGTTTGGTTGCGGGACCAATGTGTGCCTGGCGACCGTCGACGACGAGAATTCCGGTAGTCACGTCGTAGGACTTGACCCTGCCGCCGTAGCGACCGTCATCCGCCATGGCACCCGCCATCAGCAGGCTGCCCATCAGGGCCAATACGCCTTGCAAGCGGCGGCGAACACGCGTCTGCTGCTTCATCATGCCTTCGTCTCCTCTGCTGCGGGGCTACTGCAGTTGGCGCCAGGACTGGCGACCGCTGCCAGTGTTGCCGGGCTCCACGGTCACCTCGATCACGCCACTGGTACCGCTGGTGTATTTGTACTCCAGATCACCGGCGCCGACGATGCCCGGCGTCTTGATGATCCCTTCGTTCGATTTCTTGCCGCTCACCGGCACCCGGACCAGTACGCCGTCGACTTCGATCTCGACATAGTCGCCCGCCGTGAACTGGTTGTCGCCATTGAGATCGAAGGGCGAAAACGGCAGCCGGGAGCCGGTGACCGAGTCCATTTCCATCAGCCAACTGGTACCGCCGGCAAAACAGGCACTGTCGTTGGGGATGACCGTGGTAAAGATCACCCGCCGGTCGCGCACGATGGGTCTGCTCACCTGGCGCTCGCCGGTGGTGGGCAGATCGAAATACCAGCCCTTCTGGGCCACAGTGGGGGTCTGCTCGGTGGTCACCCGCACATCGACGGGGTTGTCGGTGTCCTTGGATGGATTGCGGTCATCGGTGGACGCGATCTCTTCGATCAGCTCCTGCTCGAGCAGGGCCGAGCGCCCGCCGGTGACCGCGCCTCCGTCGTCGTAGATGCCGTAGAAGGTCTGGGGCTGTTCCGTGGGCTCAAGTCTCCGGTCCACTTCCTCGAAGTACTTGCCGGTGCCGAACACCACCACCACCCCGGAGACCGGGTGCTTGGTGACCTCCGGCCGCGCGGTGATGGGTTGCCGGACCCCGGACGGATCCGTGGCCACAAACAGCGGCGTGCCGCCGTAGGCCACGCCCCAGGAGCCGGCGCCGTTGCCGGACACGTCGAATTTCCACAGGTTGCCCTGCATGTCGCCGGCGTAGATGGCGTCGGTGATGCGGTCGCCGTCGACATCGACGGGGATCGGCGTCGACAACCCGTTCGGCAGGCTGGCACTGCCCACGCCCGTGTCGATCTTGCTTATCACCGAACCGTCTTCGAGATCGAGGATAAACAGCACGGCGCGTTGGTTGTCGCTGTTATAGCCGTTGCCAAGCACCGCCGCCCACTTGCCGTTGGCCATCCGCACCACACTCGGCTGACCATAGGTGTAACCCAGATCGCCATCATCGACGAGCGTCAGGTCGGGGTCGCGGATGACCGCCCGATCCCAGAGCACCTTGCCGGAATCGAAGCTGCCGGGGGCGGTGATGTCCAGTGCGAACACGCCGCGGCCACCGCCGGCCATGGTACCGACCAGTACCGTGTGCCAGGCATCGCCGCCGCCGGTATCGATGTAGGCATCGCCGAACCCGGCGGTGCCATCGACAAAAAATCGGTGGCTGTAATCGGGACTAGTGAGCTTGGAGAGATGCTGATAACTCGCCAGCGGCACATAGGCCACTTTCTCGACGCCGGCATTGGCACCGGACTCGCTGGCCTGAAAACCGTGCAGCATGCCGTCGTTGGCTCCCACGTAAACCATGGGCGCGCGGCCGGTGTAGGCCGCCGAGGCGCGGAACGTCAGATAGCCGGCGCCCTCGCTGCCCGGCAGCAACTGATAGCCGAAATCCTGCTGGCCGACGAACTGGGGGTCGGAGTTGACGATATCGCCCAGAATCACCGCGCGGTCGCGGAAATCGCCGCCGTTTTGCTCCTCTCCAGAGCGCACGCCGCGGACGTAAGCGAGCACCTCGTCGCCGCGACCGGTGATGCCCGGGTTGCAGAGCGAGCAGCTGAGCCGGCACTTTCGCCCGACCTCCCACCCCGCTGAGTGCACCAACTGGGATTGCAGCTTGAGCAGGTCAACGGCTCGCTGACGAGCTTGAGCACGTTCTGCTGGGCCGCACTCAACTGGTCCCAGGCAAAGGAAATACCGGCACGGGTACTGGAATTGCTGGACAGGATGGTGCGCTCGTCGGCGGTCGGCATGCGCGTCTGGGCGCTCCAGATCTCGCTGCCCACACTGCCGTCGGTATTGACATCGATGGCCTTCAGGTCACCGCTCCAGTCCTCACCGTCGAAGCGCGCCTGATAGATCAGCAGGTTGGTATCGAGCCGGGTGGAGTTGAGCGCCACCGACGCCGCCGCGCTGGCCTTGGTCTGGATGTCCAGCAGCGCCTCCTCCAGCGCCGTCTTAAGATCGGCGGCGTTGCTGGCGGTGAAGTACTGCCCACCGCTGTAGTCGGCGGCGTCCTGCAACATCTGGTTCGAGGTGGCGAAACCCACCGTATACGTGATCATGTTCTGCTGGCGGAAATCAGGCTCGCCCGGTGCCGGCGCCGGATCGGACAGGCTGCCCCAGGGCTGCGGGGACGTGTCGGAGTCGTTGCCACTGCTTTTCATATCGATGTCGAAGCCGAACTTGGCGATGTCGTCGAGGTACAGGCTCCACCCCTCATCCGCCTGACCGAAACCAGACTCCGGCTGAAAGCCATCGGAGTGTTGAGGGAAGAGCGGGTAATCAGACTGCTCTGTCGTGGGCGCCAGCCCGTCCCAATCCGGCAGGTTCCGGGCGTCGCCCACATCATCCGGATCGTCACCGGGAAACGTGGTGTCGCGCGTCGGAAAACCATCGGTGATGGCGATGGTGAAGTTCTTCTGGCAACGGTATTGCAGCGGTCCACTCGCGGGACCGGGAAAGCTCGAGCTTTGCCCCGAGCATTGATAGTTGACCGGAAGGCCGCGGAAGTAACGGGTGATCTCATAAAGGGCTTCGGCCAGCGGCGTGTTGCTCTCGGCGTCCAGACCATCGATGCTGGACTTGAGGTTCGTGATTTGCGTGTCGCTGCGGTCGTCGCAAGGGCGCAGAACCCGTCCGCCGTTAGCGGAATTATTGCACGCGCCGTTGAAGGTGGTCAGGCCGAAGCGCACCCCGGTCACGTCATCCAGCAACTGCTTGGCCACGGTGCGGGCCACCTGCATGCGGGTTTCGTTGGGGATGGTGCCATCGGTCAGGTCGGTATTGTCCGGATAGGTGCTGAACAGATAGTTCAGGTAGTTGCCGGTGTAGCGGGTGTCGGTCGAAGTGCCCGTTCCGCCAGTCGGATTGGGCAGGCACAGATCCTTGCCGCCACTGCTGACCCAGCGGCCATCGCCGCCGGAACAAGAAGAGCCGTCGATGCTCGTTAGATGGTAGTTGCCTTCGTTCGAATCGAAGCCCCCCGTATAGATGGTCGCCACCTCGAAGTCGTCGGCCCAGATGATGTTGTTCATGCTGCCGGAGTTGTCGATCAGGAGCATCACATTGGGGGTGACGGCGCCGGAGGCGAACATGGGCAACTGGTAGATATCGAACGCTGCCCGCGCGGGCAGCGCGAATGCCGCCAGGGCGAACACCAGGGGTACGAGCACCCAGGACGGCGCATTGTTCTGCCACTTGCCAAGCCGGCCCGGGGCCTTCCGCTGAATGGCCATGGTCATTCCCTCCGATAGATGGATTGCAGCAGTACTACGCTGTTGGGGTTGCCGCCCACGGCGCGGGCGGTGACGCGGTAATAAACGGTTTCCGGCTGCGGCTGGCCCGATCCCAGACTGCCGCCACTGCCCGGCGTGCGGGCGAGCTCCTCGATGATGTACACCGGCTGGGCGGCCACCTCGCCGAGGCTGCCGCCGTAGGTGATGCCGTTGCTGCCCCAGTCGCTCGCGCTCCAGCCGTCCCAGACACGGGGCGCACTCGGCAGCGGCGCCAGATAGAGGCCGCCGCTGCCATTGAACGCCGGCAACAGCGCCTGCTGCAGGAAGCGCTCGCCTTCGCGAAGTGCAGCCTCGGCGGCCTGAAACGCGAGTTGCCGGTTGTAGGTGGCCGCCACCATGCGCTCCTGCAGGATATTGACGCGGGCCGCGCCGACCCCCGCCAGGGTCAGCACTACCAGGAGAATCAGCGCCATCGGCAGCACCAAACCCCGCTGCCGGTATCCCGGCGCGGTGGGCAGAAACGGGCGTGTGGCGGTATGCATCAACCCACCCGGTTGCGCAGGGCGATGGTGGTGGTGAATACCCGGCGATGGCGGCGGGCATCGACGGCGGGCGGGGTGACATTGGTGCCGAGCACATCGTAGATCGCCGTGTCATTCTCCTGGCGACCGCTCTCCACGGTGCGCAGCAGCAGGCCGACACGCGCGGCCACCACGTCGGCCCAGCTGACGACTGTGTCCGAGGTGCGATAGATGTCGACGAGGCGATCACCGTCGGTATCCTCGCCGTAGAGAATCTGCATGTTCTCGACACCCTCGACGATTTCCTGGGTATCTCCCCCGCCGCCTCCGGCATAGCTGCGGCGGAACAGCGCCGACTCGCCGCTGGCGCCTCGGCCGATGTAGTAGACCAACACCGTAAAGGTGTAGATCTCGATGTCCGGGCCATAGGCGTGGCTGAAGTTGGCGCTGCCCGGCGGGACATTGCCGGGGCTGCCGCCGGAGCCCCGGGCCAGGGTGGCGGCATCGTCCGCGGCGCGGTTCTGGAACAGATCGCTGCCCAGGCAGTCGGTGACCAGGATCAAGTCGTCCTGGGCGACGCCGCTGGCGCCGGTGAGGGTGATGCTGGCGGCATTGGCGGGAGTATTGCCGTCGGCGCCCTCGCTCAGTATCTGTTCGGCGTATTTGACGACCAGCACATCGGTACCCGGCACCACCATATCTTGCAGGTCGTCGACCAAGTCGTTGCCGTCGGCGTCACTCCACTCGCTGAGGGCGGCGCCGGCCGGGTCCAGGGTGGCGATGGTGTAGTCGTCAGCGTCGCCGGTGCCGTCGTACTCCCAGCCCGAGAAGACTCGCGTGACATCGTAGATACCGAGTTCATAGCCGGCCGAACTGGTATCGAGCAGATTGTTGAAGTTGCGGGCGCAGCCGCTGAAGCCCGCCATGCGTCCGCTGAAACTGATCTGTTCGATGGCGTAGCGTGCGTTCTCCTGCAGCCGGGCGAGGTACTCGTCGGAACGGTAGGTAGCGAGGGTGCCGGCGACCATGCGCGCCACGACGGCGATGAGAACCGAGCCCACCACCACCGCGATCATCAGCTCGATCAGCGAAAAGCCCCCTTGCCGTCCCGGGCAGGGAAAGTCGCGACGGCGGGAGCCTGGACGAACCCGTGGTGCCATCACCTACAACTCCGTGTCGAAAACGAACTGTATGGGATCCCGCTCACCACGGGAGTCGTCCCACTGCACAGTGATCACAAATCGACTCACCCCGGCCGCAACCGTCCGCGCGATGGCCCCATCGCCCTGGGGCAACAGCCCGACAGAGGCGGCCTTCCACTCCTGCAGGTCGGTCGCCGCCACCGTGGCACCGGTCGGGGCCGTGTCGCCGATATCGATGTCATAGTCGCCGTTGAGCGCGGCATCGCGATTGGCGCGCATGCGATCGACGATGTCATAGGCGAGCGTCATCGCCTGGGAACGCAGTTGGGCGTCGTGGTTGGTCGCCAGATTGGCGATCTCCAGCCGCGCCAGCCCGAGCAGCCCGATCGCGAACACCAGTACGGCGATCAGGACCTCGATCAGGCCCACCCCGGCCTGACCCGTCCTAGATACCACCGGGCGCCGGTCAGGGACAGACGAGATCATTGCCAGCCTCGTCTTCGTCAATGCCATCGTCGTCGGTATCCCGGCTCAAGCGCACTCTCCCGGCTCCATTGATCAGCAGCGCACGCGCCTCGGCTGCGCCGCGGCGGTCGCAGTAGGTGATCCTGCCGATAGTATTGACGCTGCCATCCGCGCGATAAGTGATGAAATTCGCATAGTTGGTAACAGGAACCAGCGAGTAGGCAGGTTGTGATTCCTGTCGCACTTTCAGGATCTCTTCACCGGTATCGACCGCTGCCGGACTGTCGTTGTCGTTGTTGATGAACACCAGCCAGCCTTGCGCCCAGGACCCGCTGCCACAGGTGGTCGCGTTGGAACTGCGGCACACCACCACCGGCAGCCCGCGACCAAGCGCTTCGGCCCGCGCCAGATTGAGCGCCGCGGTGAGCTCGCTCAATACGGTGGAGCGATGGGCATTGAGCAGCAGCCGGGTAAAGGAGGGCACCGCGACCGCCGCCAGGACGGCCAGTACCACCATGGTCACCACCAGCTCGATGAGAGTGAACCCGCCGCCGAGCGAACGACCTGCGCCGCGTCTTCGAATACCTTTCGCTGTATCCATCAGCCCCTGCGCTGTAGGCGAAGTTCATGCCGGACGATTTCGATAGGGAAAGCCCACTCCGATAAACTCGTTGCGCTTGGGTGTTGAAATCGCCGCTCCATTTTCCGTGCCTTATTTCGCCACCAATCCGCCAACTGTATCAAGCAACTGCCGCACAAACCTGACTTCCAGCCTTCAGTATAGACTGCCACATGGGCCACCATGTCAACGATCGTGCCTCTGTGGGCCGACCAACGGTCAAATCCACCGACCGATACGCCCCGGACGCGGAGAGCGGGGCCATCCCGCGCCGGAGAAAACCCGGCCCGCCTTATCCGGCTTAGGTACCACGGCACGTAAGTTTCGACACATTACTGGCCATCGTCATTCCCGCGCAAAAACTGGATGCCCGCCTTTGCGGGCATGACGTCCCCTTGTTTATATGTCGCACTACTAGCCATCCGACAGTGGCTCGCCTTCGAAGCGCACCCCGCCCCAGCCATCGCGCATGAAGGCGCGGATGTTCGGATGCGTCGTGCCCTCGGGATCGGCGAGCACTTCGCGGTAATAGGCACCGAAGCAGGCCAGGGTTTCGGCCTCGTTGAGACCGTGCAGGCGAGCAAAAGCCAGGATGCGGCAGGAGCCTTCGTTGGTCCCCATGGGGTTCCACAGGCGCCCGGCGCCAAAGCCGTTGGCGAAACCCGTCTGGGTGAAGCGGTAGTGCGCGTTGATGACGGCGATCACTTCGTCGAATGCCACCGCCGCTGGGGAGGTGCGCAGCTTTTCGACCAGGTCGGTCGGGGTCATGGGAAATCTCCAAAAGTCCGTGTGCCATTTGATGAGATGGCCCCAGGGTGGACTTTTCCGCACTCCGGAACCGCGTGCCATTGGATGACAGCGTCGGGCTGGACGCAACCGGGACGTGCGAGGGTGACGCGGTCGTGGCGCTCCCGTGCGACCGCCACGGAGAACGGCCATACCGGAAATTTTCTTGCCGAATTGCCAAAAAATGGCGCCCCTGGAGAGACTCGAACTCCCGACCAACCGGTTCGAAGCCGGTTACTCTATCCAACTGAGCTACAGAGGCGAAATGCTGCCCGCGATGTCATGCGGGTTTATTACGGAGTCTTGCCGTGCGGACCTGTCTGGCGGATCAGCCTTGCGGACTGACGAATCCGCGGTTCTGCCGCGAACCGCTTCCGCTGCCTTATTCGGCAGGAAACCCATAAAGCCAGTCATTACCGTGCTTGCCGATCCGGGCGATCAGCCCAGCGCCCAAGGATAACAGAATATCGTGCGCTTCCCGAGCTTCACCGTAGAGTTCCGACTTGTGGGGCTTGTCTTCAAACAAGACATAAGGCCGGCAACGGGTGAGTGTCGCCAGGGCGCCGCGCAGGGCGCGCACCTCGTACCCTTCGAGATCGAGCTTGAGAAACGCGAGCGCCGGGAGTTCGAGAGCGTCGATGGGCAGGCTCTGGATCGTGCCCGGCCCCGATACGCGCCGCGACAACGAGCGATGCCCGCGCCGCCCCTTCAGCCCGACCTGCTCGCGGCGATCCGAGAGCGCCACGGGGCGGACTTCGACGCGCTCGCCAAGCCCCCAGTCGCGGACATTGCGCTCGAGACAGGCGAAGGTATCCGGCGCCGGCTCGAAGGCGATCACCCGGTCGAAGTGCTGCGCCATGATGCGCGTATAGGCACCGACATTGGCGCCGCCGTCCAGGGCCAGACCACCCTTCGGGACGCTGGCAAGCGCCGCCTCCATATCGGCGGCCTTGGGCCCGGCGCCCGTGCCATAGCGCTCCAGCGTCTTGCGCCGGGTCTTGCCCCAGTTGCTCCACCAGCGCAGATCGACGTCCGGCAGCCAGAACTCGCCCACATGCTTCACGCACGCACCTCCGGCTGCATCATTTGCCCTGCCAGTGCGGCGGGCGCTTTTCGGCAAAGGCTCGCGGCCCTTCGATAAAGTCCTGGCTGCGATAAAGTTCGCCGACGCTGTCGAGCTGTAGCGCCATGGCCTGTTCCAGATCGGCCTGGTCGAGACCGCGCATCACCGAATCCTTGCTGGCGCGAATCGACAGCGGCGCGCATTCCAGAATGAGATCGGCCCAGCGCCGCGCCGCCGCCATCAGTTGCGAAGGCGGCACCACTTCGTTCACGAAACCCAACTCCTTGCCTTCGGCGGCGCCGACCCGGCGCCCGGTGAGGATCATGCTCATCGCCCGCTTGAGTCCGATCTGGCGCGGCAGCCGATGCACGCCGCCCGCCAGTGCGGCGAGACCGACGCGCGGCTCCGGCAACGCGAACACCGCGGTTTCCGCCGCCACGATCAGATCGCAGGCCAGCGCAATTTCAAAACCGCCGCCCATGGCGACGCCGTTGACCGCAGCGATCACCGGCTTGTTGAGATCGAAGCGCGCCGTGAGTCCCGCAAAACCGGAACGGGGACTGCCGCGCTTGCCGCCGGCGGCCTGGTACTTGAGGTCGTTGCCGGCGCTGAACGCGCGCTCGCCGGCGCCGGTGAGAATCGCCACCCACTGCTCGGGATCGGCGGCGAAGGCGTCGAACACCTGCGCCAGCTCGAAGTTGGCGGGCGGATGCAGGGAGTTCATCACCTCGGGCCGGTTGATGGTGACCGTGAGCACCCGACCATCGAGCCGGGTCGTGCAGAATTCCAGGGTTTTTGTTGTCACGGGCCGCCCCTTTGGCAGACAGATTCGCCCGGCATGATAGGGACTTGCCGGCGCGAAACCAACCGCTCGCCGCTAGTTGAAAAACGGCTAGTGGTGCGACATATAAACAAGGGCGCGCCCGCGGCGGGCATCCGTTTTGCGCAACCAGCCGGTTGAGGTGCCGCCGCGCGCAATGACGTGGACACCTGAATAAGGCAACGTCGGCCCGCATCCAGTTTTTGCCCGGAAACCTTGTCGGGAGTCGGGAGTCGGGGAGTCGGGGAGTCGGGGAGTCGGGGCGGGCTAGATTCCCAAACCGTGAAAAGGTCGGGCGGCCGAAGCGGCCCCGCGGTGCCGGGCGAACCCGGGCCGCCCCCCTCCCCATCCGTGGCGGCGGGGGCGGGGTCGAAATTGTGCTGGCACGGACCTGTGCCACCGATCCAACTGTTGACGGAGTTGGATCAAGGCACAGGAACTTGCGGAACGACCGTGGCGGATCGAGCCCCGGCCAGGCCGGCGACCGTGGCAGGACGGCGGGGACAACGGCTGTCGCGACGCGGTGCTGGGACGCCGCGCCCCCGGAACAGTTCGGTCCGGAACAGCGCGCGATTCTCACGGTGGTCCAACGCCGGCGTCTGGCATCGGGTCTCGCCGAGCTGGCCCAGCGCCGACTCCGAGGAGTGTTCCTCGATTCCACCATTGTCAGAGCTCACCAGCATGCCGCGGTCCAAAACGGCGCCAAGCGATGGCCTGCGGGCGGATTGACGACCAAGATTCACGCGCTGGTCGAAGGGCTGGGGGCGCGCTGGCAGCTCACCGCCAAGTCCCTGACATCACGCAGGCGCACGACGGTGTTCCCGCGCAGACCGTCGCCGCCGACAAAGCCTATGACGCCGATGCGCCATTCAGACCCTCGGCAAGCAGGCGCTGAAGCGGTCATCCGCCACCGCGCCCGGCCCCCTGGTTTGCGCGCCCCCGCTTCAAAGCTAGACGTCCTTGCGGCCCGTGGGGCTGCCGGAGTTCACGCCGGCACCGGTGCCGCCATTGATCCCCTCGTAACCCGTCGCGAGCGACTCCGCCATGCGTTGCAGGATGTCCCGGATCGCCGCTTGTTGTGACGCGTCCAGATTGGCCTGCAACTGGGTGATCACCCGCCCCACGGCGTCTTCGAGATGGCCCCGCAAGGCGCGGGATTTGTCGGTCAGGAACACCCGGGTGACGCGCCCGTCGCGGGGATCGCTGTCGCGCCGGACGTAACCCTGCTCTTCGAGCTGTGCGAGGGTGCGCGCCACCGCCGCCTTGTCGGCCTGCAGGCGGACCGCCATTTCCTGCTGGGTGACGCCTTCGTTGATGTACAGCATGAAGAGGTACGAGAAACGCCCCGAACCCATGCCGAGCGGGGCCATCTCGATGTCCAGCGCGCGGATCATGCTGCGGCTGAGGGTGCCGATGCGACGCACCAGATTGTTGGCCAGATCAATCATGGAAAATCCCGCTGACGGTGTCCCTGAATCGCGGCGGCCAGAACCCTAGGGTCGATCTTCAATGGTCCGGGGACGCGACCGTTCGCGGCGTCGCCTCCGTCGCCGCGGCGGTCGGCAGATTCTCGGCGACGATGCGGTCGACCATGGCCTGACCATCCGCCCGCCAGTAACCGTAGGTCGCCGTCACATCGACCGGTCGCGGACTGGGCGCCGCCGTCAGGCGTGGCCCGTCGCGATCACTGGTGTCGATGGTGACCGCCAGCGAGGTGCCCAGCGGCAGCGGATGCGTTTTGATCATGTCGCCTTCGAGCGCAATGCGCACGGGCACACGCTGCACGATCTTGAGCCAGTTGCCGGTCGCGTTCTGGGCCGGCAGCAGGGAGAATGCCGCGCCGGTGCCGGTCCCGGTCCCGATCACGGTGCCCTCATACACGACTTCATCGCCGTACAGATCCGACACGATTTTGGCCGGCTGTCCGATGTGCAGATTGCGCAACTGGGTTTCCTTGAAATTCGCCGCCACCCAGACTTTATCCAGTTGCACCATTTGCAACAGCGGTCGACCGGCCTTGATCACGTCGCCGGCGGAGACAAAGCGTTTGGCAATATGACCGGCAACGGGCGCGACGATGGTGGTCTTGTTGACCATGGAACTGAGGCCGCGCGCCCAGGCGCCGGCGGTGAGCACCTTGGGATGTTGGGCAATGGGCATGGCGCCGGCGTCGATGCGGGCTTCGATGAGCTTCTGCTGCGCCGAGTCCATGGCAGCCTTCGCTTCCTCCATGCGCAGGACCGATATGTCCCGTTCCTCTTTGGAAATCATGCCGCGGTCAGCGAGCTTCTTGCGTCGTTCGGCTTCATTGCGCGCCAGGGTGTACCGGATTTCCGCCTCCCGCACTTCCGCAGCACGGCGGCGCCCAAGCTGCTTGAGTGTGGCCACTTCCTGCACCGCCCGGGCGAGGTCGCTCTGGGCGCGCGCCAGCCGGTTTTTGGGTGTGCCGCCGTCGAGGCGGATCAGTTCCTGACCCTGCTCGACATAGTCGCCCTCCTCGGCCCCCAGCCAGAGAATCACGTCATCGAGCTGGGATCCGACGTTGATGATGTCCCCGGTGGTGTAGGCGTTATCGGTTTCCACAAACTTGCGTTTGCCGAGATAGTTGCTCACGCCGTAACTGAGGGCGGCGAGCACGGCAACCACGATGAACAGGCTGACAGAGCGGCGCATGGACAAGATCCGGGTTCCAGTGTTAAGAGGGGTATGAGTGAAGAATAAAAGGATACCGTTGATAGGTCAACGTTGATAACTCAACCATATCGCCCTGCGGCGACTTGCCCTGTGGCGACATACCTATGGCGACAAGCCGCCGCCGGCTCACTCGCCGGCAGCGACGTGAGTCCCGGGGCGCGGCGCCAGACGGGCCGGAATAAAGGGGCTCAACAGAATCACGGGAATCACCGCGAACATGCAGATCATGAAGGTGTCGCTGATTCCCATGGTGGAAGCCTGCGCGGTGGCCAGGTTGTCGACCACGGCCCACAGGGCATCCGGGTTGCCATCGACCAGTTGCTGGACCGGCGCAAACGCCTGTTCCTTGCCCGGCACGTCGGGGTTGAGCTCCTCCACCAGGCGCAGGCGGTGAAAGGCCGTGCGGCTCTGCCACAGGCTCATGCCGGCCGCAATGCCGACACTGGTGGCGATATTGCGGAAAAAATTGAAGAAGCTCGCCGCCGCCACGGTTCGGTCGGCCGACACCGAACCCAGCGAAATCACCATCAGCGGCGGAAACATCAGGGTGAAGCCGATGCCCATGATCACCCGCGCCTGCAGCATCTGCGCAAAGGCGGTATCCGTGGTCGATTGCGCTTGCAGATAAATGGCGAGCATGGTGACGAGACTGCCCGATACCACCAGGTAGCGCAGATTCAGCTTGGCGATGTTTTTCCCCACCAGCATCATTCCGACGATCGGCAACACGCTGGTACCGGCCATGACCAGACCGGACAGGGTCGCCGTGTAGCCCAGCACGGACTGCATCCAGATCGGATAGAGCACGGTGCTGGCGAAATACGTCAGGTTGAAGATCACCCCCATCACCGAGGCGATCACGAACACGGGGATGCGGAACAGGCCGTAGTCGATGATGGGGTGAGGCTCGCGACGCTCCCAGACGACATAGCCAATGAACGCGATCACCGAGATGGTCATCAGCAGGCGGATGCCCGGCGAACCGAACCAGTCCCATTCGTGGCCCTTGTCCATCACCAGTTGAAACGCCAGCACGGTGGTCGCCAGCAGCAGCATGCCCATGCCATCGACTGGAACCTTTTTGGTCTGGGTTTCGATGTGATGGATGCTGGTCCAGACCAGCCAGGCGGCCACGAAACCAATGGGGACATTGATGTAGAAAATCCACGGCCAACCCATGTTGTCGGTAATGAAACCGCCCAGAATCGGACCCAGCACCGGCGCGATGGTCGAGGCGATGCTCCACAGACCAATCGCGGAGCCATGCTTGTGCGGCGGAAAAATACGCAGCAGCAGGGTTTGCGACAGGGGCACGATAAAGCCGCTGGACAAGCCCTGGAGGGCGCGGAAAAACACCAGCGTTTCCATGTGGCGACTCATGCCGCAGGCCATCGAGGTCAATGCGAACATCACCACCGACAGCGAAAAAACGCGCACTTCGCCGTAGCGTTTGCAGACCCAGGGGCTGAGCGGCAGGATGACGGCGAGGCAGATGGCATAGGACGTCAGGATCCAGGCGCCCTGGGACGGCGAAGCCCCGATGGTGCCGGAGATCGACGGCACCGCCACCACCGCGATGGTCAGATCCAGCACGTTCATGAAATTCGCGGCCGTGATGGCGATGGCCGTCACCAGCAGCGGCAGCCGGGTCACGGGCGTGGCCGGGGCAGGAATGGATGCGGAAATGCTTGCTGTCATGGTCGGGGATGCCACGGGTGCCGCCGCCCCGATCCTCGGGCCGGGCGCGGGCACGGCGACCTGAACGGGGTGGGCGGTGGGTTCTTGGTCAGGTGTGGCACGCTAAGGGCAACTGGTTGACATGTCAACGACTATGCCACGACAAGCTACGGGTGGTGCGCGGAACGCTGCGAAAAAGCGGTCAACGTCGAGCCAGCCGGCCCAAGGACGCTCTGAACAAGTCCTTCGATCCTTCGTCAGGCTCGGGACCGACGGAACTCAGCACGAACGGTCACTTTGGGATACTCTGCATAACCACGTAATCGTCGTTCCCGCGCCGGCGGGAACCCAGGAATATCAGGGCCTTCTGGATGCCCGCTTCCGCGGGCATGACGGTTATTCTGAGGATCCCTTATGATCCCGTTCGTGGTGAGCCCTGAGCCCGTCGAAGGGTCGAACCATGAACGGGATCAGGTTATTCAGAGCATCCCTAACCCTGTACACTCGCACTCGCCGCGTGGATACCAGCCACACCAAAACCGGCACCGGTAACCCAGTGCCGCAGCCCAATACCGCAGCAAAGCACGGCAGCAACGTACCGCAGCCAAGAATCGCCACCTGCCACCGTAACCAAGATTGACACCCGAGACACGCTGACCCTCTCTCGATGAAAATCCCCAAAGGTCTCCAGCCCCTGATCGACGACGGCATCGTCGATGCCGTGATCCGGCCCCTCAAAAGCGGCAAGGAGGCGTCGGTCTATCTGGTGCGCTGCGGCAACCAGATCCGCTGCGCCAAGGTGTACAAGGCCCTCGAACAACGCAGCTTCCACAAGCTGGCGGAATATCAGGAAGGCCGCAAGACCCGCAACAGTCGCGACCAGCGCGCCATGGGAAAACGCAGCCGGCACGGCCGCAACGTCGAACAGGAAGCGTGGAAAAACGCCGAGGTGGATGCGCTCTACCGGCTCGACGCCGCCGGCGTGCGCGTGCCCAAGCCCCACGGCTATGTCGATGGCGTGCTGCTGATGGAGATGGTCGCCGACGCCGAGGGCGACGCCGCGCCGCGCCTCAACGACGTCGAACCCGGCGCGGAGGAAGCGCGCGCATGGCACGGCTTCCTGATGGATCAGATCGTGCGCATGCTGTGCATCGGGTTGATCCACGGCGACCTGTCGGAATTCAACGTCCTGGTCGGTCGCGACGGCCTGGTCATCATCGACCTGCCCCAGGCCGTGAACGCCGCCGGCAACAACAACGCCTTCCGGATGCTGGAGCGCGACGTGAACAATATCCGGGATTACTGCGGCCGCTTCGCGCCCGAATTGCTCGCCACCCAATACGCGCACGAGATCTGGGAGCACTTCAAGAACAGCGGCTTGAGGCCCGGCATGGCGCTCACCGGCATTTTCGCGCACGACGACACGCCCGCCGATGTCGACGCCGTGATGCTCCAGATCGAGGAAGCCCGCAAGGAAGCCGAGATTCGTCAGCGCGGTCGGGAAGAGGCCGAGCGCGGCGCGGCGGAATAACGCGCCGGCGGGATGGACTCCCCGGTCCACAGGGGTATCATCGAAGTCTCCGCCGTCCCGTGTCCCTGAAAGGTTGCCGGAACGGTCTGCAAGGCGATTGGCGATGGGCGATCCCGTCAAATTCTGGCAAGGCCACGACAACTGGGCGCAGGCCGAGCAGGCCTGGGATGCGCGCGCGGCCGAGCTCGCCGCGCAGGCGCCGCTGAGAACTTTCAGGAAGAACCCGAATCTGCCTGGAATTCGCCCCAACACGCGCCGCTTCCTGGCGTGGAAATCGCTTTCTTACCTGCACCGCCACGACCATTCCGGAAAACTCCGCCGCTATTTCTGGCGCCATCCGCTGTGCCACGGGATCGGCCTGGTGAAAAGCCTGCTGCGCGGCCGCAGCTATCACCGCGATGGCGATTTTTTCCTCTACGGCATCATCGATGTGGCGGACTTCGTGCGCCGTTTGGAACAACCCAACGCGGTGCTGGTGGTGGGCTTCTCCTATTGCCACAAGCCGTTCGAATGCCCGGCGGGGCGCTTCACCGACCAGTGCAGCCACGACCGGGACAGTCCGGTGTGCGGGCAGTGTTTCATCGGCAAGGCCGTGCACAGCCTGCCGGAGGTGCGCGTGATTCCCCTGTTCATCACCACCGTGCACTACATCGGCGAGCAGATGATCGCGGCGCGCGCGGCCTGGCCCGGGCACCAAGTGCTGTTCCTGATCACCGCCTGCGAACTGACCCTGGAGATGTTCGGCCTGGTCGGTTGCGCGGTCGGTCTCGAAGGTATCGGCGTGCGTCTGGACGGCCAGATCTGCAACACCATGAAAGCCTTTGCGGCCTCCGAGATCGGTATCAAGCCGGGCATGGCGATAGTCACGGAGCCGACCCAGGCGCGCATCATGGCGATACTCCACGCCTTTGCCGACGCCGCCGACGCCACCCAGGTCGAACCCGGCAACGCGAACCCGGCGCGCGCCAACCTCATCGCCACGGATCGCCGCTGACGCGCGCGTCCAGCGCCGCCGCGTACCTGTGCCATCCATCCAGACACCGCCCCCGGGTTGGCGCGGCGCTTGCTAAACTCCCGCCATGGATATCTTCGATCACCTTGTGTCCGGCGGCAGCGCCGACCGGACGCTGACCCTGAGTTTCGAGCGCCGCTCCCGTTCGCGCCAGCGCGTGGTGCTCGATGACGGCAGCGCGGCGCTGCTCGCCCTGCCGCGCGGTACGGTGCTGCGCGATGGCGATGTGCCGGGCAGCGCGGACGGTCGGACGGTGCGCGTCCAGGCCGCGGCGGAAACCGTATCCACCGCCGCGCATGCCGACCCAGCGACCCTGCTGCGCGCCGCCTATCACCTGGGCAACCGCCATGTACCGGTACAGATCGGTCCCGGCTGGCTGCGCTATCTGCACGATCATGTGCTGGACGCCCTGTGCCGGGGTCTCGGCCTCACGGTCGCGGTGGCGGAACGGCCGTTCGAACCCGAGGATGGCGCCTACGCCGGCGGCGGCCATCATCATGGGCACGGCGAAGCAACGGCGCATCCCCACCATGACCACGACTGAACCGCTGGCGCCCCTGCTGCACCTGCTGCGGCTGGCCAGCCCGTCGCTCCCGATCGGCGCCTTCGCCTGGTCCCAGGGCCTGGCCAGCGCCGTGGAACTGGGCTGGATCGACAATCCGGAAGCCCTTGAGGACTGGCTGTGCGCCATCCTGGAACACAACTTCGAGCACCAGGAATTGCCGCTGCTGGCCCGCCTGCTCGCCGCCGATCCCGACGGTTGCGCACGCTCGAACATTTCCCACTGGAATGCGATCGCGCTGGCCCTGCGCGAAACCGCCGAACTGCGGCGCGAGGACAGCCACGGCGGCGCCGCGCTGCTGCGGCTGCTCGCCGATACCGGAGTGTCCGCCGCCACCGCCTGGCCCGCCGCCGCGCCCATCAGCTACCTGACCGCCTATGCCCTCGCCTGCACGCACTGGCACATCGACTACCCGCAGGCGGCCACCGGGCTGGTGTGGAGCTGGCTCGACAACCAGATCGCGGCGGCATTGAAACTGGCGCTGCTGGGGCAGACCCAAGGCCAGCGCATCGCGGTGGCTCTGCTCGACCGGGCGCCGCCACTGATCGAACGGGCACGGAGCGTGGCGGACGCCGACATCGGCATCAGCCTGCCCGGGCAGGTACTGGCCAGCATGCTGCACGAAACCCAATACAGCCGCCTGTTCCGGTCCTGACCGCAACGGGCAAAGGAGAACATCATGCAAAAACAGGCGGTACGCGTCGGCGTCGGCGGTCCGGTGGGCGCCGGCAAGACCGCGCTCGTGCTGCGTCTGTGCGAGGCGCTGCGCGCACGCTGCGAGGTCGCGGTGGTGACCAACGACATCTACACCCGCGAGGACGCCGAGTTTCTCGACCGCCATCACGCGCTGCCGTCGGAGCGCATCCTGGGCGTGGAGACCGGCGGCTGCCCGCACACCGCGATCCGCGAGGACGCCTCCATGAACCTGGCGGCGGTCAACGACCTGAATACCCGTTTTCCGAACCTGGATGTGATCTTCATCGAGAGCGGGGGCGACAACCTGGCCGCCACCTTCAGTCCGGAGCTGTCGGATTTCACCATCTATGTGATCGACGTCGCGGCCGGCGACAAGATCCCCCGCAAGGGCGGCCCGGGCATCACCAAATCCGATCTGCTGGTGATCAACAAAACGGATCTCGCGCCGCATGTCGGTGCGTCCCTGTCCGTCATGGAGCGCGACGCCCAGCGGATGCGCGGCGAACGGCCATTTGTGTTCGCCAACATGAAAACCCGCGACGGCTTGACCGCGATCATCGAAATCCTGTCCCGCGAAGCCATGCTGGCACTGGCGCCACCCGCGTCGGAATGAGCCAACCCCAACCGGCGCAGGCCAAAACGACTGCCCTGAAATCCGCGGTGCGCGGTATGCCATCGAGCGCGATCTGACCGACGCCGGAGCCGCTGCGAAGGAGCGTCATGCGCGGTTTACTTCCATATGGGCGGGATACAGATCTACCCCGAGGGAATCAACGTTTTATTCACCCACCGGGATTGGGGAGGGCCCAACGTTTGAGCTCAGGCCGCAGCCCGTCAGGGCCGTCGCGCCTGCAGCGAATGATTATTCCCTAGCGCACGCTAAAAGGAAAAGTCGTCGTCAAAGTCTGATTTCTTTGGAGATTGCATCGGCTTCTCAAGAACAAACTTCTCCTTGTTGTCCAAAACCCAACTCCACCCGTTGTCTGTGAACACAAAGCCGATGAAATATTCTCCACGCTCATCTTGCATGGATTCCTGCGAGATATAGTCCTTCTGAACCAGACGTTTAAGGGCGATTGTCGCAGCCACTGCAGTAAAACCACTGGCCTCCATGTCACGCCTTATCTGGTATGCGCTCGCGCCCCCTTCAAGGTGCTCCATATTCTGAGCGATTGTTGCCAGAGCAACTACCTCGTGCGGATCAAGACCTTCGAACGTGGTAAGGCGGGATATTTCCGTGGCGCTCGATATGGCCTCTGACTGTTCTAGGTACGCTAGTATTTTTTCGGTGATCTTCGTTTGAAGCGTTGCGAAATCGCTGGAAGATTCCGTTGTGTACTTGATAATGGTTCGATGCTGGATGTCGAATGGGAACTTGGTTCTGCGTTGCTCAGAGCATATGAGCACAACCTCTTTACCACACGCAATCGCATAGCCTAGTTCGAACCAAACATTCGGGTTGTCATCGGTGATCTCCGCCAAGCAGATCTTTGAATCCCGAATTCCCTGCTCGATGTCCTGTATGGGAATGCTGACCTTTGGATCTTGATCGACTCGATATGGCTCAAGACCCGCTGCCTGAATTGCTGGCGCAAAGACGTCCTTGTAGCGTCGATCAAATGGCCCGCCGTCAAAGGGCTGCATCACGAAACATGTGCTCATGCTCACCGCTCCATAGGGCATAACGTTTTGGTTCACCGGCGCCGTAGGCAGTCCGGTGCACAACTAAGGGTTAGGTTTCACGCGGCTAGCGCGGGCTTCAGGTAGTTCACAAACGAGGTACAAGAAAGCAGCGGGATAACCGAGGACAGACCACGGTTTCAGCCACCTTCTACTGTCGACGTTCTGACATCACACCCCCGGTGTAGGCATAGAAGGATAAACGCCCTTATTCCGCGCGAGCAACCGGTGATTCACGGTTGGAGGCGGGGCGAGTGGCCCTTCACCACCCCGAAATCCTGCTTCATCCTGCTCCGTTCAGCCCGTATCATCGAAATAACCTCACTCGCCAGCACCCTGTTCCGGGCCATCCCGTACCCTGCCGTGCGCCCGGCGGGTGACAGCATCCGGCGCTGGCATCAGCCGAACAGAGCGCCGGGCGGCGCGCAGCAACCGCGGCGGCGCGACCATGCGCTTCGGCATGTAGTCCAGAAGCAACTGTCCCAGTGCTGCCCCGCCCGCATCGCTGTCGAGCGGGAAATCGAACACATGCCCATCCGGAATGCACAACCGCAGCCGGTTGGCGGCTGGCGTGTAGCGGGTGTTCAGCGCCGCCAGTGGCTCGTGCCGCATCAGCATCACGAAGTTCGCCTGCGGCCGCCAGGCCGGCGCAGCCGGGTCTAACCCCGCATCCGTAAAGGTGGCCCGGGCATCACCAAATCCGATCTGCTGGTGATCAACAAAACGGATTTCGCGCCCCATGTCGGTGCGCCCCTGTCCATCATGGAGCGCGACGGCCTGGCCGCGATCATCGCAATCCTGTCTCGCGCAGCCATGCTCGCACTGGCCCCACCCGCATCGGAATGAGCCAACCCCACCCGGCGCAGGCCAAAACGACTGCTCTGAAATCCGTGGCACAGAATCTGCTTTTGGACATGGAGACCCGCCCTCATAAAAGCCGGAGGCGTGCGGTCAATACCAAACCATTTCCAGAGGGAGTCAGCATGAACGAAGCCACACGCACGGGATTCCGACGCCGATTCAAGACAACCGGGCTGCGCGCCCTGACCACCGCGCTCGCCTTGACGGCCGGTTCCGCATTCGCCGCCGATACCATCAAGGTCGGGGTGCTGCACTCGCTGTCGGGCACCATGGCGATCAGCGAGACGACGCTCAAGGACACTGTCCTGATGCTGATCGACGAGCAGAACAAGAAGGGCGGCCTGCTGGGCAAGAAGCTCGAAGCCGTGGTGGTCGATCCGGCTTCCAACTGGCCGCTGTTCGCCGAGAAGGCCAAGGAGCTGTTGGTAAAAGACAAGGTGGATGTCATCTACGGCTGCTGGACCTCGGTGTCCCGCAAATCCGTACTGCCCGTCATCGAAGAAGCGAACGGCCTGCTGTTCTATCCGGTCCAGTACGAGGGTGAAGAGTCTTCCAAAAACGTCTTCTACACCGGCGCGGCGCCCAACCAGCAGGCGATTCCGGCGGTGGATTACCTGATGAAGGACGTCGGCGTGAAACGCTGGGTGCTGGCCGGCACCGATTACGTCTATCCCCGCACCACCAACAAGATTCTCGAAGCCTATCTCAAAAGCAAAGGGGTGGCGGCCGAGGACATCATGATCAACTACACGCCGTTCGGGCATTCCGACTGGCAGACCATCGTGTCCGACATCAAGAAATTCGGCTCCGCCGGCAAGAAAACCGCCGTGGTTTCCACCGTCAACGGCGATGCCAATGTGCCTTTTTACAAGGAACTGGGTAATCAGGGCATTTCCGCCGAAAGCATCCCGGTGGTCGCCTTCTCGGTGGGTGAAGAAGAGCTTTCCGGCTTCGACACCTCACCCCTGGTCGGCCACCTCGCGGCCTGGAACTACTTCATGAGCGTGGACGCGCCCGAAAACGCCGCCTTCATCAAACAGTGGCACGCGTTCATCAAGGATCCCAAGCGCGTCACCAATGATCCGATGGAAGCCACCTACATCGGCTTCAATCTGTGGGTGAAAGCGGTGGAAAAAGCCAAGACCACGGATGTCGACGCGGTGCGCAAGGCGATCTACGGCCTGTCGGTGCCCAATCTCACTGGCGGTTCGGCCGTGATGCTGCCCAATCACCACATCACCAAACCGGTGCTGATCGGCGAGATCCAGGCCGACGGCCAGTTTGAAGTGGTCTGGAAAACCGACAAGGAAGTACCCGGCGACGCCTGGACCGATTTCCTCCCGGAGAGCGCCAAGATCACTTCCGATTGGCAGGATCCCGCCATCAACTGCGGCAATTACAACACCGCCACCAAGACCTGTTCCGGCCAGAATTACTGAGTTGGCCGCCGGCCCGCGAGACCTCCTGCCAGTCAGTTCTGACTCGCGGTGCCGGCCTGTTTTGCGGATGCTCCCCGGCCACGGCCGGGGCGATCAATAAAAATCCGGAGCCCCATGAAACCCCTGCTTCTATTACTGCTGGCCCTGACCACGGCGGGCGCCGCCGCTGACTCTGGAACCGGCGTCACCATGACCGCCGATGGGGTCGAGGCGCGCCCGGTGGATGAACTCATGCTGGCCCTGGGGACCGCCAGCTTCCGCGACAAAGAAGCCCTGGTGATACAGCTCGCGGCCAGTGGCGATACGCGTGTGCCTGTGCTGCTGCAAGCGCTGCTCGATGGCACGCTCTACAGCGACGCCACGACCGGCGCGATCATCGCCACTCCCGCCGACGGCGCTCCCGTCCCGCTGGCGGGTGCGGCACAGGCCGACGCACCCACCGCTGCGCCGCGCACGGACGATCTGCGCAAAATCACGGTCAACAACAGTCTGCGCAGCCAGTTGCGCGTGCTGATCGCCGCCACCCAACTTCAGAACCCGGACCCCGGCGTGCGCCGCCAGGCCGCCCGCACGCTCACCGGAAATGCGCGAACCACGCTGCTGCCGCTGCTGGATCGAGCGCTCGCCGCCGAAACCGACGCCGGCGCGCGCGCCGCGCTCGTCACTGCCCAGGCCAGTCTCCACCTCGCGAGCCCCGATCCCGCAACCCGCGGCGCGGCGGTGGCCGCCCTCGCCGACACCAGCGACAAGGCGATTCTCACCCTGCTGGAACAGCAGGCGGGCACCGAGACCGACGCCACCGTCAAGGCCGGACTCGCGCGGGCAATCACCGACCTGCGCGGGCGCGAACAGCGGTTTGCCTTTGTCAGTGACCTGTTTTTCGGTTTGAGCCTGGGCTCGGTGCTGCTGCTCGCCGCGGTCGGCCTCGCCATCACCTTCGGGGTGATGGGCGTCATCAACATGGCGCACGGCGAGATGATCATGCTCGGCGCCTACACCACCTATGTAGTGCAACTGCTGATGCCGAGCCACATCGAATACTCCTTGGCGGTGGCGGTGCCCGCCGCCTTTGTGGTCACCGCCCTGGTCGGCATCGCCATCGAACGCAGCGTGATCCGTTTCCTTTACGGACGCCCGCTCGAAACCCTGCTCGCCACCTTCGGCATCAGCCTGGTACTCCAGCAACTGGTGCGCACCATTTTTTCGCCCCTCAACAAATCGGTGATTACCCCGCAATGGCTGAGCGGCTCCTGGGAAATCAACGGCATGTTGTCGCTCACCTATAACCGGCTGTACATCATCCTGTTTGCGCTCGCCGTGCTCGCGAGCCTGATTACGCTGCTCCGCAAGACGCCCATCGGTCTGGAGATGCGGGCGGTCACCCAGAACCGCGCCATGGCAAGCTCCATGGGTGTCCGCACCGGGCGGGTCGATGCACTGACCTTCGGGCTCGGCTCCGGCATCGCGGGCATCGCCGGCGTCGCCCTCAGTCAGCTCACCAACGTGGGGCCGAACCTGGGGCAGTCCTACATCATCGATTCGTTTCTGGTGGTGGTATTCGGCGGCGTCGGCAATCTGCTCGGCACCTTTGTCGCCGCCATGAGCCTGGGCGTGGTGAACAAATTCGCCGAACCCCTGGTGGGCGCGGTGCTCGCCAAGATCCTGATCCTGGTGTTCGTGATCCTGTTCATCCAGCGCCGACCCCGGGGTCTGTTCGCCCTCAAGGGGCGGTTCGTGGAGGATTGAATATGACCGGCTCCCCGCGCCTGTTGAACGATGCCGCCAGCCGCTGGCTGTTGGCCGGACTGGGAATGCTGATCCTGGTCGTTCCCCTGCTCAACCTGGCAGTCCCGGAAACTTCGCCGTTTCACCTCTCGACCTACATGGTCTCGCTGTTCGGGAAATACCTGTGCCTCGCCCTGCTCGCCCTCGCGCTCGATCTGGTGTGGGGTTATGCCGGCATTCTGAGCCTGGGTCACGGCGCTTTCTTTGCGCTCGGCGGCTACGCCATGGGCATGTATCTGATGCGCCAGATCGGCAGTCGCGGCGTGTACGGCAACCCGTTGCTGCCGGATTTCATGGTGTTTCTGAACTGGCAGGAGCTGCCCTGGTACTGGTACGGCTTCGACAATTTCTTCTTCGCCGCCCTGATGGTGGCACTGGTACCCGGCGTGCTCGCCTTTGCCTTCGGCTGGTTCGCGTTCCGCTCGCGCGTCACCGGGGTGTATCTGTCGATCATCACCCAGGCGCTCACCTATGCGCTGATGCTGGCGTTTTTCCGCAACGACATGGGTTTCGGCGGCAACAACGGCCTCACCGATTTCAAGGAACTGCTGGGCTTCAGTCTGACCTCCGCCGCCACCAAGAACGGTTTGTTCGTGGGCTCCGGGCTCGCGCTGATCGCCGGATTTCTGCTGTGCCGCTGGGTGGTGGTGTCCCGGCTCGGGCGGGTGCTGGTCGCGGTGCGTGACGCCGAGAGCCGCACCCGCTTCATGGGCTATCGCGTCGAACACTACAAGCTGTTCGTGTTCGTGCTGAGCGCCATGCTGGCCGGGATCGCGGGCGCGCTCTATGTGCCCCAGGTGGGCATCATCAATCCGGGCGAATTCGCGCCGCTGGCCTCCATCGAGGTCGTGGTATGGGTGGCGGTCGGCGGGCGCGGCTACCTGTACGGCGCCATCGTCGGCGCCCTGCTGGTGAACTATGCCAAGACCTGGTTCACCGGCGCCTTTCCGGAAATCTGGCTGTTCCTGCTCGGCGGATTGTTCGTGGTGTCCACCCTGTTCCTGCCCCGGGGCGTGGTCGGGCTGTTCGGGCAACGCCGGCAGCCGCCCCCTTCCGCGGCGACGGGAGGCAACAACTGATGCTGGAAACCGGCCGCCACCTGCCCACCAACATCCTCTACCTTGAAGGCGTCACGGTGTCATTCGACGGCTTCAAGGCGCTCAACGAACTGTCACTCGCCGTCGCTCCCGGCGAACTGCGCGCCATCATCGGGCCCAACGGCGCCGGCAAGACCACCTTCATGGACGTGGTGACCGGCAAGGTGCGCCCGAGCGCGGGTACGGTGTTCTTTCGCGACGACATCGACCTGACCCGACACGATGAGGCGGAGATCGCCCGCCTCGGCATCGGGCGCAAGTTCCAGAAGCCGACCGTCATCGAAAGCCTCAGCGTGGCGGAAAATCTGGAGCTCGCGCTGCGCGGTGAGCGCGGCGTATTCACCACGCTGCTGCGTCGCCATGCGCACGATGCGCGGGAGCAAATCGACGCCATTCTGGCGCGCGTCGGCCTCGCCGCGCAGCGCGCACGGCCGGGCGGCGCGCTGTCCCACGGCCAGAAACAGTGGCTGGAAATCGGCATGCTGCTCGCCCAGTCACCGGAACTACTGCTGGTGGACGAACCCGCGGCCGGCATGACCGACCGCGAGACCGAACTCACCGCGCAACTGTTGCGGGAAATCAGCGGAGAACATTCCGTGGTGGTGGTCGAGCACGACATGACTTTCGTCAAGGCCCTCGACTGCCGCGTCACCGTGCTGCACGAAGGTCATATGCTCGCCGAAGGCACGCTGGCGCACGTGCAGCAGGACGAGCGCGTCATCGAAGTCTATCTGGGACGCTGAGCATGCTCACCATCGAGAACGTCGATCTGTTCTACGGCGCCAGCCAGGCGCTCAAGAACGTCAGCTTCGGCGCCGCCATCGGCGAAGTGGCCTGTGTGATGGGGCGCAACGGCGTCGGCAAGACCTCACTGCTGCGGGCAGTCGCGGGTCAGCAGCCCATCGCCGGCGGCAGTATCCGCTGGGAGGGCGAGGACATCAGTGCCCTGCCACCCTACGAGCGCGCGCGCCGGGGCATCGCCTGCGTCCCCCAGGGCCGCGATATCTTTTCGCAGTTGAGCGTACTCGAAAATCTCAAGACCGGATTTGCGGTATTGCCGCGCGCGGAACGCCGCGTTCCGGACGAAATCTTCGAACTCTTTCCGGTGCTGCGCCAGATGCTGGGACGGCGCGGCGGCGATCTCTCCGGCGGCCAGCAGCAGCAACTCGCCATCGGCCGCGCGCTCGTGATGCGGCCGCGGTTGCTGCTGCTGGATGAACCCACCGAAGGCATTCAGCCTTCGATCATCAAGGACATCCAGCGCGTGATCGGACTGTTGCGCGACCGCGGCGACATGGCGATCCTGCTGGTGGAACAGTACTTCGAATTCGCGCGCGATCTCGCCGATCGCTACCTGGTGATGGATCGCGGCGCCGTCGTCCTCTCCGGCGCCGGCGCGGAAATGGAAGAAGCCGTCGTAAGGCGCTATATCGCTGTGTAAACTCGCGACCTGACCGCCCGTCGGCTGTAAGGCCGGCACCCTTGCCTACCCCCTTCGACACCAGGAGCTCAACGCCCCATGAACAGTTTTCGCGCAGGTATCGTGATGTCTTTGCTGGGCTGCTCAGGCGCGCTGCTCCCGCTGGCGGCAAGCGCCGGGGAAACCTTGCGGGTCGGTGCCGGGGCGACGCATCAGCTCAGTCCCGCCGAGGCCAATGCGCGTTTCGACGCCTGGATACTGGGCGACGGCGCGACGCTGGTGTTACCGCCCGGCGCCGAGCAATGGCGCTTGCAGGTGGATCGCGCAACCATCGGCCAGGGTGTGCACATCGTCGGCCGCGGCGCGCCGGGAGCCAACGGTCAGGCTGGGGAGTCTATCGCCGGACGCGCCGATGCCTGCCGCGCCGGCCATCCCGGCGGCGCCGGCAACCCGGGTAATCCGGGCGCCGGCGGCGCGGCCCTCGACCTGAATCTTGGCATCGAAAAACTCGGCTCACTGGCCATCGATGTCTCCGGCGGCGCGGGCGGTCAGGGCGGCGCCGGCGGACGCGGCCAGGATGGCGGCATCGCACAGCAGTGTTCGGGCGGCGACGGCGGTGCCGGCGACGACGCCGGTGATGGCGGCGATGGCGGCAATGGCGGCAGCGCCCGCGTTCGTTACAGCTACCTGTCCGACCAAAGCACCCCCGCCGACATCCCGGTCACTGTGGTCAGCGAAGGGGGCGCTGGCGGCACTGCCGGTCCCGCCGGTCGCGGTGGATCCGGCAACGAGGGCAAATACGTGCAGGCACGCACCCTCTCCGGCAGTCAGAAGTGGGTCGACGGCGGCGCCGCCGGTCGCGACGGCCAGCCGGGTAAAGTCGGGCGCGCGGGCGCCAAGGGCCAGGTCGTGATCGAACAGGACCTCAACCGGCGCCTGAATCAGTTGATCGAAACCGGACGGATTGCCAACCCGACGCCGGCTGCGTCACGCGCTCCTGCCGACAGAACCGAAGAGCTGGAACGCAAGCTTGATGAGGCGCTGCGACGCCTCGAAGCGCTGGAGAAGCACTCGCCCTGAGAGCGCCCCATAGTGGGGCGTTTGGCCTGCAAGCGCCCTACTATATTGCCTTTTTGTGACAGCAAGTCCCCGCCCGGGTTTCTGCGCTGACCAGGTTGTACCGCGCCATTGATGCGCGCGGGCGTTACCCGGAGCGCTTGCCACCCCGTCCACTCGTTATTCTTCCTACCTCCCCACCTCCCCACTGACCATCGAACGTCAGGCCGAACAGGGCGCTGAGGCGCGTTGCGACCGGCCTGGGCATCCCCCGGCGACCTCGCACCCCGGGAATTTCACCGCAGAACCACCAACTGGCACAAATCCTGCTGAGCACTTGGTGCGCAAGCACACGGGCGGAAGCATTAATTTCCGACCTTGATTTAAAGAAAACTCAACGAGAGGAAGACCATGTTCGCAACTAACGCCAAATTCGTTCGCGCCAGTGTTTTCTGTGCAGCAGTCAGCGGCGCGCTGCTGGTGGCACCCACGGCACAGGCTGAGGGAACCCTTTCAGCATCCGCCGCGGTATCCAACATGTATCTGTGGCGCGGCATCGACCTGGGCGACGGCAGCCCGGCGGTATCGGGCGACATCAAGTACAGCATCGGCGGGGCCTATGCCGGCATCTGGATGAGCAGTGGCGACGACACCCTCGGCAACGAATACGACTATTTCGTCGGCTGGGGCACCGGGGCCAACGATTTCATCTTCGACATCAGCCTGTGGAACTACAACTACTCCGACAACGGTCTCGCCGGCAACGGCTTCAACGTCTCCGACGATACCACCGGCGAGCTGAGCGAGATCGTCACGACAATCGGTTGGAAGACCATCAAATTGTCCTACTACGACAACATCGCAGGAGCGACCGGCTACGAGTACTGGACCCTGAGCGCCGGCATCGACAAATTCAGCGCCACTCTGGGCTTTCACGACCCCGACGGTAGCAACACCAACGACATGACGCACCTGAATCTCACCTACTCCTTCAACGACCGTATCTCGTTCACGGCAAGCAAGGTCATCGACCAGGACTTCGGCAAGAACGATCCCGGCGCGACCGACGAGGATCTGCTCTTCGCTCTCACCTACTCCCTGCCCATCGAGATCTGATCCCCCGAACTCCTCCCCCCCTTGGGCGCCGGCTCCCCCACCGGCGCTTTTTTTTCGTCCCGTATCAAGCCGCGGTCGCGGCGCGCAGCAGATCGTCGAGCAGGCGTTCGAGATGGTCGAGGGTGTTGCAGGTTTTCGTCAGGTGGCAGTACGGGCGATAGTTGCGCATCACCGAATCACCGGTATTCCAGAACGACTCCGGCTCCGGATTCAGCCAGATCACCCGCTTCGCGCGCTGATGCACCTGTTGCAGGATATGGCTGCGCGGGTCCAGGTTGTTGTTGCGGGCGTCGCCCAATATCAGCACCGTGGTGCGGTGATCGATGCCGCGCAAACAGTCCCGCTCCAGATCCAGCAGCATGCCGCCGTAGTCGGAGCCGCCGAAACCGTGCTCCGCCATGATCTTGTCGATCGCTTCGGCCACCGGATAGCTGTCGAAGATATCGTTCACCGACGCCAGGCTGCCGGTAAACACATAGCTGTCGATACGCTTGAGGACATCGTTCAGACTGTGGAGGAAGAGCAGCAGAAAACGCGCATACGCCTGCACCGAGCCGCTCACGTCGCACAGAACCAGCACCCGCGGTTTATCAACGAAACGGGTTTTCCAGTGCGTCTCGAACAGCACGCCGTCATGGGCGACATTGCGCCGCAACGTCCGCGCGAAATCGAGCTGGCCGCGATCCGCACGCTTGCGTTTCCTGGAATAAAGCGCGCTCAGGCGTCGCGCCATTTTGCGCACCAGCTCGTGCATGATGCGGAAGTCGCGCAGATCGATATTCGACAGCCGGGTTTTTTGCAGATGGCGCTCGCGCAAACTCTGCACCGCGGTCTTGCCGAACATGCCCAGCTGACGCTCGACAAAATCGCGCACTTCCTCGTACAACCGGTCCTTGGCGGTACGCAAGGCGCCCGCGGTCGCGATCCGGGTCGGGCAGGAACCCTCGCCCAGGGCGCGGATTTCATCCTGGAGCTCGCGCAGACCCATGCGTTGCAGAATCTGCTGGGTATACAGGCTTTTCTGGGTAAAAAACCAGATGTCGGTGAGCCCCGCGTCCCGTGCCGCCTGCTGCATGGCCACCGCAAGCGCCGTGCGATCGCCCGCCATCAGCATTTTGGCGAGCGGCAGTTCTCCTTCATAGCGAGGTTCCGCGGTGGATGTTTTCTTGTCGCCGGCTTCAGCGCTCGCCGCCGGATCGTCGCCACCTTGCGGGGCGGAATCCCGGGCGCCGTCCCTGAACGCATCGAAGCGGAAAAACTGCTCGAAACATTCTTCCACCAGCAACTGATCGGCGTGGGATTTCGCGAGATTCATGCTGAGCGCGTGCTTGAGAATCCCGCGTTCGCGGTAGCCCACCAGGGCCACCGCGCGGCTCGCTTCGATACTGTTGGCGGGCGCGACCGCGACCCCTGCCGCGCGCACCGCCTTGTAGAAGTTTTCGAGCGTCTGCTGCATGGGGCTTACTAGGCGCCCGCACGCTGCCGCGCTTTTTCGACAAAGCCGCGCACATGTTCACCGGCCGCCTCGATATCGGTTTCGAATTTCAGCAGGATATTCAACGTCATTTTCACCAGTCCCGCGTCGAGATCGGCCGCGTGCAATAGCAGCAGGGTGCGGGCCCAGTCGATGGTTTCGGAAATCGATGGCACTTTCTTCAGATCGAGTTCGCGCAACTGCTGCACGAAGGTCACGACTTCGGTGCGCAGGCGATCCGAAAGTTCCGGCACCCGATGGCTGAGGATACGACTTTCCAGCGCCGCATCCGGATAGGGTATGTGCAAATGGAGACAGCGGCGCTTCAGGGCGTCGCCGAGTTCACGGCTGTTGTTGCTGGTAAGAAACACCAGCGGCTTGACACGCGCGACGATGGTGCCAAGCTCGGGAATCGACACCTGAAAATCCGACAGTACTTCGAGCAGGAAGGCTTCGAACTCCTGATCCGACTTGTCGATCTCGTCGATCAGCAGCACACAGCCGCGGGGTTCGTGCAGCGCGCGATACAGGGGCCGCGGCTCCAGAAAGTCCTCGGAGTAAAACAGATCCTCGTGGGCGTGAATTTTCGCCATCGACTCGCGCAGGCCCCGGGTTCCCTCCAGTAATTCACCGAGCTTGTCTTTCAGCAATTGCGTATAGAGCAGTTGCTTGGCGTACTTCCATTCGTACAGTGCCTTGGCCTCATCCAGCCCCTCGTAACACTGCAAGCGCACCAGAGGCACATCCAGCAACTGCGCCGTGGTCTTGGCCAGCTCGGTCTTGCCGACGCCGGCGGGCCCTTCCACCAACACCGGCTTCTGGAGGTTATGGGCGATAAACACGCAGGTCGCGATGCGTTCATCGCAAATGTAGTGATGGCGTTCGAAGTGGCGCTGCACTTCCGCCACGGAACTCAAGGTTTCCTGGTACAGGTCTTTCATACAACTAACCGAGGGCTCGGAATTCGACACCGGTGGGAACAGGACCCGCGGCTGGCGCACTCACTGAAACAGGGATCGGAACGGTCTCCGGGCTTGATCCACGATTATACGCAAACCCCCGTCCCGGGCATCCGCGCGCATTGCCGACCGGCGGGTTTCGGT
This sequence comes from Gammaproteobacteria bacterium, assembly GCA_016708925.1. Taxonomy (GTDB): domain Bacteria; phylum Pseudomonadota; class Gammaproteobacteria; order Pseudomonadales; family Porticoccaceae; genus JAGPUQ01. Next base: position 72,721 of record JADJET010000008.1, on the reverse strand, counting down.
CGCGCTCGCCCCGCCGGAGGCAGGCAACGGCACCGTCCGCGCACCCTGCCGCGGGCCCCGCTGCGAACGTGGGCGCGACACCGCACTACCATTACAATCTGGTGATCGGATACCCTGCTGCGCGGATATCCCGCGCAGCAGGCGGTCGGGAACCCGGTATCCGGGCGTAACGGTGCCGCTACAGCGAAAGCGCGCTGCCTTCATGGGCGAGCCCGCGCTGCTCGATAACGACATCGGGACGCGAACCCGAATTCTGTAACCAACCCGCACTGTCACTAGCCGAGAGAACGGATGAGATGGCCAAGGCCCCGGTCAGAGAAATGGATATTCGCCACTGGCTGCCGCTGCTCGGCATCGCGGTGCTGGTCGTTGCCACCTCGGCCTGGATGTGGCTCGATTATTCGGCGCGGGTGCGGGACAGCCAGGAGGCAGCCCTCACCGGCTGGCACGGCAGCATGTTGCGCGTCAAGCGGATGTTCGAAGCCGGGCGGGAACGGGAACAGGGGCGTCGCGATAGCGAAGCGCACACCCTGATCACGCTGTTCAATGGCACGCCGGGGCTGCTGCACCTGGCAGTGATCGATGGCGCCGGCAAGGTCCGGTATGCCAATCAAGCGCAATTGCAGGGTCGGCCGGTTGCGGAAGTGCTGCCCGATTTTGCGCCCGACCAGCTCGATCCCAAGCGCTTGCAGCGCCCGGCCGGATCCATCGCCCTGGACGCTGACGCCCACATCCGTGGCTATATCCCCGTCTCTGTCGGTGCGCCCGCAGACGCCGTCCACCCCACTCCCGACGGCGCGCTGTATCTGGATTTCGATACCCGATACGCCAACCAAAGCATCTGGACCATCCTGTATCGCCAGACCACCTACTTTGCGCTGGTTTCCTTGTTCAGCTTGCTGGGGCTGACGATGTTCATCCGCAGGTTCGTAGGTCAGCCGATTGCGGAGATAACCCGCGGGGTGAGCGGCTACGCGCCCGGTGCGCCCACCGACATCCGGGTGGCAGGCCATGGTCCACTGAGCGAACTGGCGCGGGCGTTCAACCGGCTGTCGGAGGACCTCAATGCGACTTTCCAGGCCCTGCATCAGCGCGAGCAGCGCCTCGACCGCATCCTTCATTCGATTGGCGATGCGGTGATCATCGTTGATATCGAATCCCGGGTGGAGCGCCTCAATCCGGTCGCCGAAGCGCTGACCGGCTGGCCGCACGCGGAAGCGATCGGCAGACCCTTGGGCGATATCTTCGCGCTTACCCACCACCTCTCCGGAGCAGCGATGCCGGATCCGGTCCTGCGCGCGATGGCAACCGGCGAGATCCAGCAGCTTGTCAACCACGCCGTACTGACCCATCGCGACGGCCATCAATACCACATCGCCGACAGCGCAGCACCCATCCGCGGGACAAACCACGCCATCGAAGGAGGCGTGCTGGTATTCCACGATGTCTCGGAAGCCTACCGTATGCGGGAAGAGCGGCGCATTGCCGCCATCGCCTTCGATACCGGCGCACCCCAACTGATCGCCGATGGCGCCGGCAAGATCATTCGCGCCAATCAGGCCGCTTTGGAGCTCAGCGGCTACACGCTGGAGGAGTTCCTCGGCTTCCACTTGGTCGGTGATATTTTCATCGGCCAGGACAGCCCTGGCCTCGGCGATTTTCTGGCCGGCAAAAGCGACCTCGACACCTGGACCGGCCGCACCTGGTGGCGCGCGAAAAACGGCGAGTTGATGCAAATCTGGGTCGCGGATACCGCGATACGGAACGACGCCGGTGCCATCGACTACTACATCATCAGCGCACTGGACATCACCCAACTGGTCCAGACCACCGCGGCGCTGGCAGAAACACGCGGCAACTATCAGCGGCTGATCGAATCCATCCACGACGGCGTCGCGATCATCGCGGATCTGATGTTCGTGGACTGCAACACGCGGTTCGCCCTGATGCTGGGCCGCGACCGCGCCGATATCGTCGGCCGTCCGGTGTCGGAGCTGTCGCTGCCCCGCCAGGCCGATGGCCGTGACTCCGACCTGCTGGCCCTGGAAGTGCTGGAAGCTGTGCTCCGGGAGGGAAGCGGCCATGCCGACTGGAACATGGTGCATGCCGACGGCCAGCGTATCGACTTCGATGCCAGCCTGAGCCGCATCCCATGGGAAGGCAAACCAGCCATCCTCGCCACCACCCGCGACATCACCGAACGCCGGCGCAACGAACTGGAGCGACAGACGCTGACCGCGGAACTGGCACGCAAGGAGGAAGTCATTCGCCTGGCGAGCAATGCCTACGGCATCGCCTCCTGGGAGCTCGACTGGACCACCGGTGAGATGCACTGGGCGGAAGGTGCCGACGCGGTACTGAGGACCCCAGTCGCATACCTCCCCCGCACGCACACGGAAACCCTGCAACTGCTCCATCCCCGCGACCGCGACCCGTTCGACGCCGCGGTACGCGCGGCATTGGCGCTCGAACGGCCGTTGCAGTTCGAATTCCGGGTCACCTTGCCCGACCAGGGCTTGCGCTGGTTCCGCAGCCAGGGCGAGGTCGACCGGACCCGCGGCGGCAACCGGTTGCATGGCGCCACGGCCGACATCACCGATTACAAGCTGGCGCTGCTGGAAATCGAGCGACTCGCCTATTACGACCCGCTGACCGGGCTCGCCAACCGCCGGCTGTTGCTCGATCGCCTGCAGCAGGCCAGTGCCCACGCCAGCCGCAACGGCGATTACGGCGCCGTGCTGTTTCTCGATATCGACCGCTTCAAGCTGCTCAACGACAGTCTGGGTCATGGCGCCGGCGATCTGTTGCTGCGCCAGATCGCGGAACGCTGCGTCGACAGCGTGCGTCAGGAGGACACCGTGGCACGTCTGGGCGGTGACGAATTCGTCGCGCTGGTCGGCGCCTTGGGCAACGCGGCGACGACAGTGGATAGCCGAGCGCGCATGGTGGCCGAAAAACTGCGCGCGCGCCTGTCGGGCGAATACCTGATCGCCGGGCACGGGCATCACATCACGGTGAGCATCGGCATCGCCGTATTCCCCCGCGACGGCGAGCGCGCCGAGGATCTGCTCCACCACGCCGATGTCGCCATGTATCAGGCCAAGAAGCGGGGGCGCGATACCATCGCTTTCTACGCCGCCGACTTGCAATCGAATGCCGATACCCGGCTGGCCATCGAACAGGATCTGCGCCTGGCCGTCGAACGCAACGAGCTGGAGCTCCACTATCAGCCCAAGGTCGATGCCTCCCGGCACATCGTTGGCGCCGAGGCCCTGCTGCGCTGGCACCGTCCCGGGCACGGTCTGGTACCGCCAATGGATTTCATTCCCATCGCCGAGGAATCCGGACTGATTTATGTGATCGGCAGGTGGGTGATACGCGACGCCTGCGCCCGGCTCGCGGCTTGGCACCGCGTTGACCGCACTCAACCCCTGGGAATCGCAGTCAACATCAGTCCCCTGCAATTTCGCCACCCGGATTTCGTGGCGTGCGTATCCCAGGCGCTGGTCGATTTCAGCATCCAGCCCGGGCTGCTGACCCTGGAGATTACCGAAAGCTCACTGATCGAGAATATCGACAGCGTCGTTGCCCGCTTGAACGAACTCAAACGCGTGGGGGTGATCGTTTCAGTCGACGATTTCGGCACCGGTTATTCATCGCTCTATTACCTCAAACACCTGCCCCTGGACGAAATCAAAATCGACAAGAGCTATGTGCGCGACATCCTGGACGATAGCAACGACGCCGCCATCGTGGAGAGCATCATCGCCATCGCGAAAAATCTGCAACTGCGCACGGTGGCCGAGGGCGTGGAAACCGAGGATCAGGCCAGGATTTTGCGGGCGCTCGGTTGCGGCCTGCACCAGGGCTATCTCTATTCGCGGCCACTGCCGGCCGCCGAGTTCGAGCGTCTTTACATCGGAAAGTCACAGATGCTCTGAGTAATCCGATTGCGTTCGCCCCGAGCCATGAGCGTGTCGAATGGTCGAATCATGTGTCTGGTGCATCCTCGCGTCCGAGAGCCAACTCCCCGACCTGGTCGAAAAGCTGCGCCAGGTTGCGCGCGTACACATCGCCCGCCTATGCTGGTGACCATGACAGAAAACGACCCATCGGAATTCGGCGAACTGGTCGGCGACGTGGAGCCGTTGCGTCAGGCCGTGCGCGTCATCAGCCCGAAAGTCAGCGTGCGCTCGCCCGGGCTCGACATCCGCCGCCAGGCGGCGGAGCAGGAGCGGGTGCGCGACGGCAACTACCTCGCGCGGGCCGAGCAGGTGGTGGCTGTCGCGCCCTGGGACGTGCTGGCGTGGAAGCGCGACGGGGTCCAGAACGGCGTCTTCAAGAATCTGCGTCAGGGCCACTACGCCATCGACTCCCGACTCGACTTGCATCGGCTGACAGTCGAGCAGGCGCGTCTGGCGGTATTTCAGTTTGCCCGCGATGCCATGACGCACGACCTCCGCTGCGGACTCATCAGCCACGGCCGTGGCGAGGGGCGCCATCCGCCCGCCCTGCTCAAGAGCTGCGTGAACCACTGGTTGCGGGAGCTGGACGACGTGCTCGCGTTCCACAGCGCACAGCGCCGCGACGGCGGCGTGGGTGCAACCTATGTGCTGTTTCGCAAGAGTGCGCGCGAACGCAACGATAACCGCGAGCGACACGGGCTGCGCGCAGAGCGCTGAAGCCTTCGGCAGCGGTAGCGCCAGCACGCCGTGCCCCTGCGGGACCGGGCGCGCGGGTGACCAGGGCGCCTCACCCTTCGCGCCAGATCAACGCCGCCTGACGCCCCGTGATGCCGTCGCGGCGATAGGAATAAAACCGCGCGGCATCTTCGAAGGTGCAAAGATTTCCGCCATGGATCGCCGTGCGGGGCACGCCGAGCGCAACCAGTTGGGCGCGGGCGAGGCCCGGGAGGTCGCAGTACCAGTGGCCGACCCGATTCGATGGCGTGAAGCAGGTCGCCAACGCGTCGGCAGCGAGGCACCCGACAAAAGCGGCGCGGACTTCGTCGCCCACTTCATAGCAGGCCGCGCAGATCGCCGGGCCCAGCCACGCCAGCAAAGTATCCGCGGGCGCGGCCAGCGCCGCCAGCGCTTGCGCCACGACGCCAGCGGCAAGGCCGCGCCAGCCGCCGTGAACGGCGGCCACAACCGACCCGGCGCGATCGCACAGCAGCACCGGCAGGCAATCGGCGCTCTGCACCGCGCAGACGACACCCGCGCCGCGGGTCCAGGTACTGTCCCCGGTCCGGATCAGCCCATCGCTCGCGGCGGCCACGGCGTCGGCACCGTGAACCTGAAGCAGCCATTGGGGCGGTCCGGGCAGTGCAAGCAGATCCGCCAGTTGGCGGTGGTTGGCGCGCACGGCGACGGGGTCATCGCCTACGCGTTCGCCGAGATTGAATGCGGCCCAGGGGCCGTGGCTGGCACCGCCCATCCGAGTGGTGATCGACGCTCCGCACCCCCGGCGGCGCCGGCCAGTCCGGCACCAGAATGCCAGGCACCGCGGGCCTCGGAACCCCGGGGACCCGCGCCTCAGGCATCAGCGTTCAGCGTTGCCAACAGCGCAGCAAAATCGGCCGGCAACGGGGCTTCCCAGGTCATGACCACACCGGTGGCCGGATGGCGCACCGAGAGCCGCGCGGCGTGCAGCGCCTGGCGCCGGAACGCGGCGAGCGCGGCCGCGCAGGCGGGAGCGGTTCCGGCCGGCAACTGCAGGCGGCCGCCGTACAGCGGATCGCCCACCACCGGATGTCCGATATGGGCCATGTGCACGCGAATCTGATGGGTACGCCCGGTTTCGAGGCTGACCCGGAGTAGCGTGTGACGCGGCAGGCGTTGGGCCACGCGGTAATGGGTCACCGCCTCGCGGCCGCCGGCGACCACCGCCATCCGGGTGCGCGCCGTCGGGTGACGGCCGAGGGGCGCGGTGACGGTACCGCCGCTGATGACCAGCCCACGCACCAGCGCCGCGTAATCGCGGGACACGCTGCGCACGCGCAACTGCGCGACCAGATCGGCATGGGCGCGCAAGGTCTTGACGACCACCAGCAGTCCGGTGGTGTCCTTGTCCAGACGATGCACGATACCCACGCGGGGCAGCGCGCGCAGCCCGGGACAGTGGCGCAGCAGCCCGTTCAGCAGGGTCCCGTCGCGATTGCCCGCGCCCGGGTGCACCACCAGCCCGGCGGGCTTGTCGATCACCAGCAGTTCGGCGTCCTCGTACACCACCCGGAAAGGCACGGCTTGTTCGACCCAGTCGCCGGCGGATTCCAGCTGCGCGTCGAGGCAGAGCCATTCGCCGCCGGCCAGGCGATCCTTGGACCGGCGCGCCGCGCCATCCACCCGCAAGTCCCCCGCGCTGATCCAGTGCTGAAGACGGGCGCGCGAAAAATCGCTGAACAGGGCGGCGGCGGCCTGGTCGAGCCGTTGGCCTTCCAATTCGACCGGAACCTGCGCCGTGCGCTGCAACCTTTCGCCTAATGTCATGTCGTGTGTTGCCCGGATTTCGACTGTGGTTAAATGATCGCCTTTTTAACAGGGCTGGTGGGAGCACTCAATCCCGCGCCTCCACGTCTACCCGCGCTGAATCAAGCGTGCAATGCGGCTGTTGGTAAGATCGATGCTGGTACAAGCGATGCGACTGTTGATTGTGGGTTTGACGATAGGCCTGCTCGCCGGGTGTTCGTGGATGAGTTCCGACAAGGACGAGAAAAAAGAAGCGGAAGACCGCACCCGGAACTACACCGAAAAGGATTTTTACGACAACATTCAGCGCGATCTGACCGCGCGCGACTGGACCAAGGCCATCGCCAATCTCGATGCACTGGAGGCGCGTTATCCCTTCGGCACCTATGCCGACCAGGCACAGCTCGAACTGATCTACGCCCGCTACCAGAGCCAGGACTTCGAGGCGGCCACCGCCGCGGCCGAGCGCTTCATCCGCCTGCATCCCCGCCATCCCAGTGTGGACTACGCCTATTATGTGAAAGGCATGGCGCTACTGAACTCCGGCCGGGGCCTGTTCGACCAGTACATGCCCCGCGACGAAACCAAGCGTGACCCCGGCTCGGCGCGCCTCGCCTTCAATGCCTTCAACGATCTGATCACCAATTTTCCGACCAGCACCTATGCCCCCGAAGCGCGCCAGCACATGGTGCATCTGCGCAATCTGCTGGCACGCCAGGAAATCCACGTTGCCAACTATCATTTCAAGCGCGGCGCTTATCTGGCAGCGGTCAATCGCGGCCGGTATGTGGTGGAGAACTACGAACGCACGCCGGCGGTGGCCGACGGGCTGGCGGTGATGGCGCAGGGCTACCACATGCTGAACCTGCCGGAACTGGCGGACAACGCCGCCCGCACGCTCGCGCTGAATTATCCCGAGCACCCCGCGCTCGACGGCCAAGGCAACTTTCTGTACCAGGACGACATCATGGATCGCCGCTCCTGGTGGCATACCCTGACATTCGGGCGTTTCACGCCGGAAAAGCCACCCCACTTCGACTCCCGCCCTTTCCTCGGCGAGGGTCTGGTCGGCCAGCGCGAGGCACCGCCGGCCCCCGATCCGGAAAGCGCGCGGCAGCACCGCTCGTGGCTCAGCCGGCTGACGTTCGGCGTGTTCGGCGGCTAGCCGAGGCCGCGACAGCACCGGCTCCGGCGCCTGGACCCCCGCCTGCGCGGGGGTGACGGGAGCGCAGGTGACGGGAACGCAGATCCCGCGATACCTCCGTCCCGGCGTTATTCCGCGCACGCCTCAAAGCGTTTCATGAGCCGGATTCCATTGCGCTGACGGCGGTCAGACCGGGGTTGCGCTCGGTGCGCCAGGCCATGCGATACAGACCCGGCAGCACCAGCAGCGTCAGCAACGTGGACGAGATGATGCCACCGATCACCACCGTCGCCAGCGGGCGCTGAACTTCGCTGCCGATACCGGTATTGAACGCCATGGGCACGAAGCCCAGTCCCGCCACCAGCGCCGTCATCAGCACCGGACGCAGGCGCGTGAGCGCACCCTCGATAATCGCTTCGTCCAACCCGCGGCCGTCCCTGCGCAGACCGCGAATGAAGCTGACCATCACCAGACCATTGAGCACCGCGACACCGGACAGCGCGATAAAACCCACGCCCGCCGAGATCGATAGCGGTATGTCGCGCAGCCACAGCGCCAGCACTCCCCCGGTCAGCGCCAGTGGCACGCCGCTGAAGATCACCAGTGCGTCGCGCAGCGAACCAAACGCCAGCAACAGCAGGCCGAGGATCAGCACCAGGGTCACCGGCACCACGATGGACAGACGCTGCGACGCGGATTCGAGCTGTTCGAAGGTGCCGCCATAGTCCAGCCAGTAGCCCGCGGGCAGATCCACCTGGCCGTCTACCCGCTGCTGCACTTCACGCACGAAACTGCCGAGATCGCGCCCCCGTACGTTGGCGGTGACCACCACCCGGCGCTTGCCCTGCTCGCGGTTGATCTGGTTGGGACCGGGCGCGATGGCGACGTCGGCCACTTCCCGCAGCGGCACATAGCCGCCGTTGGGCAACGGCACGGTGATTTGCTCCAGGGTGCGCGGATCGGCGCGCAGAGCGTCGGGCAGGCGCACCACAATCTGGAAGCGACGGTCACCCTGAAACAGCGTGCCGGCAGCGCTGCCGCCAAAGGCAGTGGCGGCCACCGCCTGCACATCCGCGACCGAGATTCCGTAGCGCGCCAGTAATGTCCGACGCGGCGTGATGGTCATCACCGGCAGTCCGGTGGTCTGCTCGGTTTTCACATCGGCCGCGCCGGGAACCCGCGACAGCACCGCTTCCACCTGCTCCGCGGCTGCGTTGAGGACATCCAGATCATCGCCGTACACCTTCACCGCGAGATCGGAGCGCACGCCGGAAATCAGTTCGTTGAAACGCATCTGGATCGGCTGCGTGAATTCGTAATTGTTGCCGGGCACACGCGTGACGGTGGCTTCCAGGTCCGCGACCACCTGCGCCTTGGACTTGCGCGGATCGGGCCATTGCTCGCGGGGTTTGAGGATCACAAACGTATCGGCAACCGACGGCGGCATCGGATCGGTCGCCACCTCCGCGGTGCCCAGCTTGGCGAACACGCGCTCCACTTCCGGCAGTTTTTTGATTTCCGCTTCCAGGACTTGCTGCATCCCCACCGCCTGCCCGAGCGAAGTGCCGGGAATGCGCAGGGCATGCAGCGCGATATCGCCTTCATCCAGACTCGGGATGAACTCGCTGCCCATGCGCATAGCCATCAAACCGCACGCCACCACCAGGGTTGCGGCGGCGACGGTCAGCACCACACGCGCTTTCAGTGCAGCGCGCAGCAGCGGGGCATAAGCGCTGGCGGCAACGCGCAGGACGGGGTTTTCGCGCTCGGAGATTTTCCCGCTCAGCAGCAGCGCCACGGCCGCCGGCACGAAGGTGAGCGCGAGCACCAGCGCCGCCACCAGCGCCATCACCACGGTCGCCGCCATGGGGTGGAACATCTTGCCTTCCACGCCGGTCAGCGCGAACAGCGGAATGTAGACCGCCGTGATGATGCCGACCCCGAACAGGCTGGGGCGAATCACTTCGCTGGTGGATTCATACACCGTTGCGAGCCGCTCCTTCAGGGTCAGCGCGGCATTGCCCCGCTGCGCCTCGGCGAGCCGGCGAACGCAGTTTTCGACAATGATGACGGCGCCATCGACGATCAGACCAAAATCGAGCGCGCCGAGCGACATCAGGTTGGCGCTGACCTGGTTGTGCACCATGCCGGAAATCGTGGCGAGCATCGCCAGCGGAATCACCGCCGCGGTAATCAGTGCCGCGCGCAGATTGCCCAACAGCGCGAACAGCACCACCACCACCAGCAGGGCGCCTTCCAGCAGGTTTTTCGTGACGGTGTCGAGCGTCTTGTCGACCAGCGTGGTGCGGTCGTAGACGGCGCGCGCCTCAAGCCCGGGCGGCAGACTCTTCTGGATCGTTTCGAGCTTCGCCGCCACGGCGCGCGAAACGGTGCGGGAATTTTCCCCCACCAGCATGAAGACCGTGCCCAACACTACCTCTTCGCCATCCATGGTGGCGGCGCCAGTGCGCAGCGCCCCTCCCCAACCGATCTCGGCGACTTCGCCCAGGGTCAGGGGTGCGCCGTTGATGATGGTCACCACCATCCGGCGCACATCGTCGAGACTGGTGACCTGACCCGGCGAGCGGATCAGATACTGCGCGCCGTGGCGCTCGATATAGCCCGCGCCCCGGCTGATATTGTTGTTGGCCAGCGCCGTGGTCACATCGTCGAGCGTCAGCCCGTACGCCAGCAGGCGAGCGGGAAGCGGCGCCACCACCACTTGCCGTTCCTGGCCGCCGATGCTGTTGACTTCGGTCACTCCCGGGACCTGCGCCAACTGCGGGCGCACGATCCAGCGCATGGCGTCGTGCAGATCGAAGGCGGTGAGCGCCTTGTCGTCCGTCGCACGCGCACCTTGCACGCGGTCCAGGGTGAACATGAATATTTCGCCAAGGCCGGTCGCAATCGGTCCCAGGCTCGGCGCCAGTCCGGCCGGCAACTGACTCTTCACCTGCTGGACACGCTCGCCGACCAGCTGGCGCGCAAAGTAAATATCGGTGCCGTCGCGAAATACCACCGTCACCTGCGACAGACCGTAGCGCGACAGCGAGCGGGTGTAGTCCAGACCGGGCAGGCCCGCCATCGCGTTTTCGACCAGATAGGTCACGCGCTGCTCGGCTTCCAGCGGCGAATAGCCGGGCGCTTCGGTATTGATCTGCACCTGGACGTTGGTGATGTCCGGCACCGCATCGATGGGCAGACGGAAAAAATTCCAGACGCCGAAAGCGGCGACGATCAGCACCGCGGCCAGCACCAGCCAGCGCTGGCGAATTGAAAAACGCAGAATGTGTTCGATCATGGCTTGATCCTGGCAGTGCGACATGTAAACAAGGGAACGTCGTGCCCGCGTAGCCTGTCCTCGAATGGTTCAGTCGGGGAGCGGCAGCGACTCGCCACGAGGTGCGCGGCATCTCTATGCGTAGGGCGGATAAGCGCAGCGCATCCGCCAGGATTGCGGCTCCACCGTTGCCGTCGGGCGCGTGGTTTTTCAGTGGGTGCGCTGCGTTTATCCACCCTGCGATGCTTTTTCACATAGCTTCCTGCGCGGGAATGATGACGGCTGGTACCTGTGTCGAAACTTGCATGCTGTGGTATTAGTGATCGTGCGAAGCGCCGGATTTTTCAATGTCTGCCTTCACCAGATAAGCGTTGGCGATCACGATGCGGGCGCCGGGCTTGAGGCCGCTCAGCACTTCGACGTGCACCCCGTCGTTGCGGCCCAGTGCCACGGGCTGCGCCTGAAAATGGTCGCCATCGGCGACAAACACCACGTCCCAATCCCGAAAGGATTGCAGCGCGGCAACCGGCACCAGCAACGCCACCGGGGTCTCGCCGACGGTGACATCGGCGTTGACGAACTGCCCCGGCGTCCAGCGCCCATCCTGGTTATCCAGTACCACGCGCGCGGTCAGCGCCTGGTTGCCGGTGCCGACCGGCGCGACATAGTCAATCCGGCCGCTGCCCTGCGCCCCACCATCCGCCGCCGCGACCGCGACCGCCTGACCGTTGCCCAGGCGCCCGCGGTCGCGCGGAAAAACATTCAGCTCCGCCTGGACGCTGGAGAAATCGGCGATGCCAAACAGCGGCGCGGCGCCGGCGGATTCACCGGGATTGATCGCGCGCGCGGCGATGGTGCCGGCGATCGGCGCCGCCACCGCATACACCTGCAAGCTCTCGTTACTCTCGATGGTGGCAAGCGTCTGTCCCGCGCGCACGACATCGCCAACCCGAACGGCTACGCTGCGCGCAATGCCGGGAAAGCGCGCCGTCACGTCGCGCATCCGTTCCGGGTTGGGCTGAATGCTGCCGTAGAGGGCGAGGGTTTCGCGCAGCACGCCGCCGGTAGCCGGCGCGGTCTCCATGCCGGAGGCAGCGGCCATGTCCGCGGCGATGACCACCGCGCCTTCCGGCGAGTCGTAACGCCACTCATGGGTCTTGCCGGCATGGGTCGCAGTCACCTTCACCGCAAATGAATGCGGCTCGTAGACTTCAGCGGGGCTCAGCAGGTAATCGTCCTTCGGCGCGAAAACGTGTGCGTCGATCGTGCCGCCCGGCAAGCCATCGATGCGGCGCAGTTCGATCCGCGCCTGCACTTCGGCCAACGGCAACGGCTTGCCCGCCAGCTGCGGATAAAGCCGGAATTCCGGCGGGACGCCGCGTTCGAAAATGGCGAGTTCGAGCGCAAAGTCACCATCGGTGAGCATGCGCCCGCCGTGCGGGCCTTTGACGACGGCAGCGGCTATATTTTTTTCGCCGTGCGCGATTTCGCTCTGCGGGTTGTTGCCGGCATCGCAAGCGCCCAGCCACAGCGGCAAGGCGAACAGCAGGGCAAGCGCAAACAGTTTGTGGTTCATGGGCGGTCTCGTCAGTTGCTGTCGGCAAGCGGCTCAGCGGTGAGGCGCTCGATTTCGGTACGGTAGTTGTGGGCGTTGGCGGCCGCTTCGATCAGGCTGCGCTGCACGTCGATGAACTCGCGCTGCGCCGCCACCCATTCGAGATAACCGTAGCGGCCGCGCTCGTAGGCGTAGCGGGTTTGCGTCAACACTTCGTTCATTTGCGGCAGTACGGTGTCGCGCAACAGCACGGTCTCGGTAATCGCGTGTTTCAATTCCTGATGCAACTCGAACAGTTGCGCCTCGGCCCGCACTTCCGCCGCGCGGCGTTCGGCATCGGTGCGCCCGCGCAGCGCTTGCGTCTCGGCAATGGCCGGTTCGGCGTGACGTCCGGCAAACAGCGGCACCGAAATCCCGAGCACCACGGCCTGGTCGTCGGATCCTTCCAGGCGACGAATTCCACCGCTGATCTGCACGTCGGGAGTACGCCGGGTCTGCGCCAGACGGATCTCGGCATCACGCAGCCGCGCCTCGCTGGCGAAGCGCACGAAGTCGGGATTGGCGTGCAGGCGTCCCACCAGGGTGGCGAAAGCGAGGGGTTTTGGCATCGCATAGAGATCGGCCGTAACCGTGCCGAAGTCAGCGCGGCTTTCGCCCCACTGGGCCGCGAGCTTGCGCCGGGAAGTCAGCAGCTCGTGTTCGGCATGTTCCTGCTCGACCCTGGCCCGCGCCAGCAGGATGCGGGCGCGGTGCAGCTCGGCCTCTGGCGACTTCGCCGCATCGACGCGCTGCTCGACCGCGGCAACGGTTTGCAGCGCCAGCTCGGTCGCGGTGCGGGTGAGCGCGATCTGTTCCTGATCCGCGGCAACGTGGATGAAACGGCGCGTGACTTCCGCCAGCACGTCGAGTTGCGCGGCCTGCCGCGCGACGATGATCGCGTCGCGTCCGGATTGCGCAACCGCACCGCGCGCCGCGCGTTTGCCGCCCAGTTCAATCACCTGCGCCAGCGAAAATGTGGCCTCAACCGCGTCCACGCCCCGAAAATCACCGGTACCGGCAATGTTTTCCAGCGCCACATTCAGCGTCGGCGCCGGCCGCAGCTCCGCCTGGCGGCCACGCGCGTCCTGCGCGCGCAGGGAGAAACCAAAGGTTTCAAGATCCGGATGGTGCGCCAGGGTTCGGGTAATCGCTGCGCGCAATGTCATCGGAGTGGAGTCGGGTGGCGGCGCGTCGAGCGCCTGTGCATTGACCGACCACCCGAGGGCCGACATTGCAATCAGCGTCGTCGCCAACCACTGCTTCCTGAAGAAGTGTACCGAACTCCGCGCTGATCCGCACGGCAACAAATACCATCGCATCGAACTGTCTCCTCAAATGGAAAACGTTCGGCGAGACAGGCCCGTTCAGGCTGAAGTGCCAGAGGTCTTCTGAATAACCGTCATGCCCGCGGAAGCAGGCATCCAGAAGGCCCTGATATTCCTGGGTTCCCGCCCCTGCCCCCGCCCCCGCCTTCGCGGGGGCAGGCACTGCGCGGGAACGACGATTGCGTGGTTATTCAGAGCATCCCCAGCTGTAACTAACGGTCCGATCTCGCCGGGTCAGACGAGATGGCGCCAGTTGGGACGTTCGAGGTTGCCGGGAGGCAGGGAAAGGTAGATCAGGGCATCGCCGCGCGGGAAAAGCTGGGGCGATTTGCGGGCAGAGACATCAACTGCGCTCAACAGACCGAGAAAGCCTGACAGATGGTTGTGCTCGTGATCGAGATGCAACTGCCCGGTGTGTCCGGCATCGCCGTGGGATTTGTCGGCCTCCGGCGCATGCGCGTCATGGTCGTGCGCGTTCGCATCCTCATGGTGGCCGAAATGCTGTGCGGTTTGGTCCTGGCCGTGCGCGCAATAGTCCACGGTCGCGGCCGCCGCCCAGGAGACCTGAAGCGGCAGCAGAGAGAGCAGAAACAGGATCAGCCAGCGACGCATGGCGGCAGCCTATCGCGTCGAGATTTTGGTAACAAGCAAAATCTCGACGCGGAATGCCGACACAATCGATTCTCAGTGGCCGTGGCGATGATGCGCATCGGGGAAATGCGCGTGCTGGTGCGCCTGTGCCGCGTGACGATGGCGGTGCGTGTGGCGGACGCCCGCCGCGACCGGCATCTCGTGGGCGTGCTGGTGGTGAAGATCGTGCACATGCGCGTGTTCGTGCTCCAGCATTTCGTGTGTGTGTTCATGACGGTGTTTTTCAGTGAGGTGCAGCCACACACCCAGCGCCATCAACACACCGGCGAATAGCAGGCGCAGCGTGAGCGGTTCATCAAGCAAGGGCAACGCGATGAGCGCGCCGACGAAAGGCGCCACGGAAAAATAGGCGCTGGTGCGCGCGGTGCCGAGGTGGCGCAAGGCGATGACGAACAGCACCAGGCTCAATCCGTAGCAGGCCCAGCCCAGCACAACGGCCGCCGCCACGGTTGCCGCCGGCGGCCAGTGATCGACCACCAGCGCCGCAATGCCAAGATTGACCACACCCGCCGCCCAGCCCTTGCAGGCGGCGATCCAGGTCGCATCGGCGAGCGCCACCTTGCGCGTCAGGTTGTTATCCAGCGCCCAGCCCAGGCCCGCGCCCAGCACCGCGAGCGCCGGCCACAGAGCGCCGAAGCGCGCCTCGCCCGGCCAGGCCAGCACCAGCGCGCCGACAACGATGATCGCCATGCCGAGCGCAATGCGCCGATCGAAGTTTTCGCGAAACACGCACCACGCCAGCAACGCGGTGAACACGGTTTCCGCATTCAGCAGCAGGGCGGCGCCGGAAGCCGGCATCGCCGCCAATCCGTACATCAACAGCACTGGCGCCACCATGCCACCGGCGACGATGGCGCCGGCGAGCCAGCGCCATTCGCCAAGCTCCAGCCGAATTGCCGCCCTGGGCCGGGTCAGGCGCGTCAGCGTGAGTCCGATCCCGGCACCGAGATACAGCAGGCCGGCCAGCAGCCAGGGACTCAGCGCGCCCAGCAACAGCTTGGCGAACGGCACGCTGGCGCCGAACAATACCGCGGCGCCGAGCGCCGCCGCTATGCCGGGTGAGCGCCACCTGCGCTGCGTCGCAAGCTCTCTCATGCTGTTACCCCGCTGCAAGCATTTCGCCCCGGATCCTGGAACCCAAGTGCCACATTCTACAAATACAGTCACGCGTCAAGCGGTGGTCTCATTCCCACCCGCCCACGCCTGCCTGCACCTGCGTATCTCAACCACTGCGGGGGTTTCTGGATTCCCGCCTGCGCGGGAATGACAAACTGGCGGATTCCCGCTGGCGCGGAAATGACGGTGCTTGGCGCCGGGACGCTAACCGGCCGGATCAGCGCAAGCCCGGCGGCAACGAAAACCGGATGCCTTCGCGGATACCCGCGCTTTCAGATACCTCGTCCACGCCCAGCTCGGTGAGGCGGGCGACCACGTCGCACACGAGTTTTTCCGGCGCCGAAGCGCCCGCCGTCAGGCCGATGGTCGTGACGCCGGAGAGCCAGAGTGGATCGATCTCGGCGGCGCCGTCGATGAGGTGCGCGCGCGCGCCACAGCGCTCGGCGAGTTCTTTCAGCCGCGTCGAATTGGAACTGTTGGGCGAGCCCACCACCAACACCAGTTCGCATTCGAGCGCGAGTTGCTTGACCGCATCCTGGCGGTTTTGCGTGGCGTAGCAGATGTCGTCCTTGCGTGGACCATCGATGGCCGGGAAGCGCGCTTGCAGGATGGCGACGATGCGCGCGGTGTCGTCCATCGATAATGTGGTCTGGGTGACATAGGCGAGATTGTCGGGCTGCGCAACTTCCAGCTTCCGGGCGTCGGCTTCGTCCTCGACCAGATAAATGGTGCCGCGCGCGCTGCGGAACTGACCCATGGTGCCCTCGACCTCGGGATGGCCGCGATGGCCGATCAGCACGCAGTCGCGCCCGTCGCGAGCGCAGGCCGCGACTTCCACATGCACCTTGGTGACCAGGGGACAGGTCGCGTCGAACACCCGCAATCCGCGGGTGCCGGCATCCTCGCGCACCGCTTGCGACACGCCGTGGGCGCTGAAAATGACGGTGCCGTCCGCCGGCACCTCGTCGAGTTCCTCGACAAAGATCGCGCCGCGCTGGCGCAAACTGTCCACGACGTATTTGTTGTGGACAACTTCGTGGCGCACATGAATCGGCGCGCCAAAGCGATCGAGCGCGCGCTCGACGATTTCGATGGCGCGATCCACGCCGGCGCAAAATCCGCGCGGATTCGCGAGCAAGAGTTTCACGACGCCACCTGCTCCACGGCGGCGACCGCGCGGATGGCGACGGCGAACACCAGCGTCTTGCCGGCCAGCGGATGATTGAAGTCGACCGTGACCCGGTCCCCCGCCACCGCCATCACCACACCGGGCAACTGGCCGGAGGCGGCATCGGTGAAAGTGACGACCAGACCGGGCGTCAATTCCATCTCGGCGGGAAAGCGGCGTTTGGGCAAAGTCATCACATTGGCTTGCTGGTGAGCGCCGAAGCCCTGCTCCGCAGGCACATCAAAACGCCGCTCGTCGCCGGCGCGCAAACCGAGCAGCAGGCGCTCGAAGCCTTCAGGAAGATTGCCATCGCCAATAATCAGTTGTGCGGGGGCGCGGTCAAAATTGCTGTCCACCACGGCACCGTCGGTCAATTCGATGGCGAAATGCAACGCGACCGCCGCGCCTGGACCAATCGCAACGTTGTCGTCCCCGCTCATGAATCGCGCGCCGGGTTCCGCAGCATATCCAGGATCAGCAGCGCGGCACCCACGGTAATCGCCGAGTCGGCGATATTGAAGGCGGGCCAGTAGAGTTCCTGGTAATGGACCTGAATGAAATCCACCACATAACCCAATCGCAGACGATCGCCGAGATTGCCGATGGCGCCGCCCAACACCAGCGCGAGCCCCAACCCCTGCCAGCGCGCGGCGCGCGGCAGACGTCGCAAGGCAACCACAATCGCCACGCTTACCGCCAGCGCGATGCCGCCCAGCAGCCAGTGCTGCCAACCCCCCGCCTCGCTCAGCAGACTGAACGCGGCGCCGCGATTGTGCAGCAGGGTGAGATTGAACAGCGGCGTGATGACGTGCGGCACGCCGTAGTCGAGCAAGCTGCTCGCCAGACTTTTGGTCCACCAGTCGAGCACGACCACCAGCGCGGCGAGCAGATAAAAACCCAGCAGCTGCGTTCTGCCGAAAGTTGCGTCCGAATCCATTGAAGCACCCATTCAGGCTGCGCGCCGTGCTTCGCCGGTCCCGGCAACATTCGTCACGCAGCGCTCGCACAGCTCCGGGTGCTCGGCGGAGAGCCCGACACTGTCACGGCGGTGCCAGCAGCGCACGCATTTGGCGTGCGTGGACGGCATCAGCGCCACCTTCAGTCCCGACAGACCGGTGTCGTGAGTCCCGGCCGGCGCCGCGGCGAGTGGCTGCACCCCGGCGGCCGAAGTCAGCAGCACGAAGCGCAATTCATCGCCCAGTTTGTCGAGCAGGGCACGCAGGGCGGCATCCGCATAGAGCACCACTTCGGCATCCAGCGAGCCGCGCACCAAGCCGGCATTGCGTTGTTCTTCCAGTACCTTGTTGACCGCTTCCTTGACGCGCATCACCTGCGCCCAGTCGTCGCGGGAGAACAGCTCGCCCGCACCCAGACTCGGCAACGGAAACCATTCGGCCAGCAGCACCGAATCCTCGCGCGCGCCGGGCAGGCACTGCCAGATCTCCTCGGCGGTGAAACTCAGAATCGGTGCGATCCAGCGCACCAGGGCTTCGGCGATCTGATGCAGCGCGGTCTGCGCGGAGCGCCGCGCCAGGCTGTCGCGCTGGCAGGTGTACTGGCGGTCCTTGATGATATCAATATAGAACCCGCCCAGATCGGCCACGCAGAACTGATGCAGTTTCTGATAAATGTGGTGAAAGCCGTAATCCTGGTAGCGGTCCGCGATCTCGTCCTGCAGCAGGCGCGCACGATCCACCGCCCAGCGGTCGAGATGCAGGAGCTGGTCGAAGGGCACTGTGTCGCGCGCGGGATCGAAACCTTCCAGATTGGCGAGCAGATAACGCAGCGTGTTGCGAATGCGGCGGTAGGAATCCGCGGTGCGTTTGAGAATTTCATCGGACACCGACAGCTCGCCGCTGAAATCCGTCGCCGCCACCCACAGCCGCAGCACATCCGCGCCCAGCTCGTTGATCACCTGCTGGGGCGCCACCACGTTGCCCAGCGACTTCGACATCTTGCGGCCCTGGGCATCCACGGTAAAGCCGTGAGTCAGCACCGCCCGGTAAGGCGCAGTGCCATTGATGGCGACCGCCGTCTTCAGCGACGACTGGAACCAGCCGCGATGCTGGTCGGAGCCTTCCAGATAGAGGTCCGCGGGATAGCGCAGTTCAGGCCGGCGCTCCAGCACCGCCGCGTGGCTGACGCCGGAGTCGAACCAGACATCCAGGGTATCGGTGACCTTGCGGTAATGCGCGGCGTCCGCGCCCAGCAATTCTGCCGGGTCGAGGTCGTGCCAGGCGTCCATGCCAGTTTCTTCGACGCGCAGGGCGACGGCTTCGATCAGACGCTGGGTCTCCGGGTGCGGTTCGCCGCTGTCGTTGTGGACGAACAGCGCGATGGGCACGCCCCAGGTACGCTGGCGCGACACGCACCAGTCCGGGCTGTTGGCGAGCATGGCTTCCATCCGCGCCCGGCCCCAATCGGGATACCAGGCCACCTTGGCGACCTCGGCAAAGGCGGTATCGAGCAGGCCTTGCGTGTGCATGCCGATGAACCACTGCGGCGTCGCCCGGTAGATCAGCGGCGTCTTGGTGCGCCAGCAGTGCGGATAGCTGTGGACGATTTTCTCGCAGGCGAGCAGTGCGCCGCGTTCGCGCAGCAGTTCGACGATGGGCTCGTCCACCTTGTAGACGTGCTGGCCGGCGAAGTATTCGACCCGGTCGCGGAACACACCGTGGTCGTCGAGATAGTCGAGCGTGCCGATCCCATAGGGGGCGGACACCGTGAAGTCTTCCACGCCATGGTCAGGCGCGGTGTGCACGGCGCCGGTGCCCGCATCCAGCGTGACGTGCGCACCGAGAATCACCGGCACTTCGCGCGCGTAAAACGGATGCCGGAGTCGCAGGCCTTCCAGTCGCGCGCCCGTGCAGGTGGCGAGCACCTCCACGTCGGTACCGCCGATGCGCGTCATCATGCCGGCCACCAGCTCACGCGCCAGCAGCAGGCGGCGCGGCGCGCCCTGGAACTTGCACTGCACCAGGGCGTAGTCGATATCGGGACCGAGACAGACCGCCTGATTGGCGGGCAGGGTCCAGGGCGTCGTGGTCCAGATGGCGACCGCGATCGCGCCTTCCCCACGCAGGCCGCCCAGCACCTCGGCCAGCGCGGCCGCATCCACGACCGGAAAGGCGACATCGATGGCGAACGAGGTTTTGTCGTGGTATTCGACTTCGGCTTCGGCGAGGGCCGAGGCGCCCACCACACTCCAGTACACGGGCTTGTAGCCGCGCACCAGATGGCCGTTGGCGGCGACGCGGCCGAGCGCGCGGATGATGTCGGCCTCGTAGCGGTAAGCCATGCTCAGATAAGGATTGTCCCAGTCGCCGAGCACGCCGAGGCGGATGAAGTCGCGGCGCTGGCGCTCGACCTGGCTCGCGGCGTACTCCCGGCATTTGGCGCGAAACGCCCGGGCGTCGAGCTTGTGCCCGGCCTTGCCCCACTTCTGCTCCACTTGATGCTCGATGGGCAGGCCGTGGCAGTCCCAGCCCGGCACATAGGGTGCGTCGTAACCCGCCAGCGTGCGCGCCTTGACGATGATGTCTTTCAGGATCTTGTTGACCGCGTGGCCGATGTGGATATCGCCGTTGGCATAGGGCGGGCCGTCGTGGAGGATGAATTGTTCGCGCCCGGCGCGCGCGGCACGGATGCGGCCGTAGATGTCGGTTTCCTGCCACTGCTTGAGAATGCCGGGCTCGCGCTGCGCGAGATTGGCCTTCATCGGAAAGCTGGTGTTGGGAAGATTGAGTGTCGCTTTGTAATCGGTCATACCACTGCCACTGGTTCGGACCCGTCGGATGCAGCGAAATAGCGCCGCGCGGCGGCGATGTCGGCCTGAATCTGGGTCACCAATTCATCGATGGAAAAAAATTTCGTTTCTTCCCGCAATTTGTGTTTGAACTCGACCTGGATGCGACGACCGTAGATGTCGCCGCTCCAGTCGAGCAGATGCACTTCGAGCACCGGTTTGATCAGGTCGCCCACGGTCGGCCGCACGCCCACATTCGCCACGCCGGCAACGCGCGCGCCATCCAGCGCCACCTCGACCGCAAATACGCCCTGCAACGGCGCGCGGTAACGGTGCAGGTTCAGATTTGCCGTGGGCACGCCCAACTGGCGGCCGAGGCGCTGGCCGTACACCACGCACCCGGAAATCCGGAACGGCTTGCCGAGCAGTTTGGCCGCCTCGGCAAAATTGCCCAGCTCCAGTTCGCGACGGATGCGGGTGCTGCTGATGCGCTCGCCGCCCATCTCGATGCTGTGGGTCTCGAGCACCTCGAAACCGTGGAGCGCGCCCATGCGCACCAGCATTTCGTAGTCGCCGCTGCGGTCGCGCCCGAAATGAAAATCGTCGCCCACCACCAGACACTTGATGCCGAGTCCGCGCACCAGTACCCGTTCGACAAATTCCTGCGCCGAAAGCGTACGCAGCGCCCGGTTGAATTGCAGGCAAAACACCCGATCGACGCCCGTACCCGCGAGCGCCTCCACCTTTTCACGAATGCGCATCAACCGCGCCGGCGCCTGTTCGCGGGCAAAATACTCGCGCGGCTGCGGCTCGAACATCATCACCACCGAGGCGGTGCGGTAATAGGCCGCGCGCTCCTTGAGCTGTCCCAGGATCGCCTGATGGCCCAGATGAATGCCGTCGAACGAACCCAGGGTCGCCACCGCGCCGCGGTGTTCCGGGCGCAGATTGTGGAGTCCGCGAATCAGAAAATCCTTTGCCTTGATAGCCACAGTGCAACTCGCGAGGACGGGTTTGGCGGGCATTTTCAGCCGGGGTTGCGCGGAGCCAGCTCCGACCACGCACCTGCTGTGCCGCGCCGACAAAAACGAGCGCGGAGTATATACCGGCCCGGGAACGCGGCGGAATGATCCCGCGGCACGGGGCGCCCGCAAACGCGGCTCAGCGTACCTCGCGCAGATCGCGCAGCCGCAAGCCGCCGGCCAACAGCGCCCCCACATAGGCGCCGAACCCCGCGCCACAGGTCACCGCCAGCGCGCCCGCGCGGGGCCAGAACGCGAGCGCCGTCCAGTCGCCCCAGGCATCGCGCAGCACCAGCAGACACAGCAGCATCACCAGATTGGCGATCCCCAGCAGCGCCCCGAAACGCAACCACTCGCGCCCCGGCCGATACACGCCGGCGCGCAGCAAGCCGCGCAGCAGCAGGCCGGCGTTCACCCAGGCGGCGAGCGCCGTAGCCCCCGCGAGTCCCACGTGACCGAGGCGAAAGTAATGATGCAGCGGCAGCGCCATCACCAGGTTCAGGCCCATATTGGTAACCATGGCGATGATGCCGATGACCACTGGTGTGCGGGTGTCCTGGCGCGCGAAGTAACCGGAGGCGAGCACCTTGATGCACATAAACGCCACCAGCCCCAGGGAAAATGCACGCAGGCTGAACGCGGCCATGTCGATATCGCGCTGCCCCATCGTCGCGCCGTTGTAGAACAACGCGGTCAGCAGCGGCTCCGCCAGCACCACCAATGCAATGGTGGCCGGCACGGCAATCAACAGGACGAAGCGCAACCCCCAGTCCAGGGTGGTTGCGAAACGGGCCGGATCGGCGCCACTGTGCAGGCGCGCCAGATGGGGCAGGATCACGGTCGCCGCCGCCACCGCAAACACGCCGAGCGGCAGTTCCACCAGACGATCCGAGTAATACAGCCAGGACACGCTGCCCACCGGCAGAAAGGAGGCGATGATGGTATCGAGCAGCAGGTTGATCTGGCTGACCGAGACCCCAAACAGCGCCGGCACCATGAGTTTGAGAATGCGCCGCACGCCCGGGTGGTGCCAGCCCGGCTTGGGGCGCGGCAGCAGATGCAGTTGCGCGAGAAACGGCAATTGAAACAGCAACTGCACCAGACCCGCCGCAAACACGCCCCAGGCCAGCGCATAGACCGGGCGGGCGAACCAGGGTGTCGCCGCCAGCGCCGCCGCGATCATGCACAGGTTCAGCCAGATCGGCGTGAAAGCCGGAATAGCAAAGCGGTCGTAGCTGTTGAGAATGCCACCCGCGAAGCCGGCCAGCGAGATGAACAACAGATAGGGAAAAGTGATCCGGATCAGCTCGATGGTAACCGCGAACTTGACCGGATCGGCGGCAAACCCGGGCGCGAACACCCAGGCCAGCACAGGTGCGCCCAGGGTCGCCAGCACCGTGAGTGCGAGCAGCGCCGCACTCAGCGTCCCCGCCACCCGATCCAGCAGTTCCTGCACCGCCGCGTGGGTGCCCTTTTCCCGGTACTCCGCCAGCACTGGTACGAATCCCTGGCTGAAGGCACCTTCGGCGAACAGCCGGCGCAAAAAATTAGGCAGCTTGAAGGCGACAAAAAAAGCGTCGGCGAGCCCATCGGCGCCGATGGTGCGCGCCAGCACCATGTCCCGGATCAATCCCGCGACCCGCGACAGCCCGGTCATGGCGCCTACGATCAGACTGGAACGGAGCAGACCACGCTGCCGCAAGGGCGGCGCCGGGGTCGAGCGATCAGGTGTTTGCAACAGGGTGAGCCAGAGGAGTTTCGCGCAGTGTAGCGAGCACCGTCCCGGCGGCCAAGAAGGAGGCGCCAATGGCTTTTCCACAAGCTGCTCGCCGCGCGCTGGCCGTGCCCCGTCAACTTCGGGATAATGCCGGCCCCGCCCAGGATCGCTGCCGTGCCGCGACGCTTCCTCAAACGCAAGCTGCCCGATATCCACTCGGTACTGAACGACAACCGCTTACGCTGGATCGGGCTCGGTCTCAAGGACTCCGACCTCTTTCACCTCAACCGACGTTCGGTTTCCATGGCATTCGGTTTCGGACTGTTCACGGCATTCATTCCCGTGCCGGGACAGTTGCTCATCGCCGCGCTGTTCGCGCTGGCGTTGCGTTGCAATCTGCCCATCACCATGGCCCTGGTATTCATCAGCAATCCGGTGACCGTCCCCCCCCTGGCCCTGCTCTGCTATCAGGTCGGCACACTGGTGCTGGGCAAACCGGAGACCGCCTTCAACCCGCAATTCAGCTGGGAATGGCTGAGCACTCAGGGCGCGCACTTGCTCCCACCCTTGCTCACCGGCAGTCTGCTGATCGGCGCCGCGACCGGTCTGCTGGGCTACGCCACCATCCGGGGTCTGTGGCGCTGGCAAGCGGTGCGCCGCTGGGAGCAGCGCAAAACGGCACGCAGCGACCCTACTCGTAACGCAGCACCTGGGCCGGAGGCACCGCTGCCGCGCGCCACGCCGGATACAACGCCGCCAGAAAATTAAGGCCGAGGGCAACCAGCCCCACCGCCAGGACGTCGCCCGCCCGCAAATCCGTCGGGATGTAATCGATGGGGTAAACGGCGACATTCAGGAAGCGGAAATCCAGCAGGTTTTCCAGCCAGTTCACGGCATCGCCCAGCACCAGGGCACCGAGGCAACCCAGCAGCACGCCGAGTCCGACGCCGAGCAGGCCAATCAGACTACCCTGGGTGATAAACACGCCGATGATTCCGCCCCGCGTTGCGCCCTGGGTTTTCAGGATCGCGATGGCTGGACGTTTTTCCACAACCGTCATCACCAGGAGCGCGACCACGTTGAAAACGGCGACCGCGATCACGGCAAATACCAGCATGCCCACCAGACTGCGCGACATGTTGATCGCCTGATAGAGATTGCCGTGGGTTTGCAGCCAGTCGGTGAAGCGATGGCCCGCCGGCAACTTTTCCAGTAACCGGTGCGCCATCGCCCGCGCCGCGAAGGGATCGACCAGCTCCAGTTGCAAGCCCTGCACGCGCCCCTCCAGACCTGCAAGCGCAGCAGCGGTTTCCAGCCGGGTTACCACCAGGGCATTGTCGAGCGTGGTGTGGGTGGCGAAGATACCGGTCACCCGAAACGCCCGAGCCACCGGCATGACGCCGCGACCGCCGCTGTCGCTTCCCGCCACGAACAGCGTCAGCGCGTCGCCCTCTTTCGCACCCAGGCGCTCCGCGATCCGGCGCGAGAGCAGCAGACCGTCTTCCTGCGTCAGTGGACCGAGCGCCGCGTAACGGCTGTCGGCAGTGGCGCTGGCGCCGAGCAGTTCCACCGGGACCACCCGACCGTGAAAATTGACCATGCCGCCGAGGCGCACAAAAGGCGTGGCACCGAGGATGGCGGGGTCTTCCAGCAGCCGGGGCGCCAGCGTCCGCCAGTCGGCGATGCCGCCGTCGCGCGACAACTGCACATGGGGCACCAGACCGAGGATCCGGGTACGCATCTCGCGATCGAAACCGTTCATGACCGCGAGCACCACTATCATCAGCGCCACGCCTAGCACCAGACCCGCCACCGCGAGCAGGGAGACGAACGACACCAGGCGATTGCCGCTGCCGGCACGGAAAAACCGCCAGCCAATCAACAACGGGTAGCTGGCCATCAGCCGCCGGTTCCTTGTCGGCTGGAATCATGTCGGCCGGGATCAGGGCGGCCGGGATCATGACGACTGGCATCGCTGAGGGACGTTTCGGCAGACGGCCGTCCTCCGGCATCAGCACCCGCTGCATCCGCCCCGCCACGCGCTCGTCGTGGGAGACCACGACGAAACTGATCCCGAGCTCGCGGTTGAGATCCAGCAACAGCGCCACTACCTGATCGGCGCTGCCGCGATCGAGATTGCCGGTGGGCTCGTCCATGAACACGCAGTCGGGCCGATTGGCGAGCGCGCGCGCCACCGCCACGCGCTGCCGCTCGCCGCCGGACAACTGGGCGGGCCGGTGCTGGAGCCGTCCAGCCAGACCGACCGCCGCGAGCAGCGCGGTTGCGCGCCGGAAGGCTTCCCGTCGCCCCAGCCCGGCGATCAGCAACGGCATGGCGGCATTTTCGATCGCGCTGAACTCGCCCAGCAGGTGGTGAAACTGGTACACAAAGCCGAGATGGCGATTGCGCGCCAGGGCCAGCTCCCGATCCGACAGTGCCGCCAGATCGCGGCCGAGCAGTTCGATGCGGCCGGTATCGGGACGATCCAGGCCGCCCAGCAGGTTGAGCAGCGTCGACTTGCCGGACCCGGAAGCGCCCATGATGCCGATCATTTCGCCGGCCCTTATCTCCAGCGCCAGCTCGCGCAACACCTGTACCTGCTGCGCGCCCTGCCAGTAATTTTTTCCGACTCCACTACAACAAAGCACCGCAACTGACTGATTTTCAATGTGCACCTTGCAGCGCCTCCACGGGATCAAGACGACCCGCGCGCCAGGCGGGGTACAGGGTAGCCAACAGGGTGAGGACGCCGGCGCCGGCACACACCCAGGCCACATCGGACCACTGCAACTGCGACGGCAGGCGGGTGATGAAATAGAGTTCCGGATCGAAGATACGGAAACCGAACAGATCCTCGATCCAGGCGATCAGCTCCGCAAGCTGAAGCGCCAGGGCGCCACCCAGCACGGCACCCAGCGCGATGCCGGTGAGACCCAATGCGCAGCCCTGCACATTGAAAATCGCGGCGATGGTGCTGCGGGTTGCACCGTAACTCCGCAGCACGCCGATGGCGGAGCGCTTCTCGTTGACCATCAGCACCAGCGCGGCAACGATATTGAACGCGGCCACGCCGACGATCACCGAGAGCAGCAACCCGACCACGGTTTTCTCCATGCGCAGGGCGTGAAAGAGATCGCTCGCCTCCTCCTGCCAGGTGGAAATCCGGTACTCCGGGTAGCGTTCGCGCAGGGCTTCGACACCTTCCAGCCGATAGGGGTCGGTCAGCGTAAAGCGCAGACCATCGACGCGATCACCGCGCCGGAACAGCTTTTGCGCATCCGCAAGGTGAAGAAACGCCACCCCGTTATCGAGCTGTCCACCCACGCGGTACACGCCGACCAGAGTGACCCGCTTCACGCGTGGAAACGCGCCGGCGGGCGTTATGGACAACTCCGGCAAGGTGACCAGCAATTTGTCTCCCGGCACCACGCCCAACTCGCGGGCCAGCAACTGCCCGATCACGATGCCGAATTCGCCTTGAGCGAGCGCCTGCACGGCGCCGGCCACCATATGTGGTCCGATGCGTTCGGTGAGTGCGGCCGACTCCAGTCCATACACCACCGCGGGCGCCTGTCCGCGGGCAAAGCCGACCAAAGCCTGGCCTTCCACATAGGGCGCCACCGTCATGCCCGCGCGCACGGCGAGTTGGTCGCGAAGCGCCGCCCAGTCCGCGAGCCCCTCGGGTCGGGACAGCGTGGCCTGGGGCACTACGTCGAGCATGCGCGTCTTGATTTCCCGGTCAAATCCGTTCATCACCGACAACACGACAATCAGGATGGTGACGCCGAGCGTCATCGCCGCCAGTGAAAACACCGACACGAACGACAGATAGCCCTGCCCCCGGTTGCCGAAGGCGTAGCGCAGGCCGATAAAGAGCGCGAGACGCGCCCGGCTCAACACGGGCACCTCAGCATGAGCACGGCATTCGGGCGCTGGTGACGCGAATCCCAAGCCCCGCGCCACCAAGCTCCGAATTTGATGACAACATTGGCGTAACTCCGTGAAATTGCGTTACTTGGAACCCTCGCAACGCGCCGCGCGGATTGTACTTCCACGACCGCGGATAGCTATAATCAGGGCCGCTACAACCTATCGGCGCCCTGAGGCAGGAATCTCATGAAAACATGCACTGGTGTTGTTCTGGCTGCCCTTTCATTTGGCGCCACGGTACTTGCGACGACGGTTCCTGCGGCGCCCGCCGCGGCCGAAGTCATCCAGGTTCCGGTGGGACAACAGGCGGCTGAAAAGCGCGTGCTGGAAGTACCCACACGGGGCATCACCAAAGCCGAAGTCGAGCGGCGCTTCGGCGCACCACTGGCGCAACAGCCCACCGTCGGCAGCCCTCCGATTTCGTCCTGGGATTACGAAAACTACCGTGTCTATTTTGAACGCGATCTGGTCCTGCACACGGTGTTGAAGGGTACCGCGATGCCTGCCCCGCTCAACTAACAGCTTGTTGAAAAACTGCTGCGGCAGCCATCTGCTGCGTTGCGCGGTGCTCGCTCCCTCGCCTATCGACTTGACATGTCTCGGTCGCTGCACGCCTCGCAGCTGGCCACCTCACAACGTTTTTCAACAAGCGGCTAACGCCGGGCCAGGGGTTTTTGCCCCCTGAATTCAGGTCCGGGTCACCTCCTGACCAACACTCACCTGCTGGCCTTGCGACTCCTGGCCTTGGGACTCCCGCAGGGATTTCGCTGCGTCATACGCCAACGTCTGCCGCGGAGCATCCGGACCGGCGTCCGGTTCGACACACTTGGTGGTGTCGCCGCCACAGATTTCGCACGCCACTTCCATGCCCAGCGCCGCCATGCCACCGCAGGATCCGGCAATCGGCTTGCGCCCCATCAGCACGCCGATCGACATGCCGGCGATCAGCAGCAGCAGTATTCCCAGGGCAAGCAGGAATTCGATCATGGCCGCTGCTCGCTCAGATACGGTTTGAGCTGGCTGGTATGGCTTTCGGCAAATCGATCATGCTCGCGCGTGACCAGAAACAGGGCCAGATCGTTGGCCTCGCCAAAGCGCTGGGCGCGCTCCGGTCCCATCACCATCAACGCGGTGGCCAGTGCGTCAGCTTCGGCCGCCGTCGCGGCAAAGACCGTGATGGACGCCAGATTATTGGTAATGGGTCGTCCGGTACGGGGATCGATTTCGTGGGAGTAGCGCACGCCGTCGCGCTCGAAATAATTGCGGTAGTCGCCGGAGGTCGAAAGCCCGATGTCGCTGGCTCGCAGCACCTGCTCCACCTCACCCGGGCTCTGGTTCGGGCGCTCCACCGCGATGCGCCACCGCTGACCGTCGCGATTGCGTCCCGCGACCCGGATGGCGCCGGCGATTCCCGCCATGTAATTGGTGGCGCCCAGATTTTCCAGCAGTGCCGCCATCCGATCCGCGGCGTAACCTTCGGCAATCGCCGACAGATCCAGGGTGACATCAGCGCGGCGCACGAGCGTATTGCCGGTCTTCAGTTCGATCTTGTCGAAGCCCAGCTTCTTTTTCTGCACAGCGATCTCGGCGTCGGTCGGAATGCGATCGCCGGTATCGACGGGACCGAATCCCCACAGATCCACCAGCGGCTCCACCGTCGGGTCAAAAGTGCCTTCCGACAATTCATGGATTCGTTTGGATACTTCAAGTATCTGCCACAGGGTCGCGCTCGCGACAAAGGGTGTGCCGACCGGCTGCCGATTGAAGCGGTTAAGCTCCGAGTCCGGCTTGTAGGTGCTGAGCGTCAGGTCGAGCTCGTCGAGCAGCGCCTGCACCGCGCCGGGCACGATGTCCGCCGAAAAGGCGGCGCCCGGATCCACTATCTTGACCTGGTATGAAGTGGCGAACGCAGTGCCGGAAAACACTATTTCCCGCGGGCGGCGGTCGCAACCCGTGAGCAGCAGGACGCATACGCCGAGCCACGCGCCCCGGCGCAGCCAGATCATCGGGGACCGGCGTTCAGCCACCGAAGTCGTCGAGGAAAATATGATCGTCTTCCACCCCCAGCTTGTGGAGCATGGCAATCACGGCAGCATTCATCATCGGTGGCCCGCACATGTAGTACTCGCACTCCTCGGGCGCTTCATGGTCCTTCAGGTAACTTTCGTACAGCACATTGTGGATGAAACCGGTGTAACCCTCCCAGTTGTCTTCCGGCTGCGGCTCCGAGAGCGCCACGAACCACTGGAAATTCGGATTTTCCGCCGCGAGCGCATCGTATTCATCCTGATAGAACATTTCCCGCAGACTGCGCGCGCCGTACCAGAAGGTCATCTTGCGCTTGGTCTTGAGACGCTTGAGCTGATCGAAGATATGCGATCGCATGGGCGCCATGCCGGCACCGCCGCCGATGAACACCATCTCCTTGTCGGTGTCCCTGGCAAAAAACTCGCCGAAGGGGCCGTACACCCGTATCTTGTCGCCGGGCTTCAAACCGAACACATAGGACGACATCAACCCGGGCGGCAGACCCTGAGTGCGCGGCGGCGGTGTGGCAATGCGAATGTTGAACTTGAGAATGCCGCGCTCGTCGGGGTAGTTCGCCATGGAGTAGGCGCGGATCACCGGTTCCGCGAGTTTCGATTCGAAATTGAAAAAGCCGAACCGCTCCCAGTCGCCGCGATATTCCGTGTCGACATCGAAATCGCTGAACTTCACCTGGTGCGGCGGCGCTTCGAGCTGGACATAACCACCGGCGCGAAAGGCCACGCTCTCACCCTCCGGGAGCTTCAGCGTCAGTTCCTTGATGAAGGTCGCCACATTGGGGTTGGACACCACGGTGCATTCCCATTGCTTGACACCGAATACCTCGTGGGGCACCTGGATTTTCATGTTCTGTTTCACCGGCACCTGACAGGACAGGCGCCATCCCGCCTTGGCCTCGCGCGGGGTGAAATGGGCTTGTTCGGTGGGCAGGATCGACCCGCCACCTTCCGTAATCACGCACCGGCACTGGGCGCAGCTGCCGCCTCCGCCGCAGGCCGACGCCAGAAAAAGATTCTGCGACGCCAGTGTCTGCAACAATTTGCCGCCGGCGGGCACCTCGATGGAGCGCTCACCGTTCACCAGAATTTCGACGGTCCCGGCGCTGACCAGGCGAGAGCGCGCGCCGAGGATGAAAAACACCAGCCCCAGCACGATGGCGGTGAACATCCCCACGCCGAGGGCGATAGTCATGGTTTCCATGGTCATGTCAGTCGTCCCCGCCCAGTGCCTAAATATCAATGCCGCCAAACGACATGAAGCCGAGTGAGATCAGCCCCACAATCATGAATGCCCCACCCAGTCCGCGCAGGCCTTCCGGCATGTCGCTGTATTTCAGTTTCTCGCGCACCCCGGCGATGGCGACGATGGCCAGCATCCAGCCAACGCCGGCGCCGAGCCCGTACACCGTGCTCTCGGCAAGGCTGTAGCTACGCTCCACCATGAACAGCGACGCGCCCAGAATGGCGCAGTTGACGGTGATCAGCGGCAGAAACACGCCCAGCGTGTTGTAGAGCGCCGGCACATAGCGGTCGAGGATCATTTCGAGAATCTGCACGATCGCGGCGATCACGCCGATGTAACTCAGCAGACCGAGAAAGGTGAGATCCACCGATTTCAGCGCGTCGATGCCGGTCCAGGACAGCGCCCCTTCCGCGAGCAGATAGTGCAGGATCAGATTGTTCGCCGGCACCGTGATCGCCGTCACCAGTACCACGGCGATGCCCAGCCCGACCGCCGGTTCCATTTTCTTGGAGATGGCCAGCAAGGTGCACATGCCCAGAAAAAACGCCAGGCCCATGTTCTCGATGAACACCGAACGCACGAACAGTCCGAGGTAATGTTCCATCAGACGGCTCCCGCGACCGTATTGGATGCCAGCCGGTATTCCGGCACCTCGATCTGTTCTTTACGGACCGAGCGCAGCGCCCAGACGATACCCCCGATGATGAAGAAGGCGCTGGGCGGCAACAACAGCAGGCCATTGGGCACATACCAGCCCCCGTTGGTCGCCAGCGGCAGAATGGTGATGCCGAACAGGGAGCCCGACCCAAACAGTTCACGCACGGTGCCGACCGTCATCAGTATCGCGCTGTAACCCAGGCCGTTGCCGATGCCGTCGAGAAAACTCGGGATCGGCGGATTCTTCATCGCGTAGGCTTCGGCCCGCCCCATGACGATGCAGTTGGTGATGATGAGTCCGACAAACACCGATAGCTGTTTGCTGATCTCGTAGGCGTAGGCGCGCAGGAACTGATCCACCACGATCACGAGGGACGCGACAATGGTCATCTGCACGATGATACGAATACTGGATGGAATGTGGTTGCGGATAAGGGAGATCGACAGGTTTGAAAACGCGGTGACCGAGGTCAACGCAATGCTCATCACCAATGCGACCGACAGCTTCGAGGTGACCGCAAGCGCCGAACAGATGCCGAGAATCTGCAACGCGATGGGGTTATTGCTCAAAATCGGTTTCAGCAATATGTCTCGGGTTGTTTCTGCCATGATCATGCCTCCCCGGCGCGAAGATTGGCGAGGAAAGGCGCGAAGCCCTGCCCGCCAAGCCAATACTGGATCAGATTCTGAACACCGCGACTGGTCAGCGTCGCACCCGACAAACCGTCAATCTGGTGCGCACTCTCGGGCCGGCTGCCATCCGCCCTGCCCTTGATGACTTTCAGCACCACGTTGCCGTCCGCGTCATAGAGATGTTTCCCGTGCCAAGACGCCTTCCATACCGGGTTATCGACCTCGCCGCCCAGGCCTGGGGTTTCGGCGTGCTCGTAAAACCCGATCCCCGCGACGGTATTCAGATCCCGCTCCAGCGCGATGAAGCCGTGCAGTGTCGACCACAGACCATAGCCCTTGATGGGCAGAATCACCTTGTCGATAGCACCATCGTCCCCGTCCACGACATAGACCTGGGCGTATTTGACGCGGCGCTGGATCTTGGCGATGTCCTGCTCCTGGGGCACCGATTCCGACAAAGCCGGATCCCGGCTCGCCTTGCGCTGATCGTAACCCACGGGGTCGATGACATCGGTGAATTTTCCGGTGTCCAGATCAACCAGCCGAGTTTTGATGCGGCTGAACTGCTGCTCGACATCCACGCCCGCCTGCAACATGCCGGCCGCGGCGAGGATGTTGGCTTTGCGGTCGAGCGCCTGATTGGCCACCTGCAGCGGCCGCAGCGTCACGGTCGCCGCCGACACCACCACCGAGCAGACCACACACAGGGCGAGCGTCACCAGCAGCGTTTTCTTGACGGATTCGTTGTCAGCCACGGGCAAGCCTCCGGCGGATATTGGCCTGCACCACCAGGTGATCGATCAGTGATGCAAAGATATTGGCAAACAGGATCGCCAGCATCATGCCTTCGGGAAACGCCGGGTTCACCACCCGGATCAACACCGCCATCGTGCCGATCAGGACACCGAACCAGAACTTGCCGGTGTTGGTCATGGCGGCCGACACCGGGTCCGTCGCCATGAAGATCATCCCGAAGGCAAAACCGCCAAGCACCAGGTGCCAGTACCAGGGCATGGCAAACATGGGGTTGGTGGCCGAACCCAGCACATTGAACAACGTGGACAGCGCCACCATGCCGGCCATCACCCCCAGCACGATGCGCCAGGACGCGATGCGCGTCACCAGCAGCAGTGCGCCGCCGACGAAGATCGCGAGCGCGGAGACCTCGCCGATCGAGCCCTGTTCACGGCCGATAAAAGCGTCCAGCCAGGTCATCTGCGCCTGGACGACGGCCATGCCGTCCGCCGCCGCCACCGACAGCGCAGTCGCGCCGGTAAAACCATCGACCGCGGTCCACACAGCATCGCCCGACATCGCCGCCGGGTAGGCGAAAAACAGAAAGGCACGGCCGGTCAGCGCCGGGTTGAGGAAATTCTTGCCGGTCCCACCGAAGATTTCCTTGCCGATCACCACCCCGAAACTGATACCCAGGGCGACCATCCACAGCGGCACGCTCGGCGGGCAAATCAGCGCGAACAGAATCGAGGTGACGAAGAAGCCTTCATTGATCTCGTGACCGCGCACCGTCGCGAACACCACCTCCCAGAAGCCGCCCACCACGAAGGTCACCAGATAGATGGGCACGAAATACACAGCCCCGTACCAGAGGCAGTCCCAGATGCTGCCCGGGTCGTGGCCGGCAAAAACACCTATCAATACCGCGCGCCAGCCCACAAGTTCGGCGCCGGCGGCCAGCGCGGTGTTGGCCTGGAAACCCAGGTTGTACATGCCGTAAAACATCGCCGGGAAGGCCGCCAGCCAGACCGTGATCATGACCCGCTTGAGATCGATGCCGTCACGGACATGGGATCCGGTGCGGGTGACCGTCGCCGGCGAATACAGGATGGTGTCGACGGCCTCGTAGAGAGCGTAATACTTTGCGTATTTGCCACCAGGATGAAAATGCGGCGCGACACGATCCAGCAGCTTGCGCAATGCCATGGTTCAGCCCTCCTTCTCGATGCGGGACAGGTTGTCCCGAAGGATCGGGCCGTATTCGTACTTGCCGACGCACACATAGGTGCAGAGCGCGAGATCTTCCTCGTCCAGCTCCAGACATCCCAGCTTCTGGGCCATCTCGGTGTCGCCGACAATCAGGGCGCGCAGCAACTGCGTCGGCAGGATGTCCAGCGGCATCACTTTTTCATAGTTGCCAAGGGGCACCATGGCGCGCTCGCTACCGTTGGTGTTGCAGTTCATCGCGAAGGTCTTGCCCGGAGTCAGACTGGACAAATAGATCGGCAGCGCCGAATGCGCGGCAGCCCCCGGCGACAGATAGCGCATGAAGGTGCGCCGGGCGCCCTCTTCCAGCGCCGACACCTGATGGTGGTAGCGCCCCAGATAACCCAGGGGACCCTCGACACGGCGCCCGGACAGCACCGATCCGAGATCACCCGGACATCACCGGCAACCAGACTGCCCTGAGTGAGCTCCGCGATGTTCGCGCCCAGCCGGGTGCGCACCAGCCGGGGCACCTTGACGCTGGGACCGCTCAGGGCGACCACGCGCCCGGTGTCGAGACGACCGGTCAGAAACAGGCGGCCGACCGCGATGACATCCTGATAGCCGATGTGCCAGACGATCTTGTCGGCGCCCACCGGATCGATGAAATGAATATGGGTGCCCACCAGACCGGCCGGATGCGGGCCGGCAAATTCATGCCGGGTGACGCCTTCCCCGCCTTGAATTTCGGCTCCGGCCACCACGCACAGATGCACCGGGCCATCCAGCAGACGCGTCAGTACGCGCAGCCCGGCGGCGAAATCGTGCTCCGCCGCCGCAATCACCCGCGCCGGGTCGGCGCTCAGGGGATTGGTGTCCATCGCGGTGACGAACAGCGAATGCGGCTGGGAGCCGGGCGCCGGGATCTTCGAGTAGGGCCGCGTTCGCAGCGCGGTCCAGAGGCCGGATTGCACCAAGCTGTCGACCACCTGATCGCGCCGCAGACCCGACAGTTCCGTCGGCAACCAGGCAGGGAACGCTGCACTGCCGGCGCCATCGAGATCATCCAGGATATCGATCACCACCGACTGCAACACCCGGCGCTCGCCGCGATGGATGGCGCGCACCACACCGCCAGCGGGAGCGGTGAAGGCGACATCCGCATTGTCGCGGTCGGTGAACAGGACCTGTCCCGGCCGGACCTGATCGCCCTCCTTCACCGCCAAGGTGGGCCGCAGACCGACGTAGTCCGAGCCGATCAGCGCCACGGATCTGATCTCCGGACCGGCGTGGATTTCCTGCTGTGCCCAACCGGCAATCGGCACATCCAATCCGCGACGAATTTTGATCATGAAAAACCTCGCGGACAAGATTGACGGGGCCGCATCCACCGCTCAAGCCGGCGTGCGTTCACATTATATTGGGCAGAACCTGGGCTGGAGAAAGCGGTGCGCGTATCAACCGTAGCCTGGAACCACAACCTGGGCGAGAGTATAGAGCCACCGCTGTGCTCCGCAAAGCGCCTCGGCCCAGCGCCGGCACCATGCTCCCTGACTCGCGCGTTACCCAAGGGTCGCCGCGGTCAACGACAACACCAGCGGTCGTCCGGGCAGCTCGGCAAAAACCGCGGCGGGAACGGACATCAGCGGGAACAGCCATCGCACCGCCCTCCAAAAAGCTCCCGCCGCAGCTTTCAACCTACTCGAGAGCGTGCTTCGCCAGGATGTCGCCCCAGGCCTGCAACGGCCCCAGCGGGTTACGAACCCGATCGCGCTCGCTGATGCGGGGCTGACCGCCGGTGAGCGTGTAGACGACGAGATCGTCCACAAAAACGATCAACGCGTTAAAGTTCCAGCCGGTGGAATCCGTGATGCGAACGAAGTTGAACGTGTCGAGCCAGAAGTTTCCGACCCGACGGCGTTTCACATCGCGGATCGCAATCGCATAGGCGGTGCAGCGCTTGCCGGCGGCGAAGCATTCGCGCAGACCCTGGTCGAGTTCGTCCGCGGTCATGGTGGCGCCGAGCGAAAAGCGTTGCGACACATCGGCAAAGCTCAACAGCGTAATCGCCGGGTTTGTCCCGGGCTCAAGCCCTTCGGCCGCCAGTTGAGCGCGCCGAGTATCGTACGGGACGATGCGATTGACGGCTTCCTGCGCCACGTCAAAGCTCCCCCAGGTATCCCGCAACTCGCTGGAGGCCCGTGGCAGCAAGGCTTGACAGCCCGCCAGCGCAAAACTCAGCAACACAAATGCGAGTGGCGCCAACACAGTCCGATTCATGAATGCCATTCGCTCACCCTCCCCACGTGTCCTGAGCGCACAACAGCGCCCCATTCCAATCGCCGCCGACTGTCTCATCATAAGGGACGGATGCAAGGCCCGGCCAGCGCCTGGATCAACGGAATCACAACGCCGGCTGTGCGGGAGAAAAATGCGGGGGCGAATCGGGGCCGCTGTCCCGGGTGATGGCGTCCGGAAACGTGCTTGAGAACACGCTGAACAACCATCGTTCCCGCGGAGGCGGGCGTCCAGAACACCTTGATATCCCTGGGTTCCCGCCTCCGCGGGAACGACGATTGGAGAGCATCCTTAAAGCGTCTTGACCTCGCGCACCACGTCGAGAATACCGGCCTGGGCATCGGCGAAGTACATCAGCGTGTTTTCGGCGGCAAACAGCGGGTTCGGAATGCCGGCGAAACCGGGGCTCATGGAGCGCTTCACCACGATGACCATGCGCGCCTTGTCGACATCGAGGATCGGCATGCCGGCGATGGGACTGTCGGATGCGCGCGCATTGGAGTTCACCACGTCGTTGGCGCCGATCACGATCGCCACATCCACGGTCTCGAAGGTCGGGTTGATGGTGTCCATCTCGATCATGCGCTCGTAGGGAATATCGGCTTCGGCGAGCAGCACGTTCATGTGGCCCGGCATGCGGCCAGCCACCGGATGGATCGCGAACTCGACGGTGGCACCGCGCTTCTCCAGCGCAAGGTAGAGATCGCGCACCGCGTGTTGCGCCTGGGATACCGCCATGCCGTAGCCGGGGACGATCACCACGCGGCGCGCGTCTTCGAGCAGCAGCGCGAAT
The DNA here is from genome assembly GCA_016708925.1 of Gammaproteobacteria bacterium. Classification (GTDB taxonomy): domain Bacteria; phylum Pseudomonadota; class Gammaproteobacteria; order Pseudomonadales; family Porticoccaceae; genus JAGPUQ01. The sequence goes on along the minus strand of JADJET010000008.1, from coordinate 35,952 downwards.
TCCTCGGCGGTGGTCGAGCGCACCTTGCCGGCATAGACATCATCGGCACTCGCCGCCGTGCTCGCCTCAATGCGGCCGAACACCACATTCAGCAGCGGGCGATTCATGGCTTTGCTCATCAGCACCGCGAGGATCAGGCCGGAGGCGCCGTCGAGCGCACCGGCGACGATCAGGATGTTGTTGTCGAGCGCAAAGCCGGTGGCCGCACCGGCGAGGCCGGCGTAGCTGTTCAGCAGCGCGATCACCACCGGCATGTCAGCGGCCCCGATCGGCATTACCAGCGTGATGCCGAAAACGAATGCCAGCGCGGCCATCGCATAGAACGCCCAGCTCGCCGCAGGATCGGCAATGAACCAGCCGGCGAGCACCAGAATGACCACCGCCAGCACCAGGCTCACGGCGTTCTGCCCCGGATAGGCGACCGGGGTACCCCGGACCCAGCCCTGCAACTTGGCGAAGGCGAGCAGGCTGCCGGTGACGGTCAAACTGCCGAGCACCACTTCGAGCCCGAGTGCGACGCGCTCGACCAGGGTGACGGTGGTCGCATGGTCGTAGTAGTGGGCGATGCCGACCAGGGACGCAGCCAGCGCCCCGAAGGCGTGCGAGAGCGCGGTCCGCTGCGGCATGTGTGTCATCGGCGTGGCGATCGCAATCCAGCCGCCGAGGATGGTGCCGACGACGATACCGACGGCAATCCATTCGTAGTTCACCACATGTGGATCGAGCAGCGTACCGCCGATGGCGCTGACCATGGCCGCCGCCGCCATCAGCATGCCGCGCCGCGCCGTGCGCGGCGAACTCATCGCTTTCAGGCCAAAAATGAACAGCGCCGCAGCGCCGAGATAAACCAGTTGAATGAAGGCCTGCGTGCTCATTTGGCTTTCTTCTTGTTGAACATCTTGAGAATGCGGTCGGTGATCAGGAAGCCGCCCACGACGTTAGTGACGGCGGCGGCAACGGCGATCGCGCCGAGAATGGTCGCCGGCTTGCTGCCGTTCGCGCCGGTCACCAGCAGCGCGCCGACCACGGCGATCGCGGAGATCGCGTTGGTGGCCGACATCAGCGGTGTGTGCAGCAGCGGCGGCACCTTGTGGATGACGTGATAACCGACCACGGCGGCGAGCATGAAGACGAACAGACTGTCGATAAGGTTGAGCGATTCCATGGTCGTTCCTCAGGTTGAACCCAGCGCCTGCCTGACGCGTTCGCTGCTGATTTCGCCGCCGTGCGCCGCACGCGTCTCGCGCACGATGTCGTCGTTCTCCTTGTCCGCAAGCGCGCCTTCGCGCGTGGTCAGATTGAGGATGAAGTTGATGATGTTGCGGCTGTAGAGCTGGCTGGCGTGCAGGGCGAGTTCGGAGATCAGGTTGACCGGCCCCATCATGGTGACACCATCGACCAGCGCGGTTTTCCCGCATTGCGTCAGCTCGCAGTTGCCGCCCGATTCGGCGGCGAGATCGACCACCACGGAACCGGGTCTCATGCCCTTCTGCATGGCTGCCGTGATCAGCACCGGCGCCCGGCGCCCCGGCACCTGCGCGGTGGTGATGACGATGTCGGCGGCGCGCACGAACTGCGCGAGGGCTTCCTGCTGGCGGGCGATGAATTCGGCGGTCTGCGCCTTGGCGTAGCCGCCCGTGTCGGCTTCGGCGGTCAGGCCAAGATCGACGAACTTGCCGCCGACACTGCGAATCTGCTCCGCCACCTCGGGCCGGATGTCGTAGCCGTCGACCGCGGCGCCGAGCCGCTTGGCAGTGGCGACCGCCTGTAAACCGGCCACCCCGGCGCCGAGCACGAGCACCTTCGCCGCCGTGAGCGTACCGGCCGCGGTAGTCATCATCGGCAGAATGCGCGGCACCTGGTTCGCCGCCATCAGCACCGCCTTGTAGCCGGCGAGGTTCGCCATCGAGCTCAGCACGTCCATCGCCTGCGCCCGCGAGGTGCGCGGCAACAGCTCAAGGGCAAACACGGTGGCGCCGGTGGTGGCGAGGCGCTGCACCCCGGCCGGATGCGCGAGCGGCTCGCACAGCCCGATCAGGATCTGCGTGGCGCGGATCTGGGCGAAGTCGGCCGCGGCCGCGGCCTCCGCCAGGGCCGAGCCCCGCACGGTCACGAGAATTTCCGCGCCCGCGAACACTTCGGAGCGTTCGCCAATGCGGGCACCGGCGGCGAGATAGTCGGCGTCGGGATAACCGGCGGCAGCGCCGGCGTCGCGCTCGACCAGCACCTCGTGGCGCTGCTTCGCGAGCAGCGCGAGTTGTGCCGGCACCAGCGCCACGCGCCGCTCGCCCGGGAGCGTTTCCTTCAGAAGCCCGATCAGCATATGCCCTCCCAATGGATACAGGCGCCAGCCAGACTGACCACCCCTGAAATCGGGCGGCAAATCAGCCACAACCGGCCGGCCGCGCGTTGCTTACTATTCATGTTCGCGCCATCGTTTTCGTCACGAAAAAATCGGGCCGGGCGGATAATGGGCTGACCCCATCCGCGACGCGCACTGATCACCGGGAAATCTTGCTGGCCGTATCGCCTTGGGGGGCACCTACTCGCAAGCACTGCGTACGCCGCGAGCCACCGGTCTTGCGGACGCACTCCGCCGCGGGTTCGGCCAATCAGACATGGGCCGGATACATGGCCCAGCGGACGCCGGCCATTTCCTCCAGACAACGCACCACCTGGCAACTGTAGCCGAACTCGTTGTCGTACCAGCAATAGAGCACGCAGTTGTCGTCATTGACGATCGTCGCCTGCGAATCGAACACACAGGCGTGACGGTCGCCGACAAAATCGGTCGATACCGCTTCGCTGGAAATGGTGTAGCCGATCTGCTGCTGGAGCGCCGAAAACAGCGCCGTGCGGCGCATGAACTCGTTGATTTCCGCAACCGTGGTCGAGCGACCCAGTCGCAAGTTGAGAATCGCGAGCGACACATTCGGCGTCGGCACCCGGATCGCATTGCCGGTGAGCTTGCCGGCAAGCGCGGGTATGACTTTGGTCGCCGCCTTGGCGGCACCGGTCTCGGTGATCACCATGTTGAGCGGTGCGCTGCGCCCGCGCCGCGCGCCCTTGTGGTAATTGTCGATCAGGTTCTGATCGTTGGTGTAGGAATGCACCGTCTCCACATGCCCGCTGCAAATCCCGTATTCATCCAGCACGGCTTTCAACACCGGCACGATGGCATTGGTGGTACAGGACGCCGCCGACAGAATCTTCTGGTCAGGCGTGATTTCATGCTGATTCGCGCCATAGACGATGTTGGGAATCTTGCCCTTGCCCGGCGCGGTCAGGATGACCTTGGCGGCGCCCGGACATTGCAAATGCCCGGACAGCCCGGCCTCGTCGCGCCAGGCGCCGGTGTTGTCGATCACGATGGCGTTGCTGATGCCGTAGCGCGTGTAATCGACCTCGGCGGGCGAATTCGCCTCGATGACGTGGATTTCGTTGCCGTTGCAAATCAGCTTGCGCTCTTCGTCCAGCACGCGAATGGTGCCGCGGAAGGGTCCATGTACCGAATCGCGGCGCAACAGGCTCGCGCGCTTGTCCAGATCACCCGGGCCACCACCTTTACGAACCACGATGGCGCGCAGCCGCAGGGTATCTCCGCCGCCCGTCTTCTCGATCAGGATGCGCGCCAGCAGCCGACCGATGCGGCCAAAGCCGTAGAGCACCACATCCTGGGGCTGCGGCAGCGGCTTGCGCATGGCGCCGATGTCGTTGCCGATCACCTGCTGCAAGTAATCCCGCGGTGTGCGCCCGTTGCTCTGCTCCTGAAACCCCACGGTGAGCTTGCCGATATCCACATGGGCAGGCCCCAGATCCATATCGGCCAGCGCCAGGATCATCGGGAAGGTATCGAATTCCGACAGCTCGTTCTGCTCGACCTGACGCACGAAGCGGTGCGCCTTCATCAGATCGGTGACCGAGCGGTTGACCATGTTGCGGCCGTACATATAAAGGGAGACGTTGTTCTCCCGGTACAGCTTGCCGATCAGCGGGATCATGGCTTCGGCCAGCGCCTCACGCGCTTTCCAGTCCTTGAAGAAATCCTGCGGCTGCGGTCGTTTCACCTGAGGGGCACTCCGGCTTTGAGCTGACGGAAAAGGGCCGTCATTATCGTGATGGACTCCCGACCCTGCAAGCCGCGCCGCGGGGACCGGCAACCCGGCCGCTCAGCCAGTCCCGAATCCACCGCGCCGCTGCCACGCAAGCTGTTAGCGCCGCTCCGAACGCGCTGCGTCACGCCAATGGCCATCGCCAAGCGACTGATGAGTCGGACAAATTTGATGGCTGGACGCGTGCGATGGCAAACCACATACTTTTCGCCGCACTCCGCTCCCACCCGCTCCGCCACATGCACGCTTTTGGATGTCGAACGCTTCGATTGCCGACCGGAACGGCCCCGCCCGAGATCAGGACGATGGACCATGACATTGCCCGCAACATGGACCACAACAGGGACGACCGCGTGACGCCGATCGCGCCGCGCAATCGGTCCCGATCACTCGCCCGTTAATCAGAGCCATCCATGAGCGACCCCTTCTTCACGCACCCGATCCTCAACTCGCCGTACGCCTACCCGCAGCGGCATTGGGAGCTGGACGACACGGGCCAGCCCACTCAGGTTGTTCAGCCCAGTCGCCGCCGCGCCGAGTTCATCACGCCCATTCCCAAGCCGCGCAAACAGAAAGGCACGCCCGCGCAAACTGCGCTTCTGTTCGACGACGGCCTGTCCACGCAGGCGCAGCAGTACCACTCGGCCATCATCAACGGCGTGCGCGCCGAGGTGGACAAGTGGCGGGCCATCCCCAACCCCGCCGACTGGCGCGTCACGCCCGAGACCGCGCGCCTGCTCCAGCACTGGCGCCACCACGCGTTCGGCAGCGTCCGGCCGTTTTTCTGTCAGGTCGAGGCGGTCGAGACCGCCATCTGGCTGACCGAAGTGGCGCCGCAGATCGGCAGGAACGGCGAGCGCTTTCTCGAACATCTGGCCAATGCCAACCAGGACGCCAACCCCGAACTGATGCGCCTGGCGCTCAAGCTCGCCACCGGCGCCGGCAAGACCACCGTCATGGCCATGCTGATCGCCTGGCAGACCATCAATGCCGTGCGCCGGCCGGGCAGCAAAAAGTTCACCCGCGGCTTCCTGATCGTCGCGCCCGGCATCACCATCAAGGATCGCCTGCGCGTCCTGCAACCGAACGACCCGGACAGCTACTACCAAAGCCGCGAGCTGGTGCCCGCCGACCTGCTGGCGGATCTGGGCAAGGCCAAGATCGTCATCACCAACTATCACGCCTTCAAACGCCGCGAGCGCCTGGACCTGTCCAAGGGTGGCCGCCTGCTGCTGCAAGGCCGGGGCGGCGAGGCGCTCGACACGCTCGAAACCGAGGGCCAGATGTTGCAGCGGGTTTGCCCTGAGCTGATGGGCCTGAAAAACATCCTCGCCATCAACGACGAGGCTCACCACTGCTATCGCGAAAAACCCGGTGCGGCGGCCGACGACGACCTCAAGGGCGACGACCGGAAAGAAGCCGAAAAGAACAAGGAAGCCGCGCGCCTGTGGATTTCTGGCCTGGAGGCCGTCAACCGCACCTTGGGCCTGGCACAGGTGCTCGACCTGTCGGCCACGCCGTTTTTCCTGAGCGGTTCCGGCTACGCCGAGGGCACGCTGTTCCCCTGGACCATGAGCGATTTCTCGCTGATGGACGCCATCGAGTGCGGCATCGTCAAGCTGCCGCGCGTGCCGGTCGCGGACAACATTCCCGGCAACGAGATGCCCATGTTCCGCAACCTGTGGGAACACATCGGCAAGAAGATGCCCAAAAAAGGCCGCGGCAAGGCCTCAAAGCTCGATCCGTTCGACCTGCCGGCGCCCCTTATCACGGCGCTGGAAGCGTTATACGGCCATTACAAGCAGACCTTTGAACTCTGGCAAAAGACCGGCATTCGCGTCCCACCGTGCTTCATCGTGGTCTGCCAGAACACTGCGATCTCCAAGCTGGTTTATGACTTCATTTCCGGCTTCCAGCGTGAGCCGCAGGAAGACGGCTCGACACTGCCGCCCTTCATCGGTAATTTCGAGTTGTTCCGGAATTTCAACGAACACGGCAACCCGCTGGCCCGCCCCAACACCCTGCTGATCGATAGCGAACAGCTCGAATCCGGCGAGGCGCTCGACGACAGCTTCCGGCAGGCCGCCGGGCCGGAAATCGAGCAGTTCAGGGACGAAGTCCTGGAGCGTGGCGGCGCCCTGGCGGACGAGATTCGCGACGGCAAGAGCTTCGACGACGCCCGCCTGCTGCGCGAGGTGATGAACACCGTCGGCAAGCCCGGCCGCCTGGGCGAGTCCATCCGCTGCGTGGTGTCGGTGTCCATGCTCACCGAAGGCTGGGACGCCAACACCGTGACCCACATCCTCGGCATGCGCGCCTTCGGCACGCAATTGCTGTGCGAACAGGTCATCGGCCGCGCCCTGCGTCGGCAGTCCTACGAACTGAACGAGGACGGCCTGTTCAACGTCGAGTACGCCGACGTGCTCGGCATTCCGTTCGATTTCACCGCCAAGCCGGTGGTCAGCCCGCCGCAGCCGCCGCGCGACACCGTCCAGGTCAAGGCCGTGCGGCCGGCGCGCGATCACCTGGAAATCCGCTTTCCGCGCGTGCAGGGTTATCGCGCCGAACTGCCCCAAGAGCGGCTCACCGCCGCGTTCAACGCCGACTCGGTGCTGGAACTCACGCCCGACTTGGTCGGCGCCACGGAAACGCGCAATTCCGGCATCATCGGCGAGACGGTGGACCTGAACCTGGTCCACACCGGCGACGTGCGCCCCTCGCAGGTGGTGTACGAACTCAGCTCGCACCTGGTGCTGAACAAATACCGCGACGCCAACGGCGAACCGCAACTGCACCTGTTCGGCCAGCTCAAGCGCATCGCCCGCCAGTGGCTGGAGGGCTACCTGGTCTGCAAGGGCGGCACCTACCCGGCCCAGCTCAAGTACAAAATGCTGGCCGACATGGCCTGCAACAAGATCGAGGCCGGCATCACCCGCGCCCTGATCGGCAGCAAACCCATCACCGCCGTGCTCGACCCCTACAACCCCACCGGCAGCACCGCGCACGTCGGCTTCAACACCAGCAAGACCGAGCGCTGGGACACCAGCGGCCCGCCGCCCAAGTGCCACCTCAACTGGGTGATCCTGGACAGCGACTGGGAGGCCGAATTCTGCCGCGTGGCCGAGGCGCATCCGCGCGTGCTGGCCTATGTGAAGAACCACAACCTGGGCCTGGACGTGCCCTATCGCTACGGTTCGGAGATGCGCATTTACCGCCCGGACTTTATCGTGCGTATCGATGACGGTCGCGGCGCGGACGATCCCTGAATCTCATCGTCGAGATCAAGGGCTACCGGGGCGAGGACGCCAAGGAGAAAAAATCCACCATGGATACCTACTGGGTGCCCGGCGTGAATCACCTGGGCACGCACGGCCGCTGGGCATTTGCCGAGTTCACCGACGTGTGGCAGATGCAGGTGGATTTCGCCGCCAGGGTCGAAGCCGAGTTCGGTAAGATGATCGACCAGCTACTCAGCCCACGGACCGCGCACGAAATCTGCGGTCAGGAGGAATCAGCGTGACCATTTCACTGCCTCTGGATCAGATGACCATCGAGGAAAAACTTCGGGTGATGGAGGCCATCTGGGACGATCTGAGCCGGCATGCCGACCAGATACAACCCCCGGCGTGGCACGGCAAGGTGCTTGCAGAGCTGGCGGCTGCCATCGAACGCGGCGAAGAAACCTTTGAGGACTGGGAAACCGCAAAGCGCCGTCTGCGCGCAAGTGTTGAATGAGGATCGAGATTTCATCGTTTGCGCAGCGGCAGCTTCAGGCAGGTTATCGCTTTTACGCGAGCCAGTCGGACGGGCTCGGCGACTATTTTCTGGATTCCATGATGGCCGACGTCGAATCGCTGCACATCCATGCCGGGGTCCACGCCGTCTTTTTCGGCAATTATCATCGCCTGCTTGCCAGACGCTTTCCGTACTCGGTGTACTACCGCATCGAGCGCGACACGATACGGATTTACGCCATATTCGATAATCGCCGCAACCCGGACCTGATCAGGCAGCGCCTGACCCGTCGCCGGGAACCATAAGAAATTCAGTCGTATGCCAACGACTGAAAAAGCCGGAAAAACCGTCGAAATCCACACCGACGCCACCCGCAAGAACACCCCCACCACCGAATGGCGGTCGGCGCTGGATGGGCAGAGCAATAACCCGCTGAGCCAGTCAAAACCAGGCATCAAAACCGGCATCACCTGACGTAGCAATGAGAATCCCACGGTTACGCGACACACCCCATGCGCATCACCATCAACCTGGACCAAGCCCTGCTCGACGAGGCACAGCGCATCACCGGCATCACCGACCGCACGGCGCTGATCCGCGAGGCCCTCAAAGCCCTGATCGAGCGCGACAGCGCCTGCCGGCTGGCGCGCCTGGGCGGCAGCGAGCCGCAGATCAAGCCGGTTCCGCGGCGCCGTTCGCAACCCGCATGATCCTGCGCGAATGGTTCTGCCCGTGGTGCTGGCGGACACCCCGGTCTGGATCGACCACCCGCGCAAGGGCGACGCGGCGCTGGCGGGCCCGGCCCGGCAGTGGACCCGCGACAAGCGCCTGGCCAGCATCGCCGGTCGTCCGCACCTCAGGTAGCAATTGCGTCTGGAGGCTTGATTCGGCACCCGGATCGAGCACGCGGTAATGGACACAAGAAAAAGGCCGTGTGAAACTACTCGTGTTCGTTTGCCACAGGACACCGCCATGACCAAAAACATCACTTTCAGCGCCGACGAAACCCTGATCGAAGCCGCCCGCGAAGCCGCCCGCGCACAGGGCAGCACCCTCAACGAACAGTTCCGGCTGTGGCTGGAGCAATACTCCCGCCAGCGGCAGGCTCAGAAGTTCGAGGAATTCATGGCCCAGGTGAAGGGCAAATACAGCAGCGGTGGTCGCAAATTCACGCGGGACGAAATGAATGAGCGGCGGTGACTTTTTCGACACCAACGTCTTTATCTATCTGTTCGACGATGCCGATGCCCGCAAGCAGGCGATCGCGCAAAGCCTGGTGTCGCGCGCGCTGGCCGCGGGCGACGCCGCCATCAGCTTTCAGGTTGTCCAGGAAACCCTGCACGTATTGACCCGCAAGTTCACCCGGCAGGTGACACCCGAGGTTGCGGCCCAGATTCTGCAAAATTCGTTGCTGCCGCTGTGGCGGGTGCAGCCCAGTCCAGCCTTGTACGCCCGCGCCCTGGCACTACAGGAACGCTACGCCTTCAGTTTTTACGACAGCCTCATCATTGCTGCCGCGCTCGAAGCCGGCAGCCAGCGACTGCTGACCGAAGACCTTCACAATGGCCAGCAGATAGATGGCCTGACCATCCACAACCCCTTCACGGATTCCTTTACGGATTAAAGAGCCCGGCATGGCCAAAACCCCCAAAGCCCCCGTGCGCGTCGCAACGCTGACCCACACTGAGGCAACCCGCAAGAACATCCCCACCGCCGAATACCAGTCGGTGCTGGACGAGCAGACCAAAAACCCCGTCCGCGTCGCCTACGAGCGCCGCAACCGCGACCTCGACCCGCAGCTCGTCTGGCGCGGCAAGGACATGCAGGACTGGTCCGACCTGGTCGTCCACGCCCCGCCGCTGTACATCCAGGAAAAGATTCACCCCAAGGTGCTGATCGACGACCTGAAGCGCTTTTCTCCCTCTCCCCTCGCGGGAGAGGGCCGGGGAGAGGGGGCGCAAATCGACCTCTTCGCCGACTTCAACCGCATTCCCGACAGCGCCGACAAGACCGACTTCTACCAGCACGACGCCCACTGGTCCAACCGCATGATCCTGGGCGACAGCCTGCAAGTCATGGCCAGCCTGGCCGAGCGCGAGGGCCTGCGCGGGCAGGTGCAGTGCATCTATTTCGATCCGCCCTACGGCATCAAATTCAACAGCAACTTCCAGTGGTCAACGACCAGTCGCGATGTGAAGGACGGCAACAGCGGCCACATCACCCGCGAGCCGGAACAGGTCAAGGCCTTTCGCGACACCTGGCGCGACGGCATTCACAGCTACCTCACCTACCTGCGCGACCGGCTCACCGTGGCGCGGGATTTGTTGACGGACTCCGGCTCGATCTTCGTGCAGATCGGGGATGAGAACGTGCACCGGGTACGGGCGGTGATGGATGAGGTGTTTGGGGACACAAACTTCATCTCCCAAATCTCGATCCAGAAGACAAGCGGACAAACAGCGCAGTACGTTTCCGGCGTTCAGGATTTCATTCTGTTCTATGCGAGGAACGCCGAACAGTGTAAGTACCGCAGGGTCTTAGTGGCGAAGCCGGCGATCGGCAGCGCGGAAGAAAGATATGTCTGCATCGAACCTGAGCTTGGTCGATTAATTGATCTGTCAGTGAAACAAAAGCGCGGGGAGGAGCCCATCCCTAATGGGCGAATTCTGAGGCTACAAGACACAACATCACAGACTGGTTCAGAGAGCAGCAGGTTTATTTTCCACTTCCACGATATTCCTGCTGTGCCGTCTGGCAAGCGCGGTTGGTCATTCGGAGAAGACAAGCGCGACCGGCTGGCCAAATCCGGGCGACTTTTTGCCGTTGGAAAGAGCATTCGGTGGAAGAACTATCACGATGAATCGGGACATTCTGCGCCTGGGAATAACTGGACTGACCTCACGCCATCTGGATTTGGCGAGGAACGCATTTACGTAGTTCAAACGCTGACGGACTTCATTCAACGCTGCCTCCTCATGACCACCGACCCCGGCGACCTCGTGCTCGACCCCACCTGCGGTTCCGGCACCACCGCCTACGTCGCCGAACAATGGGGCCGCCGCTGGATCACGATTGACACCTCGCGCGTCGCGCTGGCGCTGGCCCGTGCCCGCATCATGGGCGCGCGCTATCCGTTTTACCTGCTGGCCGACAGCCCCGAAGGTCAGCGAAAGGAAGCGGAAATCACCCGCACCGCGCCCTCCACCAAGCCCACGCGCGGCAGCGTGCGCCAGGGCTTCGTCTACGAGCGGGTGCCTCATATCACCCTCAAGTCCATCGCCAACAACGCCGAGATCGATGTCATCTGGGAGAAGTGGCAGCAAAAGCTCGAACCGCTGCGCACGCAACTCAACGCCGCGCTGGAGCGCTCTTCAAGCCCCTCCCCCCTGGCGGGGGAGGGGTTGGGAGAGGGGGATCTTCCGACGCGCACCCCTCTCCCCGGCCCTCTCCCGCCAGGGAAGAGGAAGACAAGCGGGCGTGGGAAGAATGGCAAATCCCCCGCGACGCCGGCGCCGACTGGCCGGACGCCGCCAAACAACTCCACGCCGACTGGTGGCAGGCCCGCATCGCCCGCCAGCGGGAAATCGACAAATCCATCGCTGCCAAGGCGGATTCCGAATACCTCTACGACAAGCCCTACGCCGATAACAGGCGCGTGCGCGTCGCCGGGCCGTTCACGGTCGAGAGCCTGTCGCCCCACCGCACGCTGGGCGTGGACGAAAACGACGAGCTGATCGACCCCATCGCCGAGACCGGGCCGGACTACGGCAAGAGCCGCGACTTCGCCCAGATCATCCTGGAAAACCTCAAGACCGCCGGCGTGCAGCAGGCGCACAAGACCGACAAGATCAATTTCACCTCGCTCGTCCCCTGGCCCGGCGATTTGGTCTGCGCCGAGGGGCGCTATGTGGAAAGCGCCCCCTCTCCCCAACCCCTCCCCCGCGAGGGGGGAGGGGCCAACGCTGCCCTCGCCACCAGCGGCACAGGGACGGGCGCCAAGTCTCCGCCCTCCCCCGGTGAAACAGAAACAGAGTCCTCCCGCGAAACAGCGGCAGACGCTGAATCTCCCCTCTCCCCTCGCGGGAGAGGGGCCGGGGGAGAGGGGAACAGCGCGAGAAACGCGCGGCCATCTTCATCGGCCCCGAGTTCGGCACCGTGCAGCGCAGCGATCTGGTTGCAGCCGCGCGCGAGGCCGGCGACGCCGGCTTCGACGTGCTGATCGCCTGCGCCTTCAACTACGACGCCCACGCCAGCGAGTTCGACAAGCTCGGCCGCATCCCCGTGCTCAAGGCGCGCATGAACGCCGACCTGCACATGGCCGATGACTTGAAAAACACCGGCAAGGGCAACCTGTTCGTGATCTTCGGCGAGCCGGACATCGACATCCTCGATGCGCCGGACGGCCAGCACCAGGTCAAGGTCAACGGCGTGGACGTGTTCGACCCCAGCACCGGCGAAGTGCGCAGCGACTCTGCCGCCGGCATCGCCTGCTGGTTCATCGACACCGACTACAACGAGGAAAGCTTCTTCGTCCGCCACGCCTATTTCCTGGGCGCGAACGATCCCTACAAGGCGCTGAAGACCACGCTCAAGGCCGAGATCGACGAAGACGCCTGGGCCAGCCTGAACAGCGACACCTCGCGGCCGTTTGGCAAGCCCAAGAGCGGGCGGATTGCGGTAAAGGTGATCAACCACCTGGGGGATGAGGTGATGAAGGTGTTTCGGGTATGACGGGGCAAGACCGGATTGCGGCCACGCTGTCCGAGTACAAAGCTGCTGGCCGGTCCAGTCCGGCCGGACTGGCTTGGCACGAATTCTGGTCTTGGCTGTCGGCGGCGAAGCCAGTAGATGCACCCAACCCACCGGCCCCCCTGATCTTGGCGGCGTCAGGTGAATCCGACGCCTCGAAGCACCACCGCCTCCGCCAGCAGTTGGAATGGGCTGATCGGCACGACCTTCTGGATGAGGCGATTGCAAGGTTGGCGGCCATTCCGATCGAGCAGTGGAACGCGAGTTTTCCGGAGTCCTGGAATCAAGACAGCTACTCCCCGCCTTGGCATTGGGGGTGGACTGCCGACCCTAAACCAAAAATAAGTGCTGAAGACGCGACGAAGCTCATAGAGCACTTGCGGGCCAACTGGGATGAAGTCGCGGGTCACGAACTCGGGCGCGTGACTTCGCCCCTCCGGTTTGAAGGCGCGAAGCGGCGGCGATTGGTGGTCCGGGCCAGGAGCGACACTTCCCCGCCTTGGGGTAGTTGGTTTTCTCTCGCCCGAGGCGGAAACAGGAAAGCCTTCACGCGCTTCCGTGCGGCGGTCAATGCCGCTATCAAACCCCACGAAGTGGATCACATCGATTTTGACTTGAGGCCCTTGTGAACTTCCGCATCGCCGACACCTTCACCGACAGCCTGCCCCGACTGACCGGCAGTGTGCGGAAAGCCATCAGGGCCACGGCAAGCAGGAGTCCCCATGTTGCTTGAATATCTGCATCGCCAGAAAGCGGCCATAGACGCCATAGCCTGTCGCTACGGGGCGCGGCGAATTCGTGTGTTTGGCTCGGTGGCCCGCGGGCAGGAGTTGCCCGGGAGTGATGTGGATTTTCTGGTGGACTTCCCGCCGGGATACGATCTGTTCGCCCAGCGTTTGCCCCTGGCTGAAGCGCTGTCGGAGCTGACTGGACGCAAGGTTGATTTGGTGCCGGAGCACGAACTGAACCGTCATATCCGCCAGCAGGTGCTGGATGAGGCGGTGGATCTATGAGCAAGCCGTGGCAACCCTATGCACACCACATCCTTGATGCCATAGAAAAAGTGCGAAGAATTCAGACGCGCGGTGATATTGCAGCGGATGACATCCTCTATGATCCCGCGTTGCGGAATCTCCAGACATTGTCCGAGGCGACGCAGTTGTTACCGGCTGAATTGAAGGGGCGATACCCGCATATTCCATGGCGCGAAATTGCCGGCTTTCGCAATATTCTGGTGCATAGCTATCTTGGCACCATCGACCCGCTGACTGTTGTCGCCGTGGTCGATCGACATTTGCAACCACTTGAGGATTGCGTCCGTGCCATGCTGGCGCACGGGCAAAATCCGTGAACTTCCGCATCGCCGACACCTTCACCGCCAGCCCGGCCCTGACCCGGCCACCCGCAAAGGAAGGTATCCGACCGCCGTGCGGGGCACAGATTCAGGGCCGTTCCACGCCGGCCGCATGGCGCGGCGGACGAATCCGAGAAGGGCGACCGACCCTGCCACACCATTCCCAACCGCAACTGGACCCGCCAGTCGATGCCAGCGATACTTCGTTTACCCATAACCTTGAAGCAGTGAGAGCAGCACCATGTCAGTCATGCCAGTCCGCACAGACCCAGCTACCGGCTTGAAAATCTTCAACACCCGCGCCGCGAAGGCCAACGACAAAATCACCGGGAAAGGCTACGCCATCGTCAATGACGAGGCGCTCAAGGCGCTTCCCGAAGCCCCCGCCGGCGCGGTATTCAACGCGCAGGAGCAAGCCAAATACCGCGAATTCAAGGAGTCGCGCGCCGGCGCCGCCGACTATATCGCTTTGGAAGGGACGTTCAGCAAATACCTCGAGGACGTGCATTCGGTGGCTCCGGTGCCGAGAGAAGCCCTGACCGACGAGTGCGAAATCCTCGTGGTGGGCGCCGGCTTTGCCGGCCTGATGCTGTGGTACAAGCTGAGCCAGGCGGGTTTCAAGGACGTGCGCTTCTGCGAGAAAGGCGGCGACGTGGGCGGCACCTGGTACTGGAACCGGTATCCGGGCATTGCCTGCGATGTCGAGGCCTACAGTTATCTGCCGCTGCTCGAAGAGACCGGCTACATCCCGACCATGAAGTTCGCCAGCGGCTTCGAGATCATGGAGCACTGCCAGAACATCGCGGAAAAATTCCATTTCTACGACCACTGCCTGTTTCATACCACCGTTGAAGAAACCCGGTGGGATGAGGCAACGGGGCGCTGGATTGTCGGCACGGATCGCGGCGACAAGATGAAAGCCAAGTTCCTGGTCATCGCCAACGGCATCCTGACCACGCCGAAGCTGGCCAGAGTCGAAGGCATGGAGACCTTCAAGGGCAAGGCCTTCCACACCTCGCGCTGGGATTACAACGTCGATCTGAAAGACAAGCGGGTGGGCATCATCGGCACCGGCGCCACCGCCGTGCAGGCGATTCCGGAACTCGCCAAGATCGTGAAGGAGCTGTACGTCTTTCAACGCACGCCCTCTTCCATCGATGTGCGCGACCAGCGCGCGACGACTCCGGAAGAGATCGAAACCTGGAAGAACGAACCGGGCTGGGCGCGTGCCCGGCGCGCACGCTTCGCGAAAATCTCCTCGGGCCGCAGCGCCCTGGCGGCGAACGACGATTATCTGTCCGGCAAGGTCACCGAATCCAAGGAGAAAAAGGTACACGCGACGCCTCTGTCGCCGGAAGAGCGGCAGCAAAAACAACTGGACACCAATTTCCGCATCATGGAGCAGATTCGCGCCCGGGTTGACGCCATCGTCAAGGACCCGAAAACCGCGGCTGCGCTGAAGCCCTATTACGCCTACGGCTGCAAGCGGCCCACGTTTCACGACGAGTATCTGCCCACCTTCAACAAGCCGAATGTTCATCTTGTGGACACCGCGCCGCGCGGCGTCAGCAAAATCAATGAGCGAGGCATCGTCCATGACGGTGTGGAATACCCTCTCGACGTGCTGGTCTACGCGACCGGATTCCAGTGGATGGCGACCGCGACCTTCGGCATGATCATCGGCCGCGACGGGCTGTCCCTGAAGCAGAAGTGGGAGCAAGGTGGCACCCGGACTTTTCTGGGCTTGCAGAGCCGAGGCTTCCCGAATCTGTTCATCATTTCCGGGCCCCAGGGCGGCGGCGGCAGCTTCAATTTCACGGATACGATCGAGGATCACGGCGATTACATTCTGTGGATGCTGAAAACCCTGCGCGAGCAAGGCGCCGACATCGTCGATATCAAGGAAGAGAAAGAAAACGAGTACGCGGCGCACTGTCGCGAAGTCGATCTGGCCACCCTGCCGTTGCGAGATTGCATTTCCTACTACAACCACGAGGGCAACGCCGAGCCGGGCAGCCTTGCCTACTACGGCGGCGGCAGATGGCACAAATACCGTGTCCAGGCGCAGGAGACGCTGGAGCCCTACGTATTTGCGACCGCATCCGACAAATGACGGCGCATGGCTGAAAGCGCGCGTCGAGGAATCCCTTGGGGCCCGGGGCTGGCCCCGAATCTCTATGTGTCCACACACCGTGATCCGGGACACGGATGCCTGGCGTCTGCCTGCACAATTCCGGCTGCACAGCGATCCGGCCGTAACGAGGATTAAGCAATGAACGATCCGTCCCTGACCACGTCTGCAACACGCCAACCGCGCCCCTATGGCGATGGCGACGCCTCATTTCAGGCCGCCGGCGGTGCCGAGGGCATCCGTCGCCTGGTCGCCGATTTTTACCGACAGATGGACACCCTCCCCGAAGCCGCCACCATCCGCGCGATGCATCCGTCCGACCTGTCCGGTGCCGCCGACAAGCTGCATCGCTTTCTGTGCGGCTGGCTGGGTGGCCCGAAACTTTATATGGAAAAATACGGGTCGATCCATATACCTTCGGCCCATGCTCACCTTGCCATCGGAGAGTCGGAGCGCGACGCCTGGCTGCTGTGCATGGCGCGGGCCCTCGCGATGCAGAACTACCCGCAGGACTTTCGGGATTATCTTCTGCGCGAACTGTTTCGCCCGGCGGAGGGCTGCCGGCTGGCCGCAGAGCGAACCCGGGCTTCCTGACCGGCTGTTAGAACCGTCGCAGCCATCACGATGGGTTTCACTCCCTGAAAATACGTTCGTGAAGGAGGACATCATGCGTACGATCGTCGCAGTGCTGGCGGCGCTCCTGCTGTCCGGCTGCGCTTCGGAAGCACAGCGCAAGGCGAAGTTTTACCAGTCCATGGATCCTTTCGTCGGCGGCACCGCCGACGATCTGGTTCTGGCCAAGGGCCCGCCTTCCAATTCCTTCACGTTGACGACCGGCGGGCGCGTGTTTGAATACGCTCGCAACCACAGCGTCACCAGCGGGGGCGGCTCCTACCCTGTTGGAGGCCCGGTCTTGGTCAGAGATCGCCGCGGCGGGAGCTGGATATCGACGCCGGCCTATCACAGCTTTCCGGTCACCACGGCGGAGTATTACTGCAAGATACTGGTGCGGATTTCGCCCGCCAACAACGTGGAAAGCTGGTCGTCGGAAGGCAACGATTGCTATTGACCGGCTGCGCAAAAGTGGCGCTCGGGGGCCGGATACGCGGCGCGCAACGCGACCGATGGGCCCGCAGCCGCTTTCCGGCGGCCTGCTCGCGGTGACCATGAGCGTGGCGAAGCACCTGGATACCCTCACCACCGGACCCCGAAACCGACGCCGGGATTCGCCACACTACAATGCGCCGGACACGTCTGATCCACTCATTCGAGGCGGAACCCCCGCATCCGAGTTTTCTGGAACCATCGCCATGAGTCGTATCGTTTCTATCACTGCCCCCACCGCCGCCACCGTTACACGGATGGATGTGGCGGTTGGTGCGACCGTCAGCGCCGGCGAGACGCTCGGGCTGCTGGTCACCGCAGCGGGCGAACTACCAGTGCGCAGCGCCACGGCGGGCGTGGTGCAGCACATTCAGGTTGCGCCGGGCGACAACGTGCTCGAGAACGGATTGATTTGTGCGATCCGCCTGACCGGCAAGCGCCGGCCGGTGCGTCCGGCGCCGCCATCGGATCTCGCCGACAAGCACAGTCTGCTGCAACAACAGCGCACGCGGTTGCGCATCACACTGGACGCCGGTCGTCCCGCTGCGGCGGCAAAGCGCCGCGAGCGTGGCTATCGCACCGCGCGCGAGAACCTCGCCGATCTCTGCGATGCGGATTCGCTTCAGGAATACGGTCAGCTCGCGGTGGCCGCCCAGCGCCAGCGCCGCGACTTCGACGATCTGGCCGTCAACACGGCAGCCGACGGCGTCATCACCGGGCTCGCGACCCTCAACGCGGACCTGTTTGCCGAGGATAAGGCGCGTGCCGTGGTCATCGTCAACGATTACACCGTGCTCGCCGGCACCCAGGGTTATTTTCATCACCGCAAGCTCGACCGCGTCATGGCGCTGGCGGCGGAGCTGCGCCTGCCGGTGGTGATGTACACCGAGGGCGGCGGCGGCCGGCCCGGCGACACCGATCAGGTCGCGGGCATGGACGTGACCACTTTCGCGATGTGGGCCGGGCTTGCCGGCGTGGTGCCGCGCATCGCCGTCAACAACGGCTTCTGCTTCGCGGGCAACGCCGCGCTGTTCGGCTGCGCCGACATCACAGTGGCAACCCGCCAATCCTGGATCGGCATGGCCGGACCGGCGATGATCGAAGGTGGCGGCATGGGTGTGTATCCGCCCACAGCCATCGGCCCCGTCGAAGTGCAGACCACCACCGGGGTGATCGACGTGCTGGCCGAGGATGAGCGCGACGCCACCCGCCTCGCGCGGCAACTGCTGAGCTATTTCCAGGGACCGGTCGACGCCTGGCGCTGCGCCGACCAGAACCTGCTGTGGGACTTGATGCCGGCGGATCGCCGTTACACCTACGATGTGCGCCGCATCATCACCACGTTGGCGGACACCGACTCCTTCGTCGAGATTCGCCCGCACTACGGCAAAACCATCATCACCGGCCTGCTGCGCATCGAGGGCAACCCGTTCGGGCTGATCTGCAACGACTGCCGCGTGCTCGGCGGCGCCATCGACACCCAGGGCGCGGCCAGTGCGGCGCGCTTTCTCAATCTGTGCGATGCCTTCGCACTGCCGGTGCTGTCGCTGTGCGATACGCCGGGGTTCATGGTCGGCCCCGAGAGCGAAACCGAGGGCGCGGTGCGCGTCATGTCCGACCTGTTCACCGCCGGCGCGCGCCTGCGGTCGCCGCTGGTGGCTATATTTCTGCGCAAGGGTTACGGCCTCGGCGCCATTGCCATGACGGGCGGCAGTTTCTCGCGTCCGATCTATTCCGCCGCCTGGCCCACCGGCGAGTTCGGCGCCATGGGCCTCGAAGGGGCCGTGCATCTCGGTTTCAAAAAGGAATTGGACGCGGCCGCCAGCGAAGTGGAGCGCGAGGCGTTGTTCGCCAAGTTGATTGGCGCGCTCTATGACAGGGGCAAGGCCACCGAAGCCGCCACCCATCTGGAAATCGACGCGGTGATCGAGCCGCAAAATACCCGGGGAGTGATTTTGCGGGCGGTCGGTGGAGTTCGGGCCAAACCCACCATCTGAACACCGATCGGTTGCGATCCGGCAGGGATGCAAGCCGTCACCAGTGCCGCATTCACGAACCGCGTAAAGCCTATCTGCCGGCAGAAAAACTGCCACGCAGTGCCTCGCCACTGGTTGGCGATAGTGTGGATACCCGATAAACCAACCACCACTTCCGCGTAATTCCCGCGTAATGGCAGCGAAGCTCGAAGGCGCACGGCCGGAGCTTCGCTGCTCCGCGCGCGAATTTCGCGCACCTCGCGATCAATCGTCACACAGAGTTCATTGGGCTGTCACACAGGGCCGGTAGGCTGCGCCCCTATCTACTTGTCTAGATAACCCGACATGAGCCTTTACGCCGTTACCCGCGACCATGGCGCCGCACTCTACGCCCAAATCGCCCGTCAGCTCGAGCAGGACGTCACCAACCTCTACGCTGCCGGCGACTGTCTCCCCTCTGAGGGCGACCTGGCACAGCGCTTCGGCGTCAACCGTCACACCCTGCGGCGCGCGATCGATCAACTGGTCACCGTGGGTTTGCTGGAGCGCCGCCACGGGCGTGGCGTGTTCGTGCTCGACACCCAGATCAACTACCAGATCGGCGCCGGCACCCGCTTCACCGAAAACCTGGCAGCCCTCGGGTTGCAAGCGGAAAACCGCATCCTGCGCAAACAGACGCTGCCCGCCGTTGGGCGGATCGCCGAGCGCCTGGGGCTTGCGGTGAACGCTCCGGTGTTCTGGATCGAGACGCTGCGAACCACCGACGCGCGTCCGCTGTGCGTGATCTCGCATTTCATTTCCGCGACGCGCTTTGCCGGCCTGGATGAGCAGTACGCGGGCGGGTCGCTGCACCAGTTTCTCGCCGCAACCCACGGCTGCAAGCTCAGCAGGACGGAAAGCCTGGTGACTGCCGTGCTGCCGCAAGGCGATGACGCGCGGCTGCTGGCCATGCCGCAGCACTGGCCGGTGCTGCGGGTCAAGAGTGTCAACGTGGATGACCGGGATGGCACCCCGGTCGAGTACGCCATCGCCCGGTTCCGCGCCGACCGGATCCAACTGCGCATCAATCCTTGACCTGTCTATTGATCAACCTTACGGGAGCAACCGCAATGCATATCAAACACACCCTTTCAGCCACAGCACTGGCGCTGGCCGTTTCCCTTACCGCCGCTTCCGCTCAGGCGCGCGAGATCGTCATGGGCCTCATCCCGGCGGAAAACAACGAGGAAATGGTGCAGCAATTCGAGCCGATGCGCGTCCACCTCGAAAAGAAGCTGGGCGAGAAAGTGAAGGTATTCACTGCCACTGATTACGCCGGCGTGATTGAGGCGATGAAGAAGAAGCGCGTCGATATCGCCTGGTTCGGGCCACTTTCCTATTACCTGGCCGAGCAGGAAGCCGGTGCCGAAGCCTTCGCCGTCGGCATCCGCGAGGGCA
Organism: Gammaproteobacteria bacterium; assembly: GCA_016708925.1. GTDB lineage: Bacteria > Pseudomonadota > Gammaproteobacteria > Pseudomonadales > Porticoccaceae > JAGPUQ01. Next base: position 15,354 of record JADJET010000008.1, on the reverse strand, counting down.
GCAGTTCGCACACTTACAAGAGTCTCTTCGTCGCGCCCTGCGATTCCGGCATCAAGTCGATCAAGGATCTGAAGGGCAAGAGCGTGGCCTTCGTCGACCCGGCCTCCACCTCCGGCGGGCTGATGCCTGCCTATATGGTCAAGCAGGAAACGGGGCAGATGCCGCAGGAATTCTTCGGCAAATTTACTTACGCCGGTTCCCACGACGCCGCCGAGCTCGCGGTCAAGAACAAGACCGTGGATGCCGCCGCCGACAACGACATCACCTACGAAAAGATGCTCGCCAATGGCCTCATCAGCAAAGAGACCAACTGCGTGATCAAGGAGTCCGACCCGCTGCCCGGCTCGCCGCTCGTCTACCGCAGCGATCTGCCGGCGGACATGAAACAGAAAATCCAGGATGCCATTCTCACTGCCCATCAGGACATCAAGGTCACCGGCTATGGCAGCCTGAGTCACTACGTGGCCATCACCCCCGCGGATTACCAGATGATCCGCGACATGGTGAAGGCGCTCGGCCTGCGCAAGGAGCAGATGCTCAAGTAATCGTCCAACACGGGGCGAATCGCGCTGATCCGCCTTGCCCGACAAAAAAGGAGAAAGCTTCATGTCCGCGATTTCCATTCAATCGGTGTCGAAACGCTTTCCGAATGGCTTCGAAGCCCTGAAGGGCGTCGACACGGAGATTCGATCCGGCAGTTTCACTGTCGTGCTGGGCCCCAGCGGCGCCGGCAAGTCCACCCTGCTGCGGCTGATGAACGGTCTCGAAACCCCGACCACGGGCTCGGTGCGCATCGATGGCGAGACCGTCGATGGGCTCAAAGTACGCCACATCCGTTCTCGGGTCGCCATGGTGTTTCAGCAATTCAACCTGGTGGATCGCCTCTCCGTCGTCACGAATGTGCTGACCGGCCGCCTGGCGCACCGCTCCTGGGTGGGCAGTGTGTTCTACCTCTTCCGCCAGGAGGACCTGGGCATTGCACGGGAAGCGCTCTCCCGCGTGGGCCTGACCGATAAAGCGTGGAACCGCGCCGACAAACTGTCGGGGGGACAGCAGCAGCGCGTCGGCATTGCGCGCGCGCTGGCCCAGCGGCCCAAGGTCATCCTGGCCGACGAGCCAGTCGCCAGTCTCGATCCGGTGGCGAGCGAGGAGATCATGGCGCTGCTGCGCGAAATCTGCGACCGCGACGGCATCACGGTCGTGGTCAATCTGCACCAGGTGGAGCTGGCGCGGCGCTTCGCCGACCGCATCATCGGCATGAACAGCGGGAAGATCGTTTTCGACGGCAGCCCCGAGCAAATGACGCAGCCCGTGCTGCGCACCATCTACCAACGGGAAGGCATCGAAGATGACAACAGCCTTGATATGGCGCTGGCCTACGCCTAACGGCCTGCCGCCGCTGCCGCTGGTCGGCGGCGTGCTGGCGCTGCTCGCCGGTCTCTGGCTGACCGCGCCGATCGTGGAGGTGGATTTTGTCCGCCTCATTGGCTCCCTCGGCAGGATGGTCACCTTCGCCGGGCAGATGTTCGTCACGCCGGACTGGGAGTATGTGCCGCAACTGCTGGCCAAGATGCTGGAGACCATCGAAATGACGGTGCTGGGTACCGCCGTCGCCATCGTCGTCAGCCTGCCGCTGGGCATCCTGGCCGCCGGCAATGCCACGCCGCATCCGGTGGTCTATCGGGTTACGCGCGACCTGTTGAGCCTGATGCGCGCATTGCCGGAACTGGTCTGGGCGCTGGTCTTCGTGTCGGCGGTCGGCCTGGGTCCCTTACCGGGCGTCATGGCCCTGGCCTTCGTGACCGTCGGTTTCATGGGCAAGTTTTTCGCCGAGTCCATCGAGGTGGTGGATCACAAGGCGGTGGAGGGTGTACGGGCGCACGGCGCGGGCTGGCTGCAGGTGCGCCTGTTCGCCATGCTGCCGCAGGCCTTGCCCGATTTCGTCGGCACGGTGATGTACATCCTCGACCACAACTTGCGCGCGGCCGCCATCCTCGGCCTGGTCGGCGCGGGCGGCATCGGCTACGACCTGGTGATGTCGATGCGCCTGTTCCAGTACGACCGCCTGCTGCTGATCGCGCTGTCCATCTATCTGGTGGTGACTGTCCTTGATCGTGCGTCCGATCGCTTGCGCAGCCGCATCATCCACGGGAGACGGACATGAACGTCCACGATCTGAAATCGGCTCGCCCGCAGCCGCTCCCGCCCAAGCCGCGCAACCCGATGCCGGTCTGGGTGGCGGCAACACTGGCCATGCTCTGGCTGATTGTCTGGGACCTGGAGATTTCGTTCGAGACTCTGGCCTACGGGGTCGCGGACATGGCCGAATATTTCAGCCGCTACGGGCAGCCCGATTTCACGGACTTGTCTAGATATCTGTCTCTCATGGGGGTCACCCTGGCCACCGCACTGTGGGGCACGGTGTTCGCGTTGCTGGTGGCGTTCTTCCTGGCGCCGCTGGCCGCGCGCAACTTCGCACCCAATGCCGTGACCTACCGCATCGCCCGGGAAATCCTCAATTTCATGCGCGCCATGCCCGACCTGCTGCTGGCCCTGATCTTCGTCGCCGCGCTCGGGTTGGGGCCGTTGCCCGGCGCGTTGGCGCTCGGCGTACATACGGCCGGTTTTCTCGGCAAGTTCTTCGCCGAAAGTCTGGAGCGAGTGGACAAAGGCGTCTGCGAGGGCGTGGCATCCACCGGCGCCAACTTTCCACAAATGGTCATGTATGCCGGCTGGCCCTCGATCATGCGCGAAGCATTGGGCTACGTCCTCTACATCCTGGATCGCAATGTGCGCATGGCCTCGGTGCTTGGTCTGGTCGGAGCCGGCGGCATCGGTCTGGCGCTGCATGACACCCTGCGCCTGTTCGACTACGGCCAGTCGGCGGCGCTGATCCTGGTCATTCTGGCCACCATTTTGATGATCGACTACGCCTCGGCGTGGCTGCGCGGGAGATTGGGTTGATGAACCTGGAAAGAAAAGACTGGATTCGGGCGCTGACCGCCCATCCGGCTACCGTGTTGAATGCACTGGCCGACGAATTGACGGTCGGCTGCGACGTGAAGCTCAAGAGTCTGCCGCAGGCAGGCCTGGGGCTGCTGACCCTGACCGACGGGGCTTTTCACGAACCCTATTACCTGGGTGAATTTCCGCTCTCAATGTGCAGCATCGAACTCTCCCTGTCCGACGGCCGGCAAGCGGCGGGCGGTGCCCAGGTGATGGCTGACGATGCCGAACTGGCCCGTTCACTGGCAATACTCGACGCCGTCCTGGCCGCCCGATTTCCCGGCTGGGAACAGGTGTCGGCACACATTGAGTCTGGCGCGAGCAGGCGCGCCGAGGAGGACCGCCGTCGTCGCGCCATGCTCACTGCAACACGGGTCGACTTTGCGATGCTGAACAACGCGGAGGTTGACGACGATGAATGTTGAACGCATCTGGCAGGCCGACGTCCAGCAGCGCGTCTTCCGTGAATTGGTCGAGGCATTCTCGCGACCCGGCGACATCAGGGAGATCGGTGACTGCACCAATGGTGCCGATGCCCAACGCGCCGTGCTGGCTACCCTGATGGACGGGGAAATGACGCTGGCCGACCCCCACGGGCAAATCGCCGCGGCGGACTGGCCCTTGCTTCAGGCCAAACCGGGAGCAACCGAGAGTGCCCGTTACATCGTGGCCGACGGGCGCCGTGCCCCCGATTTTCAGCCGCTGCTGGGTTCGCTGGAGTCTCCGGAGTTCGGGGCGACCGTTCTCGTCGAGATCGATTGCGTGGGCGAAGGCGCCTTGACCCTGGAACTTGCAGGGCCGGGGGTCGATGGCAAGCGAACGCTGTGCCTGGCGGGACTGCATCCCGACTGGCTGGCGCGCCGTGCCGACTGGGTTGGCGGTTTTCCCCTGGGTGTCGACCTGCTGCTGTCGGATGCGCGGCGCCTTGTCGCGCTGCCGCGCACGACGCGTATCCGCATTTCTGGAGAGGCTCTTTGACATGAGTTACGTTGCCATCAAGGGCGGCGGCCACGCCATCGCCGGCGCCGCCGCCGTCACCGAATACCTGCGCACCGAGGAAGGGCTGGGCAATCCCGCTGCCGAGCCGCTCGCCATCGATGCCATCCTTCATCAACTGCGCCACCTGGTGGATCGCGTCGTCTCCGAGGGCGGGGTGTATCACCCGCAATTCGCCGCGCTCGCCATCAAGCAGAGCCTGGGCGATACGCTGGAAGCCGCCTTTGCCTTGCGTGCCTGGCGTTCCACCCGGCCGCGCCTGTCCGCGACCCCGCCGCTCGACACTTCAAGGATGCGCCTGATCCGTCGCATCTCGTCCGCCTTCAAGGACATTCCCGGCGGCCAGATGCTGGGGCCGACGCCGGACTACGCCCTGCGCCTGCTGCGCCTGGAGCTGATGGATGAATCGCCGGATGCCTTCCGGGCCGTGGCCCGTAACTGGCTGGAGAAGTGCCCCGAGGCGCAGTTGCCCGACACGTTCCCCAAGGTGCTCGACGCCCTGCGTGCGGAAGGCTTGCTGCCACCGGTCACCGCGACTCGCGGTCAGACGGCTTTCGACATCACCCGCGAGCCGCTGGTGTTCCCCGTGCCGCGTTCGGCTCAGCTTGCCACCATGGCGCGGGCGGAAACCGGTTCGCTGCTGGCGATCGCCTATTCCAACATGCGCGGTTATGGCGACGTGCACCCGACGGTGGCGGAGCTGCGGGTCGGCTATCTGCCGGTCATGCTGCCGCACCCGGTCACCGGCGAGCTCGTTGAAGCCGGCGAGGTGCTGATTACAGAATGTGAAGTGGTTGCCATGTACGACGTGCAGGATGCACAAGTGCCGCGGGCGCAGAGATGCGCAGGAGCGGCCGAAGCCGACGAGACCGGCGGCAAACCCGTGTTCACCCTCGGCTACGGCGCGTGTTTTGGCCACAACGAGGTCAAGGCAATCTCCATGGCCATTCTCGATCGCGCACTGCAGAAAGGCATGAAGGACGGCGCCTCCAATCCTTCCGAGGACCCCGAGTTTGTCCTGCTGCATGTCGATGGCGTCGACTCCATGGGCTTTGCGTCGCATTACAAGATGCCGCACTACGTCACCTTCCAGTCCGACCTGGACCGCCTGCGTACCACGCAGCAGAAGTCGGGAGAGCCCGCATGAACGCCATGTCCCATACCCAAGCCGACAATGCCTACAATTTCGGCTTCCTCGACGAATACGCCAAGAAGGAAGTGCGCCGCGCCATCCTCAAGGCGATCGCCATTCCGGGCTACCAGGTGCCCTACGCCTCGCGCGAAATGCCCATGGGGCGCGGCTTCGGCACCGGCGGCCTGCAATTGACCCTGTCGCTGATCGGCCCCGACGAAGTCGTCAAGGTCATCGACCAGGGGTCGGACGATTCGGTCAACGCGGTCAACCTGCGCCGGTTCATCGAAATGACCTGCCCCGGCGTTTCGACCACCACGGCAACGACAGAGTGCACACTCATCCAGTCGCGCCACCGCATCCCGGAACTGCCGCTGACAGCGCAGCAGATCATCGTCCTGCAGGTGCCTTATCCGGACCCGCTGGTGGTGGTCGAACCTTCCGAGGACAAGCGCAAGATCATGCACGGCGAGGCGGACTATTCGCGCCTGCTGGTGAAGCTGTACGAGGACATCGTCAAGTTCGACGAGATCACCATCTCGCACCGCTATCCGACACGCATCAACGGCCACTACGTCATCGACCCCTCGCCGATTCCGCGCTGGGATGTGCCCAAGCTCAACGACTCGGCGGCGCTGACCCTGTTCGGTGCCGGGCGCGAAAAGAAGATCTATGCCGTGCCGCCGCACACGATTGCGGAGCCGCTGGCCTTTAGCGACGTGCCGTTCCGCGTCGAGGATTTCCGCGACGAGCAGGGACGGCGGCGCGCCTGCGCCCGCTGCGGTTGCGTAGACTCTTTCCTCGATGAGTTCGTAGCCGATTCGGGCAGCAAGACTTATCAATGCTCCGACAGCGACTGGTGCGACATGCAATTACAGCAAGTCAAACCTCTTCAGGGAAAGCCGGCATGAACAAGATTCTTGAAGTGCGCGGCCTCTCCAAAATCTACGGCCCGGGCTGCCCGTACTGCGTCGACTCCACCGGACCGGAAGCCGACACCAATCTTTGTCCGCATTGCGGCAGCGTGGTCGCCATCCACGACGTGTCCTTCGACCTGTTCGAGGGCGAGATTCTCGGCGTCATGGGCGAATCGGGCAGCGGCAAGTCGACGGTGGTGAAGAACCTCTACTTCGATCAGGCGCCATCGAGCGGCGAGGCGATTTTTTTCGACAACGACAAGCAGCACGACCTGTTCTCGCTGAACGCTGCCCGGCAGCGCTGGCTGCGCAACCACCGCTTCGGCATGGTCTACCAGAACCCGAATCTGGGCCTGAATTTCAACATCAGCGCCGGCGGCAACATCGCCGAGCGCCTGCTGATGAGCGACCTGATGGACTACGGTGCGATCCGCGAGCGTGCCAAGACCTTGCTGGCGCGCACCGAGGTATTGCTCTCCCGCGTCGACGATCTGCCGAAGCACTTTTCCGGCGGCATGCAGCAGCGCGTGCAGATCGCCAAGGCCCTGGCGACCCAGCCGCCGCTGCTGTTTCTCGACGAAGTGACCACCGGACTCGATCTGTCGGTGCAGGCGCGGATTCTCGACCTGATCCTGGAAATCCAGCAGGAGCTGAAGACCGCCATGGTCGTCGTCACCCACGACCTGGGCGTGATCCGCTTGCTGACTGGCCGCGCCATCGTCATGAAATATGGCCGCGTCATCGAGACGGGGCTGACCGATCAAATCCTCGAAGACCCCAGCACGCCTATACCCAGCGGCTGGTGGCTTCCGCCCTGTGAGGAACGCAGCATGAATCCCCCCATTCTCCAGGTCGAAGGCTACGGCAAGCATTTCCAGCTCCACGAGCAGAACAAGCTGATTCCGTCCTCGCACAACGTCAGCTTCACGGTGCGCGCCGGCGAACTCACGGCCCTGATTGGCCCCACCGGCGCGGGCAAGTCCTCGGTGCTGAAAGGCATCTACCGCACTTATCTGCCGAGCGCCGGACGCATTCTCTATCGCGACACGATGGGCCATGAACTGGATCTGGCGCTGGCCAGCGAGCACCAGATTCTGGCACTGCGGCGGCGCGAGATCGGCTTCGTCACCCAGTTCCTGCATTGCCTGCCGCGCCAGGCGACGCTCGATGTCGTTGCGCAACCCCTGTTGGGCCTGGGCGTTCCACGCGAGGAGGCGAGACAGCGTGCCGCCGGGCTGCTGTCTGCCATGAGCCTGCCGGAGCGCCTGTGGAGCGTCTCGCCGGCCACTTTCTCCGGCGGCGAGCGGCAGCGGGTAAACCTCGCTCGCGGCTTCATTGCCAGGCCGCGCCTGCTGCTGCTCGACGAGCCCACGGCCAGCCTCGACCCGGCGACCGCCGAATGCGTCATCCGCCTGATCGAAGGGCTCAAGGCCGAAGGCACGGCCATGCTCGCCATCTTCCACCACCCCGAAACCACCCGCCGGCTGGCCGATGAGGTTGTCGAACTGACGCCGCCGCCCGCCGTGGAAACACTCCTCAAGGAGATCGCATGAACAGGCTCTATCTCACGGGGGCCCGCGTGGTGCTGTGCGACGCCGTGCTCGACGACACTGCCGTGCTGATCGAGGACGGCGTCATCGCCGCCATCAATCCCGAATCAGGCCACGGCGCGCCAGCCGTCGACCTGCGCGGCAAGACGCTCATGCCCGGCATGATCGACCTGCATTGCGACGCCCTGGAAAAGGAGGTCGAGCCGCGTCCGAACGTGCACTTTCCGCTCGATTTCGCCTGCGCCCAGGCCGACAAGCGCAACGCGGCCGCGGGGGTGACCACGGTGTTTCACGCGCTGTCTTTCGCCAACGAGGAACTCGGCGTGCGCAACAATGCCTTCGCCGCTGCGGTGGCGCGCGCGGTGCACGCCTGGAATCCGCACGGGCTGATCGACAATCGGGTGCACTGCCGCTACGAAGTGACCGACCCGACCGCGCCAGAAATGCTACTTGAGCTGATGGCGGCCGGCGAGATGCACCTGCTGTCGGTGATGGATCATTCACCGGGCCAGGGGCAGTTCAAGGACATCGCCGCCTACCGCGATTATCTGGCGCGCACCTATAAGAAATCCGAAGGCGAACTGGATGCGCTGATGGAAAACAAGCTCGTCCAGGCGGGAGGCGCGATGGCGCGCATTCGGCGGTTGATCGGCGCCGCACAGGCGCAGGGCATCCGCATCGCCAGCCACGACGATGACACGCCGGAGAAGGTCGAGACCCTGCACGGACTGGGCGTGGGCATCTCGGAATTCCCCATCAACCTGGAGTCCGCCCGCGCCGCCCGCGAACGCGGCATGAGCACGGTGTTCGGCGCCCCCAACATCCTGCGCGGCAAGAGCCAGTCCGGCGCCGTGCGGGCGCTGGATGCGGTGAAGGCCGGCGTGGCCGACTGCCTCTGCGCCGACTATCACCCGGCGGCGCTGATCGTCGCGGTGTTCCGCCTGCCGGAACTGGCCGGTATCAGTCTCGCCGACGCCGTTCGCTTGGTCAGCACCAATCCGGCCAGAGCGGCGGGTCTCACGGATCGCGGCGAGATTGCAGTAGGCAAACGCGCCGATCTGGTGGCCGTCGCCGATATCAACGGTCTGGCCCAGGCGAGCAGCGTGTTTTCGGCAGGGAATCTGGTTTTCGAGGCCCGCTTCGATCATGGCTGAGGGAAAGCTGTTCTACGTCATCGGCGCCTCTGGTAGCGGCAAGGACAGCCTGATGCGTTACGCACGGGAACGTCTCGCGGCTGACCCTGGCGTGGTCTTCGCCCACCGCTATATCACCCGGCCGGTGGAACTCCACGGGGAAAATCACGTCGCCCTGACCGAGACCGAGTTCGATGCCCGCCTTGCCGCCGGTCTCTTCGCCATGCATTGGGAAAGCCACGGTTTGCGCTACGGCATCGGCCGGGAAATCAACCTGTGGCTGGCCAAGGGCTGCAACGTGGTGATGAACGGCTCCCGCGAGTATCTGCCGGAGGCAAGGTTCCGCTATCCGGCGTTGACCGCGATTCTGGTCACCGTTTCGCCCGAGGTGCTGGCTGCAAGGCTGCGCGCGCGCGGTCGGGAAACGGAAGATCAGATATCTCAACGAATCGCACGCGCCAGACAATTCATGCGCCCCGATGGGCCTTTGAAAATCATCGAGAACGACGCCGAATTGCATGTGGCCGGCGAGCGCTTTGTGCAATTGCTGTCGGTCGCAAGCACTTCAGCGCGAGTGTCCGTCTGACATGCGCGTCACATTTCTCGGTACGGGCGACGCAGGTGGTGTGCCGCTCTATGGTTGCGATTGTTCGGCCTGCACCCGAGCTCGGGCGGATGCCGACTTCCGTCGCCGCCCCTGCACGGCCCTGGTGGAAGCCGGCGATACGCGCATCCTGCTCGACGCTGGCCTGACCGATCTCACCGAACGATTTCCGCCCGGCAGCCTGTCGGCCATCGTGCTGACCCATTTTCATCCCGACCACGTGCAGGGTCTGTTTCATCTGCGTTGGGGAATCGGCAAGAATATTCCGGTCTACAGTCCGCCAGATTCCGAAGGCTGCGCTGACCTCTACAAGAATCATGGCCTCCTCGAATTTCGGCGGCTCAGCAAATTCGAGCCGGTCACAATCAATAATCTGGTGCTGACGCCGTTGCCACTGATCCATTCGAAGGCAACGTTTGGCTACGCCATCGAAGATACTGACGGCCAGCGCTTCGCTTATCTAACCGACACTGCTGGCCTTCCGCCGCGAACGGAAGCGTTCTTGAAAAATTGGCGGCCAGCGTCGTTTGCCCTGGACTGCAGCTATCCACCGCAATCCAGTTTGCCGCGCAACCACAATGATTTGACTCTCGCCCTGGCGATTGCGGAAACTCTCGCGCCGGCCAAGGTCTGGCTAACCCACGTCGGACATGAATTCGACCTGTGGCTGAACAACAACAGCCACGTTTTTCCGCGTCAAATCGTCGTCGCTTGTGATGGCGATGTCATCGACGTTTGATCTGCTGTGTCAGCACGTTAAGACTTGTTTCGAAACAGCGTTTCGGCTATTGGTGGACTGATGGTGACGCCAATGACTTGAGAGCTGCCGGCTCGGCACGATGATTTCCGAAACCGCGAACCAGCTTAGAACATTGACTCAGCGTTCTTGCGCAACAACGCCACATTCCGACCGGGAAATTCGCACTGCCAGCCATGACGCGCGGCCAGATGCCGCAGCGTCGCGGTGCGGTAGAACACCACATGAGTGGGATCGCGCGGGTAGTGCCAATCGGCAAAGCGCGTTGCGTCAGCTTGCAACTCCGTCATCAGCGCAAGCCAGCCGCCCGGCTTCAACAGCGCATCGAGTTTTCTGAATTCCTCGGCGGGCCGGTGAAAATGCTCGATCACCTCGGTGCAGGTGATGAAATCGTAGGTGCGCGTCAACACGTCCCGGTCGGGCTGAAAAAACGGATCGAACAGCGCCACCTCATGCCCCGCCTCGCGCAGCATCGCCGCCAGCGCCGGCCCCGGACCACAGCCGTAATCAAGGCCCCGGGACGCGGGCGGGAGTCGCTCCAGCAGCGGCACAGCGAGACGCGCCAGAAACTGCCGGTAACCGGCATCGCCGGGTTCGTTGCGATGCAAACGATAGTGCGCAAGCTCGCTGTCCCGATCCGGAAACTGCGCCGGATCGAGAAAGGTCGCCTGACAGGATTCACAACACCAGTAGTCACGCTGGCCCAGGGTGAGAAAAAAGCGGGCGGACGGCGCCTCGCACACCGGACAGTGCATCAACGCGCGACCTGGAAGCTGTCTCGACGGCGTCCCGCCACGGACATAAGGCAGCAACGTAAGCATTCGGCGGGACGCATGAAAAATCGGTCGCGACTATTCGCGGTTCAGTGCAAAACCGCACCGCCATCCCCGCAGCATTTTTTGTATTTCTTGCCGCTCCCGCAGGGGCAGGGATCGTTGCGTTCCGCAATCGGCTCCTCGCGCACATGCGGCCGGCCGGCGCCGCCGGTGCGCTGTGCCAGCCAGTGGGCATGAATGTCCGCCAGCGCCGGCACGATGGCGAGCACCCAGTGCTCGTGATCGTTTTCTCGTTCGACGACTTCCAGACCCTCGTCAGTGCCCAGCAGCATGAAGGGCGCGAACCAGTCCGGCTCGCGCTCCATCAACTCGCCCCAGCGTTCTTCATCAAACAGAGTACCGAGCAGGAACCCCGCGCACCATTCGGCGACGCCCCAGGCGGGATCGAAATAAAACAGCGGTTCGAAATCTTCCGCATTGTCCATCAACTGGCGCGCCAGAGAGTTGTAATGCCGCATTACCAGGCTGGTGACTTCGGCTGCCTCATCGGCCGTTTCAAAATGTGGCGAAACCTGGCCATCTTCAATGTCCCATACCCAGGGCAACCACTCGGACGGCATCACCAGAGTGGGGCCAACGATCAGCGCGGCCATGAATCCTTCCATCATGGCGACATCCATCGCGGTGTCTTCCAGCCCGGGCGAGGCGAGGAAGTCGTCGAGAGCGTTGATTTCCTGTTCGCTCAGATCGGCGTCCAGTCCGACGAGCGGGTTATTCGGTTGCTTGGCCATCAGGGCCTCCTGAATCGGGTGAAGTCGTGTCGTTGTGGGGTTGATGGCTCGATACGGCGCGACGCCGATCCTGCGCCCCTGCGCGGTCGCGCACCTATGGGTCGCATCACAGATCGCTGAACCGCAGGGCATCGCGGGCGAGCCGATGCTGTTCGTTGCTCTCGATCTGTTGCAAGCTGCTGCGCCACCTGGCGGAGATCGTCGAGATCGGCGCGCTGCCACTTCTTCGTAAATCCTGCGCAGATATTCATCGGTCGCCAACGCCGTGGCGACAACCACCTCGACGTTGTTGATGTCCATGTCCCGAACCTGCTCCAGCAGTTCGTGCGCATCCAGTTCCGGTGCGTATTGCAGCCAGGTTTCCATGATTCCTTCAGCCGCGCCCGCTTCATAGTCCTTGAGCGCCTCAGCGAGATGCTGTTCGTGCCGATTGAGATAGTCGAGCATCAGTTGCGCACGCTCCGAGGTGGCGAGCTGTTCCAGCTCGGCGTATTGCCGCGACAGCACCTGGTGCAGGTGCCGGGAAAAATCGATGATGTCCTTGATGGTCTTGAAACGCATGGCGTTGCTCCTCGTAAATTCCGTCATTGCAGTCGATATTCCGATTCCGCTTGCCGTCACTCGCCGGCCGTGATTTGTAGACCGAAGATCGTCAGCGCAGCGCCTTCGACGCGATCTCGAAGCTGTCCTTCGACAGCTCGGGCACCACCAGCACCTGCTCGAGTGCCGCGCGCATCGCGCCCGCCCGCGCCTGCGGGTATTTGCGCCAGCGCGTGAGCGGTGTCAGCAGCCGCGCGGCGATCTGGGGATTCATGGCATCGAGTGTGAGCACCTGTTCCACCAGAAACGCGTAACCCGCGCCGTCGGCGCGATGGAAGTTCACCGGATTGCCCGCGCTGAACGCACCGATCACGGAGCGCACCTTGTTGGGATTGCGCAGATCGAACGCCGGATGCGCCAGCAGCGCCCGCACCCGCTCGAGGCCACCCGGCAAAACACACCAGGCCTGCATCTGGAACCACTGATTGACCACCAGGGATTCGCTCTGCCAGCGCGCGTAATAGCGTCCGAGCGCTTCGCGCGCATGGTCCTGCGCCTGTGGTGCCGGGTTGTTGAGCAATGACACCAGCGCGGCATTGGTGTCGGTCATGTTGTCGGCCTGGTCGAACTGTTGCCAGGCACGGTCGATCAACTCCGGGACTTCCAGTTGCAGCAGATAGGCGAGCGCGAGGTTATGCAGGCTGCGCCGGGCGATCTGTTCGGCATTCGCGCGATAGGATTCGGCACTGCGGTTGCCGGTGTAGAGGGCTTCGAACTCGGGCCGCAGCCGCTGCGCCAGCTCGCGGCGGGCAAACTGGCGCGCGCGGTGGATGGCTTCCACCTCGATGATTTCGGCCAGCTCGCTCAGATAGGCCTCGCCGGGCAGGGTGAGAATATGCGCCACCAGCGCCGGGTCCAGCGCCGGGTCGGTGAGCAGCTCGCGATAGGCCTCGACCAACCTGGCATCGAGCGCCAGCGGCCGACCGGCCAGATCATCCGCAATCAACTCTTGCAAAATGCCGACCGCGAGCCGGTTGCCCGCCTCCCAGCGGTTGAAGCCGTCGCTGTCGCGGCGCAACAGTTGCACCAGTTCGTCGCGGTCGTAATCGAAGGCGAGTTTGACCGGCGCCGAAAAACCCCGCAGCAGCGAGGGAATGGGCGCCTCGCCGACACGCTCGAATACCAGACTTTGCGTGGACTCCGTCAATTCGAACACGATGTCGGTGGCGCCCTCGGCGAGACCGGATACATGCAGCGGCAGATCGCCGTTGCGGCCCACCAGGCCGAGTCGGATCGGAATCTGGAACGGCGCCTTATCCGCGCACTCCGGCGTGGGCGGGCAACTCTGGGTGAAATCGAGCCGGTAGGTCTGCGCGCCGGCGTCGTAGTGACCACGCACCGCAACCCGCGGTGTGCCCGCCTGCCGGTACCAGCCCATGAACTGGCTGAAATCGCGGCCACTCGCCTCCGCCATCGCGGCGACGAAATCCTCGATGGTCACGGCAGCGCCGTCGTGGCGCTCGAAATACAGATCGCAGCCACGGCGAAAAGCATCCGGCCCGAGCAGCGTGTGAATCATGCGCACCACTTCCGCGCCTTTTTCATAAATGGTCACGGTGTAGAAATTGGAAATCTCCTGATAGGCATCGGGCTGCACCGGGTGCGCGGTGGGGCCGGCATCCTCGGCGAACTGGGCGGTGCGCAGCAGATTCACGTCCTCCACCCGCTTGATGGTGCGCGAACCCATGTCGGCGGAGAACTCGCTGTCGCGAAACACCGTGAAGCCTTCTTTCAGGCTCAACTGGAACCAGTCGCGGCAGGTGACCCGGTTGCCGGACCAGTTGTGGAAATACTCGTGCGCCACCACCGCTTCGACGCGCTGGAAACCCAGGTCCGTGGTGGTCTCGGGATGGGCCAGCACGCAGGAAGTGTTGAAAATATTGAGGCCCTTGTTCTCCATGGCGCCCATGTTGAAATCGTCCACCGCGACGATCATGAAAATATCGAGATCGTATTCCAGCCCGAAACGGCGCTCGTCCCAGGCCATCGCCTGCTTGAGCGAATACATGGCGTGATCGAGCTTGTCGAGATCCTTGGGCTCCACATAGATGCGCAGCGCCACGTTGCGGCCACTCGCGGTGGTGAAGCTGTCCTCCATGCAGGCCAGATCGCCCGCCACCAGCGCGAACAGATAGGCCGGCTTCTGGAACGGATCGTGCCAGGTCACCCAGTGGCGCCCACCCGGCGCGGCGCCCTCCGCCACCGGATTGCCATTGGAGAGCAGCACCGGAAACGCGCCCTGATCGGCCTCGATGGTGGTGGTGAATTCCGACAGCACATCCGGGCGGTCGAGATAGAAAGTAATCTTGCGAAAGCCCTCGGCCTCGCACTGGGTACAGTAGAGACCGCGGGACTGATACAGCCCTTCCAGCGAGGTGTTGGCTTCGGGGTGGATCGCCACCGTGGAGCTGAGTTCGAACACCGCCGGCACGTCCGGAATCACCAGCTCGCCGTCGCTGTAGCTGTATTCCGCCGGCGCGAGCGCACGGCCGTCGAGGGCCAGCTCCCGCAATTGCAAGCCTTCGCCGTGCAGGCGCAGCTCGCGCGCGCGGACGGGGTGCCCGGGATTTGCGCGCAGCGCCAGGGTCGCGCGCACCAGGGTTTCCCCGGGGCGGAGATCGAAGTGCAGTTCGGTGCGGTCGATCAGGAAATCGGGCGCGCGGTAGTCGCGCAGACGGGTGACTCGGGCCTGGGCATCGCGCATCGCCATCATGGACTCCTGGGTGATTGAATCGGCGGCCCCGCACGCGGCGGCCGGATTCAGGGGAAAAGTGGCGGGATACTGTTGCGGGAATTGTCGGCCAGCGGGGGCACTGTGTCCACGGCGGTTTACACAGATGGCGGTTCATCCCCGCGTGTGCGGGGAACGCGCTCTCGGCGAACAGTTAACGCGCGAGCAAGCCGGTTCATCCCCGCGTGTGCGGGGAACGCAGGTGATTGTCGCTGCCAGGCGCGCCGTTGTCCGGTTCATCCCCGCGTGTGCGGGGAACGCATCGTCGCTTAGATTCAGCCCGCTATCTGCGGCGGTTCATCCCCGCGTGTGCGGGGAACGCATCTCGTCCCAGCTCGCGCTGGGCAGGTTGAGCGGTTCA
>JADJET010000007.1 GCA_016708925.1 Gammaproteobacteria bacterium | reverse complement strand
CGACCTCGTGTTTGAATACTGCGGCCCGTGCTCGACGATCACTGCGTATCGGTTGGACGTTACCTCGCATAGAGCCCTGATGAGGCGCGCTCATGATTTATTATCCCGGCTGCGGGCATTCGTCGCAAAGTGGCGATCGGGGAAAGCTGGTTCTGCGCGCAACACCGGACGGGCGCACTGGGCCTGCAGCCAGAGCAAGCGCAATGGAACGCCCGCGGCACAGGGCGCGGCGGCTCGACAGGCCAACCTGCAGGAACGCGTCGTCAGGTTGCGCGTGGCGGCGCGGTCGGAACTGCGACCGTTGCGGGTGATATGCGAAAAGCGCGACTTGGAACGCCGCCGAGACGGCGGCTCGTTCGGCGTTCTTGCACGATGCCAGTGCCAGACAAGGGTGTGGGCGCAACTAATCGATGGAGCGGCCTGCCGGCACTGTCGGCTGGTGGGTGGACATCCCGCCGGCGCCCGCGTCCGAGGCGCGTCCGGAACGCGGAAACCGCCTCCGAGCCGGAGCCGGTGAGCGCGCGTGGGAAGGCAGCAGCGGAGTGAAAGCGTAGCGGAACGGAAGGGATGTCCGCGAGCTGGCACCGGTCCGAAAAGCGCTCGCCGTGCCGCCCCAAAACAGTCGGTTCCCTCGGTCGATCCGGTTTCAGGATCGGATCAGCCCGGCGTCAGCGATCGGCGTACCTACACGGTGCAGATCAGCCCTTCGGGGTGAGGCGTGCTGCCCGCGCTTACTTTGCCCGCGCAGCGCACAACCTCTGGGGGCTACCGAACCTGATCCTACGCCTCGAACCCCAGGGTTCGCGCTACCCCCTGGTCACCTTCAGGGATTTTGACAGCGGCGAAGGCAGCACTCGAGGCTAGGCGCCAGCGGGTCGCGCGACCTCCGGACATCTGGGTTCGCCCGGTGCGTGGTTTTCGCCCGCATCACCGAAACCGCGCCAGTTGCCGCCCCGCTCGACTTTGAGTGCTTGCTACCCGGAATGGCAGAACTTGTATATATCGGCTGCGTTTTGGTCTGAATTTGATATGGTTCCGCCGGTGCCGTGGTGCCTCGCCGATTCGGGCGCTGTCTGCGGTTGGGCGGTGCCGGGCAATCGGGGGCGATACGACACCACTGTTTCGTTGGTATGCCAAACTGATCGTTCCATCAAGGGGGATTTGCACTGCTTCAGCAAAGCAAGGGAATAAAGGTATTGGCTCTGGCAGCCGTTGTGGCTCTGGCCGCTGGTTGCGCGGCATCCACTCCTGCGTCGAGAACGCCCAGATAACTACCGACGAAGCGCTGCGTACTTCTCAGGAAGCCAAACAGAGCGGCGGAGCTCAGCAACAGCAACTGCCTCAGCTGCAAAATCCGCGGCAGACGCAGCGTCCGCCAAAGGCTGATAAGTCGCAGGCGTGCTGCAACGAAGTCCAAAAGCAAGCTGGATCGCGTGATTCCAGCGCGCTCACAGCGCAAGTGATCTTCCCGCGACGCGGCCCTGGCGGGCCGGTCGTGTCACAGACCGCGCCCGGCCATACCGGGCCGGCCTTTTTTTTCGACGGGTCTGCGATGGGGTTGCGGTGATTATCGCGCCCCGGCCCCGTCTGCCTGCGGTGAGGCGATGGCTGCCAGTGGCGGATCGACCCCACCGATGACCTCGCCGCGACCGGCATCCGCTTGCGCGGGGCATAAATGGCGGGGAGTTGCGCCAGATTTGGCGTTCCCGCCAGCAGGTTGGATTGCTCGGCCAGGGCCTGGTGGACCACTTCCAGCAAGGCAGTGAAGTCGCCCTGTACCGCGCCATTTCTCGCTATATCGCTGATGAACTTCATTATAGAGACGTCCGTTCTGGACGGCGGCTGTAGGGCTGATCGATCAGCTCCACCCGGGTGCCGTTGGGCACCTGGGCAAACAGTGCCTCGATGTCCGCCGGGTACAGCCGGATGCAGCCGTGGGATACCCGCATACCTACGCCGTAACGCTTGTTGGTTCCGTGCAGGAGATAGCCCGAGATGCCCAGGCGCATGGCGTACTGGCCTAGCGGATTTATCCGGTCCAGGCGGAACGTAGGGAGAGCGGTGGCCCAGGCAGCAAGTTCCGCCTGATCGAGGCCGGCGACCTACAGGCGGGTTGGGGTCTTTCTGGACTATTTGGTTGCCCCGGTGGGTGAGGGCCAGTCGTCGCGCCCAATCCCTATCGGATAGGTGATGACGGATGGCGGGATACCGACGCCTGGTTTGGGGAAGTAAAACAGACGCATTTCCGCCAGGTTCACGATAATGCCCTCCCGCGCCGCATCGGGCAGGAGATATTGGGAGGGAATTGTGATCCGAGTGCCCTGTCCAGGAAGCCAGGCGTCAACGTTCGGGTTTGCGCTGCGCATTTCGTCGTAGCCCTGGCCGTGCAGCAGAGCGAGATCATAGCGTATCTTCGGTCCGCGATTTGATGTAGCGCACCGTCCCCACCAGGAGCGTATCCGCAGGCGTGAGGAGGAGAGTCGTCCGCGTACGCGCAACGTCTCGACCCACCAGCACCGAGAACCAACGTCGCCCACAGCGGGCGGCTGAACCAGGATATGGCAAGATCCTGAAAATGGCGCTGGTACACCAGGATCAGCGCATCCAAAGTTAGAGCTGAATTATCCGCAACTCAGGGTTGCTCTGAAGCCCACCTTACGAAACCAGTTACACGAACAGGATTACTGACACCTTACCGCCGGTATCTGTCGCTTTCCAGGCGGTCGGGTCCGAGGGTCGGTAGAACGCGCGAAACCCCAGTGGCCGGGCCAGCAGCAGGGTAAGGAACTGCCGATCCTGACATTGAGAAACCACCGCCGCGTTGTAGACCCGGCGATCCGCGATGTCTGTTTCAGCGTCTAGCTGCGTCAACAGCGAATCGGTATCCCGGCCGGCTTTTTTTGCCGCCGCGCATAGTTCACCTGATCGCGTTGCGCAGCTCGGTTTCCGCTACACCAAATGCAACCGGATCAAACGGCTCGCCCGGCGCCGCGACCTGCGCTGGCGCCGCCACGACCCGGCTCCAATGGCGCAGGCTCCTGGGCGACGCCCTGCACAAGATCTCCAGCTTGCTCAGTGCCGCGTCCCGTTGCTTCAGTGGTGTCTTGGTGGGCTTCCAGTCCTCGGTGACCTCGGGTGTTGCATGCGCCCGAGGTTGCCGCGGCCCATCACGGGCATATCCCACAGAGCATCATGCGCCGACGGCGAGAAAAGTGGTGTCGATCACGAGGTCGTCTCCTCCACCCGCCATCGGCAGGGCCCTTGGGATTGCGCTGGTCAGGTTCTCAGCGGTTTGTAGCGGACGCGCTGTGGTTGTGCTTCCGCACCTTTGCGCGCCAGCAGGTCCTCATGGTAATCGCTGTAGTTGCCCGCGTGGAACACTACCTCGCTGTTGCCTTCGAACGCCAGAATGTGGGTCGCGATGCGGTCGAGAACCAGCGTATCGTGGGAGATCACGAGGGCGCAGCCGGGAAACGCCAGAATCCTTCTTCCAGCGCGTTTCAGATCCAGATCGTTGGAGGAGTTCGATCCAGGAGCAGCACGTTGGCGCCCTGCCCGAGCGTATTGGCCAGGTGCAGGCGGCCACGCTCGCCGCCGGAAAGATCGCCGACGCGTTTCTGCTGGTCGCTGCCCTTGAAGTTGAAACGGCCCACATAGGAACGCGAACCCACCTCGTAGGTGCCGATGCGCAGGATGTCCTGACCGCCGGAGATCGCTTCCCACACCGTTTTGCTGTCGTCGAGCGCTGCGCGACTCTGTTCGACGAAGGCGAGTTGTACCGTCTCGCCCAGCACGACCCGACCGGCGTCGGGCTGCTCACTACCGGCGATCATCCGGAACAGGGTGGATTTACCCGCACCGTTGCCGCGTGATGCCGACCACACCCCCGGAATGTTCAGGTTCGATTGTCGATCAGCAGGTGGTCGCCGAAGCCTTTGCAGACGCCTTCGGGCTGGATCACCTGTCGCCCAGCCGTGGTCCGGGCGGGAATAGGATTTCATTGGTTTCGTTGCGCGCCCGGAATTCCTGGCTGCTGGGTTCATCGAAGCGTTGCAGGCGCGCTTTGTCCTTGGCCTATGTGCCTTGGGATTCTGCCGCACCCACTCCAGCTCTTCCTTCAGAGCCTTGCGGTGGCTTTCTTCGGTGCGCTGTTCCTGCGCCAGACGTTTTTCCTTGGTCTCCAGCCAGGTGCTGTAATTGCCCTCGTAGGGAATGCCGCGACCGCGGTCCAGCTCCAGAATCCAGCCGGACATTGTCGAGAGAAGTAGCGGTCGTGAGTGACCCGCGACCACGGTGCCGGAGAAGTTGTGCAGAAACTGCTCCAGCCAGAACACGGATTCGGCATCCAGGTGGTTGGTGGGCTCGTCCAGCAGCAGCATGTCGGGGCGCGACAGCAGCAGCTTGCACAGCGCGACGCGACGGCGCTCGCCGCCCGAGAGGCGGGCGACTTCGGCGTCCCAGGATGGCAGCCGCAGGGCGTCGGCGGCGACATCCAGGGTGTGGTTCAGATTGTGGGCATCCCAGGCCTGTCTTCGAAACATTGCCGCGCACATCCTGGCGTCGTCGAGCTGTGGGCTCTTGCGACAGGTAGCCGATCTTGAGGCCCGGCATCGGCCGCGCTCGCCGACGATGTCGGTGTCCACGCCCGCCATGATGCGCAGCAGGGGTGGATTTCCCGGAACCGTTCAGCCCCAGCACGGATCTGCGCGCCGGGGAAATGAGCAGGGAATATCGCTGAGAATTTCGCGCTTGGGCGGGACGATCTTTGCCCACCCGGTTCATGGTATGGACGTATTGGGCCATTGCGTGGGGAGAATCAAGGCTGGAATGGGCCCAGCATTGTACAGCCGAACCGGTGCGCTCCCGGCAGCGCCGGTGGCTGGCGACGGGCTCCGCGTCAGTACTGCCAGGCCCAGCGCGCCGCCGCCGTCGATGCGCAGGTTCGACCGCTGAAGGCGAGCCCGCGCGCTGGCGACAAAGCACACCGGGTTCGGCCACCTCCTCGCGGGTGGCGATGCGGCCGACGGATTCGGAAGCGCCGGGCGACGATACGCGCTCGATGGTCGCCCAGTCGTCGCCCCAGCCCTCGGCGTCGCCTTAGCGCGAAGCGCCGCTTCCCACTTCCGGGGGTTACCGGATATAACCCCGGCGATACCGTGTTCACGGTGATGCCGCTGATGGCGAGTTCCTGCGACAGGGTCACCGTAATGCTCGCCAGCGCTCTTGGCGGCGTAGTACGCGGGGCGCAGCGCGTTCGGCTGGGTCGAACCGATGGTGCCGAGCTGGACGATCCGCCCCCAGCCGTTGGCGCGCATCTGGGGACTGAGCAGGCGCGCAAGGCGCACCGTCGATGCGTTTTTCTGGTACATGATCCAGCAGTCCAGGCCGCCGTGTCGGCGTCGGCCCAGCGCGCTTCCTCGGCGGTGCCGTAGTTGTTCACCAGGATATCGACGCGACCGGTCAACGCGAGAGCCTCCCGCGCCACCTGCGCGCAGCAGCGTCGCGGTGCACGGATCGCCCCGCACGTGCGCCTGCGCGTTGTCCGGGCAGATGGTCGGCGCGCCGGCCGTGGAAGCCGTGAGCGACTCACGGTGGCGCCTTCGGCGGCGAGCCGCTCGCGATGATCGCACCGTACCCGCGATACTGCCGGTCACCAGCGCCACCCTGCCGTCGAGTTCCAGATCCATGTTTGTCTCCGCCGCGCGCCAGTACGCTGTTCTCATCACTGGTTGGACCCAGATATAGCCGCCCCGGCGGGCAAGGCGTTCGGCTGGCCCGCTGCGCCCTTCCTGCCCTGTGTGTCGGCTGGTACGCTGCGCATCAACAGCCTGACAGGGCAGGGAAAATCCGCTTGACCACACCGGAAGCGCAAGCTCGTGCCGAGATAGACCGCCTGCTTGCCGCAGCCGGCTGGCGTGTGTGCGACGCCGATAACGCCAACATCCGTGCTGGGTGCGGTGTGGCCATTCGTGAGTTTCCGCTGCCAGGCCAGGGTTTCGCCGACTATCTGCTTTACGTCGATGGCAAGGCCGCCGGCGTGATAGAAGCCAAGAAAAAAGGCGTTACCCTCACCGGCGTCGAAACCCAATCCGAGAAATACACCAAGGGTTTGCCCGCCGGTGTGCCGCGCTGGCGCAGCCCGTTGCCATTTGCCTATCAGTCCACCGGAGTCGAAACCCGCTTCACCAACGGCCTCGACCCCGCGCCGCGCTCGCGCCCGGTGTTTTCCTTCCACAGCCCGAAACCCTGGCGGAATTGCTGGAGCCGTTCTTCGCAAGGTCGCCGATACCGCGCCCGATTACGTCCGGCGGGGCCAGACCTTCCCTGGCCCGCCTGCAACACATGCCTGTGCTGGAGGAAGCCGGCCTCTGGCCCGCCCAGATCACGGCGATCAGCAACCTGGAAAAATCCCTGAAGGAAAACCGCCCGCGCGCGCTGATCCAGATGGCCACCGGCTCGGGCAAGACCTTCACCTCGATTTCCTTCATCTACCGCCTGATCAAGTTCGCCGGTGCCCGGCGCATCCTGTTCCTGGTCGACCGCGGCAACCTCGCCGATCAGACCCTGAAGGAATTCCAGCAATACGTCTCGCCCTACAACAACTTCAAGTTCACCGAGGAATACATCGTCCAGCGCCTGCAAGGCAACACCCTCGACACCACCGCGCGGGTCTGCATCTGCACCATCCAGCGCCTGTATTCGATGCTGAAGGGCAGGGAACTGCCCGAAGACCTGGAAGAAGAATCCGGCGATCAACTCGGTCGGCTGTTCAGGAAACCCGAGCCCATCGAGTACAACCCGAGCATTCCGATTGAAACCTTCGACATCATCGTTACCGACGAGGCCCACCGCTCCATCTACAACCTATGGGCGCAGGTGCTGGAATACTTCGACGCCACCCTCATCGGCCTCACCGCCACGCCCGGCAAGCAGACCTTCGGATTCTTCCACCAGAACCTGGTCATGGAATACAACCACGAAATGGCGGTGGCCGACGGCGTCAACGTCAACTACGACGTCTACCGCATCAAGACCGCCATCACCGAGGGCGGCTCCAAGGTCGAAGCCGGCTACTACGTGGAAAGCAGGAACGCGACACCCGCAAGACCCGCTGGGAAGAACTCGACGACGACTTCGCCTACGACCCCAACCAGCTCGACCGCGACGTCGTTACCCCGGACCAGATCCGCACCATCGTGCGCACTTTCCGCGACAAGCTGTTCAGCGAAATCTTCCCCGGCCGCAACAGTGCCCAAGACCCTCATCTTCGCCAGGACGACAACCACGCCGAAAACATCGTCGAAATCCCGCCGCTTTGACCACGCGACAGACGACCAATCCCCATGCTTCCTGAACCCCTATGCGCCAATTGATATCGCACGCGCCAACTTGCCGCACTGGCGTCAGGATGGTGTTACGTATTTTGTCACTTTCAGACTTGCTGACGCTTTGCCTGCGGAGAAATTGCGGGCATGGCGCGAAGAAAGGGAACGCTGGACAGTACGCAACCCAAAACCCTGGACGCCGGCGCAGGAACACGAGCATCACGAACGGTTTTCACAACACATCGAACGCTGGCTTGACCATGGCGCAGGCAGTTGCGTGCTCATCATCCCGGAGATTTCCGCCTTGGTGGCGGATGCGTTGCGGAAATTTGACGGTGAGAGATATCGCCTCGGGAAATTTGTCGTGGCCTCCAACCACGTTCACGTGTTGGTAACGCCACTGGCGCAACATCAACTCTCCGATATCCTGCACTCCTGGAAAAGTTTCACGTCGAAGCAGATTCCAAAAGTAGAAGCGGCGTCTCGCCGCTTGCAGGACAAGCAAAAAATGCCGCTTCCACGGAGATAAACAAAATCGGGTCTTCCCCAATCATGGTGGGTAGATTAGCCTGACCGCCCATGAGAGACACACAGTTATACAGCCAGATACTGGGCATCGCGAAGCCGTGGAAAGTGACCGGAGTGCAGGTCTCGCTGGTCGACGATGAAGTGGAAGTGACCGTGGCACACGGGGCGGCAAATTGGTGTGCCGTCGGTGCGGCAAGCCGTGCCCCGGCTACGACAAGCGGGTTCGACGCTGGCGCCATCTGGACCCTGCCGGCTAAAGACCGTGTTGGAGGCGGACGTGCCGCGGGTGCAGTGTCCGGAGCACGGCGGGTCACGATCCGGGTGCCGTGGGCGGAACCGGGCAGTGGCTTCGGCGCTGTTTGAAGCGCTGGTGATCAACTGGCTGAAAGTGGCGTCGATCAGCGCGGTAGCGGATCGTCTGCGGCTGAGCTGGAACGCCGTGGACGGCATCCTGCAGCGGGCGGTGAAGCGTGGGCTGTCCCGGCGCGCGGGGTTGGCGCCGAGGAAATTGAGCGTGGATGAAACCGCGTACCGCAAGGGTCATGACTACATCACCGTGGTCACCGACCAGGAGCAAGGCGTGGTACTTCATGTGGCGGAGAACCGGGAGACCCACAGTCTGGGAGAGTTCTATGAGCTGCTGTCGGAGGCGCAGAAGTCCGGTATCGAGAGCGTGTGCATGGACATGTGGCCGGCGTACATTCGCGCGACCCGGATGCGCTCGCCGATGCCGATCACCGGATCGCCTTTGATCGCTTTCATGTTGCACAGTATCTGGGGAAGGCGGTGGATCAGGTACGCCGCCAGGAGCACCGGCGCTTGCTCGGACAGGGCGATGCGCGCCTGAAGGGCAGCAAATACCAGTGGTTGCGTAACCGGAGCACGATGGACTGGCACCAACAGCGCGGTTTTACGGCGCTGCGAAAAGCGTCGCTGAAGACTGCCCGGGCCTGGGCGATCAAGGAGTTTGCTACCCGGCTGTGGGGCTACCAGAGCCGCACCTGGGCCCATAAAGGCTGGCAGCGCTTGCTCAACTGGATGGCGCGCAGCCGCCTCAAGCCGATGCAGCAGACGGCCAAGACGCTGAAAAAACATCTCTGGGGCATTCTCAACGCCGTGCTTCTGGGCGTGGACAACAGTCACGCGGAGAGCATGAACAGTCGCATCAAAACCGTGAAGGTCCGCGCCCGGGGATTTCCCGCAACAAACAACGTTTCCGCAACGCGATTTACTTCCACCTAGGTGGACTACAGCTCTACCCTGACGGAATCAAGGGCTAATCTACCCACCATGATTGGGGAAGACTCACAAAATCTGGCAAAAGGAATACTACGACCGCATTGTTCGCAGTCCTGAGGAGCTGTACAACATTGAGCAGTACATCGAGCGCCATGCGGAATTCGCTCGCGGTGAGGAAAAGCGGCGGGACGCCGCTTCTACGTCAACCCGCGACCAGATCGTGCAAGACGCCGTGCGACCCCTGCACGACCCCGCGCTGCGCCAGCTCATCCTCGACATCAAAGCCAAAAACGAACTCACCATCGACCACGTCAGCCAGGACCAGGTCATCGAAGCCGGCTTCAGCCAGGCCGCCCGCGCCCGTGGCCTCGTCCAGTCCTTCGAGCAATTCATCGCCGACCACAAAGACGAAATCACCGCCCTGCAAATCCTCTACGCCAAGCCCTACAAACAGCGCCTCACTTTCGAAGCGGTGAAAGAATTCGCCGACGCCATCGAAAAGCCGCCCTACCTGTGGAACGAATCCCAGCTCTGGCAGGCCTACGCCGCGCTGGAGGCGAGCAAGGTCAAAGGCGCCAGCGGCAAACGCATCCTCACCGACCGGTTTCCTGGTGCGCTTCGCCATTCATCAGGACAACGAACTCATTCCGTTCCCCGAGCGGGTCAATGCCAACTTCAAGGCCTGGCTCGCCCAACAAAACCCGCCCTCCCCCTTGAGTGGGGAGGGCGGGGGACAGGGTGAAAAGGGGGAACGCTTCACCCCCGAACAACTGCGCTGGCTGGAAATGATCCGCGACCACATCGCCGCCAACCTCGGCATCGAGCCCGACGATTTCGAATACGCCCCGTTCGCCCAGGAAGGCGGGCTCGGCAAGGTCCACCAGCTTTTCGGTGACAAACTGCCCGAAATGCTCGCTTCGCTGAACGACGTCCTCGCGGCATAATCGCTTCCGGAGACACCATGACGAATCCCATCGACCTGCACCACGAAGAAGTCGCCCAACTGTGCCGGCATTCCGGC
This sequence comes from Gammaproteobacteria bacterium, assembly GCA_016708925.1. Classification (GTDB taxonomy): domain Bacteria; phylum Pseudomonadota; class Gammaproteobacteria; order Pseudomonadales; family Porticoccaceae; genus JAGPUQ01. The sequence goes on along the minus strand of JADJET010000007.1, from coordinate 162,275 downwards.
GCGCGGCGACTGGATGCCTTTGGCTCCGCCATTCGCCACGATTTCGACCCAGCCCGCAGCGACCTCGACTTCCTGGTCGAATTCGACGACGTGCCGCCTGCCCGCTACGCGCAAGCCTATTTCACCCTCAAGGAAGGGCTGGAAAAGCTGTTCGGGCGACCGGTCGATCTGGTCACCGGCAGCAGCCTCGCCAACCCCTATTTTCGTGAGCGCATCGCCAGCGAAAGCCGCAATGTCTATGCACGCTGACGCCCGCAAGCTGCTATGGGACGCCCAGCAGGCCGCCGAGCGCATCGCGCGCTTTACCGCCGGCAAGGGATTTGCCGACTACGAGGCGGACGAGTTCCTGCGATCCGCTGTCGAACGCCAGTTCGAAGTCATCGGCGAGGCACTGAACCATCTCGCCCGAGTCGATCCCCAGCTTGCCAGCCAGATCGCCGACTTGCCCCGTATCGTCGCCTTCCGCAACATCCTCATCCACGGCTACGCCACCGTCGACAATCGCCTCGTCTGGGGCGTCATCGAATCCAGCCTGGACCGGCTTCGCGACACCCTCGCAAGCTTGCTCGGCCGGCCATGAGCCGCCCCGGCACCATGATCCACGACCCCATCGCCGCCAATCTCGGCATCGAGTCGGACGATTTCGACTGCGCGCCATTTGCCCAGGAAGGCGGATTGGGCAAGGTGCCCTGCGCGACGATGGCATGAGCTATGGCGACTACGTCGAGCAGCTCACCTATCTGCTGTTCCTGAAGATGGCCGACAAGCGCAGCCGAGCACCCTACAACCAACCCAGCCCGGCGCTTGCCGGTTATGACTGGCCCAGCTTGGTGAAGAAGGGCGGCGACGAGCTGTTCGACCACTATCGCCACACGCTGGAGGAACTGGGCAAGCAGAAAGGTTTGCTCTGCCCGGCCTTCACCAAGTCGCAGGGAGGAACCGTTCATGAAATTTGAATCCTTCCAGGCGGGCGTGTTGCGGCAGCGTTACCAGTACAAGAGCTTCGAGCCGGTGCCGGTGAACCATGAGTGGGTGTGGGAAGACGCCACCATCAACGCCCTGCTGGAGGCGGCCAACCGGGCGCTGGGCGAGTTGAATGCCTTTTCCCTGATCGTGCCGGACATCGACCTGTTCATTGAAATGCATGTGGTCAAGGAGGCACAGACTTCCAGCCGCATCGAGGGCACCCAGACCGGCTTCGACGAGGCGCTGATGTCGGAAGAGCAGATTCAGCCGGAAAAGCGCGACGACTGGCGCGAGGTGCGCAATTACATCGACGCGGTGAACACGGCGATTGCCGAGTTGAAGACATTGCCGCTGTCGAACCGGTTGCTGAAGCAGACCCATGAAATCCTGATGCACGGGGTGCGCGGCGAGCATAAGCAGCGAGTGGAATTCCGCACCAGCCAGAACTGGATTGGGGGCTCCAGCCTGACGGATGCGGTATTCATTCCGCCCCATCCGGATGGGGTGCCGGACTTGATGAGCGACCTGGAGGCTTTCTGGCACAACGAGGCTATCGTGGTGCCGCACCAGATCCGGGTGGCGATCAGCCACTATCAGTTCGAGACGATTCACCCCTTTCTCGATGGCAATGGTCGCATCGGGCGGCTGCTGATTCCGTTGTATCTGGTCAGCCAGGGCGTGCTGGCGAAGCCTTCGCTGTATTTGTCGGACTTCTTCGAGCGCAATCGGGCGAGTTACTACGATGCGCTGATGCGGGTGCGAGTGTCGAACGATCTGATCCACTGGGTGCGTTTCTTCTTGCAGGGTATGGCGGAAACCGCCACCAGGGGACGCGAGGTATTTCAGCAGGTGCTGGCCTTGCGCACTGAAGCCGAGCACGCCGTGCTGGAACTGGGCAAGCGGGCCGCCAACGCCCGGCAGATGTTGAATCTGCTGTACCGCAAGCCGGTGGTGTCGGCGGCCGACGTCGAAAAGGCGTTGTCCGTCAGCACGCCAACGGCCAATGCCCTGATCCGTGATTTCGAGAAGCTGGGAATGCTTCAGGAAATTACCGGGCAGCAGCGAGGACGGGCTTATGCGTTTGATCGTTACCTACGGCTATTCATTAGTTAATGAAAAGCTGTTTTCTTTAACTTAAATGGTGGGCAAGTTAAAGGGAGATGGGTAGAGACCTGCATACGCCTGTCGCGCCTGCTGGTAAATAAAAGGAAGTCATGCTGCCCCCCAGCCCTCTCCCGCGAGGGGAGAGGGGGCGGGTAATGATGGCCGCTGGCGTTCGTACACCTACGATGAAATTTCTGTCCGTGACAAAGCCAGCCTCGACATCTTCTGGCTCCGGGACCAAAGCCTTGCCGACAGCGACAGCCTGCCGCCCCCCGAGGTGATCGCGCAGGAGATCGTGGACGATCTGGAGGCGGCGCTGGAGCAGTTCCGGCTGATCGCCGAGGATCTCCGCCCGACGGGGTAAGGACGGCGGTCTCCTCGATCCAGGTCGAAGCCGGGCGACCGGGCTTCGGCGCGGGTGCCCAGACCCTCGACCCGATGCCGGCCACTGTTTAGAATGCACGACTCCGCGCGGGAGGCAGCATGGGCCGGCGTACCCCTCTTTACGATACCCATATCCGCCACGGCGCCCGCATGGTCGATTTCGCCGGCTGGGATATGCCGCTTCACTATGGTTCGCAACTGATCGAGCACCGCTGTGTGCGCGAGCAGGCGGGCCTGTTCGATGTCAGTCACATGACCACGGTGGACGTGAGTGGCGGCGGGGCGCGGGATTTTCTGCGCCGCCTGCTGGCCAACGACGTGGCGCGCCTCACGACTCCGGGCGCGGCGCTCTACAGCGCCATGCTGAACGAGAAGGGCGGCGTGATCGACGATCTGATCGTCTATGCGTTGGCGGACGACAGCTACCGGCTGGTGCTGAACTGCGCCACGCACGAGCGCGTCCTGCCCTGGATCACCCGGCAGGCCGGCGGCCAGCGCGTGACGGTGCGCGAACAGACCGATGGCGCCATCATCGCCGTGCAGGGACCGGCGGCGTTGGCGGCGATGCAGGGCGCCTTCGGCGCCGCGGCCGCAGCCCTGGTGTCGCTGCCCGCGTTCAGTTCCTGCCGGATCGGTGACTGGCTGGTGGCGCGCACCGGTTATACCGGCGAAGACGGCTTCGAAATCATGCTGCCCGCGGATGCAGCGGAGGACTGCTGGCGCGCGCTGGTGGCGCAGGGTGTGCGGCCCGCCGGGCTCGCCGCCCGCGATACCCTGCGTCTGGAGGCTGGACTCAATCTCCACAGCCACGAGATGGACGAGGACGTCACCCCGCTGGAGGCCAACATGGCCTGGACCTTGGCCTGGGACCCCGAGACCCGACATTTCATCGGTCGTACCGCCCTCGAGGAACTGCGTCAGCGGGGCGGGTATCTGACCCTGGCCGGCCTGGTGATGACCAAACCCGGCGTGCTGCGGGCCGGTCAGTTGGTGCGGGTAGCGGGCAGTCCGCAGATCGGCGTCATCACCAGCGGCACCTATTCCCCCACCCTGGGTCACGCCATTGCGCTGGCGCGCATTCCGGACATCGGCGCGCGCGAGGCGGTGGTGGATATTCGCGGTCGGCCGGCGCCGGTGCGGGTGGTGCGGCCGCCCTTTGTGCGCCACGGCAAAAAGGTTTACAACTGAGCATCCGCCGCGCCCGCGGCGGATTTCCCACACCCGACAATAAATCACTCGGCACCCCGAAGATTGGAGAATCAGCATGGTCGATACCCCCAAGGAGCTTGGCTACCGCGAAACCCACGAATGGGTGCGCAACGAAGGTGATGGAACCGTGACCGTGGGCATTACCGACTATGCGCAGGACAGCCTCGGCGACATCGTCTATGTCGAATTGCCGGAGCTGGGGGACGAACTCGATCTCGGCCAGGAGGCCGGCGTGGTTGAGTCCGTCAAGGCGGCGTCCGACGTCTTCGCGCCCCTGACCGGCACCGTCATCGCGATCAACGAAGCGCTCGAGGATACGCCCGAAATCATCAACGCCTCGCCCTATGGCGACGGCTGGTTTTACCGGTTGCGCCTCGCGGACCCTGCCGAGCTGGACGATCTGCTGGACGCCCAGGCGTACCTGGACGTCGTCGAGGAAGAACAGGACAGCGACGATTAGACCGGGGAGCGTCCCGCCGTGTGTCTCGTAGCCCTCGCGTTTCGCCGCCATCCGGACTATCCGCTGGTGGTGGTGGCGAACCGCGACGAGTACTACGACCGTCCCGCGCAGGTGGCGCGGTTCTGGGACGATCACCCGCACATTCTCGGCGGCCGCGACGACGAAGCGGGCGGCACCTGGTTTGGGGTCGACCGGCGTGGTCGCTGGGCTACGGTCACCAACTATCGGGGCGGCGCCCTGGGCGCCAATGCGCGCTCGCGCGGTGATCTGCCGGTCAACTTTCTCCGCGCCGCGAGCACTCCCGCAACCTATGCCGAAAGCGTTCTGGCGGAGGCGCATCGGTTTCGCGGCTTCAGCCTGCTCGCGGGCACGCCGGAACACCTCGTCTACTGCACCAACCAGAAGGCCAGCGTCCAGGTGCTCGAACCGGGGATCTATACCCTCAGCAACGACGTGCTCGACACGCCCTGGCCCAAGGCCGAGTACGCCCGCCGCATGCTGACCGCGGTGCTCGACCAGCCCGACCACCCGGCGCTCGACCGCCTGCTGGCGATCCTCGGATCGCGCGACCAGTTTCCCGACGCGCATCTGCCCGACACCGGCATTGGTCTGGAAATGGAGCGGGTGCTGTCCGCGCCCTTCATCGTCTCGGACAGCTATGGCACCCGTTGCACCACCGCGCTGTTGATGCACCGCGACGGCACCGTGCATTTCGCGGAGCAGAGCTACCGCCGCGGTCGCGCCACCGAGCGCCGGGATTACCGCTTTCAGCGCGAAGTAGCGGACGCCTGAAAGTCGGCTGCCAGGCATCGCCAGCAGACCCGCTGAGCGAGCATCCTGCGCAACCCTCAAAACCAGAGCCTGACCCCAGCCACCAGCTCCAGATCGTCGCTGCGCTCGCCCTGGCGGCGGGCGAAGTCGGCGCTGTTGCCGAACTTGCGCCAACCCACCACGCCGATATAGGGCGCGAACTCGCGGCGAATCTCGTAGCGCAGGCGCAGACCCAGTTCAACATCGGACAACCCCGAACCGGTGGCGGTGGCGCGGTCATCCTGGCCGTGCAGATTGATTTCGATATCCGGTGACAGGATCAAACGCTGGGTGAACAGCAGCTCGTACTCGGCCTTGAGGCGCAGCGCGGTGCGGCCGTCAGCGTCGGCGAACAGGGCGAGATCGGTGTCGAACCAGTAGGGCGCAAGCCCCCGCACGCCGAGCGCCAGCCAGTTGCGGTTCGGCGTCGGCTGGAGATCGCCGCGCCAGCCCACCTGGATATCCCAAAACGGCGCGAGCGCGCGGCTGTAGAGCAGCTGTACTTCGGCATCCTCGGTGACGCCTTCCACCCGCTCGCCTTCAGTCTTGAGCCAGAGCTTGTGCAAGTCGTGGCCCAGCCAGGCATCGCCTTCCCACACCAGCGCGCCGTCGCCGCTGCCCGTGCCCTCGCGCCATTCCAGCTGATCGAGCATCACCTTGCCGAGCCGGGGATCGTCGTCGCCGTGGGCGCGGACCTGACCGGGCGCGAGCAGTGCCAGCGCGGCAAGCAAACCGATGGTGGCTTTCATGCGTCGCCCGCCGCCACCCGTACTTCGCGCATCATGCCCGCCATGTGGTAGAGCAGATGGCAGTGATAGGCCCAGTTCCCCGGCGCATCGGCGGTCACCAGATAACTGACCCTGGCGCCCGGCGGTACCGACACCGTGTGCTTGCGCGGAATGCGCGCGCCGTCGCCGGTTTCCAGATCGCTCCACATGCCGTGCAGGTGGATGGGGTGATGCATCATGGTGTCGTTCACGAGGGTGATGCGCAGCCGCTCGCCCAGGCGCAACAACAGCGGCTCGGCATCGGCAAACCGGATGCCATCCAGCGACCACATGTAGCGCGCCATGTTGCCGGTGAGGTGGAGCTGGATTTCCCGCTCCGGCTCGCGCGGGTCGGGGGTGCCGTAACGGTGGCGCAGATCGGCGTAGGTGAGCACCCGGCGTCCATATCGGGACTGGTGATCGCGCAGGCCGACACCGGGATCGTCGAGCCGGTACCCGGACGGCTCCGCGCGGGCATCCACCTGCGGGCCGTATTCGGTGGCGCCGTGACGCACCGGAGTGCTGCTGCCGTAACCGGCGGCGCCGGAGCCCATGGCGGGTGCGCCATGCCCCATCGCGGCATGATCCAGCGTCGCGTTGTTCGTGGTGGAATGATCCATGCTGGAATGATCCATGCCGCCATCCGCGGCGGCGTCAGCCGCGCCAGCCCCGGCGTGGCCCGGATGTTCGCCGCCACCCATGCCCATATCGGCGTGGCTGAGCACGGGCCGAGGGTCCATGGTCGGCAGCGCCGCTTTCAAGCCCAGATCCGGCGTCAGTGTGCCAAGGGCATAACCGCTGCGGTCGATGGCCTGGGCGAACAGCGCGTAGGCGGTATCACCCGCGGGTTCGACGATGACGTCGTAAGTCTCGGCGACACCGATGCGGAAATCGTCCACCGTCACCGGCTCCACGGGCTGGCCGTCGGCGGCGATCACGCGCATTTTCAGGCCCGGAATACGCACATCGAAATAGGTCATGGCGGCGGCGTTGATGAAGCGCAGCCGCACCCGCTCCCCGGGCCGGAACAGCCCGGTCCAGCCCACCGCCGGAGGCTGGCCGTTCATCAGGTAGGTGTAGGTATAGCCGCTGACATCGGAGATGTCGCTGTCGCTCATCCGCATCCGGTTCCACATGGCGCGCTCGCGCCAGGTCTGGGCGACGCCCTTGGCCTGGATGTCGCACCACAGATCGCCGACGGTGCGCTCGCCAAAGTTGTAGTAGTGGCTGAGTTTTTTGAGCTTGGCGTGGACCTGGGCCGGATCTTCGTCGCTCCAGTCCGACAGCATCACCACATGGTCGCGTTCGCAGGCGAAAGGATCCGGCGCGCGGGGATGGATGACCAGGGCGCCGTAATGGCCGGTCTGTTCCTGAAACCCGGAATGACTGTGGTACCAGTAGGTGCCGCTCTGGCGTACCTCGAAGGCGTAGTCGAAGCTCTCCCCCGGTTTGATGCCGTGAAAGCTCATCCCGGGCACCCCGTCCATGGCGGCCGGCAGCACGATGCCGTGCCAGTGGAGGGAGGTATCCTCGGCGAGCTGGTTGGTCACCCGCAGGCGCAGTCGATCGCCTTCGCGCCAGTGCAGTACCGGTCCTGGCAGGCTGCCGTTGATGGTGGTGGCGAGGCGCTCCACGCCGGTGAAATTCACGCGCTGGTAGCCGATGCGCAGAGCGAAGCGCTCGCCCGTCAGTTCCGGAGTCGAAACCGCTTCGGCTGGCGCCGCCAGCAGGCGGCCAGCCGCGAGCGCCGCCCCACCCGCGGCGAGCCCGGTGACGAAGCGCCGCCGCGACAGCCGGATGCCATTATCCGGCAGCAGCGGATTCATGGCCGTGCTCTGGGGGCGTACTGGGTCGCGCGCTCCCGGACATCCTCGTACACCCGCGCTCCGTCCGCTTCAAGCTGCCAGACCTGATAGGGCACGAAGCGGTCGCCGACCTCCATGCCGGGGCTGCCCGGCGGCATGCCCGGCACCGCGAGGCCGCGACCGTCCTTCGGGTGCTCGGCCAGAAACCGCGCGAGCGTCGGTGCGGGCACATGCCCCTCGAACACCAGACCGTCCGCGGTCACTGCGGTGTGACAGGACTGATACTGCGGCCCGACGCCGTGCGCACGCTTGACTTCCGCGAGCGCCGCCGCGTCCAGGTCCACTGCCTGGGCGACAATGCCGTGGGCGGCGAGGTGATCGACCCATTTGCTACAGCAGCCGCACTGGGCATCTTTGTAAACAGTGAGCGTTGGTGCCGGCGCCGGCTCGGCGTGCGCCAGCGAAACAAACAACCAGAGCAACATCCCCCGGAAATAGCGCGTGGTGGGACGCGGAACATCCTTTGTGTTTTTCATGAAAAACCGCCTTTATGTGTAATCGCCTTTGGATCGCGCCCGGAAACCGGACGCACCTTGCCTGCAATTCAGGCGGCGATGGGCGGGCGATGGATGACGAGCGGCTGGCGGGAGGAGAACGGTAGTTCGGCGAACGACGGCGGACTGGATAGCGCCGGTATCGGCAGTACCGTGATCGAGGTCAGCAGATGGCCGGTGACGGAGCCCGGGCAGTGTTTGCACGGTTGCCCGCAGTGATCGGCGCCGGCGGCTTGGCTGTGGGATTCCGCGCAGTGCTTCGGCACGGCGTGTGCGCCGTCGTCGGTTGCTGCCGCTGCCAGATGCCCGGTGGCCGTTGCTGCCGGGCTGCCGGCGCGCATCATCATCGGCGTCGCAGCCGTGGCCACCGCTTGCCAACACAGCAGCAGCGCGAGCAACCAGGGCAGGGGCTTGATGGCAGGCATCGGCAACACAGTATGACCATCGATAGCGCAGTAGAGCATGGGCCTGCGCATTGGTTCAACGCGCGGGATCAATGTCGGAGCGATCACGTCAAGGCGCGGCAGCCCGTCGAATCCGTCAGTCGCGCCGCACCGCCTGCCACAGGCAGAGCGCAAACAACCCGGCGAAGGCCATCAGCGTGTAGCCCGGAATGCTGATCCCGAACAGCGACCACTGGATTTCGGCGCAATTGCCGTCGCCGCGAAACAACAGACCGAGCGCTTCCTTGAAGGGCAGGGCGTCGAACAGATATTCGGCGGGCGGTCCGCAGGCGGGTACCTGGTCCTTGGGCAGGCTTTGCAGCCAGAGCTGGCGCAGCGAGAATCCCGCACCGACGAGCGCTGTCAGCATGCCGAGTCCGCTGTAGATCCGCTGGCCGCCGCGCCCGGGGTGGTGGAGCGCGGCGCTCAGCAGCACCAGCCCGGTGGCGATCACGAAGCCGCGCTGCACGATGCACAGGTAACAGGGATTCAGATCCATCGCATACTGCATGTACAGCGCAATCACGATGAGTCCGGCGCAGCCGAATGCCCCGATGAAGTTGAGTTGGCGGCGTGAAGGCATGGGCGGGAATTCCTGAGCGGGTGATGGGCGCGGATGCTTTCAGAGCCGCACTGCGACGTCAAGGCAAGGATGGCGGGTGATTCCCGGTGTCGGCCCGATGGCCGTGGTCAGCGCGGCGAGGCTTTCGCGGAAGCCCTGCTCGAAAGTGGCGGCGAAAGGCTGGAGCGGCGGCCAGGCCTGTTCGAGATGCCGCGGGCGGCGCAGGCGCTGGCCGATGTGCGCGAGCACGCGGGGAATCTGTTCGGCGTCGCGGTAGCTTTCGAGCCAGCGCAACGCCGGCGCGCGATCGCAAAAGGCTCGTGCCCGCTCCGGCAGCAACGCGCGGTGGCTGGCGAGTGTGCGATAGAACGTCTGGCAGAAATCGCCCAGCGGTTGTGGATGAAAGTCGTCCCAGTCCCGCGCCAGCAGATGGTCGAATACGACATCGATGACGATGCCGCCGTAGCGGCGCCAGGGCGCGGGAAGCACTTCCAGTAACTGCCGGGTCGCCGGCAGGCTGTCGCACAGGCTATCGATGCGGCGGTGCAGCTGGATGCCGGCTTCGATGCGCGCCGGGTAGTCGCCGCGCAACGGTCCCTTGACGAAATCACCGAGCAGTCCGCCGACCTGCATATCCGGGTCGCTGCCGGCGAGATACAGGTGGCCGAGGTAGTTCACGCTAAAAACTCCCTTCCGGAAAATGCAGGAAGCAAAAACCTGTGACGAAAATTTCGCAGGGCGATTTTCAGCGGAAAATGTTCTCTGCAAAAATTCATCGCCAACAGCGCATCGCCGGCGATTCAGGCATTCGGATCGAAGTCGTACTGGGCGTAATAGGCGGCGAGGAATTGCGCAAAATCCGTCTTGTCGGCGGCTTCCAGCGAGGCCTGGTCGGCCAGCGATTGCGTCGCCATGGTTTGGTAGCGAGCGAGGGTTGCCGGGTCCAGCGGCGTGGCGCGGAACTGGTCGCGGTGTTCGCGGGCCTGGCGCAGCGCGGTCTGGAAATAACTCTGCCGGGTGGCGGCCATTTCGGCCAGCAGGCGCGCCGCGGGTGTGAGCGACGCGTCCTTGATACGTGGCGCCAGGGCGAGCAATGCGGCGCCGTGATCGTCGCTGCCGTACGCGGCGTCGCACACGGCCGCCACCGGCATCAGGGCGGCGAACAGTTCGCGCGCCCAGTCGGTGAGCTTGTGTTCGCGGCCCAGAATCTCCAGTTTCAGATCCGGGTCGCGGCCGCGATACACCACCTGATGCTGGTTCAACTGGACCAGTCGGTGTTCGTCGGGACTGGTGGGCGGACTCTCCGACAGCAGGCAGAACAGCAGAAAGGTGTCAAGGAACCGGATTTGTCCGGCGTCGATGCCCACCGGCGCGTAGGGATTGAGATCGATGCAGCGCACCTCGATGTATTCGACGCCGTGCTGTCCGAGCGCGCGCAGCGGCACTTCACCCTTGTCGCTGGTGCGTTTGGGCCGGATGGTGCTGTAGAACTCGTTTTCGATCTGCAACAGTGACTTGCTCAACTGGCGGTAGCTGCCGTCGGCGTCTTTCAGGCCCAGCGCGGCGTAGGGCGGATAAGGCGTAGTCAGACCCTGCCGCAGGTGGCTGATGTAGGAGTCCAGGCTGTTGTAGCAGATGTTGAGCTGCTGCTGCGCATTGCTCTGATAACCCAGATTGCCCATGCGCAACGAGGTTGCATGGGGTGCGTGCAGACTGTGGCTGTCGGCGCCGAACGGCACCAGGCGGTGCTCCCGCCCGCGGACGAAGGAGCGACACACCGCCGGCGCGGCGCCGAACAGATACAGCAGCAGCCAGAAATAGCGGCGGAAATTGCGGATCAGGCCGAAATACCGCGCGGTCTTGTATTCCTGCAGTGACTGGCCCGCGCCGTCGTCGGCGCGCAGCACTTCCCAACAGCTATCGGGCAGCGACCAGTTGTAATGAATCCCGGCGATGGTCTGCATCAGGCGGCCGTAGCGATGGCCGAGGCCGATCCGATAAATGGTTTTCATCCGCCCGATGTTGGAGCTGCCGTAGCGCGCCACCGGGATGTCGGCATCCTCGCCCAGCACGCAGGGCATGCTGTTCACCCAGATCAGCTCATCGTCGAGCACCTGATAGGCGAAGCGGTGAATCTGTTCGAGCGTCGCCAGGGTTTCCGCCACCGAGGTGGACGGCGGCGTGATGAATTCGAGCAGCGCTTCCGAGAAATCGGTGGTGATGCTGGGATGGGTGAGGGCGGAGCCCAGCGCGCGCGGGTGCGGGCGCTGGGACAGATTGCCGGCCGCATCCACGCGCAGGCTTTCCTTCTCGATGCCGCGCACCACTTGTGTGAGCAAGGGTCGGGTGGCGGGCTGATCAAGCAGCCCCAGGCGCCGTTCGAATACAGACATGGAGATGGGTGTCAGCAGCGGGTGTGGGTGGTGCCGGGATGGCGTGGCGTCAATGCGTGCGGCGTCGGCGGTGCGCGGGAACCCGTTCGGTCCCGTTGCGGAGGGCGGTCGCCGGCAGGGTGTGCGCGCGTTGGGATCATGGTGCGAGTCTGGAATGGCTGGCTTTCAGTGTAACCCAAGCCCGCCGACCCGCAAGCCCGCGGACCCGCACGAGCGCCGCCGGGGGACATGATCCGGTCACACTGAACCCCGACAATTGCTGTGACAGCACTGCCGGAGGCAGCCATGAAAGTCACGATAATGGGTAGCGGCTATGTGGGACTGGTGAGCAGCGCGTGTCTCGCCAACGCCGGTCATCAGGTCGTGTGTTTCGATATCGACAGTGCCCGCATCGACCGCTTGCGCCAGGGCATCTGTCCGGTATCCGAGCCCGGCCTGGAGGACTGTATCGCCCAGGGCATGCGGGCCACGTCGCTCGTTTTCAGCGCCGAACCGGTCACGGCCTTCGCCGGCGTCCAGGTGATCATCATCGCGGTTGGTACGCCGCCCGGCGAGGATGGCTCCGCCGACATCTGCCATGTGCTGGCGGCGGCGACGCTGGTGGGCCGCCACCTGGAGCAGCCGGCGCTGGTGGTCACCAAGTCCACCGTGCCGGTGGGCACCACCGAACAGGTGCGCGAGCGTATCGCGCAAGTGCTCGCCAAGCGCGGCGCGAAGCTCGAATTCGCGGTGGCATCCAATCCGGAGTTTCTCAAGGAAGGCGCGGCGGTGAGCGATTTCATGAAGCCGGACCGCATCGTCATCGGCACCGATTCGCCCTGGGCGGAGAAGCTCTTGCGCAGCCTCTACGCGCCGTTCAATCGCAATCACGAGCGCATCATGATGATGGATGTGCGCTCGGCGGAGCTGACCAAGTATGCCGCCAACGCCATGCTGGCCACCAAGATCAGCTTCATCAACGAGATCGCCAATATCGCCGAGACCTTGGGCGCCGACATCGAAAAGGTGCGCCAAGGTATCGGCGCCGACCCCCGCATCGGCTATCAGTTCATCTACCCGGGCTGCGGTTACGGCGGTTCCTGTTTTCCCAAGGATGTGCGCGCGCTGGAGGCGACCGCCCTGAACGCGGGCTACCGGCCGCAATTGTTGCGCGCGGTGCGCGAGGTCAACGAGCGCCAGAAACAGCGCTTGGCGGAGAAAGTGCTTGCCTATTACGGCAAGGACATTCGCGGCCGCACTTTCGCGCTCTGGGGGCTGGCGTTCAAGCCGCGCACCGACGACATGCGCGAAGCACCGAGCCGGGCGCTGCTCGAAGCCCTGTGGCAGGCGGGTGCGCGGGTGCGGGCGTTCGATCCGCGCGCCATGGATGCCTGCCAGACGCTTTACGGCGAACGCGACGACCTGCTGCTGCTCGGTACCAAGGAAGCCGCCGCCAAAGGCGCCGATGCGCTGATCATTTGCACGGAGTGGAAAGGCTTCTGGGCGCCGGATTTCGATCTGTTGCGAACGTTGTTGCGCACCCCAGTGATCTTCGATGGCCGCAATCTCTACGATCCGGCGCTGCTCGCGGAACAGGGTTTCGATTACATGGCCATCGGTCGTGGCGTCGATCCAGAGCGGGCCGGCGTACAGGCCCGGCGCCGGGGGTTGCCGGTGCGGGCGGCGTGAAGTGCTGAGTTCGGCGGCCGGCTGGCCCCGGGAGCGGCAGCTGACCAAGGATGCTCTGCATAACCGTCATGCCCGCGGAAGCGGGCATCCAGAAGGCCCTGATATTTCTGGGTTCCCGCCTGCGCGGGAACGACGATTACGTGGTTATTCAGAGCATCCCTAACGCGCCGACAGTCGTGGCAATTGCAGCAACTGGAATTCCGCCGCTGTACCGGCCGTCTGCTCGCATTTGAGCGGTTGTTGCAGATCGCCCCAGTGCATCAGTTCCAAGCGGCCGCTGCGGTGTTCCACCAGGGCGGTGCAGCTTTCCACCCAGTCGCCGTCGTTGCAGTAGAGGAGATCGTCGATCACGCGCAGCTCCGGCTGGTGGATGTGACCGCAGACGACGCCATCGAAACCGCGCCGGTGCGCCTCGTGTACCGCGGCGCGCTCAAAGGTTTCGATCGCCGCGCGGGCATTGCCGACCCGGTTCTTCACATAGTAGGCGAGTGACCAGTAGGGCAGCCGCAGCCGGCGCCGCGCACCGTTGGCCAATTGATTGAGTATCAGCAACAGCGAATAGCTCGCGTTGCCGACCCAGCGGTTGAGGCGCGAACACAACACCACATGATCGAACTGGTCGCCGTGGATCAGCAGCAGCCGACGGCCATCGGCGGTGGTGTGAACCGCCTCCATCGCCACCTCGATATCGAGCAACTGACGCGCCGCGATATCGCGCGCCAGCATGTCGTGATTGCCGGGCACATAGACCACGCGGGTGCCTTCAGCGGCCTTGGCAATGATTTTGCGCAGCACGGCCTGGTGGCTGCGCGGCCAGTAGAAACTTCGCTTCAATGCCCACAGATCGACGATGTCGCCGAGCAGATAAAGCACGTCGCACTGGGTACGCTCCAGGAAGTCGAGGAGAAACTCGGCGCGGCAGCCGCGGCTGCCCAAGTGGATGTCGGAAAGCCAGATGGCGTTGAGGCGTTGTGTCAGCGGTGAAATGTCCGGTGGGTCGGTGTTGCGCCGGCGCTGAAAAGGGAGTGCGCCCGCTGTGCTGGTTGCAGGTGTGTCGGGTTCAGGGTTCCGAGACAACAGGATGCATCTCCGGCGGTGGAAACAGTGGAACTTCGGGGAACCGGGTAGTGCGCCACAGCGCCGCCGACAGTGCCTGAATGTCCGTGTGGTGGTGTCCGGCGGCGATCCAGCGCGCGATGGCGGCCGCCACATCCGGGTAGCGCACGCGCACTGCGCGACCACATCCGAGCCAGTCACGCACCCGCGCGTCATCGAGGTGGTCCATGGTGTAACCCACCCCCAGCTGTGCCAGCGCCATGGCGTTGGCGTGCTGTTCGGACTGTCCCTGCACCGGCTTGACCAGCAGCTTGATGCCCAGTTGCAGGGCCTCGCTCGCCAGCTCGAAGCCGGCGTTGCAGATCACGCCGCCGGAGCGAATCAGCTCCCCGTGAAACCCATGGCGATTGGGTCGCTGCCAGCGAATATGCGCGGCAGTCTCTGCGACGGTGTCGGCGTCCGGGTGATACACCGCAAACTGAAAATCGGCAAAGGGCACAAGCAGGGCGCTTATGGCGGCGGGCGTCTCGAAGGGCAGGTAGACCACGATCAGCCGCGCATCCTGCGCGCTGCCCAACTCGGGAACAGGCGCCACCGGGGGCAGCAACGGCGCGTCGAAGTGGTACCAGTGCAAACCCAGGCAGGTGTCCGCCGGCGCCATCCAGCGCAGCAGCAAACGCTGGTGGTAGTTGCCGCCCGGTCGCGGAACGGGGTAACGAAACGCATACTGGTGGCCGATGCCGACGCAGGGCTTGTGGCGCAAGCGCGCGGCCCAGGCGGTCACCGGTTCGAAGTCGGTGAGGATGAGATCGTATGGGGACAGATCCAGCGCGCGGACTTCGCTCACAAGCCGGCGCGGCGCGAATTTCCGCAAGGTTCCGAAACTGCGCAGTCGACCCGCCTCGATGGCGAGGGTCAGGCCCTTGCGGAGGCGGTAATCGCCAAACGGCTCCATGTCGAAGAACTGGTCCGCTTCGCGCCCGGAAAACAGGTAGTCCACCGCGAGGCCCTGGTCGGCCATGGCCTTGGCCATGGCGCGGGCGCGCGTGATGTGACCGTTGCCGGTACCCTGAACGCCGTAGAGGATGCGCATCAAACGAGCAACCCGGGCGACAGAACGCTGATGGCCAGCAGACCGATGCTGGTGCCCATCAGGGCTCCGGCGACGATATCGGACGGAAAATGAACGCCCAGAAATACGCGCGAGGTTCCGACCAGCGCAGCCCAGCAGGTACAGCGGCACCAGCAGGGCCGGGAATATCCAGCCGGTCGCGGTGGCCACCAGGAAAGCGCCGCTGGTATGGCCGGAGGGAAAGCTGAACTTGTCCGCCGGCACGATAAAGCTTTCGAAGCCGGGCAGGGCGTCCGCCGGGCGGTTGCGTTTGAGACTGCGTTTGAGGATGGCGTAGAGCGGTCGTTCGATCGCAAATGCGCCGGCCAACACTGCGAACAGGGTGAGGGCAGCGTTGCTGTTGGCCAGTGACAGTGCCAGAGGCACGACGAAGTAGTAAGGGCCGTCAGCGGTTTTGGAAATCAGGTGGCCGGCTGCGGTGAACAGCGCGCGGCGCTTGCGGCGCATGCACCAGTTGAAGGTAAGGACATCACTGTGCTGGATATATCCCAGCACGGAATGGCGATCTGATCGGACTCTGTTCATGTCCGCCAAGGTTAGGGCGGGAATGTGTCAGGCTGAAAACCGCGGCATGACTGATGAGTGACCAAGCTGCCCGGAGAGTCGATGGCGGCAGGTACGGCGTGGGCCAGGTTGCGATGGGCGGGAAATGATTCCAGGCGGCACGGAGCGCGCTTCGCCAAAACGCGCTATGAATGAACTGTTGACGTCCGCGTTTGCGCGCGGATGGTGGCGTACAGAAAACCGGGGGCCGCGCGGAGCGTCGCCACGGCCCGGGTCAGGATCAATCCTTCTTGTAACCGGCGGTGGGACAGCCCAGGCATCGTTCGAAGGTGTTTCTCGCCGGCCAGCCGATCAGCGCTTCGGCGGAGTCCTTGACGTTGCCGCCAAGGGCTGAGAACGGCAGGGCGACGAGCCAGATCGCGGTGCCCAGCACGGTGGCAGTGAGCAACAGGGGTCGCCCGATCAGCAGATCGCCGGTCATGTCCATCGCGGACACTTTGTTGGGATCTGAATCCTCATCGGTGGCCGCGAATGCCGGCTGGCACAGCAACAGCGCCGCGACCAACACCAGCGGACGCGCCACAGTACTGTTTCTGAAGGCTTGCAGTTTCACTGGTGCTCCCTCCTGAGTGAACCACGCGGACCACCGCCCAAGCACAGGGCGGGTCGCTCTGCCCGGAGTATAGAGAGAGTGTTGGCGGAAGCCAACGCCGGGGCGAGCGCGAGTTCACAGACTGCCCACTCGGTTCACGGGTTGCCAACCCGAGTGGATGCTTGCGTTACGGTGCCTCCCGCCGCTCAGCCGAGGCGTTCGTCAAATTGCAGGATGATGCCGTCGGGATCCTGAAACAGGCAGGTGAGCACGGTGCCGGCGCAGATTGTCTCGAGTGCGCCGGCGATGGCAAGAATTGTGGCGGCGGGCTTGATTTAGGTTAGCGCCGTCGAACGGTGCTGGTCTATAATCCCGGCCCGCTGGCGCCGGGCCGATTCGTGAGGGTTATCCGCACCCTTGGCCGACGGCTACCCACAGTCGGTAAGCCGCAGTCGGTAAGCCGATGCGGCGCCGGCCGACACGGTTGGTGGGGTCTGGTCTGCCCAGGATCCTGCTCCAACCTCTGAACATGGCGACCTTGTACGGCGGACCCCGCCGGGCCCAGCGAAGCTTTACATGACCGAGCTGTTGAAAATCTTCCCGGACTCCCCGGAATTCTGGGGCACGATAGTGTATGTCGTGGCTGTGTTCTTGCTCTGCGGCCTGATGCTGGGACTGTCCTGGCTGCTGGGCGGTCGTAGCGGTGCACGCGCGCGCAACGAGCCTTTCGAGTCGGGCGTGGTTTCCGCCTCACCGGAGCGTTTGCGGCTGTCGGCGAAATTCTATCTGGTGGCGGTGTTCTTTGTGATTTTCGATGTCGAGGCGCTGTTTCTGTACGCCTGGGCGGTATCCGTGCGTGAAGCGGGTTGGCCTGGCTTGATCGAAGCGTGCATCTTCGTCGGGGTGCTCGGCGCCAGCCTGGTGTATCTGATCCGCGTCGGCGCGCTCGACTGGTCACCGCACACCCATCGCCGGCGTCCGTCCGGCGACAATTCCTGAGGCGCGAGGCCGGTCCCATGCGATACAGCTTTACCCGCGTCGATCCGAATCGCCCCACCGGCGTTTCGCCCCTTGCCATCAAGACCGAAGAAGTCTTCACCGAAGAAGAAGTGCGCCGCAATGTGCTGACCGCCAAGCTGTCGGATCTGGTGCAGTGGGGGCGCAAGCACTCAATCTGGCCCTATAACTTTGGCCTGTCGTGCTGCTATGTCGAAATGGCGACGGCCTTTACGTCGACCCATGACATTGCCCGTTTCGGCGCCGAAGTGATCCGCGCGTCGCCGCGCCAGGCCGACCTGATGGTCATCGCCGGCACCTGTTTCATCAAGATGGCGCCGGTCGTGCAGCGCCTGTACGAGCAGTTGCTGGAGCCCAAGTGGGTGATCTCCATGGGTTCCTGCGCCAACTCCGGCGGCATGTACGACATCTATTCGGTGGTGCAGGGTGTCGATAAATTCCTCCCGGTCGATCTCTATGTTCCCGGCTGCCCGCCACGGCCCGAGGCTTTTCTGCAAGGGCTGATGCTGCTGCAGGACTCCATCGGCAAGGAGCGGCGGCCGCTGTCCTGGGTGGTCGGCGATCAGGGTATTTACCAGGCCGAGATGCCGGTGCAGCGCGACCTGAAGCAGGCCGAGCGCAAGGCGCAGACCGTGCTGCGCACGCCGGACGAGGTCTGACGGATGGCCGACGGCGCGGTTCCCGGATTGCCGGATAGCGCCAGCGCGGTCATCGCGCTGTGCGGGGCCGATGCGGTCACGGTCGAGTCCACGGTCGATCGGGTGCCGACTCTGTGGGTGCCGGCGGCACGCGTTGTCGAAGTGCTGCGCCTGCTGCGCACCGGGATGGCGCAGCCCTACGCCATGCTGTACGACCTGACCGCTGTCGACGAGCGCTTGCGCAAGTACCGCGACGGCCTGCCGGCGGCGGATTTCACCGTCGTCTACCACCTGTTGTCGGTGGACCGCGACATCGCCACGCGCGGGCAGGGTGACATCCGCATCAAGATCGCGTTGCGTGGCGATTTCCCGTCGTTGCCGACCGTGTCCGGCATTTATCCGAACGCCAACTGGTACGAGCGCGAAGTCTGGGATCTGTTCGGCATCGGCTTTGAAGGCCACCCGCACCTGCGCCGCATCCTGCTGCCGCCCACCTGGACCGGCCACCCGCTGCGCAAGGATTATCCCGCGCGCGCCACCGAATTCGATCCCTTCCATCTCGACGCCCTGCGGCAGGATCAGGAGCAGGAGGCGCTGCGCTTCATCCCCGAGGACTGGGGCATGAAACGCGGCACCGACGATCACGATTTCATGTTCCTCAATCTGGGCCCCAACCATCCCTCTGCCCACGGCGCTTTCCGCATCGTGCTGCAACTGGACGGCGAAGAGGTGGTCGACTGCGTGCCGGACATCGGCTACCACCACCGTGGCGCCGAAAAGATGGGCGAGCGCCAGTCCTGGCACAGCTACATTCCCTACACCGACCGCATCGACTATCTCGGTGGGGTCATGAACAATCTGCCCTATGTGCTGGCGCTGGAAAAACTCGCCGGCATCCAGGTGCCGGAGCGCGTCAAGACCATCCGGGTGATGCTGGTGGAATTCTTCCGCATCTGCTCGCACCTGCTGTTTTACGGCACTTTTGCCCAGGATCTCGGCGCCATGTCGCCGGTGTTCTACATGTTCGTCGACCGTCAAAAAGCCTACGACGTGATCGAGGCCATCACCGGTTTTCGCATGCACCCGGCGTGGTTCCGCATCGGCGGCGTCGCCCAGGATCTGCCGCGCGGCTGGGACCGCAAGGTGCGCGAGTTCCTCGAATGGATGCCCAAGCGCCTCGACGGTTATCGCAAGGCGGCGCTGGAAAATGCCATTCTCAAGGCGCGCTGCAAGGGCGTTGCCGTGTACGACACCGCCAACGCGATGGCCTGGGGCGTCACCGGCCCCGGCCTGCGCGCCACCGGCTGCAACTACGATCTGCGCAAGGCGCGACCCTATTCGGGCTACGAACAGTTCGATTTCGAGGTGCCGGTGTTTCACAATGGCGATGTCTACGACCGGGCGCTGGCGCGCGAGGAAGAAATCCGCCAGTCGCTGCGCATCATCCGGCAGTGTCTCGACAACATGCCCGCGGGGCCGTACAAGGCCGATCATCCGCTGACCTGTCCGCCGCCGAAGGAGCGCACCCTGCGCGACATCGACACCCTGATTCCGCATTTCCTCGGCGTATCCTGGGGGCCGGTGATGCCGGCCGGAGAGACCAGCCAGATGGTCGAGGCCACCAAGGGCATCAACAGCTATTACCTGATGAGCGACCACAGCACCGCAAGCTACCGCACCCGCATCCGTACCCCGAGTTTCACGCACCTGCAACAGATCCCGTCCGTGGTGCGCGGCCAGATGGTGCCCGACCTGATCGCGCACGTCGCCAGCATCGACTTTGTGATGGCCGATGTTGACCGCTGAGGCTGTCTTTCCGGCGCCCGGCGCGACCCGCACCCGTTGCGGGTGGTTGCCCCATGGGTGCGCCGGACCGAGCGCAGGAGCCACGCCATGAACGACAACCTGATCCGGCTCACCGATCTGGAGCGCGAAGTGCCTTTTGTGCTCAGCGATGCCGAGCGCCACGAAATCGAACATGCGCTCGGTCATTACCCGGACGGCCGCGCCGCCAGTATTGAAGCGCTCAAGATCGTGCAGCAGCACCGCGGCTGGGTGCCGGACGGGGCGCTCGCGCCGGTGGCGGCGCTGATCGGCATTTCGGCCGCCGACCTCGAGGGCGTCGCGACGTTCTACAGCCTGATTTTTCGCCAGCCGGTCGGCCGCCACGTCATCAAGCTGTGCGACAGCATCTCCTGCTATCTCACCGGTTACGACGCACTGCGCGCGGCGCTGGAGCAGCAGCTCGGCATCGGCTACGGCCAGACCACGCCGGATCAGCGCTTCACCCTGCTCCCGGTCTGCTGTCTGGGCGCCTGCGACCGCGGGCCGACGCTGATGATCGACGACGACCTCCACGGCGAGGTCGCGCCGGGCGCTGTCGCCGAGCTGCTGGCGGCCTATCCATGATGCGCGAACCCACCATGACGCTCGAACAGCAACTGCTGGTCAAACCCCTGACGGCGCGCGTCAATACCGCGCAGCCGATGGATCTCGCCGCCTTCGAGGCGAGCGGCGGCTACCGCGCGCTGCGTCTGGCGATCAAGGAACTGTCACCCCAGGATGTGCAGGCGCGGGTCAAGGACGCGAATCTGCGCGGCCGCGGCGGCGCCGGTTTTCCCGCCGGGGTCAAGTGGGGCCTGATCCCCATGGGACCGGACGCCGGGGTCAAATATCTGGTCTGCAACGCCGACGAAATGGAACCGGGCACCTTCAAGGATCGCCTGCTGATGGAGGGCGCACCCCATCAACTGGTGGAAGGCATGCTGGTTGCCGCCTACGCGACCCGGGCCACCACCGGCTACATTTTTCTGCGCGGCGAATATGTGCTGGCCGCCGCGCGCCTGAATCAGGCGCTTGCCGAAGCGCGCGCCGCCGGCCTGCTGGGCCGCAACATCCTCGGCAGCGGCTGGGATTTCGACTGTTTCGTGCACACCGGGGCCGGGCGCTACATCTGCGGCGAAGAAACCGCGCTGATCAATTCCCTCGAAGGCCGCCGCGCCAATCCGCGTGCCAAGCCGCCCTTTCCCCAGATCGCCGGGGCCTGGGGACGTCCGACCGTCATCAACAACGTCGAGACGCTCAACAACGTCGCGCCCATCGTGCTCAACGGCGCCGAGTGGTTTCGCGATCTGTCCCAGGGTAAATCTCCCGACGGCGGCACCAAACTCTACGGTGTGTCCGGTCGGGTCAAGCGACCGGGGGTGTTCGAGCTGCCGATCGGCACCACGGCGCGCGAGATTCTCGAAGTGCACGCTGGCGGCATGAAGGACGGCTACCAACTGAAGTGCTGGCTGCCGGGCGGCGCCTCCACGGATTTCCTGCTCCCCGAGCACCTCGATCTGGCGATGGACTACGACACCATCGGCAAGGCCGGGTCGCGCATGGGCACCGGCCTGCTCGCCGTGGTCGATCAGACCCACAACATGGTCTCGGTAGTGCGCAATCTGGAGGAGTTCTTCGCCCGCGAATCCTGCGGCTGGTGCACGCCCTGCCGCGACGGCCTGCCCTGGACCGTGAAGATTCTGCGTGCGCTGGAAGCCGGGCAGGGGAAAAGCGGCGATATCGAGCAATTGGTTTCGATGACCAAAGCGCTGGGCCCGGGCCGCACTTTTTGCGCTCACGCGCCAGGTGCCATGGAGCCGCTCCAGTCGGCGCTCAAATTTTTCCGCGCCGAGTTCGAGGCCGGCATCCGGGCGGACCAAGCCCCCGCCGCCGGCTCCCCGGCCAGTTCCGCAGCAGGTTGAGCGATGGCCATCATTCACGTTGACGGCAAGCAGTACGAGGTCACGGGCGGCGACAACCTGCTCCACGCCTGCCTCTCACTGGGCCTGGATATTCCCTATTTCTGCTGGCACCCGGCACTCGGCAGCGTCGGCGCCTGCCGCCAGTGCGCGGTCAAGCAGTACAGCGGCCCGGATGACAAAACCGGTCGCATCGTGATGTCCTGCATGACGCCGGCCACCGACGGCATGTGGATGTCCATCGACGATGCCGAGGCCCGCGAATTCCGCGAGACCATCATCAGCTTCCTGATGACCAATCACCCGCACGATTGCCCGGTGTGCGAGGAGGGCGGCCACTGTCATTTACAGGACATGACGGTGATGACCGGCCACCACAACCGCAACTACCGCTTTACCAAGCGCACCCACCGCAATCAGGAACTGGGGCCGTTCATCAAGCACGAGATGAACCGCTGCATCGCCTGTTACCGCTGCGTGCGCTACTACAACGACTACGCCGGCGGCACCGACCTGGGCGTGTACGGCGCCGCGTCCAACCTCTACTTCGGCCGCGCGCAGGACGGCGTGCTGGAGAGCGAGTTCGCCGGCAACCTCACCGAAGTCTGCCCCACCGGCGTGTTCACCGACAAGACCCACGCCGAGCGCTACAACCGGCGCTGGGACATGCAGTTCGCGCCCAGCATCTGCACCGGCTGCGCGGTGGGCTGCAACATCTCGCCGGGCGAGCGCTATGGCGAATTGCGCCGCATCGAAAACCGCTACCACGGCGAGCTCAACGGGTATTTTCTCTGCGACCGCGGGCGCTTCGGCTACGGCCATGTGAACCGCAAGGACCGACCGCGCCGCGCGCTGCTCGCCGGGTCTGCCGGACTGGTTCCCGCCGCGGCGACCGCCGTGCTGGATTTCATCCGCGCGCAACTTGCCGCCGGCCGGCCAGTGTTCGGCGTCGGTTCGCCGCGCGCCTCCCTCGAAGCCAACTACGCCCTGCTGGAACTGGTGGGACGCGACAATTTCAGCAGCGGCCAGACCGCCGCGGACGCCGCCCTGGCCGGCCGCTGCCTGGATGTGCTGCGCGGCGGGCCGGCGCGCGCTGCCAGCCTGCGGTCGGTGGAAGACGCCGACGCCGTGCTGGTGCTGGGCGAGGATGTGCTGGCCACGGCGCCGCGCATCGCGCTCGCCCTGCGTCAGGCGGCGCGCGGTCGCGCCACCGAGATGTGCGCCGAGCGCAAGGTACCGCACTGGCAGGCCGCCTCCGCCGCCGACATCGCGCAGGGCGAGCTGCATCCGGTGTTCGTCGTGACGCCGGCAGCGACCCGCTGTGACGACTTCGCCCGCGAGACGCACCGCGCCGCCGCGCCCGACATCGCCCGCCTCGGCCTTGCCGTGGCTCATGCGCTCGATCCCGCCGCCCCCGCCGTGCCCGATCTCGACGCCGATACCGCGGCGCTCGCGGATCGCATCGCCGCCGCCTTGCGCGGCGCGCAGCGGCCGCTGATCGTCTCCGGTACCGGCTGTCGCGACATCGCGGTGATCGAGGCCGCGGCCAATATCGCCAAGGCGCTGCATGGGCTCAATCCGGCGACCGCAATCTGCCTGGCGCTGCCCGAAGCCAACAGCCTCGGACTCGCGCTGTTCGAGGCGCAGGATCTGGATGCCCTGCTGGCCCGCGCGGCGCGCGAACCCTGTGTGCTGGTAGTCGTCGAGAACGACTTCTACACCCGGCTGCCGGCGGCGCAGATTGACAGCGCGCTCGCGGGCGCCACCCTGATCGCGATCGACCACCAGCTCACCGCCACCGTGAGTCGCGCTCACGCGGTCCTGCCGGCGGCGAGCTTCGCCGAGGGCGACGGTACCCTGGTCAACTACGAAGGCCGTGCGCAACGCCTGTTTCAGGTCTATGACCCGGCTTATTACGATGCCGAAGTGGCGGTCGCCGAATCCTGGCGCTGGCTGGATCGGATACAGCACGGCGCTGCTGCCGCCGAGAACTTCGACGAGGTACTGGCACAGTGCGAGGCCGCGGTGCCGGCGCTGCGCGGCATTGCTGCCGCCGCTCCGGACGCGAGCTTCCGCCTGCGCGGCATGAAAATCGCCCGGGCTCCCCAGCGCCAGTCGGGCCGCACCGCGGCGCGCGCGAAGATTCGCGTGCATGAAATACGCGCGACCCAGGATCCGGACTCCTCGCTGGCGTTCTCAATGGAGGGTGTCAACGGCGCCTCCGGGGTTGACCGGCCGTCGGCGCTGGTGGCCTTTGCCTGGGCGCCGGGCTGGAATTCACCGCAGGCCTGGAACAAGTTACAGGTGGAAGTCGGCGGCGAATTGCGCGGTGGCGATCCCGGCGCGCAGCTCATCACGGGCGGCGCCGGCATCGACTATTTCACCGCGATCCCGGCCGTGGCGGCACCGGACGGCACTTTGCGGATTGCACCCCTGTACGAACATTTCGGTAGCGAAGAACTGTCGGCGCGTGCCGCGCCGATCCAGGCCCGCATGCCGGCGCCGCGCGTGGCGCTCAATCCCGCCGACGCCGCGCGCTTGGGTATCGGTGCCGGCGAGCCTATCGGCGTCCATGTCGCCGGCCAGACCCTGCGGCTGACGGTACAGATGCGCCCGGATCTGGCGCCTGGCGTTATCGGTGTGCCGGTCGGCCTCCCCGGCGTGCCGCCGGTCCCGGCCGGCGCCGTGGCCACTCTGACGCGGGAGCCCTGACCGATGTTCGCCGCGCTGCTCGCCTGGTTGACGTCGCCCCCCGTGCTCGCGGCGCTGTGGGCCGTGGCGCAGGCCGTGGTCATTCTCCTCGGCCTGGTGATCTCCGCCGCCTGGATGATCTGGCTGGAGCGCCGCCTGCTGGCGCTGTGGCAGGATCGCCTCGGGCCCAACCGGGTCGGCCCGTTCGGGCTCGGTCAGGTGATCGCCGACATGATCAAGATTTTCTTCAAGGAGGACTGGACGCCGCCCTTCGTCGACAAGTTCACCTTCGTTCTGGCGCCGCTGCTGGCGATGAGCCTGATGATGCTGGGCTACGCGCTGGTGCCCATCACGCCGACCTGGGGTGTGGCGGCGCCGGAGCTGGGCCTGTTGTTCTTCCTCGCGATCGCCGGACTTGCGGTGTACGCGGTGATGCTGGGCGGCTGGTCGTCGAACAGCAAATACTCCCTGCTCGGCGGCCTGCGTTCCACCGCGCAGACCATCTCCTACGAAGTCTTCATGGGCCTGTCGCTGATGGGTATCGTGATGCAGGCCGGCAGCTTCAATGTGCGCGACATCGTGCTCGCCCAGCAGGCCGGCTGGTGGAACGTGGTCCCGCAATTTTTTGGCTTCTGCGTGTGGTCGCTGGCGGCGATCGCCGTTACTCACCGTACCCCCTTCGATCTGCCCGAGGCCGAGTCCGAGCTGGCGGCGGGTTATCACACCGAATACTCCGGCATGAAGTTCGGCATGTTTTTCGTCGGCGAGTACGTCGGCATCGTGATGGTGTCCGGTCTGACCACGGCGCTGTTCTTCGGCGGCTGGGAAGGGCCGTTCTGGAGCGACCGGATTCCGTTTGTTTGGTTTGCCATCAAGTCGCTGCTGTTCATGTCGAGTTTCATCCTGCTGCGCGCCGCGCTGCCGCGCCCCCGCTACGACCAGATGATGGCGGCGGCGTGGAAAGTCTGCCTGCCGCTGTCGCTCGCGAACCTGCTGATCACGGGCGCCGTCATCCTCTGGCAGGGGTCGGGAGCCTGACATGAACAAGATCCGCACCGTGCTCCACGGTATTTACACGGTCCTGCGCAGCATCGCGATGATTTTCATGCACAGCTTCCGGCCCCGCGACACCGTCGCCTACCCGGAAGTGCGGCCCTATGTTCCGCCGCGCTACCGGGGCCGCATCGTGCTGACCCGCGATCCGGACG
This sequence comes from Gammaproteobacteria bacterium, assembly GCA_016708925.1. Lineage (GTDB taxonomy): Bacteria > Pseudomonadota > Gammaproteobacteria > Pseudomonadales > Porticoccaceae > JAGPUQ01. The sequence goes on along the minus strand of JADJET010000007.1, from coordinate 136,569 downwards.
GCGAGGAGCGTTGCGTCGCCTGCAACCTGTGCGCGGTGGCCTGTCCGGTCGGCTGCATCGCGCTGCAAAAAGCCGAGCGCGATGACGGCCGCTGGTACCCGGAATTTTTCCGCATCAACTTTTCGCGCTGCATTTTTTGCGGTCTGTGCGAGGAGGCTTGCCCTACCAACTCGATCCAGCTCACGCCGGATTACGAGATGGGCGAATACAAACGCCAGAACCTCGTTTTCGAAAAGGAACACCTGTTGATCGACGGACCGGGCAAATATCCGGACTACAACTTCTACCGCGTCTCCGGTCTCGCCATCGCCGGCAAGGACAAGGGCGAGGCGCAGGATGAAGCGCGGCCGATCAACGTCAAAAGCCTGCTGCCCTGAGGACGGGAGGATGATCGAACTGACTTTTTACGCCGCCGCCGCCATTGCCGTGATCGCCACCGCCATGGTGGTGACCTGCCCGCATCCGGTACATGCGCTGCTGTACCTGGTGCTGTCGCTGCTCGCGGTCGCGACGGTGTTTTTTACCCTGGGCGCACCTTTTGCCGGTGTCCTTGAGGTCATTGTCTACGCGGGCGCTGTCATGGTGCTGTTCGTGTTCGTGGTGATGATGCTGAATCTTGGCAAGAGCACGGTGGAACAGGAGCTGCGTTGGCTGTCGCCGCGCGCGGCGCTCGGGCCGGCACTGCTGGCCGGCGTGCTGCTGTACCTGTTGCTGCGCGATCTGTGGAGCGCAAACGCTGCCCCGCTCGGTTTGCACGTGGTCGATGCGAAGGCGGTCGGCGTCGCCCTCTACGGTCCTTATCTGCTGGCGGTTGAACTCGCTTCCATGCTGTTGCTGGCCGGCCTGGTGGCCGCCTATCACCTGGGCAAGCCGGACGCATCATGACCATGATTAACGCCATTCCGATGGAACACGGCCTGCTGCTCGCCGCCGTGCTGTTCGTGCTGGGCCTCGGCGGTCTCGTCCTGCGCCGCAATGTCATTTTCATGTTGATGGCGATCGAAGTGATGATGAACGCGGCGGGACTGGCCTTCGTCACCGCCGGCAGCCGCTGGCAGCAGGCCGATGGTCAGATCATGTTCATCCTGGTGCTGACCCTCGCGGCGGCCGAAGCCAGCGTCGGCCTGGCGTTGGTGATCCAGCTTTATAAACGCTTCAAGACGCTGGATATCGATGCCGCCAGCACGATGCGGGGCTGACCATGGACCTGCAGATAACGGACATGCTGATACTGGCTTGCGTCGCTCCCCTCGTCGGTTTCGTGCTGCTCGGCCTGGCGCGGGGCCGCATTCCGGAAAATCTCGCGGCGCTGCTCGGCGTCGGCAGCATCGGCGTCGCCGCCCTGGCCACGCTGAGTGTGGGCTGGCAGTTCTTCAATCAGCCGCCGGCGGCGGGTTTCGTCGCGGTCAAACTCTGGACCTGGATGCAGGTGGGCAATTTCGCGCCCGCGTTCACCCTGCGCCTGGATGCGCTGTCGCTGGTCATGATGGGTGTCATCACCGGCGTCGGCTTTTTCATCCACCTGTTCGCGTCCTGGTACATGCGCGGCGATCCGGGCTACACGCGCTTTTTCGCCTACATGAACCTGTTCATCGCCAGCATGCTGGTTCTGGTGCTGGGCGACGATCTGCTGGTCCTCTATCTGGGCTGGGAGGGCGTGGGTCTCGCCTCCTACCTGCTGATCGGCTTCTGGTACCAGGATCCGGCGAACGGCCTGGCCGCGCGCAAGGCGTTCCTTGTCACCCGCGTCGGCGACACCATGCTCGCCATCGGACTGTTCCTGCTGTACCGCGAGTTCGGCACCCTCAATATCCAGGAGCTGGCGACCAACGCGACCCTGCACTGGGCGGTCGGTTCACCGCTCGCCACGCTCACCGCGCTGCTGATACTGGGCGGCGCCGTGGGCAAGTCGGCGCAGTTGCCGCTGCAAACCTGGCTGGCGGACGCGATGGCGGGGCCGACGCCGGTGTCGGCGCTGATCCACGCCGCCACCATGGTCACCGCGGGCGTGTATCTGATCGCACGCACTCACGCCCTGTTCGCGCTGGCCCCCTTCGCCCAGCACCTGGTCGCCGTGATCGGCGCGCTGACGTTGCTGCTTGCCGGTTTCACCGCGCTGGTGCAGACCGACATCAAAAAGATCCTCGCCTACTCGACCATGAGCCAGATCGGCTATATGTTCCTGGCCGAAGGCGTGGGCGCTTACGGTTCCGCGGTGTTTCACCTCATGACCCACGCCTTTTTCAAGGCGCTGCTGTTTCTCGCCGCGGGCTCGGTGATCCTGGCGCTGCATCACGAGCAGGACATTTTCCGCATGGGCGGGCTGCGCAAGCGGCTGCCGTTCGTGTTCGTCTGCATGCTGATCGGCACGCTCGCACTGACGGCGTTTCCGTTCACTGCCGGCTACTACTCGAAAGACGAAATCCTGCACCAGGTCTATCTGAGCGGACACCACGAACTCTGGCTGGTGGGTCTCGCCGGCGCCTTCCTGACCGCGCTGTACAGTTTTCGCCTGATCTTCATCGTGTTCTTCGGCGCCGGGCGTTTCGACACCGGGCACGGCACGCCCCAGGGCGCGCGCTCGCTCGACCATCATCTCCCGCTTGCGGTGCTGCTGGTGCTGGCGCTGGGCGGCGGCCTGTTGCAGTTGCCGCTGGAAGCCATGCTGGCGACCGTGCTGCCGGCGGCTCAGGGTACGGAGGTGGAGACGGCGAACGGCTTTGCGGAGCGGCTGCCGCTGGTGGTGTCCCTGGCCGGCATCGCCCTGGCCTGGCTGCTGTTTGTGCAGTTCCCGCGCATTCCCGCGGCGCTCGCGCAAAACAGTATCGGCGCCGCCGTGACGCGGCTGTGGCGCAGTGCCTGGGGCTTCGACTGGTTCTATGATCGTGTGTTGACCCGCCCCTTTGTGGCGATCGCGACGCTCGGTCGCAACGATGTCGCCGACCGCCTGATCGGCGTGATTCCGGCGACGCTGCGCGGCGCCAATGCCCTGCTGACGCGGACCCAGACCGGCAAATTGCGCTGGTATGCGGCGGTCGCGGGTTTTGGCACCTGTTTGCTGCTCGCGCTCGTGGCGCTGCGCTGAACCGCTGATTAAGGATTGCGACGATGGTGCTGGTCTGGCTGATCCTGATTCCCCTGCTCGGCGCCCTGCTGGCCTGGCTTGGCGGCCGCTGGTCGAGCGCCTGCGCGCAGGGGGTCGCGCTGGTGGCGATGCTCGGTTCGCTGGCGCTTTCGCTGTGGCTGTGGCGCAACGGCGACTACAGCCTCACCGGGGCGGGCTTCACCGCCAGCCTCGGCGTGCTGCCGCAATGGGCCTTCGAGTTTCGCGCGGACTGGATCCCGAGCCTCGGCATCAGCTTTCACTTGGGCCTCGACGGCCTGTCGCTGCTGATGGTGGTGCTCACCAATCTGCTCGGCGCGGTGGCGGTGTGCTGCGGCGCTCGCGATGCCGGTACCCGGCCTGGCCTGTTCTATTTCAACCTGCTGTGGAATCTGGGCAGCGTGATCGGCGTGTTTCTCGCACTCGACATGTTCCTGTTCTTCTTCTTCTGGGAAATGATGCTGGTGCCCATGTACTTCCTGATCGCGCGCTGGGGTCAGGATGCTCCCGGCGGGCGCCGGCGGGAAGCGGCGGCGCTCAAGTTCGCGGTCTACACCCAGTCATCGGGACTGCTGCTGCTGCTCGCCATTCTGGCGCTGGTGTTTTTCCATCAGCAGGCCACCGGGGTGCTCAGTTTCGACTACCACGACCTGCTCAATACACCGCTGCGCCGCGATGTCGCCTGGCTGGTGATGCTGGGTTTTTGGATCGCCTTCGCGGTGAAGATGCCGGTGGTGCCATTCCACACCTGGCTGGCGGACGCCCACTGCTGCGCGCCGGCCGCGGGCTCGGTGGATCTGGCGGGGCTGCTGCTCAAGACCGGTGCCTACGGCCTGCTGCGCTTTGGGATTCCGTATTTTCCCGAAGTTGCCCATGAGCTGGCGCCCGTCGCCATGTGGCTGGGTGTGCTCGGCGTGGTGTACGGCGCCGTGCTGGCGTTCGCGCAGACCGATCTCAAACGCCTGGTCGCCTACAGCGGTATTTCCCATATGGGCTTCGTGCTCATCGGGCTTTACGCGGGTACCGAGCAGGCGCTGCAGGGCGTGGTGGTACAGATGATCGCCCACGGCCTCTCGGCCGCCGCGCTGTTCATGCTGTGCGGCGAAATCCAGGCGCGGTTGCAAACCCGCGAGCTGGGCGCCATGGGCGGCCTGTGGGCCACCATGCCGGCACTGCCGCCGCTGTTGTTGTTCTTCGCCCTCGCTTCCCTCGGTCTGCCGGGTCTCGGCAACTTTGTGGGTGAGTTCCTGATCCTGCTGGGTACGTTCAGCGTCGCCCCCCTGGTCACCGTGGTCGCCGCACTGGGGCTGGTGCTGGCAGTGGCCTATGCGCTGATCATGGTCCAGAAAACACTCCATGGCGCGCCTCACCGGGTAGGTACGCTGACAGCGCTCGATCCCCCGACTCTGGGCCTGATCGCGGTGCTGGGGTTGCTGTTGCTGGGACTCGGGCTCTATCCACAGCCGGTGATCGAGCTCGCGCGGCCTGCGGTGCAGGCGGTCCGGCATCTTTATGCCGCGGATGGCGCAGCGCTTACCACCGCAGTGATTACCACGGGAGCGCCGCAATGAACGCGATCCAGTTCGGTGCGATCCAGTTTGGCGCGATGTTGCCCATCATTGTCCTGTCCGCGACCATCGTCGTGGTCATGCTCGGCATTGCGGTGCGTCGCTGCCATCGCGTCACCGCCGCCCTGTCCATGCTGGGCGCCGCGCTGGCCCTGGTGTGCGTGCTGCCCATCTGGCTCGGCGGCACCGGGCCCGTCGTGGTCACCCCGCTGTTGACCATCGACCCGCAAGCCGGGTTTTACATGCTGCTGGTGCTGGCTGCCGTGTTGGGTGTGCTGGCCCTTTGTCCCGCCTATTTTGCGGGCTATGCCGGTGACCGCGAGGAGATCTATCTACTGATTCTGCTGGGCGGCCTCGGTGGCCTCACGCTGGCCGGTGCGAGCCACGCCGCGACCCTGTTCATCGGGATCGAACTGCTCAGCCTGCCGATGGTGGCCGGCGTGGCCTATGTCAGCCATGATCGCCGCGCGCTCGAAGGCGGCGTGAAGTACCTCGCACTGTCGGCGGGAGCATCGGCCACCCTGCTGTTCGGGCTCGCGTTGATCTACGCCGAGATCGGCCGGCTCGACCTGGGCGCGCTTGCCGCGGCACTGGCCGGCGCGGGCGCCGACACCCCGCTGGCGCTGACGGGTGGCGCCATGCTGCTCGCCGGTCTCGCCTTCAAACTGTCGCTCGCGCCCTTCCACCAGTGGACGCCCGACGTTTACGAAGCTGCGCCGGCACCCGTCGCGGCCTATCTCGCCACCGTGGTCAAGGTCGGCGTATTCGCAGTCGTGTTGCGTCTGCTCCACGCCGGTGGCGGCACGGCTTCACCGCCGTTCGTCAATGTCCTGGTGGTGCTGGCGCTGGCCTCGATCCTGGTCGGCAGCGTGCTGGCGCTGCGCCAGGACAATCTCAAGCGCCTGCTGGCCTATTCCTCGATCGCGCATTTCGGCTTTCTGCTGATCCTTCTGGTCGCGCCCGGCGCGAATACAACCGCCGTCGCGGCCGTCTACCTGCTCACCTATGTGATCACCGCCCTGGGCGTGTTCGGCGCCATTGCGCTCGCCTCCAGCCCCGCCGGGGAGCGGGATCGCGAGTTGCTCGGCGACTACCGCGGCCTGTTCCAGCAGCGCCCTTGGGTGGTTGCCGCCCTGACCCTGATGTTGGTGTCGCTCGCCGGGATTCCCGTGACCGCCGGGTTCATCGGGAAATTCAGCGTGCTGGTGCTCGGCGTCGCCGCCGGCCAGTGGCTGCTCGTGGGCGGTCTGCTGGTCGGCAGCGCCATCGGACTCGTCTACTACCTGCGCGTGATCGGCGCGCTCTACGCGGCGCCGCTTGAGGGCTCCGCAGCGCCTGTAGCCACGGGTACAGAGGTCGCGGCGCGCTGGTCCGCGGGTGCTGTCATGGTACTGATCGCGGTATTGCTGACGCTGGCGATCGGCGTCTATCCCCAGCCGCTACTGAATCTCGTCAATCCCTGACGGAAATCGCCCGCCCCCGGCACGGGCACACCACGGGCCGTTCGTTCGACGGGCGCCTCAGCGTCCGCGACTCGCCACAAAATGCCGCTCCCGCGGCGGCGCGCCGGTGAGTTCCAGCAGTCGTTGTTCCGCGGCGTGATCGTTGCCGGTCAGGCGTTCGCGCTGACGCAGGTATTCCAGCCAGGATTCCACCAGAAAAGTTTCTCGCACGGTGTCCGGCCGGTCGGGGGCGTCGAAGACTTCCCAGAAATAGGCGCCGCTGCGCTGCCGGATCATGCGCATGCTGGCGAGTTGGTCCAGTACCGCGTCGCGTCGCGCCGGATCGATCCGGTAATCCAGCGTCACCATCACCGGGCCGCGCGCGTGGGCGAGGTCCGCGGTGTGGGCCGGGGGCGGCCCCGCGGGTCGTTGGCTCAGATCCCGATGGCCTTCCTGGGCAATGGGATAGCGTTTGCCCAGCAGCAGCGACGCCAGCAGTCCCGCCACCGCGATCACGATGCTCGCCGGCACACTGAACGCATCCGACAGATAGCCCCAGAGCGCGCTGCCCACCGCGACGCTGCCGCCGTAGACCAGCATCACCAGCGCCAGCACGCGCGCCATCACCCAGCCGGGCGCGGTGGACTGGGAGGCCACCACGATCGACGAAAACAGCATGATCCAGCAGATGCCGATCACCAGGGTCAGCGCTCCCAGCAGCCAGTAATTGCGGGTCCAGGCCAGCGCGAGCAGCGCCATGCCCAATACGAAGGTCGCGCCGCCGAACACCTGATTGCGCGTGGCGCGGCGCAGCAGGTGGGGCAGCAGGTTGGCGCCGATCAGCGAGCCGATGCCGGTGCCGCCTACCAGCAGGCCGTAGATGTGGGGGCCGGCGCCCAGCTCGCGCAGCACGATCACCGGCAGCATCGACCAGAACACGCTGATGAACAGAAAGCTGCCCATGCAGCGCATCAGCAGGGCGAACAGTTCGGGATCGTTGCGGGTGTAGCGAAAACCGGCGCGCAGGGCGGTGGCGAAGGATTCCGCCGGCAGTTGCGTCTGCACATGGAAAGCGCGCGGATGGCGGAACACCAGGGTGCCCAGCACAAACACAAAACTCGCCGCATTGAGCGCGAACACGGCCACGGGTCCGGCGGCGACGAGCAGCAGTCCGCCAATGGTCGGGCCTGCCGCCTTGCTGATATTGGTGCTCAGCGAATTCAGGGTGATGGCGTTGCTGAGCTCCGCGCGCGGCACGAAGGTGGGAATGTTGGCGCTCCAGGACGGGCGCATCATGGCGTTGCCGGCACCGAGGCAGAAGGTGAGCAGCAGCAGCCACCATTCCGTGGTCATCTCCAGGCGGGCGAGGACGGTGAGCGCCACCGCCGAAATCAGCAGCCAGACATGCAGCGCGATCAGAACCGTGCGGCGATTGCAGATGTCGCCCATGACACCGGCGGGATACGACAGCAGAAAGAACGGCAGCGTGGTTGCGGTCTGGATCAGCGCCACCATCAGGTTGGAGGGCGCCATGCTCGCCATCAGCCAGGTGACGCCGACCTCGTTCATCCAGGTGCCGATGTTGGACACGGTCATGCCCAGCCACATCACCCGGAACAGCGGGTATCCCAGCGGCGACCAGATCGAACGGGAAATGGGAGGCGGTTGGCCCATCGCTGGCATCGGTTGTGGATCGGAAAGCGGGACGCCACCGCGGCGCGGTGCGTGTGTCATCGAACCGTCACAGTATATACGCCGGACCTCGCACGGCATGGCACCCGGGACTCGGATCGGCTTCCATTAGCAGCTTGTTGAAGGGGAGTAGCCTATCCCCTTCTTGGCCTCGAAAGCCCGCCTAGGCGCGGGCCTTTTTGTGGCTATCGAAAGCGCCGTATGACCTCGCGGACCACGCCGACGATGTCTATACTCGCCAGCACCCTGGAGCAGTGGCGACGCTGAGCGAGCCGAAGCACTCCAGGAGCGGCCGTTTTCAATATCCCCCAGATCCCGCCCCGGCCCAGGCGACGCAGCAGGCACGCCAGGCGCCATAATGAACGCCATGACCACCCGTCAACCGCCCACGCCGGGCGCCCTGCACTGCCGGCCCACCGCAGCGGCCGGCTGAGCCATGCGCCTGCTGCTGGTGGAAGATTCGCAGCGCCTGCGCGAGGGCCTGCAGGCGGGCCTCGCCGACGCCGGCTTCGCGGTCGATGCCGCCGCCGACGGTGCCGCGGCGCTGGCCTTTCTCGACGCCTATGACTACCCGCTGCTGGTGCTCGACCTGGGCCTGCCGAAGGTCGATGGCCTGCAGGTACTAGCACGCCTGCGAGCCCGCGGCAAACCCACCCGCGTGCTGGTGCTGTCGGCCCGCGACCAGCTCGCCGACCGCGTGGCGGCGCTGGACGCCGGCGCTGACGACTATCTGGTCAAACCCTTCGCGCTGGACGAGCTGATCGCCCGCCTGCGGGCACTGGGCCGGCGCTACCACGGCGAGACCACGCCGCAGCTGGCGGCCGGCAATCTCGAACTCGATAGCGTCAGGCGTGTCGCCCGCTGCGCGGGACGGCCGCTCAATCTATCGCCGCGCGAGTACGCGCTGCTCGAAGTGCTGCTGCACGGTCGTGGCCGGGTGCTGTCGCGGGCCATGCTGTTCGAGCGCCTGTATGACGCCGATGCGCGCGCCTCCGACAAGGTGATCGAGGTACTGATGAGCGGCCTGCGCGGCAAGCTCGCCGCCGCCGGCTGGGACGGGCAGATCGAAAACCGCCGCGGCTTTGGCTATGTCCTCGGCTGAGTGCCGCCGCCGCTGGCGGCATTCGCTGCGCGGCACATTGGGGCTGCGCCTGGGCCTGACCGTGGCGGTGGCCATGGGCGGCCTGTTCGCGGTCATCGACTACCTGGTCGACGCCGAACTGTACCGGCGCTTCGACACCGGCCTGGCAGGCCGGGCGCAGGCGCTGACGGCCTATCTGGGTGCCCCCGGCGCCGGCCCGCGGCCGCCCATCGAGGCCCTGCTGCCGCAGTTCAACAGCCAGGGGCACACCGATTTCTATCAGGTGTGGGACGGTCGCGGCGCGGTGCTGGCACGCTCGGCGTCGAGCCACGGGCGCGATCTGGCGCGCCCGGCGCAGGCGAGCGGGGATGGCGCCTACTACGACCTCGATCTGCCCGACGGCCACCGCGGCCGCGCCCTGGCCCGGGTGGTACCGCTGCCGGCCGAGGACCCGCGCGGTGCACTGCTGGTGGTGGTCGCCGAAGAACGCGAGGCGCTGGATGCGCTCGAGCGGCGCCTGCACCGCATCCTGCTCACCGGCACCGGCGGCACCCTGCTACTGGTGCTGCTGCTCACCGCCTGGTCGCTCCGCCGCGCGCTGGCGCCGCTCGACGCCTTCGGCCGCGCGGTGGCGGAACTGCCGCTCGACGGCAGCGCCCGCCCGCCGGCAGGCGACGACCTGCCGAGCGAACTCGCGCCCGTGGCCGGCAAGCTCGCGGCCACGCTGGAACGGCTGCTCGCCGCGCTTGAGCGCGAGCGGCGCTTCTCGCGCGATCTCGCCCACGAACTGCGCACGCCGCTGGCCGAGGCGCGGCTGCTCGCCGAACTCGCCCGGCGCCAGCCCGGCGCGGCGGAGGGGAATCTCGCGCAGCTCGACGCCGCGCTCGCCGAGATGACCAGCATCGTCGACGGCCTGCTGTACCTGGCCCGCGTCGAGGCGGGCAGCGAGCAGCCGCAGCCGGAGCCGGTCGACCTCGCCGCGCTGCTGGCGACACAGGCCGAGCGCTACCGGACGCCGGCCGCCGAGCACGGCCTCGACTGGCAACTGCGGGTCGAGCCCTGCTGGGTGCTGGCCGATGCGACGCTGCTCGAACGCCTGCTCGCCATCCTGTTCGACAACGCCGTGCAGCACGCCCCGCGCGGCGACTGCCTGCGGGCGCACTGCGCCTGTGATCCGCCCGCGCTGTGGCTGGAAAACGCCGCGCCGCTGCTCGAACCGGCCGATCTGGGCCACCTCGCGGAACGCTTCTTTCACCGCCACGAGGGCGGCAACGAGGCCCACGCAGGCCTCGGCTTGGCGCTGGCCCGGGCGCTGTCCGCCGCGCTCGGACTGCAACTGGCCTTCACGCTCGATGGCGGCCGCCTGCGGGTGTCGCTCGGTGGCTTTGCGCCCGTCAGGGCCGATCCGGCGCAGGACTGACATCCACTGCCCGGTTTAACAGGATGTTGAAAAAGGGCTTTCCTGCCCTTTTTCAACCCGGCTCGTCGCGGTACACGCCCGCGACGGCCTGCGAACAGGCCGTGGAAAAGCGTTTTTCCACGGCCTGTTAAGCGTTTCCAAAGTCTGGGGTCGGACACTGCGCGCCAGTCCCGCCACCGGAAACCGCGATGCGCCGCTCCGTTTTCGCCCTCGCCGTCCTGTTCGGCCTCATTCGCCCGGCGCTGGCCGCCGACATCGGCGTCAGCCCCGAGCAGGCCGCCGCGCTCGGCGTCGAAACCCGGCCTGCCGAACCGGCAGCGGTGCTGGTGGCAGCGCGCCTTCCGGCCACGCTCACCCTGCCCGGCAGCGGCGCGCAGGCGGTGGTGCTGCCCTTCGGCGGGGTGGTGACGCGCCTGCTGGCGCAGGAGGGCGAGGCGATACAGGCCGGGCAGGCGCTGGTCGAGCTGCACAGCGCCGAGTATCTGGCCGCCCGCGCCGCCCAGCGCGACCGCCAGGCGCGGCTCGACCAGGCGCGCCAGCAGGCGGCGCGCGATGCGGCGCTGCTGGCCGAAGGCATCGTGCCGGCGCGCCAGGCGCAGCAGAGCCAGGCGGCGCTGGCGGCGGTGCAGGCCGAGTTCGGCGCCGGCCGGGAGCTGCTCGCCAGTACTTCTGAAGTCGCCGGCCAGCCGGCCGCCTACCGGCTGCTGGCACCGGCCGCGGGCACGGTGCACGAGGGCGCGCTGCGTCTGGGCGAGCCCGTCGCGGCCGGCATCGCCGCCGCGCTGCTGCTGAGCGGCGATCGCCTGTGGGCCGAAGCCCAGCTGCCGCCGACCCTGGTCGGGCGCCTGCGCGCCGGTCAGGCGGTGCGCCTGCCGGGAGCGGAGCCGGCCGGCCGGGTGATCGCCGTGGGCGGGGTGCTCGATCCCATGAGCCGCGCCGCGCTGCTGCGCGCCGAGCTGCCGGCGGCCGGGCTCGCGCCCGGCCAGACTCTCGAAATCGAAATCCTCGACACCCCGCCGGCGGATGCCCGCCGCGTGCCGGCCGCCGCGGTGAGCCGCGAGGGCGGCCAGGAGCTGGTGTTCATGGCGGTGGACGGCGGCTTCCGGCCGCAGCCGGTCGAGCGCCTTGGCAGCGACGGCGACGCCGCCGTGGTGCTGGGCCTGCCGGCGGATGCCAGGGTGGTGACGCGCGGCGTGGCGGCGCTGAAGGCGCTCGCCCGGCAGGAGCCCTGACATGCTGCAGCGGATGATCGAATTCGCGCTCGCGCAGCGGGCGGTGGTGCTGCTGCTCACCGCGCTCGGCGTCGGCGCCGGCATCGCCGCCTGGCGGCAGTTGCCCATCGACGCCTTCCCGGACATCTCGCCGACCCAGGTCAAGCTGATCCTGAAGGCGCCCGGCATGACGCCGCAGGAGGTCGAGCAGCGCATCCTGGTGCCGCTCGAAATAGAGCTGCTGGGCCTGCCGCGGCAGGTGCAGCTGCGCGCGCTCGCGAAGTACGCCATCGCCGATGTGACGCTGGTGTTCGAGGACGGCACCGACATCTACTGGGCGCGCCAGCAGGTGGCCGAGCGCTACGCCGGGGTACGCGATGCCCTGCCGGCCGGCGTGGAGGGCGGCCTCGCGCCCATCGCGACGCCGCTGTCGGACCTGTTCATGTTCACCATCGAGGGCGATCTGTCGCTCACCGACAAGCGCGATCTGCTCGACTGGACCATCCGCCCGGCGCTGCGCACCGTGCCCGGCGTGGCCGACGTGAACGCGCTCGGCGGCCGGGTGCGCACCTACGAGGTGGCGCCGGACCGCGCCGCGCTGGCCGCCGCCGGGGTGACCCTGGCCGAACTTGCCGCCGCCATCGAGGCCAACAACCAGAACGACGGCGCCGGGCGCCTGCGCGACGGCGAGGAGGCACTGGTGGTGCGCGCCACCGCCGCCTACGGCGGGCTCGAGGATGTCGCCAGCGTGGTGGTGGCGCGGCGCGATGGCCGGGTGCTGCGCGTGGCCGATCTGGCGCAGGTGCGCTTCGGCGAGCTGGCGCCGCTGGGCGCGGTGAGCAAGGACGGCCGCGGCGAGGCGGTGGAGGCGATCGTGGTCGGCTTACGCGGCGCCAACGCCGGCGCCGTGGTGGCGGGCGTACGCGAGCGGCTGGCGGCCCTGCAACCCGGCCTGCCGCCGGGCGTGACACTCAACGTGTTCTACGACCGCAGCGACCTGATCGCCCGCGCCGTCGGCACCGTGACCGACGCCCTGCTCGAAGCCGCCGTGCTGGTGGTGGTGCTGCTGCTGCTGTTCCTGGGCCAGCTGCGCGCGGCGCTGGTGGTGGCGATGACGCTGCCGCTGGCCGCGCTCGGCACCTTCATCCTGATGCGCCTGACCGGCATGAGCGCCAACCTGATGAGCCTGGGCGGCCTCGCCATCGCCATCGGCATGCTGGTCGACGCCGCGGTGGTGGTGGTGGAAAACGCCATCGAGCGCCTGGGCAGCGACGAGGCCCGGCGCCTGCCGCGCCTTAACGTACTGTTCCGCGCCGTCACCGAGGTGGCCCAGCCGGTGGCCACCGGGGTGCTGATCATCGCCCTGGTGTTCGTGCCGCTGCTCACGCTGGAGGGGCTGGAAGGCAAGCTGTTCGCACCGGTGGCGCTCAGCATCGTCTATGCGCTCGGCGTGTCGCTGCTGGTGGGGCTCACCTTCATCCCGGTGCTGGCCTCGCTGGTGCTGCGCCCGGGCGCCCATCACGAACCCTGGCTGATGCGCAAACTGGGGCCGATCTACGCGCGTCTTCTGGCCGCCTGCCTGCGCCGCCCGGCGCCGCTGATCGCGGTGGCGATCGTCGGCCTGGTGCTGGCCGTCGGGGCCTATATGCGCACCGGCAAGGCCTTCATGCCGACGTTGGACGAGGGCGCCATCCTGGTGCAGCTGGCCAAGCTGCCGTCGATCGACGTCGACGCCAGCCTCGAACTCGACCAGGCCGTGCAGCGCGCGCTGCTGGCCGAGGTCCCGGAGGTGAAAAGCATCGTCGCGCGCCTGGGCTCGGACGACCTCGGCCTCGACCCGATGAGCCTGAACGACACCGACAGCTTTCTGGTGCTGGCACCCAAGGACGCGTGGCGGAAGCCGGACAAGGACTGGCTCGCCGACCGCCTGCGCGAGGTGCTGGCGCGCTTTCCGGGCATCGAGTTCACCTTCACCCAGCCGATCGAGATGCGCATCTCGGAAATGCTGACCGGATCGCGCGGCGATCTGGCGGTCAAGATCTTCGGCCCGGATCTGGCCGAGCTCGATCGCCTTGCCGGGCGCATCGCCGCGGTGCTGGAAGAAACCCCCGGCGCCAGCGAGGTGTTCACCGTGCACAACGAGGGCGTGCAGTACCTCGAAATGCAGCTCGACCGCCTGGCCGCCGGCCGCGCCGGCCTCGATGCCCAGACCCTGCAAAGCGAACTGCGCGCGCAGGTGGACGGCCTGCGCGCCGGCACCGTGCTGGAGGGCAACAAGCGCATCCCGCTGATGGTGCGCGGCGACCCGCGCCTGCGCAGCGATGCGGGCGCACTGGCCGAAACCCGCATCGCGCTGCCCGAGGGCGGCAGCGCGCGCGTGGCCGATCTGGCCCGCATCGACCGCGTGTCGGGGCCGGTCAAGGTGGACCGCGAGGACGGCGCCCGCTTTGCCGTGGTGCAGGCCAACGTCGGCGGGCGCGATCTGGTCGGCTACGTGGCCGATGCGCAGACACGCGTCGCCTCCGCGGTGCCGCTGCCGCCCGGCTATCGGCTGGTGTGGGGCGGGCAGTTCGAGAACCAGCAGCGCGCCGCCGCGCGCCTGGGACTGGTGGTGCCGGTGGCGCTCGGGCTGATCTTCTTCGTGCTGTTCGCGACCCTGGGCTCGGTGCGCCAGGCGGTGCTCATCCTCAGCAACATCCCGTTCGCGCTGATCGGCGGGGCGATCGCGCTGTGGGCATCCGGCGAGTACCTGTCGGTGCCGGCCTCGGTCGGCTTCATCGCGCTGCTCGGCATCGCGGTGCTCAATGGCCTGGTGCTGCTCACTCACTTCAACCAGTTGCGCGCGGCCGGCCTGCCGCTCGCCCAGGTGGTGTACGACGGCGCCCGCCGCCGCCTGCGCCCGGTGCTGATGACCGCCGGCATCACGGCGCTCGGTCTGGTGCCGCTGCTGCTGCAGACCGGGCCGGGCTCGGAAATCCAGCGCCCGCTGGCCATCGTGGTGCTGGGCGGGCTGTTCACCTCCACCGCGCTCACGCTGCTGCTGCTGCCCATCCTGTACCGCCGCTTCGGCGCGCCGGAGTCCCGCCCGTGACCGACAACCTGCTGCATCTCACCCTGGTATTCCCGGACGAACTCGAAGCCGCGGTGCTGGACGCGCTGGGCGCCGTCGCGCCGGACCAGCCCTACACCCTGCTGCACGGCACCGGCCACGGCCGCGACTTCGCCCATGCCAGCAGCCGCGAGCGGGTGCGCGGCCAGGTGGGCCGGTGCGCGCTGTGGCTGGTGGGGGCGCCGGCCGCGCTCGATGCCCTGATCGCGGCGCTGCGCGCGCGCATCCACAGCCGCGACCTGGTGTGGTGGACGCTGCCGGTGAGCGCCTTCGGAGACTTTTCATGAGATCAAAGGGCATGAAACCGCTGTTGGTCGGCCTCACCGCCGCGCTGGCCCTGGGCGCGATGGCCGCATTCGCCACCGAAGGTGCCGGACCGCTGCCCGACCCCGACACCGCCCACGCCGTGCTGGCGGAAACCCCCGCAGTGCAGGCGGCACTCGCGGCGCGCGACGCCGCCCGGGCGCGCGGCGAGGCGCTGGACGTGGGGCCTTACGAGTTCGAGGTGAACGCCGCCGGCCAGCAGCGCGACGTGCGCCACGAGGGCAACTACGCCGAATGGGAGGCCGGCGTCAGCCGGCGCCTGCGCCTGCCCGGCAAGGCCGCGCTCGACCGCGAACTGGGCACACTCGGCAACGAGGTAGCCGGCCTCGGCATCGCCGACGCCTTTCACGGCGCGGCACTCGAACTGCTGGACGACTGGTTCGGCTGGCTGGATGCGGCGGGTGCTGCGACGGCGGCGCAAGAGGCCCGCAAGCGGTTGGCGCAGGAGCGCGCGGCGGTCCAGAAGCGCGTCGAGCGGGGCGATGCCGCCCGGCTCGACCTCGACCTTGCCGAATCCGCGCTGGCCGGCGCCGAGGCCACACTCGCCCAGGCGCGCAGCGCCGCCGCCGAGCGCAGCGCGCTGCTCGCCGCCCGCTACCCGCGCCTGGCGCTGTCGGCCGCGCCACCGGTGGTGCCGGACCCACAACTGCCGCAACTGGATGCGGCGGCGCTGGCCGCGCAGATCGTCGCCCGCAGCCACGAGATCGGCATTGCCGAGGGCCAGTACCGGCAGGCCCTGAAGCGCGCCGAGCGCGGCGCGCGCGATCGCCTGCCGGACCCGGCGCTCGGCCTGCGCACCTTGTCCGAGCGCGACGGCGACGAGACCGCCGTCGCCCTGACCCTGAACGTGCCCATCGGCGGCCGCTACCGCGCCGCCGAGGCGCGCGCGCTGGCGGCGGACGCCGGCGCCGCCGGTGCCCGGCTCGATGCCGTGCGCCGGCAAATCGGCGCCAATGCCCGGGCCGTCACCACGCGCATGCAGGGCAGCCACGCGAGCTGGCAGGCCGCCCGCCGCGCCGCCGACGCCGCCACCGCCCACGCCGAGCGCGCCCGCCGCGGCTACCAACTCGGCGAGACGGACCTGTTCACCCTGCTCGCCGCCCAGCGCACCGCGCAGGACAGCGTGCGCGCGGAGATCGCCGCCCGCATCGCCGCCCACGCCGCCATCGACCGGGCGCTGATCGACGCCCACGAGCTGTGGGCGTACCACCATCACGAAGACGACGAGGCGGTGGACGGGCACCTGAACGACGACTGAAATCCGGCCACTGCGGCAAGGCCGGCGCATGCGTTGCGGGAGTCCGGCCGGTTTTCGGTCAGTCGGCCGGCACCTGCCCGGTCAATTGAAAAAATGGTCAAACCGACCTCAATGTTCAAGCTCGGCATTCTCGCCGAGGACGACGTGAAGCGCGTGATGGCAGCCCAGGCAAGATCGCCCGAAGATCTTTATTGGTGGGCACAGGCATAGAGTTCCGAAGCTGTGTCGCTTGATGACTTGCTTAATTCTACTATGTTAAAAACTATGGGATTATCCGCACATCTTCATCCGTCGCACGAGGTGTGAGATGAGCGGGATGCTGGAGCGTCGGTTTGAGCGGTATTGCGCATCGATCATGGAGACGCTGGGGCACGCGGACCGGCACGCGCCGGCGCAGTGGTACCTGAAAGGCTTGCTGCTGCCTGGGGATCGCAAGAGCGTGGAGCCGATGGCGGCGCGGGTGTGTCCGGAGAACGTGCGCTCGGCGCACCAGTCGATGCATCACTTGGTGGCGGCGGCGGACTGGGACGATGCGGCGGTCCTGGCCGCGGTGGCCCGACAGGTGGTGCCTGAGCTGCTGAAGCAGGCTGAGCACTGCTGGTGGATCATCGACGACACCGGCCATGCCAAGAAGGGCCGGAAGTCGGTGGGCGTGGCCCGGCAGTCTGGCGGGGCGTCCATCATCACGCCACGCTGTGTATCGCCGCCCACGGCTTCCTCATGCTCGAACGCTTGCGCGGTAAAAAAACGCCGCTCGATTCCACCCACCTGCCGTACTCGAAAGTTTCCAGCCGCGCGGCAGCCGGGCCGATGCAGCGCCACGTGCCTTGGTCGATCGCCACCCTGCGCTTCCGCCTCGCACGCGCTCTATCGCAGTGCCCATGCTGCGGAGCACGGCGAGATTGGCGGGATAGAAAGACATGACTTATTTTTTAACATAGTAGAATCAAAAACCCCCGGGCAGATCCGTTGCCGGGGGTTTGCGGCTCGGTCGCTCAGCCCGCGGCGGGGATCGGCACGGTCTCGGTGTCGCGGCCGGAGCGCAGCACTGTCCCCGGGCGGGTGCCGGTGAGCTGGTTGTTGCGGACGATCACCTGGCCGTTCACCAGCACCTGGGAGATGCCTTCGGCTTCGCAGTAGAGGCGGCCGGCATCGCCGGGCAGATCGAAGCGCATGTGGATGGGGCCCTTGCGGATGCGGTCCGGGTCGAATACCACCAGATCGGCATGCCAGCCGGTCGCGATGCGACCGCGTTCCTTGAGCCCCATGAAGCGGGCCGGCAGGTCGGTGATCTGATGCACGCCCTCCTCCAGGGTCATCAGGTTGCGCTTGCGCACGCCCTCACCGAGCACGGTGGTGCTGAAGGCGAAGGTGTCGATCATGTCCAGGTGAGCCCCGGCATCGGACGCGCCCACCAGCGTGCGGGGATCCTTCCACACCGCGCCGCGCAGCGCCCAGCTCTCGTCGTCGTCGCCGCCGAGGCGGGGCATGAAGCAGGTTTTCAGTTCATCGGCCAGCGCGATATCGAAAAAGGCGTCGGCGGGGCTTTGATGACGCTCCGTCGCCACTTCCGCCAGCGCGCGGCCCTGATAGGCCTTGGTGGTGGGGGAAAAAGTTTGTTCGATGGTCATGGCGCTGAAGTTGCCCATGGCGCGCAGCAGCACCGGGACATCCGGGTGCGCAGCGTTCTCGACCAGGCGGGCGCGGGTTGCGGGATCGGCCAGCGCCGCCATCCGTTCGGCCAGCGGCAGGCCCAGCACGGCGGCCCAGCCCGGCAATGCATCGAGCCCAAAACCGCTCAGCAGGTTGAGGCGCAGCGATACCGGCTGCGCAAAGGTCAGCGCGCGGATGGTCGCGCCCTGCGCGGCGGCATAGTCCGCCGCCTTGATCTGGCTCTCGTAAATGGCGCGCGCGCCGGTGTTGACGATCAGCACGTTCCAGTTCAGCGAACGCTGCGCCGCCAGTGACATGTCGGTCATCAACTGCATGTGCTTTTCTTCGAACGGACCCACTGTCGGAATGAATTCGAGCAGGGTGCCGGGGTGATCCCGCAGGCAGCGGCTCAGCGCGATCAGCTCGTCCGCGGCGGCGGCGCGGGAGGGCACCGGGTGGCCGGCGCCGTCGTTGTGGGTCGGCGCCTGGGATGACGAAAACCCCATGCCGCCTTCGCTGAGCGACTGATGCAGCAGTTTCTGCATGGCTTCGAGCTGGCTCGGGCTGGCCATCTGATCCACCGCCGCTGCGCCCATCACCGCGCGCCGCAACGCCGAATGACCGACCAGAAAGCCGATATTCACCGCCGGCTGGCGTTCCTCGACGCGTTCGAGGTAGCTCCCGAACGAGGTCCAGTTCCAGGGCACGCCATCGCGCAGGCTTTGCAGCGGCATGCCCTCGACCCGGGCCAGCATTTTCATCAGGTACTCGCCACCGTCGGCGGTGAGGGGCGCAACCGAGAAGCCGCAGTTGCCGGCGAACACGCTGGTGACGCCGTGATAGCAGGACGGACTCAGCGCTGGATCCCAGAATATCTGCGCGTCGTAATGGGTGTGGATGTCGACGAAGCCCGGCGACACCACCATACCCGTGGCGTCGATGGTTTCCTTCGCTGACTCATTCACTGTACCCACCGCCACAATGCGGCCGTCCCTGACGCCGACATCGCCCTTGTAGCGGGCGGCGCCGGTGCCGTCGACGATGGTTCCGCCTTTGATCAGATAGTCCAACATGGTTCACCCCCGATGGTTGTTTTGGAAAGGAAAGCTGGGCAGGAAAGTAAAGTAAAGCTGGCTGCGATCCAGCATAGACCCGACGATCAGCGCAGGGAAGATCAATCTGTGGCTGCAAGTCAGGACTGAATCTCGACTACGGAATCGCGATAGCGATGGTGAAAGGCTGCTGTCAATAGCCTTGCGGCAGAGCAGCTGCGATAGCTGCGGCGGCGGAGGGTTAGTTGGTACTGGTCCCAAACTCGAGCGGCCCGGACCAGATGGTGAGCACCAGACAGCCGTCGTCGCTGGTCACTGCGTGGCGGCTGCCGGGCGGGCTGACCAGCAGGGTGCCCGCCGGGTAGTGCGCGTTGGCGTCGCGCTGGGAGCCGCGCAGGACCAGAATATGCTCGTAGTCGATGTGGCGATGTTCCGGCACCGAGGCGCCGGGTTCATAGCGCAACAGCGCGGCGGCCGGGCCCTGGCCGGGCCGACCGTAGAGGGCGTGAAACTCGACCCCGGGACGGAGCGGCTCCCAGTGCAGGCGCTCGGGATCCGCGGCGCGCTGCAACAGCTCGGCGAATGCCTGCGAAGGCCCCGTCACGCGTGCAGCCCCGCGAGCAGCGCCGATGACTCGGCCACCGCCCCGAATACCCCGCCCTGCATCTTGATCATGTGCAGCGCCGCCCGATGATTGCCGGGGTCCGTCGCGCCACAGCAATCGGCCAGCAACAGGCACTCGAAGCCGCGGTCGTTCGCCTCGCGCATGGTGGTGTGCACGCACACGTCGGTGGTGATGCCGGTCAGAATCAGATTGCGCACGCCGCGCAAATTCAGCATGAGTTCGAGATCGGTAGCGCAAAACGAGCCCTTGCCGGGCTTGTCGATGATGGGCTCGCCGGGCAGGGGCGCCAGTTCCGGGATGATTTCCCAACCCGGTTCGCCGCGCACCAGAATCCTGCCGCAGGGCCCCGCATCGCCAATGCCCGCGCCGATGCGCTGCGAGCGCCAGCGCTTGTTGGCCGGCAGGTCGGCCAGATCCGGCCGGTGGCCCTCGCGGGTGTGGAAGACGTGAAAGCCGCCGGCCCGGAACGCCGCCAGCACGGCGCGGATCGGCTCGATGGGTGCGCGGGTCAGCGACAGGTCGTAGCCCATGGCATCCACGTAGCCGCCCGGGCCGCAGAAGTCGGTTTGCATGTCGATGATGATCAGCGCCGTGTTGGTTGGGCGCAGGTCGCCATCGAAGGGCCAGGGGTAGGGGTCGGCGTCGAGGTAGCGTTCAGGCATCGTGTCGACTCTCAAGGGAGTGAAGTGTCATTAGTGGTCAATCGCCACAATCGCCAAGCAAGTTTTGTGCTGGGTTCAGGAATCCGCCAGCCAGGCGCGCCAGCCGCCGAGTGCGGTGATGTCTTGAGCACCGGTGATCGCGTGAGCCTCGCACAGGAAACCCTTCACGAGACTGCCGTCGGCCAGCTCCACCGTGCCGATGGCCAGCGGTGCCGGCACACCCGCCAGGAAGGTGCCGACGTTGGCCAGCGGCAGTGTCCAGATCTCGACCTCGATGCTCGCCCCGGCCGCATCGCGCACCAGGCCCGGGCGTCGTGGGCTGAAACCGGCCAGTGCGTACAGGCGGTAGGCAGGCGCGGTGCGAGTGCGTGCGAGCAGTTCGCCGCCCAGGCGGGTGAGTTCGGCATTGAGCGGCAGACCCTGCATGTGACCGCCGCAGACGGCGATGGCCAGCACGTCGGCGTTCACACTGCCTCGGCCATGGGCGGGGTATCGGCGAGCGGCAGGCCGGTGGCGCCGAGCGTTGCATTGCTGGCCCGGTGCAGTCGGTCGGCCCGCAGCAGCAGTGTGCGGTCGCTCCCGGCGGGCGCCTGCAGGGTGACGCCAAAGGGCAGGCCGTTGGGCAGGAAACCGGCGGGCACCGCCACCGCGCACAGGTCGAGCAGGTTCACATGGTTGGTGTAGTAGCCGAGCCGGTCGTTCAGGGTCAGCGGATCGGCCAGCACCGCCGCGCGCGTGTAAGGCGTCGGGATGGTGGGAGTGACCAACAGCTCGATGTCCTGCCACTGTGCCCGCAGCATCTGACTCAGTGCGAGTAGCCGGTACTGCGCGGCAAAAGCATCGGTGGCGCGGAAACGACTGCCGCCTTCGATGATCTGTCGCACCACCGGTAACAACGCGCCCGGTTGATGGTCCAGGAACTCGCGGATCGCGAGGTAGCGCTCGGCCAGCCAGGGGCCTTCGTAGAGCAGACGCGCGGCTTCGCGAAAGGGGGTGTAGTCCACTTCCACCGCATCGCCGCCGAGCGCAACCAGCGTGTCGATGGCGCGCTCGAAGGCCGCGAGACTCGCGCCGTCGGCAAAGAACTCCCGCTGTGCGGGCCGGGGGATGCCGAAGCGGAACCGCATCCCCGTGGTCGCGGCGCCGGCCGGGAACACCCGCGAAAACGGGTCTTCGGCGTCGCCACGGCGATCACCTCCAGCACCGCGTGCGCATCCGCGCAGGTCGAGGCGAACACCGACACACAGTCCAGCGAACGGCACGCCGGCAGCACGCCGCGCGCACTCACCAGGCCGCGGCTGGGTTTGAGACCGATCAGATTGCCGAGCGCTGCCGGCACGCGGCCGGAGCCGGCGGTATCGGTGCCCAGCGCGAAGCACACCAGACCCTGGGCCACCGCCAGCGCGGACCCGGAACTCGATCCGCCGCTGATGTAGTCCGTGTCGAAGGCGTTGGCGGGAATGCCGTAGGGCGAGCGGGTGCCGGTCAGACCGGTGGCAAATTGATCCATATTGGTCTTGCCGACGAGCATGGCGCCGGCGTCCAGCAACTTCTGCACCGCTGGCGCCGTGCTTTCCGGTGTGTAGGCGAAAGCCGGGCAGCCGGCAGTGGTTGGCAGGCCGGCCACGTCGATATTGTCCTTGACCGCAAAGGGGATTCCGAACAGTGGTCCGTGCGGGGCGGCGTCGAGCGCCCGCGCCCGCTCGCGCAGCGTCTGGTCGGATACCGGCGTGATCCAGACTCCCGCAGCCGTCACCGTCCGGCGCCGGGCGATGACCTGTTCCGCGACCGCTTGCGCGGTCACACCGGCGGCAAGCGCGGCGCGCAGTACATGCAGCGTGGGCAGGGGCGCGGCCTTGGCGCCCGCGCCGATTGCCGGGTTGGTCTTCACCAGATCCACTTGATCATCGCCTGGGCGACGTCCTCGTCCATGCCACTGATGCCGAACTTGTTGCGCCAGATCTGGTATTCGACGCCGGCCTGGAGCTTGCCGGCGCCGACACCGGCGAGCTCGCCCACGTCGACCAGCAACCGCGGCGCGGTGATGATGTTGTCCTTGAGCGGATCTTCGCCCCAGGCGTAATCGAAGAAGCCTTCGAACACCAGCGGTACCGAACCCAGCTTGAAGGGCGCACCCCAGGCCAGCGTTACCTGCTGGCCGGTATCGATGCCCGAGTCCTGATTGTTCCGAATGTACCAGTTGACCTGAAAGAACTGGAACCCGGGCAGTTTGAGATCCACCGCGGCGCCGTACAGCCAGGTCTGCTCGACGGGCGACTCGGGGATTTCCAGCGTGGAAGTGAACAGCACGTCCTGGATCAGGCCCCATGACAGATCTTTGCCCAGGATCTTGCCCAGCGACAGGCGCGGCGAAATTTCCGCGTAGAAACCGCCACTGGTCTTGCCGGTGGTGCCGAAGCCGTCGCCCTCCCGGTCGGGATTGGTGATGTCGACAAAGATGAAGTTGTCGCCGTACTTCCACACGTTGAAGTGTTCGATGGTGACGATGCTGGATTCGTCGTCGTGGCTGAATCCGCCATTGGGATTGAAGTCGGCGTAATTGGTCCCATGCAGGTACTGGATGTTGGTGGTCGCGAACTCGGCCGAACCGGCGTTGGCGGCGGCCGGCAGTATGGCGCCGGCCGCCGCCAACGCCAGGGCGCTGACGAGGTTACGCGATCCGCGCTGGCGCGCCGAAGGAACGCTGACTTGATGTGTTGTGCTCATGGCATGACTCCTGGTGGGGTTGAGCCGTTTTGAATACGTCCATGTATGCAAATGGCGGCGGTGAAGCTCGATCAGTTCCAGTCGTTGACGCGCAGGGGATATTGGCCCGGCTTCAGTCAGCGGCCTCGGCCAGGGCCATGGGCGCTGCGACCGGCTTGGTGAGGGCCTGCCGGGCGCAACCGCAGAGCACCGCGGCGACGATCAGGTAGGCCAGGGCCACGGATAGGCTCTCGCCGACGCCGATGGCTTCGCCGTGCATGAACCCGAAGAAGGTCAATACGCTGCCCACCGTCGCGAAGCCGGCGGCCTTGCCAAAGGTGCGGTCGATGATGCAGGCGGTAATCCCTGCCAGAATCAGGCTGCCCAGAATCGCCCCGCCGCCGAGCACCTCCAGGCCGTGATATAGCACGCCCATGCCGGCCAGCTTCTCCAGGCCGACGGCGGCGGCGTTGGTGCCGGCGGCGGCGAGCGCGTTGTCGATCATCAGCTTGCCCCAGGCCGCCACCTGCGGCACCAGTGCCAGCATGATGGCCGGCGCATGGGCCTTGGGCGTTTCCTGGAAGGCCTGCGCGCCGATGAGCATGCCGATGTAGAGCAGGATCGGCGAGATGGCCACCACCGGGATCAGCGCCATCAACACGGCCACGATGCCGAACCAGGACAGGATCAACACCATCACGCCGGTGGCGGCCGAGTAGCCGATCCGCCCGCCCATCGCCTTCCAGCCGGGATGGCCGATGTAGACGGCGTTGATGAAGGGGTTGCCCAGCAAGCAGCCGATCAGGCTGACCACGCCGTCGGCGGTCAGCACGCGGGTGGTGGGGAAGCGGTCGCCGCCGGCCTCGGCGCTTTCCACGTTGTCCATGGCCTCGACCAGATCGTAGATACCGAACGGGATAGCGGTGACCAGGATCACGGCCAGATATTCGAAGCCGCCGAATACATGGCCGAACGCCGGCAACGGGACCGAGAAGCCGAAACCGGCGAAGGAGGCGCCGAGTTTGTCCAGGCTCATGCCGCCAAAGTTAAAGCCGAAGGCCAGCCCGCCCCAGGCGATCAGTGAGCCGACGGCAATGGCCACCAGTCCCGCCGGAATGCCGCGCCAGTAGCGCACGCCACCGAACCAGCTCGCCAGCAGGATGGCGAAGCACACGACGCCGATGATCGGGTCCATGTACATGTCGAGTGCAGGCTTGAGGGAGATGAACGCGATGGACACCCCGGCAAGTGCTCCGAGCAGTGCGGCGCGCGGGGTGATCTTCTTGATGTAGGGTGCGATGAAGCCGCCCGCCATCAGCACGAAACTCTGCACGAACACCCAGGTGAGGCCGGCTTCCCAACCTTTGATGGGATCGCCGGTCTGGGCCGAAATCGGCAGCATGATCACGAACACCACCACGAACATGTGGGGTACCGAAATTCCTGAAGGCAAGGCACAGACCGTGTCGCGGCCTTCCTTTTTGGCCAGTTGATACGCCAGCCAGGCGTAGTAGATCGTGGACAGAAACAGCATCAGGCCGGTAGCCGGCAGGATGCGCCCGAACACGATGTCGTCCGGTAGCTTCAGCACATACCGCAGCAGCGCGGTCAGCGTGAGCACGTTGACCAGAATGTTGGTACCGAAGCCGAAGAAGGCGTTCCAGTCGCCGCTGGTCCAGAGTTTCGGGGTGGTGGTGTTCATGGCAGGCAACCTCGCGGATGGGTGGGGCGGGGGTATCAGGCGTTGGCCTGGGTCAGGACGGAACAGACGGCCGCAGAGTCGGCGACCCAGCCTAAAATGCCGCCCTGGGCGACGATCATCTCGAGCGCCACGCGGTGAAATTCCGGGAAATACGAGGCCACGGCGTCGCTCACCACCAGGCACTCGTACCCGCGGTCGTTTCCCTCGCGCGTCGTGGCGTGCACGCAGACCTCGGTGGTGACACCGGCCACGATCAGAGTGTGGATGCCGTGGTTGGCAAGGATCAGCGCCAGATCGGTGTTGTAGAAGGCGCCCTTACCGGGCTTGTCGAGCACCGGTTCGCCGGGTGCGGGCGCCAGCTCCGGGATGATGTCGTGACCGTGTTCGCCCTGGATCAGGATACGGCCCATGGGACCGTGATCGCCGATCCGGAGCGGCCCCTTGCCGCGCGCCAGCTTGGCGGGATGCGCGTCCGCGAGGTCAGGCCCGTGGCCCTCGCGGGTGTGGATGACCAGCAGCCCCGCACTGCGGGCCGCGGCCAGCAGGCGCTGACAGGGGGCAACGGCGCTGCGCAGCAGGGACACTCGTTGCCCAGTGGCGCCAAAGCCGCCGGGCTCGAGGAAATCGCGCTGCATGTCGATCAGGATCAACGCCGTCGTCGCCAGCCTGAGATGCAGCGGGTAGGGCGTTGCGGGGAGCTCGACCAGCGCGGGGGTCAGATCGGAAGCCATTGTCGTCGTCCGGCATGTTGCATACATCAAAGCATTCAACTTGCGTGCCAAGGAGCGCATCGCTCGCAGGTGCTTGAAAACTCGGCAGGCAGGTCTCGGGAACCGGACGGCGCACGCAACAGATGCTAACTCGGGCGCACCACTTTGGCCCGGTTTGTTGTATACAATGGTGCGCATCGAGAGTCAGATGAGGGTTCCGGATGTCGTCAACCGCCAAGGCCACTCCGGCTGATATCTACCGGCAACTGAAGGATCTGATCTTGAGTTTCGTCTTCTATCCCGGCGCTCGGGTGACGGAAAACGAACTGGCCGACCGCTTCCACGTCAGCCGCACGCCGGTGCGGGAGGCGCTCCAGCGCCTGGCGGCCGAGGGTTGCGTGACGATCCTGCCCAAGCAGGGGATGCTTCGTACGCGATATCGACATCGATGAGATCAACCACTACTACGATGTACGCACCGGTTTGGAGATGCTGGCGCTGGAATTCGCTTGTCAGACGATGTCCGACAGCAAGCTCAAAAAGCTGGCCGCGGCCTGGCATCCCAAGCAGGTGCCCGGCAAGCCGCCGACGGTAGCGGCCATGGTGGCGCGCGACGAAAGTTTTCATCTGGCGCTGGCGGCAGGCACCGGAATGCGGTGCTCGCCGCCTATCTGAAGGATGTCAACGATCACATCCATATTGTGCGTCGGCTGGATTTCACCGATCCGACACGCATCGAACAGACCTACCGGGAGCACCATGAGGTGGTGCAACGCCTGCTCGCGCGGGATGTGGATGGCGCCAAGCTGCTGTTACAGCGCCATATCCGCAAGAGCGCGGAGGTCGCCAAGGCCATTACCCTTACCCAGCTCGCCCAGCAGCGTATCCTTGCCCACGCGAAAAGATAAGCAGCGGTGCCTGATCGCTTCCCTGACGGCGGGCCGTCTCAGGCCTCCCCCAGGCCGCGCCAGCGCTGCACCAGCCCGGCGCCGCAAGCGCCGAGGCCGAGGTGATCGAGCGCGCGACCGATCGTGTGGTTGACGATATCCTCGATGCCGGCAGGTGCGGTGTAGAACGCCGGCACCGGCGGTGCCACCACCGCGCCCATCTCGGTGACTGCCGTCATGTTGCGCAAATGGGCGAGGGTGAGCGGGGTCTCGCGGGTCAGCAGCACCAGTCGGCGCCGCTCCTTCAATGTCACGTCAGCGGCGCGGGTGACGAGATTGCCGCCCAGGCCATGGGCGATGCCGGCCAGCGTGTTCATGGAGCAGGGCGCGATCACCATCCCGGCGGTGACAAAGGAGCCGCTGGCGATGGTCGCGCCGATCTCCCGGTAGCCGTGGCTGACCGCCGCCAGTGCCTTCAACGCCGCCGGCGCCATGCCCAGTTCCTGCTGGAGGGTGACGGCGCCGGCGGGCGAGATCACCAGATGGGTTTCGACGTCGGGCACATCGCGCAGCACCTGCAACAGGCGCACACCGTAGATGGCACCGGAGGCGCCGGTGATGGCGACGATCAGCCGTTTCGGCATGGGGGATTCCCGACTCGCGTTACTGACCGTCATTGTACGGGGCGAGGGCCCGGGCGGTGGGGTTCAGCCGCCGAGGGGTTGGCGGGTGCCCCGCGGGCGGGGCCCCCGGCCCCGCCCCCCCGGCGGGGGGGCCCCCGGGCCCGGGGCCCCCCCGGCCGGGCGGGGGGCGGGGGCCCCCGGGGCCCCCCCCGCGGCCGGGGGCCCGCGGGGCCGGGGGGGGGGGCGGGCCGCCCCCCCGCCCGGGCGGGGGCGGCCGGGGGGCGGGGGGGGGCGCCCGGGCCGCCCGGGGCGCCCGGGCGGCGGGGGCGCCCGGGGGCGGGCCCGGCGGCGCGGCGCCCCGCGCCGCCCGCCGGGGGGGGCCCCGGCCCGGGGGGGGGGGGGGGGCGGGGGGGCGCCCGGGGGCCCCCGGCCCGGCGCCCCCCGGCGGGGCCGGCGCGCGCCCGCGGCGGCGCCGGGCCCGCGGTTTCGGGCTCCCAGCGCGCCTGATAGCCACGCACCAGACCGACGCCGAGGCGGCCGCCCAGCATGCAGTCGAGGGTGGCGATTTTTTCGCCGCCGATGATAGGGGCGCCCCGGCAAGGGCGCCAGCCGCGCTTTGGCAGCGCGGTCAGCGATTGACGTCGATCACCACGCGGCCCTTGATCGCGCCGGCGAGAATGGCGCGTCCGAGCTCCGGCACCCGCGCCAACGGCTCCACTTCATAGATCGCGCGCAGCAGCGCGCGGTCCACCAGTTTTGCGAGTTCGTCCCAGGCGCGCTGGCGGCGCGGCTGCGCGGCCATCACCGAGTCGATGCCGCGCAAGGTCACGCCGCGCAGGATGAAGGGCATTACCGAGCCGGGCAGTCCGGCGCCGCCGGCGAGTCCGCAGGCGGGGACGATGGCCTCGTAGCGGGGCTGGGCGATGACGCTGGCGAGCGTGTTCGCGCCCACCGTGTCCACCGCCGCCGCCCAGCGTTCGGCTTCCAGGGGCGCGGCGTCGCGGGCCAGGTCCGCGCGCGGGATGATCTCGCTGGCGCCGAGCTGTTCCAGCAAGGCGCGCGCCTCTTCGACCCGGCCGGTGACGGCGGTGACCTGATAGCCCAGTTTGGCCAGCAGCATGATCGCCACGGTGCCGACGCCGCCGGCGGCGCCGGTGACCACCACCGGGCCGGCGTCGGGCTTCACGCCCCAGTCGCGGATCGCCTGCACGCACAGCATCGCGGTGTAGCCCGCGGTGCCGATCGCCATGGCTTCCTCGAAGCTGAAGGCGTCCGGCACCCGCACCAGCCACTCGGGCTTGAGTTTCTGGCGCTGCGCATAGCCACCCCAGAAGCGTTCCGACAGGCCGTAGCCGTTGACCAGCACGCGGTCGCCGGGCTGGAAGCGGCTGTCGCGCGACGTCGCCACGGTGCCGGCGAGATCGATGCCGGCCACCATGGGGAATTTGCGCACGATGGGCGAGGCGCCGGTGACAGCGAGGCCATCCTTGTAGTTGACGGTGGAATAAGCGACATCCACCAGCACGTCTTCGTCGGGCAGGTCGGCCAGCGTCAGGCGCTTGATGGTGGCGCTGACGCTCTTGTCCTCGTTGCGGTCGAGCACCAGGGCATTGAAGGTGTCGCTCATGCCGGTTCTCCGGGCTATGCGGTCGTGGATTGAATCGGGCTGATCGGTCAGACGACGATTTTCGCGTACTTGCCTTTGTAGAAGCCCAGGGGTTCGCATTCCTGCACACTCATCTCATGGACCCTGCCCACGACGATGATGTGGTCGCCACCTTCGTAGAGGTTCTCGGTCGAGCATTCGAAGCGCACGCTGAAGTCGGCCAGCAGGGGTGCACCCTGGGCGCTCTCGTACCACTGCAGGTTGGCGAACTTGTCGGCTTCCTTGGTGGCGAACAGGCGGCTGATGTTTTCCTGGCCCGAGTGGAGGATGTGGATGGCGAAGTGTTTCGCCTTCATGAACGCGTTGTAGCAGTTGGCGGTCTTGGCGACGCTCCACAGTACCAGCGGCGGATCCAGGGATACCGAGGAGAAACTGTTGGCGGTGGCGCCGACCGGCTTGCCGTCGACATCCTTGGCGGTGACAACCGTGATGCCGGTGGGAAAGGCGCCGAGCGCGTCCCGGAATTGGCGTGGATCAAGACTCATGATGGTGTCCCCTCTTTAGGTGCGTATTGGATGAATTGGGTTCCGGGTGCAACGCCGATGCCGGTCGGAATCGGCCGGCGCGGTATCGCGCGCCCTGGAGGCGGGCCAATTTAGCACAGGCCCCGCAGGCATCGCACCCGCAGCTCAGCGGTTGGCCTGTACCGCCGGGCGCGCCGACACCCGCTCGTACCAGGCTTTGAGGTTGACGCACTCGGCGGGGATGTCCGCCTTGATCCACTTGGCGAAGTCGCAGGTGACCAGCGTGGTGATGTCCGCGACGGAGTAGAAGTCGCCGGCGACATAGGGGCGGCCGGTCAGTTGCTGCTCGAAGTCGGCGAAAAAATTCCCGACCCGCGCACGGCCGCGTTCGGCCAGTTCCGCCGATTGCGGATAGGAATGCGGCCCCACCACCGCGCGATCCGCGAAGCCCTTGGCGGTATTGCGGAACACTTCGGCCACCGCGAGCAGGCCGTTCATGAAGGCGAGGTGATCCCACATCTCGCACAGGGCTTTCTCGGTCGGGGTACTGCCCAGCAGCGCGGGCTGCGGATGAATCTCCTCGAAGTAGCGGCAGATGGCGCGAATCTGGCTGATGCAGGTGCCGTCGTCCAGCTCCAGCATGGGGATGTCGCAGGCCGGATTCTTGGCGCGGTACTCGGGTCGCAGTTGTTCGCCTTTCATCAGATCGACGGGAACGCGCTCCACCGCGATGCCTTTTTCGGCCAGAAAAATGTTCACGCGACGGGGATTGGGTGCCTGGGGGTAGTCGTAGAGTTTCATGTCTTATTATCCTTGCAAGAGGTGGGATGCGGGCAGCGTCGCATGCGGCGTTGCCGTCGGGTGTCGCTTTGCCGCATGGTAGCAGCGGCCCGCTATCCAGACCACGGAGTAAACCATGACCCGAGTTGCGAGCAGACCGTGACCCCCAAAACACCTTTACTGACGCTCGACGACGCGCGCGCCCGGATGCTCGCGGCAGTGATTCCCGTGGCGGACATGGAAGACATTCCGCTCGCCGCGCTCTCGCGACGGATCCTTGCCCACGCCGTCCATGCGCCCCGCGATCTGCCGCCCGCCGACAACTCCGCCATGGACGGTTACGCCGTGCGCCATGCCGATCTGGCGCCCGGCGTCCGGTTACGGCTGATCGGCAGCGCGCTGGCCGGCGCGCCCTTTGCCGGCACGGTCGGCAAGGGTGAATGCGTGCGCATCACCACCGGCGGCCATCTGCCGGCGGGGGCGGACACGGTGGTGATTCAGGAAGATGTCGAACGGGCCGGCGATCAGGTGCGGTTGACGGCGGAGCCGGGTGGGCGCGGCGCCAATGTACGGCGGGCCGGCGAGGATGTGGCGCGCGGCGAACGGGTGCTGCCCGCCGGTCGGCGCCTCGGCGCCATCGAGATCGGCGTGCTGGCGACGCTGGGAATGGCCGCCGTGACCGTGCGGCGCCGGCTGCGGGTCGCCCTCTTTGCCAGCGGCGATGAACTGCGCGCGCCCGGCGAAGCCCTCGCGCCGGGACAGATTCACGACAGCAATCGCTATGTGATCGCAGAAATGCTCGACCGCCTGGGCGCGGAGGTGCTCGATCTGGGTATTGTCCGCGATGATCCGGAACGGTTGCGCACCGCCTTCCAGCAGGGCGCCGCGAACGCCGATCTGGTGATCACCTGTGGTGGTGCTTCGGTGGGCGAGGCGGATCACGCCCGCGCCCTGCTCGATAAGTTGGGCGAAGTGGGCTTCTGGAAAGTGGCGCTGAAACCCGGCAAGCCATTTATTTTTGGCCGTGTGGGGGCGGCGCTGGTGTGCGGTTTGCCGGGCAATCCGGTGTCGGCGCTGGTGACTTTTCATCAACTGGTGGCGCCGGCGATTCGCAAACTTCAGGGCGCCGACGACCCTGCACCGCTGTGTATCCACGCCCATGCCGGCGCGCCCCTGCGTCGCAATCGCACCCGGCTGGAACTCCTGCGTGGGCGCCTCGAACCGGATGGTGCGGGCGGCTGGCAGGCGCTGCCGGACCCGCAGCAGAGTTCGGGCGCCTTCGCCGCCCTGGCACGCTGTAACGCTTTTATCCTGGTGCCTGCGGGCAGCGGAGATATCGCGACTGGCGAGATGGTGCAGGTTTTGCCATTCGATGATTTGCTCTGAGTCATCGGTAGTGCGGGGCGCGGCTTGATTTTTACCCTCCGTTGGAATCCACTAGGGAACGACACATTTTTTAACCATCCGATTCACGATTCCGATCTGTTTACTGGGGGTATTTATGCTGCGCGCACCTGTAGTTTCCGCCGATTCCCATATCGTCGAGCCGCCCGAGTGTTACCGGGACTTCATTGATCCCGTCTACCGCGATCGCGCGCCCTATCTGGTCGATGACGGGAAAGGCGGCGACGCCTATGCCATCGAGGGCTACAAGCGGCCCCTTGAGATCGGCCTGATGTCCGCCGCCGGCATTCCCGACGCGGTCATGCCCAAGGTCGCGCCGCACCGCAAGTTTTATGACATGCACCAGAGCGGCTGGGATCCGGCCACACGCGTCGAGGACCAGAAGCGCGACGGCGTCGATGCCGAAATCATCTATGCCTCCGTCGGCATGGTGCTGTGCAACCTCAAGGATGCGCTCTACAAGGATGCCTGCTTCAAGGCCTACAACCGCTGGCTCGAAGGTTATTGCAGCGCGGCGCCGAAAAACCTGTTCGGGTTGGGCCAGACTGCGGTGCTGTCGGTGGACTCCGCCATCGAGGATTTTCGCCGCATCAAGGCGGCGGGTTTCGTCGGCGTGATGATGCCCGGCCGGCCGGTCGAGGAGGACTACGACCACCCCATGTACAACGCCCTGTGGGAGTGCGCGACCGATCTCGATCTGCCGCTGTGCTTCCATATCCTGACCTCGCGGGAGAGTGCGGCCGCATTGACCGAGTACCGCGGCCACAAGCTCAACAGCTTCCTGAAACTCATCCGCGGCATCCAGGATCTGGTCGGCCTGTTCGTCCTGGGCGGTGTGTTCGAACGCCACCCCGAGCTCAAGTTCGTCGGTGCCGAGGGCGATGCCGGCTGGCTGCCCCACTTCATGCACCGCATGAACCGCGCTGCCTACCGGCACGGCCATGGCAAAAGTGGTCCCCTGCTGCCGCGCCCGCCGAGCGAGTACATCCGGGAAAACGTCTGGCTCACCTTCCAGGATGACTGGGAAGCCTTCGCCTGCGCGCACCGCATGAATTCCAAGCGTCTGCTGTGGGCTAACGACTTCCCCCACAGCGATTCCACCTGGCCCTGGTCGCAGGAGATGCTCGCCAACCACACCGCGGGCGTGTCCGAGGAAGTGCGCGAACAGGCCATGGGGCTCAACTGCATCGAACTGTTCAATCTGCCGATCCCGGTGCCGGCCCGGCACTGAGGCGCGGTGCCGATGGGACTGCCCCCGGCGTCCGTGCGTGACGCCGGGGGCGGCTTCCCGCCCGAACTTGACTGCATACCGATTATCCAAAGGAGATTTTCCACCATGAAATTCGGCTATTTCACCGAGCGTCCCTATCGCCACATCGACGAAAACGTCGTGCTCGCCAACAAGGCGTTCTTCGGCGTTTCCAACCGCTACTTCGATCGCAAGAAGGCGGCGGACGACTACAACCAGTTCATCGACGAATACTGTTTTGCCGAGGAAGTCGGCTTCGACGGGCTCGCGTTGAACGAGCATCACGGCAACCCCTACTGCATGGGCAACGTGATCAATACCGAAGCCGCCGTGCTGGCGCGCGCCACCCGCAAGGCCAAAATCATTCTGGTGGGCAACCCGCTGCCGGTGATCAAACACCCGTTGCGGATGGCCGAGGAACTGGCCGAGATCGACCTCATCTCCCGCGGCCGTCTGGTGGCGGGCTGGGTGCGTGGGGCCGGCTCCGAGCAATTCTTCAACAACGCCAACCCCGCCTACAACCGCGAGATGTTCAACGAAGCCCACGATTTCATCATCCAGGCCTGGACCCGACCCGGCCCCTGGCGTTACGAGGGCAAGCATTTCCACTACCGCCATGTGAACCCCTGGGCGCTGCCGCTGCAGGAGCCCTATCCCCAGCAGTGGATTCCCGGCGTGCTCTCGCCCGAGACCGTGATCTGGTGTGCGCAGAAACGCTACCCCTACATCGGGCTGGGTTCGGCGCTCGGCCCGACCTGCGATCTCTGGGATCTCTACGCCGACACCGCCGCCGAATTGGGCTATCAGGCCGGCCCGGAGAACTTCGGCTATCTGCTGCCGGTGTTCGTCTCCGACAACGAAGCGGAAGCTCAGGAGGTCGGTCGCGGCTACGCCTTCGGCGGCGGCCAGAACGGCTTCAGCCGTCCCGAGCACACCTTGCCACCGGGCTATAACTCCAAGACCGCGACCCGCATTCTGGCCAAGGCGCCGGGCGGTTCCTGGCTCGGCGTCAGCAAGGACAAGCTGGCGGCGGCGCGCAGCGACAAGTGGCAAGAGGAGCAGGATTTCGACGTGATCAAGGAAAAACTCTGGAATTCCTACCAGCGCGCGCAGGAAAACCTGCAAATCGTGGTAGGGACTCCGGAACAGGTGATTCCGAAGATCAAGGCGATCCTGAGCGTGATTCGCCCGGGTTCCTTCACATTCTTCAACGTGCAGGGCGTGGCGTCCGACCAGCAGCGCAACCGCTCCATCGAGCTGATCGGCAAGCATGTCATCCCGGAGCTGCGCGAGTACTCCAACAGCATCGGACTGTTCGATTCCTTCGAACGCACGCCGGGGTCCGTGCCACTGGCTCCCGGCAGCAAGCGGGCGCCGGTGTGCGACCGTGCCGGCATGGCGCAACTGGGTTTGCGTATCTCCTGAACCGGTCTTGCGGGCAGCGCCAGGGCGGGGACATCCCCGCCCTTTTTTTGCGCCCGCGCTCTGCTACCGGTATGGTCGCGTCCTTTGCCGGACTTGCGCCATGATGGACCTGATCGATTTCATTCTCCACGTTGACCGCCATCTGCTGAGCCTGATCGGGCAGTACGGGCTGTGGGTCTACGGCATCCTGTTCCTGATCGTCTTCGTCGAAACCGGTCTGGTGGTGATGCCCTTTCTGCCCGGCGACAGCCTGCTGTTCGCGGCCGGGGCGCTGGCCGGCGTCGGCAGTCTGGACCCCCTGGTGCTCGCCGGCTGCCTGTTCGTGGCGGCGACGCTGGGCGACAGCTGCAATTATTACGTCGGCTCGCGCATCGGGGCGGCGGTCTATGCGCGGGATTCGCGCTGGATCCGGCGCGATCACCTCGATCGAGCGCGGGAGTTTTTCGAACGTCACGGCGGCAAGTCGGTGCTGATCGCGCGCTTCGCGCCTTTTCTGCGCACCTTCGTGCCCTTCGTCGCCGGAGCGAGTCGCATGTCCTACGCGCACTTTCTGGTCTTCAATGTGTTGGGCGCGCTGTTCTGGGTCGGTGGTTTTGTCGGCCTGGGCTATTTCTTCGGCAACCTGCCCGGCGTGAAGGAGCATTTCACCTGGGTGCTGCTGGGCATCATCGTGCTGAGCCTGTTGCCCGCGCTGGTGGCTTATCTGCAAGGGCGGCGCCCGGCCGCGGGTGGCGTGCGTCGTTGATGACACTGGCGCCGGGTTGAACCCGGCCGTATCCGCCCTACAATCGAACCAGCGCCTCGACAACCCGGATCTGAACTGGAGAACAGCATGACCTTGCCCCTTGCGAACGACATGCGTTACGGCTGGATGACCAGCATGGACAGCGCCGCCAGCGTGCGCCAGGTGGTGGCGCTCGCCGAGCGCATCGGCCTCGACTCCCTCTGGGTAGGCGACCACATCGCCTTCGCGGTGCCGATCATGGACCCGCTGCTGCAACTCGCCCAGGCGGCGGTCCTGAGCGACCGCCTGCTGCTCGGCACCTCGGTATACCTGTTGCCGCTGCGCCACGCGGTCGCGGTGGCCAAGCAGGTAGCGACCCTGGATCGCCTGACCTCCGGCCGATTGTTGTTCGGTGTCGGCGTCGGCGGTGAATTCCCCAACGAATACGCCGCCTGCGGCGTGCCGGTCAAGGAGCGCGGCGCGCGCCTGTCCGAGGGTATCGAGGTGTTGCGCAAGCTCTGGAGCGGCGCGCGCGTCAGCCACGCGGGCCGGTTCTACCCGTTCGACAATGTCCAGATGCTGCCCGCGCCGCTGCAACCGGGCGGTCCGCCGATCTGGTGCGGGGGGCGTTCCGAGGCCGCCCTGGCGCGCGCGGGCCGGCTCGCCGACGGCTACGTTTCCTATGTGGTGACGCCGGAGATGTTCGCCGGATTTCTGGAAACCATCGAAAAAAGCGCTGCCGCCGCCAAACGCGAAATCGACCGCTTCGATACCGCGCACCTGCTGTTTTTCCGCATCGACAACAGTTTCGAGACCGCCTGGGACGTGGCGACAGAACACCTCTCCGAACGCTACGCCAGCGACTTCCGTGGCCCGGCCAAAAAATACTGCGCCCTGGGGCGGCCCGAGGATGTCGCCGCGCGCATCAATGCATTTCGCGAGGCCGGCGTGCGCCATCTGATCCTCGACGCGGTGAGTCCGCCCGGCGAGCGTCAGGCCCAGATCGAGCGTTTTGCCAGCGAGGTTCTGCCGCTGCTGCGCTAGCCTGGATGACCGTGCGCGGAGCGCGAGGTATAGTGCGGACGCCCGTTTTATAACAATGCCTTTACCGTAACCCCAAGCAAGAGGAGCTACCCATGATCGGTGTCATCGCAACCCTGAAAATCCAGGACGGCAAACAAGCCGGTTTTGAAGCGCTGATGAAAGAACTCACCGCCGCCGTGCGCGCCAATGAGCCCGCATGCACCTTCTACCAGTTGCACAAGACCGACGACCCCACCACCTATGTGATGCTGGAGCAGTACCGGAGCAAGGCGGATCTCGCCACGCACCGCGAGACTCCGCACTTCAAAACCTTGGGCGGCAAACTGGGCGAGTTTCTCGCCGGCGCGCCGGGCATCCAGATCATGCCCGCGGTCGTTTGAGTCGAGACCCAGCCCGGCGGGCGCGTCCCGCCCGCCGGATTACCCCAGGAGTAAAGCATGGCCGAGTTGTTGACCCCGGAAATCAAGGCCCGCATCGGCACCGCCAACCCCCCGATACGGGTCGAGGTCACGCGGCGCGATATTCAGAAATACGCGGTATCGACCGGACAAAAAGCCCGCAAATATCTCGACGGCGACGAAGCGCCGCCGCTGTTCCACTTCGGTTACTCGATGGAAATCCTGCCGCCGGAAGCGTTGCGCAAGGACGGCATCGCCGAGGACAAACTGATTCCGCCACTGCCCCTCAAGCGCGTCATGGCGGGCAACTCGGACACCGTCTATCACCGGCCCATTCGTCCCGGCGACAAACTGGTGATTACCCGGGTGCTCAAGGACATTTACCAGAAGGACGGCAAAACCGGTCCGCTGATTTTTGTCGTCACCGAAACCGTGGTGACAACCGAAGCCGGCGCGCCGGTGCTGAACGAAACCACCTCCCTGATCGCGAGGTAGACCCATGACCGCATACGAAAACATCAAGGTGGGCGACGCACTGCCCAGCCGCGATCACACCGCCGGCATCGTGCAACTGTTCATGTACAACGCGGCGATCTGGAATCCCCATCGCATCCACTTCGACCACGCCTACGCCACCCAGGAAGAAGGCTACCCCGGTATCGTGCTCGACGGCCCCTTGCAGGGCGACTGGATCGGCCAGGTGGTGACCGACTGGATCGGCGCCGACGCAACGCTCGTCTCCTTTGGCTACGCCAACCGCCGCGCCGCCTTTCTCGGCGAAACCATGACCGCGGGTGGTCAGGTCGAAGAAAAAGACGACAGCACGCGCGAAGTGAAGGTGAGCCTGTTTCTGAAAAACGCGCAGGGTGACATCACCATCCCGGGCCATGCCGTGGTGCGTTTTCGCTGAATACGATTTCTTCGGCGTTTGGATGTGGCCGTCGGCGTGGCTTGACCGCTTGAGGAGTTGTCCATGACTTACTGTCTCGGCATCTGCGTCGAACAGGGACTGGTGCTGGCCTCCGACAGCCGCACCAGCGCCGGGGTGGATTACGCCTCGGTGTACAGCAAGATGCACGCGTTCAAGCCCGCCGCCGACCGTCAGTTCGTGCTGCTCACGGCGGGCAATCTCGCGCTCAGCCAGCAGCTCGTCAGTCACCTGCGCCGCGACCTGGATTACCCCGGGCCCGCCGGCAATCTCAACAGCGCGCGCTACCTGTTCGAGGCGGCGGAATACGTGGGCGCGGTCAATCTGGAAATCCAGAACACCCACGGACCGGCGTTGCGCGCCAGTGGCCAGAGTCCCGACGTCACGTTGATTCTGGGCGGCCAGATCGCGGGCCAGCCGCCCGGACTGTTCATCGTCTACGCCCAGGGCAACCATGCGGCGGCGACGGCGGAGACGCCCTTCCTCCAGATCGGCGAGATCAAGTACGGCAAGCCGATGCTGGATCGGGTGGCGCGCTTCGACATGGCGCTCGAGGACGCGGCGCAGCTCTCGCTGGTCAGTCTCGACGCCACCGCGCGCTCCAACCTTTCCGTCGGTCCGCCCTACGAAGTCGCGATCTATCCGCGCGACAACCTCGCTCTCGGCAAGCGTTTTTTATTTGCCGGCGACGATCCCTTTCTGGACGAACTCAGCGTCAGTTGGAACCGCGAACTGTGCGAGGCGTTTCAGCAGTTGCCGAAGTTTCGCTGGGACTGAAGGCTGCTCGAAGCAGCAGGCCTTCGGCGTCTTGTGCGTGCCGTAATTGTCCATCACCAGATGGATGTCGAGATCGGCTGGGTGCGATCGAGCGCCTGGATCTGGCTCTTCTCATCGACGCACAACACCATCGCTTTCAGCGGCGGATCCAGATACAGCCCGACGATGTCGCGGACCTTGTTGACGAACAGCGAATCGGTCGAAAGCTTGAAGGTTTCCTGCCGGTGCGGTTGCAGGCCGAAGGTGCGCCAGATGCGGCTGACCGCCGTCTCGGTTGACGCGCTCCCTTGCACAGCCCGCTCCCGGGAGTGTTGCCGTCGGAGCTGCCTAAACGCAATCCCCGTTTCGGACAGGCCCGGGCATCACCCCCGCACCTCCGCCCGCTCCACCTTCTGCAAACCCCTTGGCAGCTTGTTGCCGCGGCGGCCGCGCTCGCCGCGATAGTGCTCCAGATCGCGGTAGGGGATGGCGATGTGGCGTTTGCCGGCGTGCAGCACCAGCTCCTGGCCGCTGTCGACCACGGTGGCGGCGACCATGAATTCCTCGCGGCTCTGCGCCCGCGCGGCGGGAATGCTGATGATGCGGTTGCCCTTGCCGCGCGCCAGTTCCGGCAGTTCCGCGAGCGGGAACACGAGCAGGCGGCCTTCGTTGCTGATGGCGGCGACCAGCGCGGTGGCGGATGGTGTCACCGGCAGCGGCGGCAGTACCTGGGCGCGCTCGGGCACGGTCAGCACTTGTTTGCCGGCGCGGTTCTTGGTTTGCAGATCGCCGAGGGTGGCGACAAAGCCGTAGCCGGCGTCGGTGGCGAGCAGAATCCGCTGTTCGTCGCTGCCCATGGTCAGGCCGCAGAAGAGCGCGCCCGAAGGCGCATTCAGGCGACCGGTCGCGGGCTCGCCCTGGCCGCGCGCGGAGGGCAGGCTGTGGGCGGGCAGCGAATAGGCACGGCCATTGGTGTCGAGCAGTACCACGGCCTGATTGGCGCGGCCGCGCGCGGCGGCGAGGAAACCGTCGCCGGATTTGTAGCTCAGATTTTCCACATCGACTTCGTGGCCCTTGGCGGCGCGGATCCAGCCCATGCGGGACAGCACCACGGTCACCGATTCGGCGCTGACCAGTTCGTCTTCGCGGAACACGGCGGCTTCGGGGCGCGTGACCAGGGGCGCGCGACGCGGGTCGCCGAATTTTTCCGCGATCTCCGTCAGTTCGTCGCGGATCAGTTTTTTCATCCGCGGTTCGGAACCGAGCGTGGCTTGCAATTGTTCGCGTTCGGCGCCGAGTTCGTC
This sequence comes from Gammaproteobacteria bacterium, assembly GCA_016708925.1. Classification (GTDB taxonomy): domain Bacteria; phylum Pseudomonadota; class Gammaproteobacteria; order Pseudomonadales; family Porticoccaceae; genus JAGPUQ01. Next base: position 97,599 of record JADJET010000007.1, on the reverse strand, counting down.
CTGTTCGCCACGAATTTTGATTTCTTCGAGTTTGGCGAGTTGGCGCAAACGCAAATCGAGAATGGCGTCGGCCTGGATTTCGGTGAGGCCGAAGCGGCGCATCAGTTCCGCGCGCGGCTGTTCCTCGGTGCGGATGATGGCGATCACTTCGTCGATATTGAGGTAGGCGATCAGGTAGCCCGCGAGCAGATGCAGGCGCGCTTCGACCTTTTCCAGCCGGTGTTCGAGGCGGCGGCGCACGGTGGCGAGGCGGAAGTCGAGCCACTCGCCGAGAATCCGGTGCAGGGGTTTGACCGCGGGCCGACCGTCGCGGCCGATCAGGTTGAGGTTGACGCGATAGCTGCGCTGAAGATCGGTGCTCGCGAACAGGTGGCTCATCAGGGCATCGGCATCGACGCGGTTGGAGCGCGGCACGATCACCAGCCGGGTGGGATTCTCGTGATCGGATTCGTCGCGCAGGTCCGCCACCATGGGCAGTTTGCGGGCCTGCATCTGCGCCGCGATCTGCTCCAGGATGCGCGCCGGCGAGCTTTGGTAGGGCAGGGCGGTGACGATGATCTCGCCGTCCTCCGGATGCCAGACGGCGCGCGCGCGCACCGAGCCGCGCCCGGTCTGGTAGATGGCGAGGATGTCGGCGCGCGGCGAAATGATTTCGGCGGCGGTGGGAAAATCCGGCCCCTGGATGTGTTCGCAGAGTTCGGCGACGCCGGCGTCGGGCTGTTCCAGCAGGCGGATGCAGGCGGCGGCCACTTCGCGCAGATTGTGCGGCGGGATGTCGGTCGCCATGCCCACCGCGATGCCGCTGCCGCCGTTCAACAGGATGCTGGGCACCCTGGCCGGCAGCACCATCGGCTCTTCCATTGTGCCGTCGAAGTTGGGCTGCCACTCCACCGTGCCCTGGCCGAGTTCGGCGAGCAGCAGGTCGGCGAACGCGGACAGCCGCGACTCGGTGTAGCGCATGGCGGCGAAGGATTTGGGATCGTCCGGCGAGCCCCAGTTGCCCTGGCCTTCGACCAGCGGATAGCGGTAGGAGAACGGCTGCGCCATCAGCACCATGGCTTCGTAGGCGGCGCTGTCGCCGTGAGGATGGAACTTGCCGATCACGTCGCCCACGGTGCGCGCGGATTTCTTGAACTTGGCGGTGGCGGCCAGACCGAGTTCGCTCATGGCGTAGACGATGCGCCGCTGCACCGGCTTGAGGCCGTCGCAGACGCTGGGCAGGGCGCGGTCGAGGATCACGTACATCGAATAGTCGAGGTACGCCTTTTCGGCGAACTGGCGCAGCGGCCGGCTTTCGAAGTTGGGATCGAAAGCGGCGGGATCGACGGCGGTGGGGTCGGACATGGTTTGCCTCGCTGGAGCGCGGCGGCGCCGCGCCCGGAACATCAGATGACTTCGGCCAGATCGCCTTTTTCTTCGAGCCAGCTCTTGCGGTCGCCGGCGCGTTTCTTGGCGAGCAGCATGTCGAGCAGCTCGTTGGTGTCGTCGCCGCTCGCAACCGTGAGCTGCACCAGGCGCCTTGTGTCGCGCGCCATGGTGGTCTCGCGCAGTTGCAGCGGGTTCATTTCGCCCAAGCCCTTGAAGCGGGTGATCTGCACTTTGCCGCGGCGCTTTTCCGCTTCCAGGCGGTCGAGGATGCCGCGGCGCTCGTCGTCGTCCAGCGCGTACCAGGTGTCGTTGCCGAGGTCGATGCGAAACAAGGGCGGCGTCGCCACGAACACATGACCCGCGGTCACCAGCGGCCGGAAGTGACGCACGAAGAGCGCGCACAGCAAGGTGGCGATATGGGCGCCGTCGGAATCCGCGTCGGCGAGGATGCAGACCTTGTGGTAGCGCAGCGCGGCGAGATCGCTGCTGCCCGGCTCGATGCCGAGCGCCACCGCGATGTCGTGCACTTCCTGCGAGGCGAGAATCTCGGCGCCGTCCACTTCCCAGGTGTTGAGGATCTTGCCGCGCAGCGGCATCACCGCCTGGAACTCGCGGCTGCGCGCCTGCTTGGCGGAACCGCCGGCGGAATCGCCCTCGACCAGAAAAATCTCGGACTGCGCCGGGTCGCCCGAGGTGCAGTCGGCGAGCTTGCCGGGCAGCGCCGGGCCGGAAGTGATGCGCTTGCGGGCCACCTGTTTGGCCGACTTCATTCGCGCCTGGGCGCTGGCGATACAGAGTTCCGCGAGTTTTTCCGCTTCGGCGGTGTGCTGGTTCAGCCACAGGCTGAAGGCGTCCTTCACCACGCCGCTGATGAAGGGCGCCGCCTCCCGCGACGACAGCCGCTCCTTGGTCTGGCCGGAAAACTGGGGCTCGCCGAGCTTGGCGGAGAGCACATAGCAGGCGCGATCCCAGATGTCCTCGGGTGCAAGACGCAGGCCGCGGGGCAGCAGGCTGCGGAATTCGCAGAACTCGCGCAGGGCTTCCAGCAACCCGGTACGAAAGCCGTTGACGTGGGTGCCGCCCTGAGCGGTGGGGATCAGGTTGACGTAGCTCTCTTGCAGCAGGTCGCCACCTTCCGGCAGCCACTGTACCGCCCAGTCGACGGCCTCGTGGGCGGCGGCGAAGCTGCCGGTGAAGGGCTGCGTCGGCAGCGGCGCCCAAGGGCCCGTGGTGACCAGCAGGTAATCGCCGAGTCCCGCGCGGTAGCACCAGGATTCGTGCTCGCCGCTCGCTTCGTCGGTGAAATCGACCGTGAGGCCGGCGCACAGCACTGCCTTGGCGCGCAGCAGGTACTTGAGGCGCGGCAGCGCCAGGCGCGGCGAATCGAAATACTTGGCATCGGGCCAGAAGCGCACGCTGGTGCCGGTCTCGCGTTTGCCACAGGTGCCGATCACGGCGAGATCGCTGACCTTGTCGCCGCCGGCAAAGACCATGTGGTGGAGCTGGCCAGCGCGCTTGACGGTGACTTCGAGGCGCTCGGACAGCGCATTCACCACCGATACGCCGACCCCGTGCAGGCCGCCGGAGAACTGGTAATTCTTGTTGGAGAACTTGCCGCCGGCGTGCAGCGTCGAGAGGATCACCTCGACCCCGGGCCGGCCCTGCTCGGGGTGGATGTCCACCGGCATGCCGCGGCCGTCGTCGCTCACCGTGATCGAGCCGTCGGCGTGCACTGTCACCGCGATGCGGGTGGCGTGGCCGGCGAGGGCTTCATCGACGCTGTTGTCCACCACCTCCTGCACCAGGTGATTGGGGCGGCTGGTGTCGGTGTACATGCCGGGGCGCCGGCGCACCGGGTCGAGGCCGGTGAGAACTTCGATGTCCCTGGCGTCGTAACTGCTCATGCGGCGGGCGCCTGGAAAAAGTCGATGATGGCCGGCAAATGGCGTTCGAAGTTCTGAAAACCGTGGTCGCCGCCGGGTTCGATCACCAGCTTGCAGGCGCGGTATTTCTCCGCTGCGAAACGGTAGTCGAGCACTTCATCGCCGGTTTGCAGCAGTACCAGGAAATCCTGTGGGCGCGGCAGCGGATCGACCTCCCAGGCACGCAGTTGTTCCAGATGCTCGGGTTCGATGATGGCGATCTCGCCGGTGTGATGGTTGGCCTGGGGGCCGAGCAGATGGTCGCGCCCGAGCCAGGGCTGCACGGCCGGGTTGATCAGCACCGCGCGCGCGCCATGGTGCGCCGCGAGCCAGGTGGCGTAAAAACCGCCCATCGAACTGCCGGCCAGATAGAACGGGCCGGTCAGCGCCGCGACCTCCTCCTGCAACTGCGCCATCGCCCGCTCCGGGTAGGGGCTCAGGAAGGGGCAGCGGAACGCGATCCCGGGGTGCTGCGCGGCCAGCCAGACGCGGGTCGCGGCCGCCTTGTGGGACTGGGGAGAGCTGTTGAAACCATGGATGTACAGCAGGGTGGCCATGGGCGCCCGGTCGCGGAAACTGCGGGAATTATAGGGTCTGGATGGGTGCGGAAAAATGTTTTTCTGGGCGCGCGGCAGGCCTTCATGGCCGGCGGCGGCCCGCTAAGGATGCGCTGAATAACCGCATAAGCGTCGTTCCCGCGCAGTGCCTGCCCCCGCGAAGGCGGGAGCAGGGGCGGGAACCCAGGAATATCAGGGCCCTCTGGATGCCCGCCACCGAAGCTGTGTGAAAAGGCATCGTAGGGTGGGTAAGCGCAGCGCACCCACCGAAAAAGCCACGCGCCCACTGGCAGGAGTGGAGCCGCGATCATGGCGGATGCGCTGGCGCTTATCCGCCCTACGCGTGGAGATGTCCCGCGTGGACGCGGTCTATCGGCCTTTGCCTACCCTACGATGGATGTTTCCGGCATGGCTGCCGTCGGTAGGGTTTTCACACAACCCCCTCCGCGGGCATGACGGTTATTCCGGGTATCCCTAATACCCGGCCAGTTGCTTGTCCACGCGCGTGAGACCCTGTGCCAGGAACACCACCTCCGTGGTCAGGGTGCCATCCGCATGCAGGTTGATCCGGCGATAGCCGGGCGGCTGCTCGCTGAGGGCGAAATCGCGACTCGCCGCGCGAAACTGAAAACAGGTGGCCGGCGTCGTGTACAGCTCGGTGCCGGCCCAGTGGGCGTGGAATTCCTGATGCACATGGCCGGTGAAAATCCCGCGCACATTGGCGTGCTGGCGCAGGATCGCTTCCAGACGCTCCGCGTTGTCGATGCGCTGGGTGTCCAGCCAGGCGCAGCCCACCGGTATCGGTGGATGGTGCATGAACAGCAGTGTCGGGGATAGTGGGTCCCTTGTCAGGCAGTGCGCCAGAAAATCCAGTTCGTCATCGGCGAGATGCCCGCCAACCGCATCCGGTTGCGCGGTATTGAGGGAAATCACGCGCCAGGCGCCCAGTTCCAGCAGCGGCCAGTAGGGAGCGGCGGTGAAGCCCTCCTGGATGACGCGGGCGTCGTCGTGGTTGCCCGGCAGCCACTGGTAGGGCAACTCCAGAAACTGCATCTGCTGGGTAAACAGCCGATAGGCTTCGGTCGCGCCCTCCGCCGCGATATCGCCGGTAACACAGATGAGATCCGGCGGCGCCGTGAAGCCGCCGATTTCCGCGAGCACCAGACGCAGGGTTTCCAGCGTCTCGACGCCCGCCAGCCGGTAATCGCGCCGGGGGCCGATATGGGGGTCGGTGATCTGGATCAGGTGCTGGGTGTCGGCGTCCATTACTCAGGCGCTCCGCGGACGCCACCGCGCGTCAGGGCATGGGGCAGTCGGCCGCGACGAAGCCCAGTGCCAGGCAGGCAGCCAGCCATTCGCCGAGGAAGCGGTTCCACTGGGCTTTCTCATCGGGTTGCAGCATCCTCCGGTTCGGATAGCTCTGGCGCGGCCAGATATTGCGCTCGCCCTCGCAGGCGACCACTTCGGCGAGCAGGGCATCGTGGTAGATGCGCACCACCAGCACGGGCAGATTCAACCACCAGGGCCGCCCGGATTCCCGCTGCCGCAGCGTGAGCACCGTGGTGTGGGCGCTGCGTTCGCGCACCGCGAACACTACTTCGAGCTGGTCGCGACCACTGATGCCGAGACGGCGTTCGTCCTGCGCCGCCATGTCCGGAAACAGCTTGGCGAGCCGACAGTAGTTGGCTTCGCAGTCGGCCATGAAGCCTTTCAGGTTGACCTTGTAGCGCGTTCGTCTCACTACCTCAATTCCCCGTTGGTGGTCCTGTGGACTGGTTACGGATCGCGCCGTCCGTGGGTCGCCAAACCGTGAAGCCGGTCGCGGTTCAACGCCAGCCATTGCAGGCAGACGATGGTGGCGGCGTTGTTGTAGGCGCCCGCCGCCATTGCTGCCAATACGTCCGCCTCGGGCAGCACATGCAGGCGGATGTCTTCGTGTTCATGGGCGAGACCGAAACAACCCTCGCGGCCGTGCAGGTCGGTGAGCCCGCAGAACAGCGTCATGGTCTCTTCGGTACCGCCGGGGCTCACCAGGTAACGGCAGATCGGCTCCAGCGTCAACGCGTCGATGCCGGCTTCCTCGATGGTTTCGCGCCGCGCCACGGCGGCCACGTCTTCGCCCGGTTTCAGCATGCCCGCCACGACCTCCATTAACCAGGGGCCGCCGGGCTCGGCGAGGGCGCCGACGCGAAACTGTTCCACCAGACCTACCAGGCGACGCTCCGGATCGTAGAGCAGCACGCCTACCGCCGCGCCGCGCACAAACAGCTCCCGCGTCATGGGCTGGCTCCAGCCTCCCGCGAACAGCCGGTGGCGCAGGCTGACGGTGTCGAGCGAAAAAAAGCCCTGATAACGGGTCGTGCGTTCGAGAATTTCCACGTCCTGCGCCCCGAGCGGCGCCAGAGGCAACGGTGTCGCAGGTGCGGATCGATCGAGTTTGTTCATCGGGCTCCAGAAGCGGTTCGGCGCACCTTGTCGCGCCGGGCCAAGGGTATCACGCCGTAAATTTCATATCTGATAGACTCCGGCCCATCAAAAAACCACAGGATCAGAATCATGCGGAAAACTAGCGCGCGGTTGGTATGCGCCTCACTGGCGGTGGTGTTGTTCAGCACCGGGCTCCGGGCCGAAACCCTGCTTGAGATCTATGATCTGGCGATGGGCAACGCGCCCCAGCTCAAGGCGGCGGAAGCCACCTTTAAAGCCGGTCAGGAAGCCCTGCCGCAGGCGCGCGCCGCTCTGCTGCCCAGCATCACGGGCTCGGTCAGTGTTCAAGAGGGGCAGGGGATTCAACACAGCTCCCGCGTGCTGGGGGCCGACTTTTTGTCTCAGTCGATCGGCGATTATCACGATGCCACGGAAGCGTATCGCCTGTCCCTGAGTCAGCCGGTGTTCGATCTGCCCGCGTGGTTCAACTTCCAGCGCGGCAAGGATCTGGATCAACGCGCCGCTGCCCAGTTCGCCGCCGACCAGCAGCGCATTGTGCTCGACGTCACCGATGCCTACTTCGGTGTGTTGCGCGCCAATGAAAATCTGACTTCCGCCGAAGCCGAGGAACGCGCGATCGGTCGCCAACTGGAACAAACCAAAGAGCGCTTTGACGTGGGATTGCTGCCGATCACCGATGTGCATGAAGCACAGGCGGCCTTCGACGGCGCCACGGTCAATACGCTGGAAGCCAAGAGCGCGCTCGATATCGCTTTCGAGGCGCTGGAAGTTCTGACCGGAAAACCTCACGAACAAATCACCGGACTGGCCAGGGATTTCCCGATCACCAAGCCCGAGCCGATCGATCGCGAGTCCTGGGTACAGTTTGCGCAGACCAACAATTTTGCGCTGCGTGTGGCCAGGCTGGATGTGGATGCGGCGGACAAGGCCGCGACGGCCGCGCGGGCCGAACACCTGCCGAAGGTGACGGCCTCGCTTGATTATCAGAAGAGTTTGAACGATGGCACACTGCACCGCGACGGTGGGCTGTTGAATCAGCAGGGCACCCTGGATCCAGCGGCGAGCCAGCCCTTTGTCAATGACCAGGAATCCACGGTGCTGGGCCTGCACCTGACCGCCCCGCTCTATTCCGGTGGCGCCACCAGTTCCCGGGAGCGACAGGCGTACCAGGAGCGTATCCGCAGTCAGGAAAACTATGTGCTGGCGCAGCGCACCACCACGCAGCGCGCGCGCTCCCTGCACCTCCAGGTGTTGACGGATGCGGCGCGCATCAGCGCGCGCGCCCAGGCCATCACGTCGGCGCAGAGCGCGCTTGATGCCACGCAGGCGGGGTACGAGGTAGGTACGCGCAATATCGTGGATGTGTTGATTTCGCAACGCCTCCTCTACCGGGAGCAGCGCGATTACGCCAATGCGCGCTTCGACTACATCAACAGCATGCTGCGGCTGAAGGAAGTGGCCGGGCAACTGAGCCCCGGCGATGTCGAACAGCTCAATCGCTGGCTCGATGCCGGTTTCATGGTGGGCAAAGCGGTTCGATAACCGCCGCCAGTCGCGCCAGGGCGCCGCGGTTGGCCTCGGTTACCGCGCGCGCCGCCGCCCCGATCGTCGCGCGATGGTCCGGTTCCATCAGTAATTCGATCACTGCGGGCGCGAGCGCTGCGCCGTCGGCGCAGATCCTGAGTCCGCCCGCCGCCTGCAACAGCGCCGCAGCCTCGGCAAAGTTGAACAGATGCGGCCCCGCCAGTACCGGACGCCCCCAGGCGGCGGGCTCGATCAGGTTGTGACCGCCCACCGGCACCAGACTTCCCCCGACGAAAACCACATCCGCGGCGCCGCAGAAGGCGAGCAGCTCGCCCATGGTGTCGCCCAGCAGCACTTGGGTTTCCGGCGCTACGGCGCCAGCCTCGGAACGGCACCGGGTTGCGAACCCCGCGCGGACGCAGGCGGCATGAACGCTCGCAAAGCGTTCCGGATGGCGCGGCACCAGTACCAGCAGGGCAGCGGGCAGGATGCGCAGGATTTCGGCGTGGGCCGCCAGCATCAGTTCGTCCTCGCCCGCGTGGGTGCTGGCGGCAAGCCACACCGGACGCGGCCCGGATCCGGCCCAGGCCTGGCGCAGCGCGGCGGCCCGGGCGCGCAGTTCGGGGCTCAGGTCGAGATCGAATTTGAGATTGCCGGTGATCTGCAATTTGTCCGGCGCCAGTCCCAGCGCCAGCAAGCGCTGGCCATCGGCAGCAGTTTGCGCCGCGACCCGGGTCAGCGCGCGCAGCATGGGCGCGGTGAGGGGTTTCGCTTTCGCATAGCCCCGTGCCGAGCGCGCCGCGAGCCGCGCGTTGGCGAGCACCACCGGAATCCCGCGTGTCGCGCAGGCGTGCAGCAGGTTGGGCCAGAGCTCGGTTTCCATGATTACCAGCAGCGCGGGCTGGACGCGGCGCAGGAAGCGGGCCACGGCGTCGGGAAAATCGTAGGGCGCGTAGCAATGGGCGACAGCGCTGCCGAACAGCGCGCGCACCCGCTGCGAGCCGGTCGGCGTGGTGGTGGTCACCAGCAGCGTCGCGCGGGGATGGCGGGTCCGCAAGTGCCGGATCAGCGGCGCGGCGGCGAGCGTCTCGCCGACCGACACCGCGTGCACCCAGATCACGGGTCCGGACAGCGGCGCGACCCAGCCGAAGCGTTCGCCCCAGCGGCGCGCGTAGTCCGGCGCGCGGCGCGCGCGCCAGCACAGGCGCAACAGTACCGCGGGCAGCAGCAGATACAGCAACAGGGAATAGAGCAGGCGGGCAGGCACGGTTCCTCCGGCGGGCAGCATAGCCGGAAGGTCGGGGCGATGCATGGTGCGGCGTCGCTTCCGGCAAGGCGGCTATACTGCGGTACTGCGAGTTTCCGCGATCCCCGCGCCATGTCCACGTCCCCGGTCGTCAACGTCGATATCGTCATTGTCGGCGGTGGCATCGCGGGACTCTGGCTGCTCAACGACCTGCGCAACCGGGGTTACAGCGCGATCCTGCTGGAGGCGACCGCGCTCGGCTCCGGGCAGACTCTGGCCAGCCAGGGCATGATCCACGGGGGCATCAAGTACAGTCTGGCCGGCGCCCTGTCGGGGGCATCCGAAGCCATCGCCGATATGCCCGACCACTGGCGCCGCTGCCTGCGCGGTGCGGGCGCGGTGGATCTGCGCCGCGTTCGAGTGCTCAGCGATCACTTCTATCTCTGGTCCACCGGGGCCGCCGGGCGCATGACGGCGTTCCTCGCCAGCAAGGCGGTGCGCGGCCGGGTGGAATCCGTGGATGCGGACGGGCGGCCGCCGATCTTTCGCGCGCCGGGTTTCTCCGGGTCCCTGTACCGCTTGGTGGATCTGGTGCTGGATGTGCCCAGCCTGGTGGCGGCGCTTGCCGACACCTGCCCGGACGCCATTTACTCCCTCGCCGGAGCGGCGACCGCCTGGACTGCGGCGGACTCCGGACGTCTGACCCTCGACCTGGGGACCGCGACCGGCACCCAGCGCCTGGCGCCCGCGGCTTTCGTGTTTGCGGCCGGCGCCGGCAATGCCGGGCTGCTCGCGACGATCGGCGCCGTCACCCCGGCCATGCAGCGGCGGCCGCTGCACCAGGTGATGGTCCGGCATCGCTATCCCCACGCGCTGCACGGCCATTGCCTGGGGCGCGAGACCACGCCGCGTCTGACCATTTCCAGTCATCCCGCTGGTGGCGGCGAGCAGGTCTGGTATCTGGGCGGAACGCTTGCCGAACAGGGCGTCGGGATGGCGCCGGATGCGCTCATCGCGCTCGCGCGGCAGGAGTTGGCGGCGCTGCTGCCCTGGGTCGATCTGGGGCCGGCGCGCTGGGCGACCCTGGCGGTCGAGCGCGCCGAACCCCGTCAACCACGCCTGTTGCGGCCCGATCAGGCGTTTGCGGACTGGGCCGGCAATGGTGCCAATGCGCTGGTCGCCTGGCCCACCAAGCTGACCCTGTGTCCGCACCTCGCCGATAGCGTGGCGGCGCGCCTCGGGCAGCGCGGGATCGCGCCGTCCGGCGCGTCCGTGCCGGTGTTGGCGCTGCCGCGCCCGCCGCTGGCGTCCACGCCCTGGGAGGCCGCCTTTGGCGCCTGAGCTGGAATTGCCCCGGCGCCGGCTCGGGCGCACCGGCATCAAGGTCAGCGTGCTCGGACTCGGTACCGTCAAGTTCGGCCGTGACCAGGGCGTGAAATACCCTCAGGGTTTCACCATCCCCGACGACCGCGCCGCCCGTGCCCTGCTCGATCTGGCGCGGGATCTGGGCATCAATCTGCTGGATACGGCGCCCGCCTACGGCGTGAGCGAAGCGCGCCTCGGTCACCTGCTGCGCGGCGCGCGGGAGCACTGGGTAATCTGCACCAAGGTCGGCGAGGAGTTCGAAGCCGGGGTGTCGCGGCACGATTTTTCGCCGCACCATGTCCGCGCCAGCGTCGAGCGCAGCCTGCGGCGCCTGCAAACCGGGGTGCTGGATATCGTGCTGATCCACTCCGATGGCAACGACGAGCTGATCATCGAGCAATCCGGCGCACTCGAAACCCTGGCGGAGCTGAAACAGGAGGGAAAACTGCGCAGTTTCGGCATCTCCACCAAGACGGTGGCGGGCGGTTTGCGCGCGGCGGCGCGGTGCGATCTGCTCATGGTGAGCTGGAATCTCGCCGACGAAACCCACATCCCGGTGATCGACCGCTGCCGGGAACTGGGCACCGGTGTGCTGATCAAGAAGGCCCTGGCGAGTGGCCACGCGCTCGCGGCGGGCGACGATCCGGTGCGCGCGGCCTTCGCGCGCATCCTGGCGCACACCGGAGTCGGCAGCCTGGTGATCGGCACCATCGATCCCGATCACCTGCGCGCCAATGCGCGCGCGGCCCGCGCGGCCGCCCTGGGCGACTCAGGCGACTGAAGCGGCAGCGCGGGCGCTTGCCGTGTCCTCCCGAACCGGCACCGGCACCCGAAAACCGAGCAGAAAGGCCGGCAGCAGGAAGGCCAGCAGCATCGCGGAAGGATTCACGAACAACCGGTCGCCGTCGGTGATGAAGCCGAACTGCATGGCTAAAACCAGCGCGCCCCAGAGCCACAGGCGGCGCTCCCGAACCGCCGCCCGCAGCAGGCTTGCGAGCCAGCCCAGATACAGCACGACGCCGAGCAATCCGGCGTAAAACGCCTGATTCAACAGCAGGTTGTGGTAGTGCCGCGCGACGATATCGCCGTTCGAGTTCTCGGAGTCAACGGACAGGCCGTGACCGAACCAAAGCCAGCGCCAGGAGTCGGTCACCGCTTCCCAGCCGTTGTGCCAGATCGGCAGTCGTCCCGAGGTGCCGCGTTCGACTACGTGATCGGCGACCAGGGTCAGTTCCTGCCAGAAGATCAGTGCCAGCAGCAGTGTCAGAGCGGCGGTGGCGATGGCCAGGATCGCCGCGCGCCGGCCCGGAAACATGGCGAGCAGCAGCAGCGTCCCCGTTCCCAGCACCACATAGGCGCCGCGCGCCTGCACCCAGAACACCAGCATCCCCAAGGCGAGGGCAGCGCACCCGCAGGCGCACGCCAAACCGCGTCGCGTCATGTTCAGGGTTTGATGCAGGGCGACGATGGCGACCATCGCCAGGGCCCAACCGACGGTCACATGGTGGTTGAACACGCCGCGCGCCGCCAGTGCGTGCTGCTTCCAGTCTGGCCAGTCCGCGAGAATCAGCGCGGCGCCGCTCAGCCCGATTACCATCAGTCCGGTCAGCAAGGTCGGCACCCGCGCCCGATGCAGGGTGCCGACCAGATAGACCAGATAAAACAGCGCCAGCACGTTCAACTCGCGCAGCAGCAGCTTGAAATCGGTGTGGCTCCAGCCATCCCACAGCAGGGTGAGCGAAAGCCAGCCGCACAGCAGCAGAAACCAGCGCGCAGGCGCCTGTCGCCAGATCAGCCGCAGATCGGCGGGCCGGAAACACAGCAGCATCGGCACCACCACCAGCAGGCGGTAAAGATTGGTGGCGGCGGTGCGGTTGTCCGGGAGGAAGCAGATCGCGAAGAACAGCAGCAGCGCGACCCAGGCATAACGGGTGCGAATGGTGGTGCGCAGGCGGGCGACAACGGTCGGAGCGCATCCTTGTGACTCGGTGGACGGGTGCAAGTGTGAATAACCTTCAGCGGTGCGGGTCGGACGGACGGGTGCGGATTTTTTCGACGATGGCGGTGGTGGAACAGCCGTCCAGCAAGCCGAGCGGACGCACCTCGCCGCCGTAATTCTCGACGATCCGCCAGCCAACCACCTGTTCGCGGTCATAGTCGCCGCCCTTGACGAGCACATCGGGGCGCACCCGTTCGAGCAGGGCCTCCGGCGTGTCCTCGGCAAAGCTCGTTACCCAATCGACGCTTTCCAGGCCCGCGAGCACCGCCATGCGGCGCTCGACCGTATTGAGGGGGCGGCCCTCGCCTTTCAGGCGCCGCACCGACGCGTCGTCATTGACGGCGACGATCAGGCGGTCACCGAGTTGGCGCGCCTGCTCCAGATAGCGCACATGGCCGGCGTGGAGCAGATCGAAGCAGCCGTTGGTGAAGACGATCTTTTCGCCCCGGGCGCGGGCATCGCCGACCTCGGCAAGCAGTTGCTCGTGATTCACCACGCCGCGCGCCACGCCGCGTTCCTGCTGCAGGGCACGGCGCAGCTCCGGTTCGCTCACGGCCGCGGTGCCCAGCTTGCCGACCACGATGCCGGCGGCAAGATTGGCGAGGGTGACGGCGGCTGACAGCTCCGCGCCGGCGGCGAGCGCGGCGGCGAGCACGGCGATCACGGTGTCCCCGGCGCCGGTCACGTCATAGACCTCGCGCGCCCGCGCCGGCAGGTGCAGCGCGTCGTGTCCGGGGCGCAGCAGGGTCATGCCCTGTTCGCCGCGCGTCACCAGCAGCGCTCCGAGCCCCAGTTCGCGCACCAGGGCGAGGCCGCGCGTGCCCAGGGCCGCTGCGTCGGGGCAGGGTCCGACCACGGCCTCCAGCTCGGCGAGATTGGGGGTGAGCAGGGTGGCGCCGGCGTAGCGGCTGAAGTCGCGTCCCTTGGGGTCCACCAGCACCGGCACCCCGGCAGCGGTGGCCAGCGCGATCAGGGCTTGGGGATCTTGCAGCGCGCCCTTGGCGTAGTCCGAGAGTACCAATGCGCCAATCCCCGGCAGCAGCGCCTGGATCCGGGCGGGCAGGGCCGCGACCTCCGCCGCGCTGTGCGGTTCTTCGAAATCCAGGCGCAGCAGCTGGTGCTGGCGGCTGATCACGCGCAACTTGGTGATGGTGGGTTTGGCGGGACATTCCAGCAGCGCGGCGTGGATGTCCGCGGCCGCAAGCTGGTCGCGCAGGATGGTGGCCTGGTCGTCGCAACCCACCGCGCCCACCACACTGGTGGCGGCACCGAGTGCGGCGATGTTGAGCGCGACGTTGGCGGCGCCGCCGGGGCGGTCGTGACAGTCGGTGATCCGCACCACGGGCACCGGCGCCTCCGGCGAGATGCGCGTGGTGGGTCCGTGCCAGTAGCGGTCGAGCATGATGTCGCCCGCAACCAGCACCCGGGCGCGCTCGAAACGGGGGAAACTTAACGGCACGCGAGACTCCTGCGAATGGCGGATGAGTGATGCGAGGTGGTCACGGGTTCAGGCGGCTGCCAGCAGCGTCTGCAACCGCGCCCATACTAGCGCCGGGGTCAGAGTCTGCATACAGCGTGCGTGCGGTCCCCGATAGCCCGCGACCCGGCATTCGCGCCGCCGGCAGGGGATGCAGGGATAGCCGGTGGCCGGTAGCGGCGCGGCGCGGGGTCCGGTCGCCGCGATCAGGCGCGGGTCGGTCGGACCATAGAGCGTGAGCGTCGGTCGGCCCAGGGCGGCGGCGAGATGGGCGAGCCCGGTATCGACACTGACCACGGCGGCGCTGCGGGACAGCAGTCCCGAGATTTCGCCAAGCGACGCGCGGGGCGGAACCCTGGCGCCGGACTGCGCGCGCGCCAGGTCTTCGGCGCGCTCGCGCTCGGGCGCCGATCCCCAGGGCAACACCACCTGATAACCGGCGCCAATCGCGGTACCGATCAGTTCGCGCCAGTGTGGGTCCGGCCAGAGCTTGGTGGGCCAGGTGGCATTGGTGACGAAGGTCAGGGTGGGCGCGGCGATGGCGAGCGGCGGGTCCGGCCAGACCCGGCCGGCCAGTCCGAAATCCGGGGCCGTGGTCGGCACGGGGTAGTCGAGCGCTGCGGCCAGCAGTTGGCGCCAGCGCGTGATGGCGAGCTGCTCCCGGGCCACGAAATGACGTTCGCGATAGAGCCACTGGGCGCCGGGTTCGCGCACCGAGGCCCCATCCAGGCCGGCGCTCGGGCCGCGCGCCAGGCGCGCGATGACGGCGCTCTTCCAGCTGCCCTGGGCATCGATGACCCGGTCGTAACGGCGCTCGCGCAGGCGGCGCAGCCAGGCCCGACCGCGGTTGCCGCAAAGGAATTCGGTCTTGTGCCGGCGCCAATCGCGGTGGGCGCTCGGGATCACCTGGTCGACCGCCGGATGCCAGCCGGGGATTTCGGCAAAGGCGGTGTCGGCGACCCAGTCGAAGCGCAGTTCCGGCCGCTGCCCGTGCGCATCGCTCAACGCCGGCAGCAACTGAATCAGATCGCCCATGGAGGTAAGTTTTACCAGCAGGACATGGGGCAAACCGGAAATCCTCGTCCGGGGTCGGTTTCCGCCCCGCTTCTGTGCGCACGTAGGCAAGCGGGCGCCACTGTAACAAAAAGCTGTTTGGTCTGTGGACGGAAGCACCGGATACGTCAGGGTCCGCCCTTGCGGGAATCGCTAGAATGCGGCTTTCCCGCGTTCTCGTTTCAGGAAACCCGGCGGCAAAGCGCAATGACAGTCGAGTCCACCTTTCAAGAGCTCCTCCCGGCGGCCTACCAGGACCTGGTCGCAGGTGGCCCCGTGCTGGAAGCCGACGGCCACGGCGACAAGCTGATTGCCTTGCGCGACGGGCGTTATCTCAAGCTGTTTCGCCGCAAGCGTCTGTTCAGCAGCGCCCTGATGCGACCCTACTCGCGCCGCTTTGACCGCAACGCCCGGGCCCTGCGCGATCTCGGTATCCTCACGGTCGCGCCCGAGCGTCTGCTGCGTATACCTCATCTGCGCCGCACGGCGGTGCTCTACCGGCCGCTGGCGTGGCAGACGCTGCGCGAGCTGCTGCACAGCGCTGTCTCGATCGGGATCTGCTGCATGCGCTGGAATTTTTCCTGGCGAGCCTGCACGGGTGGGGGGTCTACTTCCGCTCGCTGCATTTCGGCAATGTCATCGTCACCGAGGCCGGGGCGTTCGGGCTCATCGATGTCGCCGAAACAGATCGCGGGGAGTGGTTTGTAGTTCCCGGGCCTGTTTGCTATGCTCTGGCCGCACACAATCTTTGAACTTCGATTTTGATCATGCTGCTGACTGCTATCGCCCGATGTTGCCCTGCCGTTTCGGATTTTCATGAAGGAATAACAGCCAGTCGTCCTGGCGGCCACTTTGGCCTGAAGGCTTTCATGCTGCTCGCGGCACTGCTTGGCGGCAGTTTTCCGGCGGCGGCGCACGCGGCGGCGGACCTGGTGCTCAACCACTCCGATTCCCCCGATCCCGGTCCCGCCGGCGGGATATTCACCTATACCCTGCGCATCGACAACAATGGCCCGGGGCTTGCCACCGGCGTCACGCTCACGGATACGCTGCCCACGGGTTCGACCTTCGTCGGTGTCACGACGACAGCGGGAAGTTGCTCGCAGGCGAGCGGCGTTGTGACCTGCGCACTGGGCGACATCCCGTTCACCTTTCCGGCCACCACTTTCCAAACCGTCGCCATCCAGGTCCGGCTACCGACGGCCGGAGTGTGGACGAACGTCGCGACTGCGACCACTACAGCCACCGATCCAAACCCTGGCAATAACGTCGACGTCGACCAGCCCACAACGGCACAGGCAGCTGCGGACATGCAGATCGTTGCCGCGCCTTCAGCCGCGACGGTCACCGCAGGCGAGCCCTACAGCTATGCCCTGGTGGCCACCAATAATGGCCCCGACGCACTTGCGTCCGATGCCCGTCAGACCATCCAGTTCGCAGTTCCGGGCGGCGCCACCATCACCAGCGTGCCGACGGGCACGGGCTGGACATGCAGCATCGTTCCGGCCGGTGTCTATCCGCGCAGCAGCGGCACGATCACATGCACGCGTACCGGGGCACTGGCGGTCGGCGCGTCCGCACCCACCCTGACCGTTCCGGCGGTGCTGAACGTTGCCGGCACTGTGACGGCGGCGTTCGATGTCGCTGCCTTCAAGGGCAACGGCAGCGACATGCCCGATGGCAACCTCGCCAACAACACGGATACGGCGGACGTCATTTCGAATGCAGGCTCGAATGTAAGCATCACCAAGTCCGCTTCGCCGACCACCGTGGCCCAAGGCGCCAACGTCACCTACACGCTGACCCCGCGTTTCAACTACGGCATTCAGCCGGGCTCGACCGGGCCGGGCGTGATTACGGTGAGCGACACCCTGGGGCCGGGGTTGAGCTTTGTTTCCGCAAGCGGCACAGGCTGGACGTGCGATGGTTCGGCTGCGCCCACAATCACATGTACTCGTGCCGGCCCCTATACCGGCGGCGTCGGCACCAATATGCCCGTCATCAGCGTGGTGGCGACGGCAACCAGCGCAGGGGCGCTGACAAATACCGCGAGTATCGCCATCCCGGAAATCGATCCGGTTCCCGCCAACAACACCGCCTCGGTCAACGTCACCTCGACCGATCAAGTCGACCTACGCATGACCAAGACGGCCAGCTTCAGTCCCGTGGTCGTCGGCCAGGATTTCAGCTACAGCCTCGTCGTGCGCAACCTCGGGCCGCTGGCGGCACAATCCGGAGATGGGGTGACCGTCACCGATACTATCCCCACGGGCGTGAATCTGCGGGCATTGCCCTCGGGCTCGGGGTGGGTGTGTAGTGTCCTCGTCGGTACCGTTTACCCTGCCGCCGGCCCGATTGACGTGACCTGTACCCGTACGCTCACGGGGCCCTTCAATGTCAATACCAATCTCCCCACGATAACCGTGCCGGTGGCGCAAACGGCGACAGGCACGGTTGCCAACATCGCCTGTGCGGCCTTTGCCGGGGATGCCGGGCGCAACGACGGGACTGTGGGCAACAACTGCGGCACGGCAAGTGCAACTGCGACCGCATCGGGTTCGGCTACCGATTTGCAGCTGGTCTCGAAAACGGCCGCACCGGACCCGGTCCCGGCGGGCGAGAACTTGACCTATGTCATCGTGGTGCACAACAACGGCCCGAATCAGGCGACCAATGTGGTGCTCAGCGACAGCCTCACCAGTCTGGTCGCCACGGGCAGCCTGCAGTCGGTCTCCACCACGCAGGGCAGCTGCACTCCGATGGCTCCCTCCAACGGAACGACCCAGAATCTGAGCTGCAATCTGGGCACGCTGCCCAATGGCGGGACGGCCACGGTGACCGTGGTCGTGCGCCCAAGCATCGCGACGACCGGTACTCGAACCAACACGGCGAGCGTCTTTTCATCTGACATCGGCGATACGAATCGAGCCAACAACACGGGATCCGTGACCAGCATGGTGACGGCAAAAGTGGACATCCAAGTCACCAAGACCGCCAATCCGGCCACGGTGCCCGCGGGAGCGCCCGTGACCTATGTATCCACCGTGCGCAACAACGGCCCGTCCACCGCGGCAACGGTCAGCATGACCGACACCCTGCCAGGCAATGCGGCATTCATCGCCCTGGGCGCGGCCAGCGGCGGAGGAACCTGCTCGACCGTGCCCGCGGCCGGGGCGGTCGGCGGCACCTTGACCTGCTCTTGGGCGAGCATCACGAGCGGCTCCCAGAATACCGTCACCTACACCCTGCGCCCCCTGGGCACGGCGGTGGGACAGGACCTGGTCAATGCGGTGGCGGTGACCACGGTGACGCCCGAAACCAGCCTGGCGAACAACAATGCCGCCACGACCACCCCGGTCACGGCTGCGGAACTGGATATCTTGGTACAGAAGGACGACACGGCCGACCCCATCGATCTGGGCGCAAACACGGGATACGTCATCAGAGTCGACAACGGCGGCCCCTCCTACGGCACCAATCTGGTGATGACGGATGTCTTCCCTGATCCTGATCCTTCGAGCACGGCGACCGCAACCTTCAGTTACCAGGGCGGTCTGGCAGCCACCATCGGCGGGGTCTCCGTTCCCGCGCCCCTGCCGTGCGCCGAGCCGGCGATCGGTGCGACCGCCGGCACCTTGATCTGTACCTTCCCGGGAATTGACAGTGGCCCCACTGGTCAGGTCGTCGTGACCTACAACATGCGGGCCGAGTCGATCACGGTTGCCGGCGCGTATAGCGGCACCGCATACAACCGCGTGAACGTGGCAGTGGAAGAACCCGAGACGTTGACGACGAATAACGAAGTGGTTGAGGCCACCACCACGCGCAGGGTGAGCATCGCCACCGACCTGGCCCTGACCAAGAGCACCGCCGTCCCGGGCGTATATCCCAGCGTGCATATTCCCTATACGCTAACTGTGACCAACAACGGTCCGCTGGCGAGCGATGGCGCGCAGGTGGTCGATCCATTGCCTGCCGGCGTGAGTTTCCTCTCGGCCCCCGGCTGTACGGAGTCGTCGGGTACCGTCACCTGCGCGGTGGGCGCGTTGGCGGTGAATGAAAGCCGCAGCTTCACCCTCACCGTCCAGGCCTCCGACCCTTACACCGGCGCCAGCCCGCTGGTGAACACCGCCACGCTGGACGCCCTGGGCGATACCGACCCCGGCAACAACACGGGCACGGCGAACACGCCGACGAATTTCGCGGCGACGCCGACCGACTTCGCGCTGATCAAGGCCACCACAGCGTCCGTGGCTTCTCCGGGCATGGAAATTCCTTACACCTTGACGGTGACCAACAACGGTCCCCTGGCGAGTCCGGGTGGCGCCAATGTGGTGGATGTGCTTCCTGCTGGCGTGAGTTTCGTCTCCGCCCCTGATTGCACGGAAGCGGCGGGCACCGTCACCTGCGCGGTGGGCGCGTTGGCGGTGGGTGCAAGCCGCAGCTTCACCCTCACCGTCCAGGCCTCCGACCCTTACACCGGCGCCAGCCCGCTGGTGAACACCGCCACGCTGGACGCCCTGGGCGATACCGACCCCGGCAACAACACGGGATCGGCAAGCGTGCCGTATCGTCAGGAGAATGTCGCCATCCCCACTCTTTCCGAGTGGGCGAAGATCGCGCTTTCGGCTTTGATACTTCTGGCCGGGCTGAAGGTGAGGCGGGCGCGTTCGCCAGCCAGAATCAGCAGGAGCCGGTCCTGAATCTTGCCGGCTCCGTGTAAACGCCACCGTCGAGGTGGCGTTTACACATCGGCAATATTGGATCAAATCGGGCGGAACCGGCTTTCCAGACCCCGCCAAATGGCGGCAATAGCCGGCATATGGTCAGCGCCACCTTCCGCTTCTATGAAGAACTGAACGACTTCCTCGCGCTCGCGCCAGCCCGGCGCAGGCAGGCATTCACCGTGCCGTGCGCACAGGCAATCCCGGTCCGAGTAATAGGAAGCATAAAGCGCCTATTCGGGCCGGGCTAGTCCGGGTGTGTACCTCTCGAACCGACCACCGGGGCAACGATCTGAATAGTGGAGTGGCGGCGGAACACCGTTTGGCGCCCGAATTCGGGCCAACGGGGTCGTCGTCGAGATCGTTTCGGTGCAGGCGGGTCCGGCCAGACCCGGCCGGCCAGCCCGAAATCCGGGGCCGTGGTCGGCACGGGGTAGTCGAGCACCGCGGCCAGCAGTTGGCGCCAGCGCGTGATGGCGAGCTGCTCCCGGGCCACGAAATGACGTTCGCCATAGAGCCACTGGGCGCCGGGTTCGCGCACCGAGGCTCCATCCAGCCCGGCGCTCGGGCCGCGCGCCAGGCGCGCGATGACGGCGCTTTTCCAGCTGCCCTGGGCGTCGATGACCCGGTCGTAACGGCGCTCGCGCAGGCGGCGCAGCCAGGCGCGACCGCGGTTGCCGCAAAGGAATTCGGTCTTGTGCCGGCGCCAATCGCGGTGGGCACTCGGGATCACCCGGTCGACCGCCGGATGCCAGCCGGGGATTTCCGCAAAGGTGGCGTCGGCGACCCAGTCGAAGCGCAGTTCCGGTCGTTGCCCGTGGGCATCGCTCAACGCCGGCAGCAACTGAATCAGATCGCCCATGGAGGTAAGTTTTACAGCAGGACATGGAGCAAACCGGAACTCCTCTCGTCGCGCCGGAGCCGCCGCGACGGCGGTCCTGTTGTGGCGAATGCGCGGGCGCGCCACTGTAACAAAAGGCGTCCGGACTGGGCATACGACGGGGAGCCCCGCAGAGGGCGGGCCAGCGCCGGTTGACACTATCCGCGCGGATAGCGTCAACCAGCCCTAGAATGGGGGCTATCCCGGCCGGCGCCACTGACGACCAACCCGATGGCTATCGACGCACGTTTTCACTGGCTCGCCGCGGCGGCCTACCAGGACCTGGTCGCAGGTGGCACCGTGCTGGAAGCCGACGGCCACGGCGACAAGCTGATTGCCTTGCGCGACGGGCGTTATCTCAAGCTGTTTCGCCGCAAGCGCCTGTTCAGCAGCGCGCTGATGTGGCCCTATGCGCGACGCTTTCATGTCAATGCCGGCGCGCTGCGCGAGCGGGGTGTGCGCACCGTCGCCACCGAGCAGCTGTTGCGCATTCCCCATATCCGCCGCACCGCGGTGATCTACCGACCCTTGCCCGGCGCGACCTTGCGCACCTGCCTGCGCAAAGCCGCCGATCGGGGTGTCTTGCTGCGCGAAACGGGATCTTTTCTGGCGGCACTGCACCGGCGCGGGGTGTATTTCCGTTCGCTGCATTTCGGCAATGTCATCGTTGCCGCGACGGGAGAGTTCGGTTTAATCGACGTGGCCGATCTCCAATTGCGCAACCGCCCGCTGGGTCCGCGTCAGGTCACGCGCAACCTGCGCCACCTGATGCGCTATGCCGAGGACTGGGCGCTGGTGGGGGCCGGCGCGCGCGAGTTTTGCGCCGGTTATGCGGCGGCCGGCGGTACGCTCCCGGCGACGCTGGTGGCGCTGCTGGCGACGGCCGTCAGCGCCGACGCAGGTTCAGGTACTTGCGCAGATACGACCAGTGGCTGAGGGCGCGAAGCGGGTCGCTGTGCAGTGCGCGGTGGTAAAAATCCCGGGCGCTTGCGCTTTCCCCGGCCAGATAGCAGGTACGAAACAGCGACAGACAGCGCTGGCTTTCGTACCGCGTCCGGTACGCCAGTGCCCAGTCGGGCATCATGCCGGGGCGGAACAGCTCGTCCAGCAAGATCTTGCTCGCCGCGGTGGCGTTATCCAGGTTGTGGCGCAGTGAACCGCGGTGGCGGTGGGCGATGGCTTTCTGTCCCAGCTGCGGCGCCCGGCGCATGGCCGAGAGTGCCGCTGTGCTGGTCGACGAGGTGTTTCCCGAGCAGCCGGTGCGCCAGTGGGTTCTGAGCGTCCCCTATCCGTTGCGGTTCCTGTTCGCCAGCCGCGCCGAGGTCATGGGCGGTGCGCTCGGCATTGTCTACCGCTGCATCGCCACGCACCTGATCAAGAAGGCGGAGTTTTCCCGTAGGACGGCCCAAGCCGGCGCGGTCACCCTGATTGATGGCGCACGTCCGTGTGCGCCACCCTGCGGGCGCACTGCGTGCGTCCAAATTCACTCTCGGTGAATTTGTCACGGGGTGTTCGCGCCCAACAGCAAATACCGCGCGCGAGTGACACCGGCCCAGCGGGGCAGAGGAGGCCAGCCTGCCACGACAGCGGACCTGGAGGAGCCGACAGCGGTCAAATGCCGCGCCGCGATGACTTGGGCGCAACGGCTCAAGCGGGTCTTTGGGATCGACATCGAGACCGGTTCTCCCTGCGGCGGCACGGTGCGGATCATCGCGTGCATTGAGGATCCGGCCATCATCGAGAAGATCCTCACCCACATGAATGCGAACGCGCCGGCACTCGACGCTACCCGGCGTCTGCCAGTCCGCGCCCCCCGGTGTTTGTCAGCGTAGTTGTCGCGTAGACCGTATTTTTACGCTGCCTCTTGCGGCGGCATTTCTTGCTTCTCCGGATTGAGCGTAACTACCCCAGCCGGCTGCCAGTTCCGGGTACTGAACCGCCCCGGGAATCGCGGAGGCTGTTGAGTTTAAGTCAAGCCGCCATCGCGGCCTGACTGGCGAGTTGCCGATAGTAGTTTGCCTCAGCTTCGGCCGGCGGGATATATCCGATGGATTCGAGCCGTCGGTGATGAATGAACCAGGACACCCATTGCAGGGTGGCCAGCTCCACGGATTCCCGGGATTTCCAGGGGCCGCGCCGATGGATCAGTTCTGTCTTGTACAACCCGTTGATGGTTTCGGCCAGGGCGTTGTCGTAGCTGTCGCCACGGCTGCCAACTGACGGCGCTATGGCCGCCTCGGCCAGGCGCTCGGTGTAGCGGATGGAGACATACTGCGAGCCTCTGTCCGAGTGGTGAACCAGCGCATCCGAGTCCACGGCCGCCCACAGCGACGGGTACTCCCCGCGGTGCTCCTGCACCAGCCGTACCGCGCGCTCACGGACCTCAGGTGAAAACTTGTTTGACTTGTTCATGGCTCCATTCTCTCAAGCGTTGGAGCCTCCTCAAAACCCAGGGCGGTTCAATACCTACACCCTGGCATCAAAAGACATAACGTTCGAGTTCAGGCCGCGGCCCGACAGGGCCGTCGCGCCTACAACGAGTTGTTATGCACGCCGGCTCACTTTGCCTTGAGCGGAAAGCGTTCAGGATTTCTGATGATGTCTACGGTGAGATCGACGTCGATTGCAGGCCAGTAGAGATGGCCGTTTGCAGACTCTTGCACCGACAGAATGGATGTCAGCGGCTGATCTTTAAACCAAGGAAAGTCTTCATAAGACATGAAGAGCTCTTCGTTCTGGACGAGAACCCACACACCATGACTAGAGATGTGGGTTACCTCAGCCGCCGAAATGTTGTTTCCACGCGCCGATGAACTCATGGAAGTGCGCCTCTATCAGTGCCTCAATTTCATGGAGTTGCTGGCGGTTAAACTTGGAGTTCTTTGCCAGCTCAATTTCAGGTTCAAGCCAGAACTTGGCTTCGCCAGATTCACACATAACATGTACATGCATTCTAGGCTCCTCCCGTGAAAAGAAGAAGAACCGATAGCCTTTTTCCCGAAGGATGGTAGGGTTCATGTTATCTCTACCTCTAAGCGCATAACGACCAAGCTCAGACGCGGCGGCGCGTTAGCGCCGACGTCGGCTGGAGCGCGTTGTTATGCGCGTTTACCAGTAGTTTTGACATGCTGCTCCAGTACCGGCTTTAAAGAAGCCAAGCATGAACACATCGCGACAATTACTACGGTGAATTCATTTCCTTTCGGAATTCCCAACGCCGATTCTGCATCAGATATTTCAGGACTTTCTGACTTAACATACTTAACAAGATCAGCAACCTTACTCTCAAGGCCTTTAGGATTTAGCCGGTGAGCAAGCTCATTTCTGACATTATTGAGCTTCTTTGCGGCCACCCATATCCATGGGACAGTTTGACTATGTGGTGTCATCGCTTCAATCAAACAGATAATTTGATGACATTCGAATGAAGTTCCTTTGTTACCACTTAGCGCACTTGGCAGGGGGAGTTGCATCAGAAATATTTCCCGCAAGAGCTCTTCAAGCAGGAGGTGACCCTTTAACACTTGTAGGGTTAAGTCACCGTTTTGAGGGAAATGATCTATAAACTTATTATGATCACCCTTTGTAGCGGTTTCGAAATCAATCATGTCGTGATTCATTCCCGTTCAGCGCATAACATTGAGTATCTGGAAATCTTCCGTGTTTAAACAGGGAAGATTTCCGCAGATCCCGCACGAACCGCGCCGGGCTCAGATAGGCCGGATCAAGCTGTCTCTCTGCCAAAACCCTACTTTGAACAATCACCTGCACACGCTGTCGCCGCTCTTCAATGCGCCCTGATGGCAGCCAACCACTGCGGGATTCCGGGCCATTTCCGGATACCCCGCATGTTCCCCAGGCCACCCATTCTCCGGCGCGATAACGAAGGCATCTGCGGCCGGCAAGCCCTGCTCAGTCAACGGGTCGCAGCGTAGCCCGTATCCCGGGGACGATCAATGTTGCCCATCTATCCCGCCGCTTTGAAGCGCGCCTAAAGCACCGCACAGGTTGCGACCGTGCCTGCACCAGGATCCGTTGCTTACCGGGAAGCCATTTCTTGTAAATCCTTGCACCGGGGGCGCATCGGGCGCGCGGCGCGTGCTGATCGGCGACAGTGGTAGCGCCGCAACGACCCTACTCGAAGCCGCCCGCCGCGACCAAATCGCGGAACGTGGCCGGCGCCGTAGTGAGCGCTGCCGAGCCCCACCAGCGCTCAGGAGTCGTCCTTGCGCACTACCGCGGCAGGGGTGTTTTGCATGGCACTCACGATTGTTTTGTTGGGCTTGGTGGTGCTTGCTCAGGCCTGATTCCGGCTGGGGGCCATGGGGGGACGCGACTCGCTGTCAAAATACGAATGCCCTTGAATGTCCCGGCGAAATCGTGGCGCTGGTCGGCTCCGCGTCAGGATCGCCGGTGGTTGCGACAGCGTTACGATCCACCTATCATTAACCGAACGTTCGTTTAGCCAGGAGTCGTCATGCCAGCCGGCGGAGTTGCGGATGAGGGCAAGGCTCGCACCCAGATCCTGGAGCAGACCATCCATCTGTTCGCAGCGGCCGGTTTCGCGGGTGTATCCATGCGCACGGTGGCCGAGCACGTCGGGGTTACGCCGGCGGCGCTCTACCATCATTTCGCGGACAAGGAACAGTTGTATCTCGACACCGTAAAATACGCGTTCCGGGCCAAGACCGCGGCGGCCAGGAAGATCGTCGCCGCCGCCGGCGATCCGTTCGCGAGTCTGGAGGCGTTCCTGTTGTGGTTTGCGCAGACACTGGCGCGGGAAGGCAATTTCCGCAAGCTGTTGCAGTGGGTGTTGCTGGACGCCGACCCCGAGCGCACTCGCCAACTCGTGCAGGAGACCTTCAGCGAGCTGTTTGCCGCCATCCAGCAGCTCGCGAACTCCTTCAAATCCCGCTACGACCCTCATCTGCTGTCGATCTCGATCATCAGTCTGGTCGCGTTCCACTATCAGACCCAGGACGCACGCAAGCTGCTGCCAGGCAACCGGGCCAGTCACGACAAGCCGGCCACGGTGGCGCGCCACGTCGCCGATCTGCTGCGTCACGGTCTGGGAGCGCCCGCCTGATGCGCCGCGTGCAGATCGGTACGTTGGCCGGCTGGCGGCGTCTGTACCTGCTGGTGCCGCTGGGCATGGCGCTGGCCGGCTGCTCCGGCGACATCCCGGCGCCGGCGCCGGCACCGGATACGGGAGTGCGGGCTCCGGTGATCGCCATCGCCACGACAACGCAGCCACGCGAATACGCGGTGGCCGGGAATGTGGTCTCGGACCGGCGCATCGAGATCGCTTCCAAGATCAGCGGCTACATCCAGCGCATCGCGGTCGCCGAGGGCGACCATGTCGCGGCGGGCGACCTGCTGGTGCAGATCGACGACAGCCAGATCGCCGCCGCCATTACCCAGGCCCGCGCCGCGCTCGACACCGCCCGGTCGGCACTGGCCGACGCGGACGGGGATCTCGCGCGCTACGAGGCGCTGCTGGCCCAGGACAGCATTCCCGCAGCCCAGGTACGCAAGGCCCGCCTGCAACGGGATGCTGCCATCGGCCAGGTGCGCGCGGCCCGCGCCGCACTGGAGCAGGCCAGCGCGCAGCAACAGTACACGCGCATCACCAGCCCGGTGGACGCCGTGGTGATCGCGCGCCAGCGTCGCGGCGGCGATCTGGTCGCGCCCGGACTGCCGCTGCTGACGCTGGAATCGCCCAAGGGGCTGCTGCTGGAAGCCTGGGTCGCGGAGGAATGGCTGGGCGCGCTCACACCGGGAGCCCCGGTGCGGGTGACCATCGACGGCATCGCCGCGCCCCTGTCAGGACGGCTCACCCGCATCGTGCCCTCCGGCGATCCGGTATCCCGGCGCTTCGCGGTGAAAATCGCGCTGCCGGAAGCGTCCGGCCTGGCGCCGGGATTATTCGGCCGCGCGCATTTCAATCTTGGCGACGAAACCCTGCTCGCGGTGCCGCGCACGGCGCTGGTGGAACGCGGCGGGCTCACCGGTGTGTTCGTGGTGGATGCCGAGCAGCGCGCCCGGTTCCGCTGGCTGCGCACGCGCCGCGAATGGCCGGACCGGATCGAGGTGACCGCCGGGATCGCGCCTGGCGAGCGCATCATTGCGCGCGCCGCGCCACGGCTGCCGGAAGGGACGCGCATCAACGCGGAAGACGCTCGCAGTGAATGATTCCGGATTCAACGCCGCGGGCTGGCTGACGCGGATCTTCGTCACCTCGCGCATCACCCCGGTGGTCATCCTTGCCTGCCTGTTGTTGGGCGTGGTGGCGATCCGCAACACGCCGCGCGAGGAAAACCCCCAGATCGTGGTGCCCGCCGCCGACATCATCGTGCGCTTGCCGGGCGCCACGCCGCTGGAGATGGAGGCCCTGGTCGTCCGCCCGCTGGAAAACACCATCAAACAGATCGCGGGCGTGGATCACACCTACGCCACGGCGATGGATTCGCTGGCCATCCTGAACGTGCAATTCGAAGTCGGCCAGGACAAAGAGAAAGCCTTGGTCAAACTCTACGATCACATTTTGCAATCGCGCGAACTGCTGCCCGCCGACAGCAGCGAGCCGCTGGTGAAAAGTGTCGATGTGGACGATGTTCCCATCGTTACGGTCACGCTCGCCTCGGCGCAGTACGACGATTACGCCCTCAGACGCATCGCCGAGCGGATGACCGATCAGTTGCGCAGTCTGCGGCCGGTAGCCGACGCCTATGTGCGCGGTGGTCGCGACCGGGAAGTGCGCATCGAGCCGGATCTGGCCCGGCTCAATGCCTACGGCATCCCGCTGGAGCAGTTGCAGCAGGCGATCGCGCTCGCCAATGTTTCGGTGCCGCTCGGCACGCAGGTCACCGGCCAGCGCCAGGTTCAAGCCGCGCTGCACGATCGGCTGTTCGATGTCAGCACACTCGAGCAGGTAATCGTCGGCAGTCAAAACCAGCGCTTGGTATATCTGTCCGATGTCGCCTCGGTCCGCGATGGTCCGCCGCCGGAGCGCACCGACCTGAGCCGTTTCGCCTATGGCCCCGCCGACCCCGCTTTCGGTCGCGATGCCGACCCGGAACTCGCGGCGGTGACCCTGGCGGTGGCGAAAAAAGCTAACACCAACGCGGTATCAATGGCGAACGAGGTACTCGCGCGCATCGAAACGATGCGGCCCACCTTCGTTCCCGCCGGGATCGATCTCATCGTCACCCGCAATGACGGCGCCAAGGCCAACGAGGCGGTAAACCGGTTGCTGGAGGAATTTGGCATTGCCCTGGTGTGCGTCTTTGTCGTCACCATCTTTTTCCTCGGCTGGCGCTCCGCGCTGGTGGTGGCGCTGGCGGTGCCCATCACGGTCGCGCTCACCCTGGGTGCGGACTACCTGTTCGGCCCCACCATCAATCGGGTCACCCTGTTTGCCCTGATTTTGTCCCTCGGCATGCTGGTGGACGACGCCATGGTGGTGGTGGAAAACATCCATCGCCATTTTCATCACGGCGGCGACCGCAGCCGGCGCGAGTTGGCGATCGAAGCCACCAACGAAATCGGCAACGCCACCAGCCTGGCCACCTTCGCGGTGATTCTTGGCTTTTCGTCGATGTTGGTTGCCCTCAGCGGCATGGTCGGCCAGTATTTTTATCCGGTGGCGTTCAACGTGCCGATCGCCATGTTCGCGTCCCTGCTGGTGGCCTACATCGTCACACCCTGGGCGGCCCACCGCTGGCTCAGCCGCAACGAGTTGCCTCTGCTGGCGGCCATCCAGAAGCAGTCGCGGCTCACCCGCCTCTACCGGCGCTGGCTGACGCCGCTGCTGATCCGTCCCGGCGCGCGGCGCTGTCTGTACACCGCCGTGATCAGCGCCATTGTCCTTGCCTGCCTGCAACCCACCTGGCAGTTCCTGCGTCCGGCCGGTGTCGGCGGGCCGGTGTCGCTGCTGGGCGTCGATCTGGCGATGCTGCTCAAGGACAACAAAAACACCTTCAACATCACCATCGACATGCCCGAGGATGCTCCACTCGAAGCCACCGACCGAGTGGCGCGCGAGGTCGGCAATCTGTTGCGCCAGCAACCGGAAATCCTCAACTACCAGACTTGGGTCGGACAATCCGGCGTGGTCGATTTCAACGGCCTGCTGCGCGGCGCGACCAACAAGACTGGTGCACACATCGCGGAAGTGCGCGTCAATCTCGTTCCCAAGCAAGAGCGTGACGTCAGCTCCATCGCCTTGGTGCTGCGTCTGCGCGACGCCATCGCCGCCATTCAGAACCGTTACCCCGGCGCCCTGATACGGCTGGCGGAAGATCCGCCCGGGCCACCGATGCGGGCCAGCGTGCTGGCGGAAATCTACGGCCGCGATCTCGACGTCATGGAAGCCATCGCCACGCAGGTCGCAACCGCGTTCCGCGCAACCCACGATATGGTCGAGGTGGACACCTCGACGCACGCGCCCATGCACATCCGGAAAATTCATGTGGACCGCGAAAAAGCCGCGCTGGCCGACATCAGCCCGGCAGCGGTCGCCGCCGAACTCAACCGCTTGTTGCGCGGGACAGCGGTCGGCCGGCTTTATGCGCCGGACGAACGACACCCGGTGCCGATGCGGCTCGTCCTGCCGCCGGCGCGCGAAGTGAATCCTGACGATCTCACGACCGCGTTCATCACCAACGCGACCGGGCAGAAGATTCCCTTGTCGAGCCTCACGACGGTGACGTACGACAGCGTCGCGAAGCCCATCCTTCACAAGGACTATGAGCGCGTTGTCTATGTGACAGGCGAAGTCGCCCGCAGTACACCGATCTTCGCCGTGCTGCACCTCGACCGCCTGCTCGACGGTCTGGCGACGCCCGACGGCCAGCGCCTGACCACCGGCAATCTGCGATTCAAGCGCACCGACGCCAACACCATTACCGGCTACCACTTGCTGTGGGATGGCGAAATGCGCCTCACCCTGGATGCCTTTCGCGACTTGGTCAATGCCCTCGGTCTGGCACTGTTGTTCATTTACATTCTGCTGGTCGCCTACTACCAGTCGTTCCGCATTCCCCTGGTGGCGATGGCGGCCATCCCGCTGGGCCTGATCGGCGTGTTCCCCGGGCACTGGCTGCTCGGCCAGGCGTTCACCTCCACCTCCATGATCGGCGTCGTCGCACTCGCCGGCATCGTGGTGCGCAATTCGCTGCTCATCATCGATTTCGTACGGGATCATTTGAAACAAGGCGTGGCATTGCGCGAGGCGGTACTGGAAGCAACCCTGCTGCGGGTGCGCCCGATCCTGCTGACCGCGCTTGCAACGGTACTCGGCAGCGCGGTGATGATCCGCGATCCGATTTTCGGCGGTCTCGCCATTTCGCTGATCTTCGGCACGCTGGTCTCGACCTTTCTGACCATCGTCGTGGTGCCGGTGCTGTTCCACCAACTGCTCGAGCGCGAATATCGCGATCGCGGAGAGACAAGTTTGTGAAACCACTCGTCCTGTTGATCGGTCTGACGCCGCTATTGTGGTGCGGGACCAGCGCCGGGCTGGAAACGCTGGACGACGCCTGGCGCGAAGCGCTCGCCGGCAATCACCGCCTGCAAGCCGTCGAGGAACAGCAACAAGCCGCTGCCCAGGGCGTGGCGCGCGCCAAGG
This sequence comes from Gammaproteobacteria bacterium, assembly GCA_016708925.1. Taxonomy (GTDB): domain Bacteria; phylum Pseudomonadota; class Gammaproteobacteria; order Pseudomonadales; family Porticoccaceae; genus JAGPUQ01. Next base: position 67,408 of record JADJET010000007.1, on the reverse strand, counting down.
CGGCACGTCTGCCGCAACTGACCTTGAGCGCCAATTACATGCGCCTGGATAATCCGCCGACGATTCAGGGCAAGCTTGCCGGTCAGGATTTCCGTTTCGCTTATTGGGAGAAAAGCGCGCTTTATTACAGTGCCTATTCCAGCCTGCCGCTCTACACCAGCGGCCGCATTCCCGCCGCCATCGCCGCCGCCCGCGCGGGCGAAAGCGCCGCGCAGGGTGACACCGCGAGCGAAACCCAGGATCTGAAAATGGCCGTCGCGGCAACCCTGATTGATGTATTGCGCGCGCGACAGGGCATCGCGTTGGCGGAAAGTCATCTGGAGAATCTGACCCGGCATCAGCGCGACGTAGGCAATCTCAAGCAGCAAGGTCTGGTGGCCAACACCGACGTGCTGGTCGCCGAAGTGTCCGCCGCGGACGCCCGACAACAGCTCACCGGCGCTCGTAATCGCCACGCTCTGGCCAGCGCCGCCTGCAACCGCCTGCTGGCCCGCCCTCTCGACCAAGCCGTGGATTTCGCCGAACCGGTGGTCGACGGCGATGGCCGTGATCTCGTGCTGCTCACCACTGCCGCGCTGACCCAGCGCTCCGAGCTGGATGCAATGCGCCAGCGCATCAATGCTCTCACCCACCGCGCCGACAGCGTTCGCGCCGCAGCGCGGCCCCAGGTTGGGTTGGGCGGCGGTTATGGCTATCAGGAAAACTCGAATCAGGTAGACGAAGCGGTCTGGGCCGCGAATGTCGGCATGGTGTGGCAGGTGTTCGACGGTGGCGCGAGCCATCACGAGCGCGCCGACCTGGAGCACCAGAGAGCCGCGTTACAGGCGCAACTGGCCGAGCTTCAGACACTCATCGAACTCCAGGTCCGTCAGGCGTGGCTCGATTACAACGCCACCAGCGTTCGCCTCGCTGCGGCTGCCAGTGCCGTAACCCAGGGCGAGGAAAACCTCACCGCAACCCGCAACCTGTATCGCGAGGGCATGGTCAGCCACTCCCAGGTGCTGGACGCCGAAACCCTGCGCCTGCAGGCGCACACCAACCGGCTCAACGCGACTTACGACCAGATGCTTACCAGACTGCTGTTGCGCCGCGCGCTTGGCACCCTGTGATGCGCCGGGACGGTTGGCAGGTTCGAAGCGTCGTTGGGCGCAAGTTCACCGCGAAACAAGCGTCAATCGACGGCAAGCGAACCGGAATGATTGAAGCAGCGCGTGGCGAGCGTAAACAGACTCTCTGCGTCCGCCGCACCCGCCAATTCCCGGATCGAGTGCATGGCCAGGGTCGGCACCCCCAGATCCAGGGTCGGGACACCGATCCGCGCCGCGGTGAGCGGCCCGATGGTGCTGCCGCAACCCATGTCGTTGCGGGCCACGAAGGTTTGCAGCGGCACGTCCGCATCCCGCGCCCACTGGCGCAGTCGCGCCGCCGTCACACTGTTGGTGGCATAGCGCTGATTGGTATTGACCTTGAGCACGGGGCCACGATTCAGCAACGGCCCGTGATTGTCGTCGTGGCGGGCGGGAAAGTTGGGATGCACGCCGTGGGCGTTGTCGGCGGAGATCAGCAGCGACGCCATCAGGGCGCGGGTGCGCTCGGTCGCATCCGGCAGCAGGCGCATCAGTACCGATTCCAGAAACGGGCCCTGCGCGCCGCTCGCGGACGCGCTGCCCACTTCTTCGTGGTCACTGCACACGACCAGACGGGTTTCGTTGCCCTGCGATGCGAGCAACGCCCGCACGCCGACATAACAACTCAGCAAATTGTCGAGCCGCGCGGCCGCGATGAATTCGCCGCCAAGGCCGATCCGCGCCGGCGGCTGGGTATCGTAAAGACAGAGTTCGAAATCCAGCACCTCGCCCACCGCGGCGCCGTTGACGGCCAGCTCTTGGGCGAGCAACAAGCGCAGATCGCCGGTAGCGTCACCCACCAACTGCCCGAGCAGCGGCTGAATGTCGGTTTCGGCGTTGATGCTGCGATTGCGATTGGCCTCGCGGTCGAGATGAATGGCGAGACTCGGAATCACCGCCAGCGGGCGGCGAAAATCCACCAGATGAGACCGCAAGCGGCCACTCGGATCGCGTACCACGACTCGTCCGGCGAGGGAAAGATCGCGATCGAACCAGGGATTGAGCAGTGCGCCGCCGTAGACCTCGACCCCCAACTGAAAATAGCCGCGCCGGTTTTTTTCCGGATGGGGCCGTACCATCAAACAGGGGCTGTCGGTATGGGAGCCCAGCATGCGGATGCCATGGCGGGCGAGCGCTTCCGTGCCCAGCACAAAGGCGATCAGCGATGCATCATTGCGGATGCAGTAATAGCGGCCTCCGGGCTTAAGCGCCCAGTCGGCGGTTTCCACCAGCGCCTTGAACCCCGCCGCCGCCAGCAGCGCCGCGAGATTCGCGGTGGCGTGAAACGGCGTCGGGGATCGCGCCAGAAAATCCAGCAGACCCGCGTTGAATTCGCTCGCATGCGTCATCCGTGGTTCTCCTGGGCAGTCTGCAACCGGGTGAGTAGACTCGACGTATCCCAGCGCCCGCCACCAGCGGCCTGGATGTCGGCGTAGAACTGATCCACCAGCGCCGCGATCGGCAGACGTGCGCCATTGCGGCGCGCTTCGGCGAGCACGATGTCGAGATCCTTGCGCATCCAGTCGACCGCGAAACCGTGCGCGTATTCGCCCCGGATCATGGTGGCGTGGCGGTTGTCCATCTGCCAGGACTGCGCGGCACCCTTCGAGATCGTGTCGATCACCTGCAGCGGATCCAGTCCCGCCTGTTGCGCAAAGTGGATGCCCTCGGCGAGCCCCTGCACCAGACCCGCGATACAGATCTGATTGACCATCTTGCACAGTTGGCCGCTGCCCGCCGGACCCAGCAACTGCGCGGCACGGGCGTAATGAGCCAGCACCGGAGCCGCGCGGGCAAAGGTATCGACAGCGCCGCCGCACATCACGGTCAGCGCGCCTTTTTCGGCGCCGAGCTGGCCACCGCTTACCGGCGCATCCAGAAAACCAAGATTCAACTCGCGACAACGGCTATCGAGTTCGCGCGCAAGCGCCGCGGACGCCGTGGTGTGATCGACAAAGATGGCGCCTGCCTTCATGGCGGCAAGCGCGCCGTTTTCACCCAGAGCGATTTCCCGCACATCGTCGTCGCGACCGACGCAGGCGAATACCACCTGAGCATTGACGGCGGCTTCCGCGGGGGTCGCCGCAACACTGCCCTGATAGTGTCCGGCCCACTGCCGGGCGCGCGCGGACGTGCGGTTGTACACCGTCACTTCGAGTCCCGCCGCGCGCAGATGTCCCGCCATGGGAAACCCCATGACACCGAGACCGATAAAGGCAACCCGTTCGATCTTCATGCAATGCTCCATCGATCAGCGAATGCGCCGGAACGACGCCGTGCGCCGGCGCGCGCCGATCGCGTCCGCCAAGCCGCGCCCGATGTACGTCTCACCCGGCGCGCTGCCGTTTCTGCCAGTGATTGTCACGCAAATAATGGGGTTCGAGCGTTTCGGGCGTCACCGTCGCTCCGGCGCGCAGCGCGGCGAGCGCCAGCGGAATCATATCGCGCGCCAGGGGCGCGGCCTGGGGATCGTAATGGATGGGCGTGAGCGGAAATTGCGCCGCGAACTTCCAGCCGTCGCCCAGGCCGACGTAACGCGTTCCAGCGGACAGATCAGGGTCCAATGTCAGCGCGTGCGGAGTGCTGACCCGATCCGGGCGCAAAGCGACGACCAGTTCACCGGCGACCTGATAAAGCCCCCAGTACACCTCATCCATGCGGGCATCGAGCACAGTCACCGCAACGTCGTCGTGCGCCAATTGTCCGCTGCGAACAGCGCCCTGCGCCAATGTCGCCAGCGACGACAGCGGCAGTGCGGGCAGGTCCGCGCCGTAGGCCAGACCTTGCGCAACCCCGATACCGATGCGCAGGCCGGTAAAGGAACCCGGGCCGGTCGTCACGGCGATGGCATCGAGACGGCGCAGGGTCAGACCCGCATCGATCAGCAGGCGATCAATCGCCGGCAGCAGATGCCGGGTATGTCCCCGCGGCTCCGAAACGACAATGTCGATGATCTCGCCATGCTGCGCCACAGCGACCGAACACAGATTGGCGGAGGTTTCGATGGCGAGCAATGCAGTCATGACAGGACACCTGAAGGCTACCGTCGCCCGGCACCAGCGGCGGCACTGTCCGGTAGGTCCATCACCCGCGGGTTGCGACGAGCAGGCCAACCGGGATTTCTCTCCCGATTGGCCTGGTTTCGGCAGCGAAAGCCGTCGCTAGATCAGGCCTGCGGTGCTGCGGCCGGCTTTTTCGCCCGTCGGGTTTTCGCCGCTGCCTTGATTTTGGGCGCAGACTTGGCTTTGGCTGCGACCTTGGGTTTCGTGGCGGGCTTGGCCTTCACTGCGGTCTTGGCTTTCGCAGCAGGCTTGGTTTTCGCTGCGACCTTGGCTTGCGCGGCCGGCTTGGCTTTTACCCCAGCCTTGCGCCGCACCGGCGCGCCGGACGCCGCTTTGCGCGCCACTTTCATGGCTGCTGCGGCAAGTTTCACTGCCCCTTTGATACGCTTTGCCGCTTTGGCTTCGGATGCCTTTATCTTGCGTGCATCCGCGGCGCGGCGGCGCTTCAGCCAGCGCTCCTCATATTTCTTCAGGGCGTTGGCGAGATCGCCACTCCTGCGCTTCTCGATGGTCTTGCGCACACCGTCGACACGGGCAAGCGCGCGCTTTTCGACCTGTACCTTGCGCATTTCGACCTTGCTCACGCGCTGCTCTGCCAGAGCGATCCGGGCTTTATCCTTGACCTGTGCCAGTGCTTTTTGCTCGGACCGGGCTTTATCCCGCGCCTTCAACAGAGCTGCTTTCGCGGCCTTGGTGCCTTCCTTGATCGCCTTGGCGCGCAGGGCTTTTACCTGGGCGCGGGCGGTGGCAAGTTTCGCACTATGCTGTGCCACTGCCTTTTTCACTGCTGCTACCGCCGTATCAGATTGCTTCAATTTGGACGTGGCATCCACTCGAGTCGAAACCATTCGGCATCTCCTGACAAAAATAAAGAAACGTTGTTTTTGTTGTCGACAGGCACTCGCTATCGATTCTATCGAAGCGAATTTTTACTGTCCACAAACCAGTACGGGAAAACCGCCAGCACTTCCCATCCGATCATTCTGCCACACTGAAGAAACATTTTCGTTCAATCAACATTTTCAGAGCGGTCGCATGCGCTTCGGAGTCGTTCAGGCAGGGAATCAGCGCGAGCCGTTCGCCACCTGCGCCACGAAACAGTTCGCCGTTTTCCTCGGCGATTTCCACCAGGGTTTCGAGACAATCGGCCGCAAAAAGCGGGGCAGATGACATCGACCGATGTGATTCCCGACTCCGCCAGCGTTCGCAAGGTATCCGTCGTATAGGGTTGCAGCCACTGCTGCCGGCCAAAGCGCGATTGATACGCCATCTCCCAGTCCGTATCCGCTAATTCCAGCGCCTTGGCCAATGCCAACGCGGTTGCGCGGCATTCGCTCGGGTAGGGATCGCCTCGCTCGGCACACACCTGTGGAATGCCGTGAAAGGACATCAGCAGTCGCTGCCCGCGCCCGTGACTATCCCAGTGACGCCGCACGCTCGCCGCGAGCGCGGCGATGTAGGGTGGAAAAGTCGCGTAGCTCTTCACCACATGGATATCGGGAATGTCGCGCGCAGTTTGAATCAGCCGCGCAACCACATCGTAAACCGCGCCGGTGGAGGTCGCGGAATATTGCGGAAACAGCGGGATGAGCAATATGTTCCGCGCACCCGCGGCACGCAGGGAGGCCACTTGTTCGGCGATGGCCGGGCCGCCATAGGTCATCGCCGAAGCCACCAGAACCCGAGGCGCACCGTCCTGTTGCGGAAAACATCCGGCGACGGCGGCGGCCAGCCTTTCCGTGTAGACCCGCAATGGCGAGCCGTCCGGCATCCAGATGGACGCATAGGCGCGCGCCACGCGCGCGGCGCGCAGCGGAATCACGAGACCGTTGAGGATGCACCACCACAGCGGGCGCGGCAGCTCCACCACGCGGGGATCAAGCAGGAATTCGCGCAGAAACCGCGCCACACCGCGCCGCGTCGGCGTCTGCGGTGAGCCCAGATTGACGAGCAGAACGCCATACACATTGGCTGGCATCGTCGCATCCGTTGCCATCGAAACTGTCAATCGCCCCGCAGCGCCTCGACCAGGCGTGCCTGTACGTCGGCCAGCGACCCTACGCCATCGACGCGGCGATAGCGGGTAACTCCCGGATGGGCGGCGATGTAATTCTGATAAAACGCGACCAGCGGTTCGGTCTGCTCGTGATAGACCCGCAGGCGATTGCGCACGGTGTCTTCACGGTCGTCGGCGCGCTGTACCAGCGGCTCGCCGGTGACATCGTCGAGACCCTCGCGTTGCGGCGGATTGTGCTTGAGATGGTAGACGCGACCGGATGCCTCATGCACACGTCGACCGCTCAGGCGCGCGACAATGGCCTGATCGTCCACATGAATCTCCACGACCCGATCAATCTGGATGCCGGCATCCGCCACGGCTTGCGCCTGAGGAATGGTGCGCGGGAAGCCATCGAACAAGAAGCCTTGCCGGCAGTCCGGCGCGGTAATGCGCTCTTTCACCAGATCGATGATGAGGGTATCCGGAACCAGACCTCCGGCGGCCATGATGTCCTTGGCTTTCACGCCCAGGGGAGTGCCGGCTTTTACGGCGGCGCGCAGCATGTCACCGGTGGAAATCTGCGGCACGCCGTAGCTGCGGGAGATGAATTCTGCCTGGGTTCCCTTCCCCGCGCCCGGTGGCCCCAACAGGATAATTCGCATAGGTATCTCCTCTGTACCGACGGCGCGCGCCGTTGCGCAACGCAAGAAAGCGGGCACCTTACACAGAATCCCGAACTGCCTCAACATCGGGGGCCGTACACCGGCACCGCGAAATTTCAGTTCTCCGCTGCGCCTGCCGTCGCGCGTTCAGCTTGTTTCACCGCTTGCCACAGCGTTTCTTTCGCGTCGGCGGCAAGCGCGCGAAACGCCTCGACATCGCCTTCCATGCGTTCCACCATCTGTTCGAAACGGCGTTCAAACTTGCGATTGGCGGCGCGCAGCGAGGCCTCGCTGTCGACGCCGAGGTGGCGTGCGAGATTGACGCAGGCGAACAGCAGATCACCGATTTCTTCGACGATATCCGCCGCATCACCGGTTGCCACGGCGGCTTCCACTTCGGCGAGCTCCTCGCGGATCTTCGCGGGCACCGGACCCGCATCCGGCCAATCGAAACCCAGATGCGCGGCGCGCTTCTGCACTTTGGCGGCGCGCATCAGCGCCGATAACGTCGCCGGTATTTCGCCCAGCGGCCCGCTACCACCGCGCATGGCGCGTTCGCGCTCCTTGATGGTTTCCCAGAGTTGCTTGACGCCCCGCGTCTCCGGCGCCGGCTCGCCCGCGGCACGCCGGCTCGCCAAGGTGCCCCCGGGAAACACATGGGGATGGCGCGCCACCAGCTTGGCCACCAGGCCATCGACTATCGCGGCAAAATCGAATAGCCCGCGTTCGCTGCCGAGCTGCGCGTAAAACACCACCTGAAACAGCAGATCGCCCAGTTCCTCGCGCAGATGCGGGTAATCGTCGCGTTCGATGGCGTCGATCACCTCGCACACTTCCTCCAGCGTGTGCGGCGCGATGGAGCGGAAATCCTGCGCGCGATCCCAGGGGCAGCCGGTATCGGGGTCGCGCAGCCTGGTCATGAGCTGGAGCAGGTCCGCGAGGGTATAGGCGTGGGGCATCGCTGTTCTCCGGGCGCGGTCAGTCGGTGACGCGACAGACGTCGATAATGTTCGGCAATTGTTCGAGGCGTCCGATCAGCTCGCGCAAGGAATCCATCCCCGACACTTCAAAGCTGACCTCGATGCTGGCAATGCCGTCCTGCGTGTCGCCGCTGTGCAGTGCCAGGATGAACAGGTGGGCATCATCCAGCAGGGCGGTGACATCGCGCAGCAGGCCGGCGCGATCATAGGCGCTGATGCGCAACTTGATTTCGTACGCGGTGGTCGGGATCGCGCCCCAACTGACCTGCAGTACCCGGCGCGGTTGGGTTGCCTGGAGATGGAGCAGATTGCCGCAGTCGGCGCGGTGAATGGTGACGCCGCGGCCATGGGTGAGATACCCGGCAATCTCGTTACCGGGTGTCGGCATGCAGCAGTGCGCGGTGCGGGTCAGCAGATCACCGACGCCGTAGATATAGAACTCGGATTCTGCAAAACGCTGCGCGGAGCGCCGGACGGCGGGCCGGGGTGTGGCGCGGTCGCGGTCGCGCTGGCGCTCGGCGAGCACCCGCCGCGCCACCTGATCGAGGCGGATGGTGCCGGCGCCGATGGCCTCGTAAAGCGCATTGGCATCCTGCCGGTTGAAGGTTCGCGCCAGGGCATTCACATCGGTGTCGGCAAAGCCGAGCTGGCGCAACTCGCGCTGCAACAGATTCTGTCCGGCCGCGAGATTGTCACCCTGGTCACGCTCGCGAAACCATTGCCGCACCTTGGCGCGCGCCCGCGCCGTGGTGAGATAGCCCTGGGCGCGGATCAGCCAGTCGCGGCTTGGCGCCGGATGCCGCCCGGTGATGATCTCGACCTGAACCCCGGTCTCCAGCGGCCGGTTGAGGGGATAGATGACTCCGTTAACCCGCGCGCCGCGGCAGCGATGGCCGATTTCGGTGTGGATACGGTACGCAAAATCGAGCGGCGTTGCCTGATGCGGCAGATCGACCACATGCCCTTCCGGGGTAAACACATAAATCCGCTCCGGCGCCTGATCGACCCGCAGATAATCCTCGATCGCTTCGCCGCCCAGTTCCTCCTGCCACTCGAGTACCTGCCGCAACCACGCAATGCGCTCCTCGTAATCCGCGCCGGCGGTGCTGTTGCCATCCTTGTAGCGCCAGTGGGAACAAAATCCCAGCTCCGCTTCGTCGTGCATGGCGAAGGTGCGAATCTGGATTTCGACTACCCTGCGGCCGGGACCGATCACGGCGGTATGCAGGGATCGATAGCCGTTGTTTTTCGGGGATGCAATGTAATCGTCGAACTCGTCGGGAATGTTGCGCCACAGACTGTGCACGATGCCCAGCACGCCGTAGCAGTCGGTGACGGTAGGCACCAGCACACGCACCGCCCGAATGTCGTAGATCTGGGAAAAACCCAGACCCTTGTTGTGCATCTTCTTCCAGATGCTGTAAATGCTTTTGGGGCGACCGCTGACCTGCGCTTCCTTGCCCAGTTGCCGCAGCGTGGTTTGCAGGGTGTCGATGACTTCATCGATATAGTGCTGACGGTCGCGGCGTTTTTCTTCCAGCAACAGCGCGATATGGCGGTATTCCGCTGGTTCGAGGTAGCGAAAGGCGAGATCCTCCAGCTCCCACTTGAGATGGCCGATTCCGAGGCGGTGCGCCAGGGGCGCATAGACATCGAAGACTTCACGCGCGATGCGCTGCTGGCGCTCGACCTTTGCATCGCGTGCGGCATGGAGCGCCCAGGTGCGCTCGGCGATCTTGATCAGCGGCACACGCATGTCCGCAATCATGGACACCAGCATGGCGCGCAACTTGGTCGCCTGCTGCGCCGGGTCCACCCCCAGCACCGGCTGATCGGAACTGCTGCGCAGCTCGCCGATGATGGCCATGCGCAGAACGCCGTCAATCAGCTTCGCCACGCCTTCGCCGAGTTTGGCGCTGACGACCGGAAGTGCCAGGGTGGCGCGGCGTACCGCTCGATAGCACATGCCGGCGGCCAGCCCTTCGGCATCCATGTAGAGGTCGGCGAGAATTTCGGTGATCGCAAACCCCGGCGTCAGTGCCGCCGGGGCGTTGGCGGCAACCAGTTCCGCCGCCGCGGTGACCGCCGCGATCTTGCGGGCATCCCAGGCGTGACGCGCGGCCAGACGTTGCAGCCAATCCACCAGATCGACTTCGACATCGGTCGGCAGCGGCGGGGTGTCGCGCACATGCACCATGGCTGGGGTCCGTCGTCGCTCGGAGAATCAGGGTGCCTGAAACAGGCCCGACGACAGGTAGCGGTCGCCGCGATCGGTGATGATGGCGACGATCACCGCATCGCTCAGTTCACTCGCCACCCGCAAGGCTCCCGCCACGGCGCCGCCCGAAGAAACGCCGCAGAAAATCCCTTCCCGCCGCGCCAGTTCGCGCGTGGTGTTTTCGGCCTCGGACTGCTCGATGTCCAGCACCCGATCCACCAGCGCCGCGTTGTAGATGCCGGGCAGATACGCCTGCGGCCAGCGCCGGATACCGGCGATATTCGAGCCATCGGCGGGTTGCAGCCCGACCACTTCGATCGCGGGGTTCACGCTCTTGAGGTATTCGGATACGCCCATGATGGTGCCGGTGGTGCCCATCGCGCTGACGAAGTGGGTCAGGGTACCGCCGGTCTGCTGCCAGATTTCCGGTCCCGTGGTCTCGCGGTGGGCGCGGGGATTGTCGGGATTGTTGAACTGGTCCAGCACGATGCCGCGACCCTCGGCGCGCATCGCCAGCGCCAGATCCCGCGCGCCTTCCATGCCGGCTTCGCGACTCACCATCACCAGTTCCGCGCCGTAGGCCGCCATCGCCGCCTTGCGCTCTTCGGTCATGTGATCGGGCATGATGAGGATCATGCGATAACCCTTGATCGCGGCCACCATGGCGAGCGCAATCCCGGTGTTGCCGCTGGTCGCTTCGATCAGGGTGTCGCCGGGCTTGATCTCGCCGCGGGCTTCGGCGCACCGGATCATGCCGAGCGCCGGCCGATCCTTGACCGAACCCGCCGGATTGTTGCCCTCCAGCTTCACCAGAATGGTGTTGTTGCGGCCCGCGTTCAGGCGCTGCAAGCGCACCAGGGGCGTATTGCCGACACAGGATTCAATGGTGGGAAAGTCCATAGCGTTGCCATCTCGCCGTCGCAGGTACCCACATTTTACTCCCCTGCCCGGGGAGGTCGCGGAATGTCGGTTTTTGTCAGTCGCTCAGCACCGCAAACGCCAGCGCATAGTCGCGCTCGTCGGAGAGACTGATCCAGATATCGATGATGTCCCGCTGCGCCAGCAACTGTCGCGCGCGCCCGTGGCACCGCACGACCGGCACCCCGCCGGACGCACTCAATACGCTGAAATCCTGCCAGGACACCGCCCCGATGCCGGTACCGAGCGCCTTGCCGAGCGCTTCTTTCGCCGCGAAACGCTTGGCGAGCCAGGCCGCGGGGCGCGCCGCTGAACCGAACGCCGTCAACTCCTCTGGACGCAGGATACGCGCGGCAAACCGCGCGCCGTGCCGCGCGAGCGCGCGTTCGATGCGCGCTATCGCCACGATGTCGGTGCCGATACCCCGGATCACGGCGCGCGGGCTCCGCCCGTCACCAACTTGCGGAACAACTCGCGGCTGCGCAGCGGACGCTCACCGAGATGATCCGCCAGCGCCGCGCGCAGCAGTACCTTGGCGCACTGGCGGACACCGGCGCCGGTGTAGTCTTCCGCCGCCATCGCCAGTAGATGTTTGCCCGGCAAGCGCTGGCGCATGTCGTCACCGCCCACCGCACCCCTGCGCACCAGTCCGGTGCCGGCGACAAACACATAATCGACGTCCGGCTCGATCCGTAATCCGGTCTGAGCGTCGCGATCCAGCGCCAGGCCGTAGCCCAGATCCGCGAGCAGTGCCAGCTCGAAGCGGCGCAACAGGGGCTCGGCGTCGCCCGGCGCGGTCAATTCGCGCAGCAGTTGCCGATAGCGCGCATAGAGTGCGGGGTGGGGATCGTATTCGGGCAGCAGCCGCACCAGGAGTTCGTTGACGTACAGCCCGAGGTAGAGCGCGCGCCCGCTCAAGAGTGGCGCGGTCGGCATGGCGACTTCGACTTGCGTCAGCGTCTTCAAGGTGCCGCTGCCGGTCCAGGCCACTTCCAGCGCGACAAAAGGCTGCAATGCCAGGGGTTTGCCACCGCGAATGCCGCGCGCCACCGCGCGCAGCACGCCGTGCTCCTGTGCAAAGAGATCGACCAGCAGACTGGTCTCCCGGTAGGGGCGCCGGTGGAGCACATAGGCCGGTGTATTCTGTACCCGTTTCAGCAGCCGCCACGCTCCCGCACGTCAGCGCTCGTCACGATAGCCCAGGCTGCGCAGCGCGCGCTCGTCGTCGGACCAGCCGCTCTTGACCTTCACCCAGAGTCGCAGCATCACTTTCTTGCCGAGCAGCGCCTCGATGTCATGGCGGGCCTGCTCGCCAATTTTTTTTATGCGCTGACCGCCATCGCCGATGATGATGCGCTTCTGACCATCGCGCTCCACCAGAATCAGTGCGCTGATGTGGCAGATTTTTTCCTCGTCGCGAAATTCCTCGATTTCGATGGCGGTGCTGTAGGGCAGCTCTGCCCCCAGCTGACGGGTGATTTTTTCGCGCACGATTTCGGCGACCAGAAAGCGTTCGCTGCGGTCGGTGTATTGATCCTCCGCGAAGCAGAACTCACCTACCGGCATATGGGTCTTGACGATGCGTTCAAGCGCGTCGAGGTTGTTGCCGTTCAGCGCGGACACCGGCAGGCATTCAGCATTCGGCAGCAATTCGGCAAGTTGCGCCATGCGCGGCAGCAGCACCTCTGGCGTTGACAGGCGATCGACCTTGTTCAGCACCACCACCACGGGCGCGCCGGCCTGCTTGATCTGCTGCGCCACCGCGGCATCGGCATCGGTCCACAGATCGCGGTCCACGACGAAAATAATCAGATCCACATCGCGCATCGCGCTCAGGGCCGAGCGATTGAGGTAGCGGTTGATGGCTCGACCCTTGGCGTCGTTGATGCCCGGCGTATCCACAAACAGCATCTGATAACTGTCGTGGGTCTTGATACCGAGAATGTTGTGGCGCGTGGTCTGGGGCTTGCGGGACGTAATGCTGAGTTTTTGCCCGAGCAGATGATTGAGCAGCGTGGACTTGCCCACATTGGGGCGGCCAACAATGGCCGTGTAACCGCAGTGCCTGGTGGTCATGATATTTCCCGCGCCGCAAGGGCGGCGAGTGCCTCGGTAGCTGCCTGCTTTTCCGCCGCGCGCCGACTGCTGCCCGCACCGATAACCGCCTTCTTCAGCAGGGCCAGGGTGCAGGACACCTCAAACCGCCGTGCGTGCTCGGGACCGGAAACCGCGGTCACGGCATAGACGGGCAGCGGCGCACCGCGCGCCTGAAGCAACTCCTGGAGCCGGGTCTTTTCGTCCCGGTCACCCGGATCGCGGACGACCTCGGCGAGCGACTCCCCGAACCAGCGCTCGATGCAGCCCAGGCAGGCCGCCAGGCCCCCGTCCAGATACAGGGCACCGATGACCGCTTCAAGGGCACCGGCAAGGATGTTCTTGCGCCGCGCACCACCGCCCTTGCGCTCTCCCGGTCCCAGCCGCACCCAAGCGGGCAGGCCCAGGGTCTGCGCGATGCCGGCCAGATATTCGCCACTGACCAGCCGCGCGCGCAGCCGGCTCAGCGCGCCTTCGTCCAGTTCGGGAAAGCGCCGGTAGAGCAACTCGCCGATCACCAGGCCCAGCACGGCGTCACCAAGAAATTCGAGTCGTTCGTTATGGGGCGAACCGCTGCTGCGATGCGTCAGCGCGAGCCGCAGCAAGTCGGGGTCGCAGAACCGGTAGTCTCCCAATACACCGGCAGTGTCGGCTGGCTCAGTCACTACCGTCGCGCACTTCAATCCCTGGAGCTGTCGTAGACATTGTTGAACTTCGCCACCACATCGAGATTACCCAGGAACTGGACGCGCCGTTCGTAGTATAACGACACCAGGATTCGCGCCGGGCTGCGGTCGATCCGGACCTGTTTCAGGTCGATGCTGTCGACATTGTTGACGACGAAATTCTTGTACAGTTTTTCCCGGATTGCCTGATCGGACAGGTTGCGGGTGTCGCCGTCGCCAAGCGCTTCAAAGGATTTGCGTACAGTATAGTCGTCCAGATAAAGCGGCCCGACACGGAACAGCACCGTCAGGGCAAAGCCCACCAATAACAAAACGAACAGAACTCCCAACAGGGAGATGCCTTGCTCGACGGATCTGCCCATGACACTCACCCTCCATTCGATTCAGTCAATTCTGCCGATCCGGTCGAAGGTAGGCAAGCTGAAGAAATTGTCCCAGTGCATCCAGATGACCTCGGCCTTGCCGACGATGTTGCGCTCGGGCACCGCGCCCCAGGCGCGACTGTCGTAACTGTTGTCGCGGTTATCGCCCATCATGAAGTACTGTCCCTCCGGCACCACCCCGTGGAAGTTACGCCCCAGGGGTCCGGCTTGTCCGCGCCTGCGGATCAAGTGCTGCGCGTCGCCGATTTCTTCCGACATCACGCTGAATCCGGGCTCGATTTCGAGATAACCGGTGGAAACATGCACTTGCGGCATCATGTCGCCGTTCACATAGAGGGCGTTATCGATGATCCGAATATCGTCGCCGGGGAGACCGATGACGCGCTTGATGAAATAACGCTTGTCGGTGGGCGGAAAGAAGACCATCACATCGCCACGTTTTGGCAGGCCCACGGGCACGACCTTGGTGCCTACGACCGGCAGACGCAGACCATAGGCGAATTTGTTGACCAGAATGAAATCGCCGACTTCCAGCGTCGGGATCATGGACCCGGACGGAATCTGAAACGGCTCGACCACAAAGGACCGCAGCACAAGAACGACAAAAAACACCGGAAAAAATGGTGCGGTCAGTTCAAGATACCAGGGACGCCGCGCGTCCGCGTCGCGTTGACGACGCGCGACCAGGCGCTCGTAAATCCACGCCACACCCGTGACCGTCGTCAGGATCACCAGGACCAGCGGAAAATCAACATCCATCGCCATGCCTCATCAACCGTCTGTTTTCAGCACCGCCAGAAACGCTTCCTGCGGGATCTCGACCCGGCCCACCTGCTTCATGCGCTTCTTGCCGGCCTTTTGCTTTTCGAGCAGTTTTTTCTTGCGGGTGACATCGCCACCATAGCACTTGGCGGTGACATTTTTCCGCAGTGCCTTGACCGTGGTGCGCGCGATCACATGCCCGCCCAGCGCCGCCTGGATCGCCACGTCGAACATCTGGCGCGGAATCAGCTCCTTCATCCGCTCGGTCAGGTGGCGGCCTTTGTAAGGCGCCTGATCGCGATGCACGATGATGGCCAGCGCATCCACGCGCTCGCCATTGATCAGCACATCGAGCCGCACCAGCGGTGCCGCCACGAAGCGTTTGAAATGGTAGTCGAGCGAGGCAAAGCCCCGGCTCGCTGACTTGAGGCGGTCAAAGAAATCCATAACCACTTCGTTCATCGGCAAGTCGTAGGTGAGCGACACCTGATTGCCGACGTAGCGCATGTCGAGCTGGACGCCGCGTTTTTCCACGCACAGGCCGATCACGTTGCCGAGATACTGTTGCGGCACCAGAATGTTGGCTTCGCAGATGGGCTCGCGCATCTCGGCGGTCTGGCTCGGACTCGGCAGCGTTGACGGATTGGAGTAGTGCCCGATGGTGCCATCGGTCTTCAGCACTTCGTACTGAACCGTCGGCGCGGTGGTGATCAGGTTGAGGTCATACTCGCGCTCCAGGCGCTCCTGCACGATCTCCATGTGGAGCATGCCGAGAAACCCGCACCGAAAGCCGAAACCCAGGGCGTCCGAAGTTTCCGGCTCGTAGAACAGCGAGGCATCGTTCAGGGTCAGCTTGTCGAGCGCATCCCGGAATGCCTCGAAATCGTCCGAATCCACGGGGAACAACCCGGCATAGACTTGCGGATTGACCTGCTGAAACCCCGGCAGCGCCGGCACCAGATCGGCGCCCTGGGCGTGTACGAAGGTATCGCCGACCGGAGCCCCATGAATTTCCTTGATGCCGGCCACCACAAAACCGACTTCGCCCGCGCGCAGCACGCCGGTTTCAAGGCGCTTGGGGGTAAAGATGCCGATGCTGTCGACCCCGTGCGCCTTGCCCGTGGTCTTGGCGAGGATTTTGTCCTTGCAGCGGATCGTGCCCTGCTTGACGCGCACCAGAGATACGACGCCCAGATATTTGTCGAACCACGAATCGATGATCAAGGCTTGCAGGGGCGCATCGACATCGCCCTGCGGCGGCGGCACCCGCGCAACCAGCTCCTCCAGAACCAGATCGATGTTGACACCGGTCTTGGCACTGCAGCGCACCGCATCGGTCGCTTCGACACCGATGATTTCTTCGATTTCCTTCACCACCCGGTCGGGATCCGCTTGCGGCAGGTCGATCTTGTTCAGCACCGGGATGACTTCGAGTCCCTGGGCGATGGCGGTGTAGCAATTGGCGACCGACTGCGCTTCGACACCCTGGGCGGCATCCACCACCAGCAACGCGCCTTCACAGGCCGCCAGCGAGCGCGACACCTCGTAGGAAAAGTCGACATGCCCCGGGGTATCGATGAAATTGAGCTGATAGGTCACGCCGGAACGGGCGACATAATTCAGCGTGACGCTTTGCGCCTTGATGGTAATGCCGCGCTCGCGCTCGATATCCATCGAGTCGAGCACCTGCTCCGCCATTTCACGCTCGGCCAGGCCACCGCAAGTCTGGATGAAGCGGTCGGCGAGTGTCGACTTGCCGTGATCGATGTGAGCGATGATGGAAAAATTGCGGATATGATCAAGGTCGGGCACGTGAATGGCTCGAAACCGGGCGGGGGAAACGGAAACAGGCGCGAGTCTAGCCTATTTGCCCCCGCCTAGCCATGCCGCTCCGGCGTTGGCGCGCGGAAACCAGCGCCGCGGACGCGTCCGCGGCGCATCCGCTTCAATCGAGCACGACGGTGAGGAAAACGGAGCGTCCCCGCCGGAAGAAGCGCAGCGCCACCGGGGTGTTGGCCGGCAACTCGGCGACCACCCGATCATAAGTGGCCGGATCGGTTATGGCGTTGTATCCGAGCTGCACAATGATGTCGCCCGGCTCGATCCCCGCAACTGCCGCCGGCGAATCCGGATGCACCTGCTCGACCCGTACGCCTCCGGGCAGGTGCGCGCTATCCCGCGCCTCGGGATCGAGGTCGGCGACCTCGATCCCGAGGCGGTCCTGCCCGGCGCGGGCCGCCACACCGCTGTCGCCGGGACGACTCACGACCACCACCTTCAGGTTCCTGTGCTTGCCCTTGCGAATGATTTCGGCATCGGCACTGACACCGGGCTTCATCTGCCCGACCGTATGGGGCAGGTCGCTCGCATCCACAATCGGGCGTCCGTTGAACACCACCACCACGTCACCCGCTTCCAGTCCCGCCTTGTCGGCCGGGCTGCCGGGCTCGACCTGCGCGATCAATGCGCCCTGGGGCTTGTCCAGCCCCAAGGACTCGGCAAGCGCCCGGTCGACATCCTGAATGTAGACGCCGAGCCACCCGCGGTCGACACGACCGCTGTCCTTGAGCTGCGTCACGACTTCCAGCACCACCTGGACCGGGATCGCAAACGACAGGCCGATGGAACCGCCGGAGCGGGTGTAGATCTGCGAATTGACGCCCACTACTTCGCCGTTGAGGTTGAACAGCGGTCCGCCGGAATTGCCCGGGTTGATCGCCACATCCGTCTGGATGAAAGGGACGTAATCTTCGCCCCGCTCGGTAGGAATGCTGCGGCCAATGGCGCTCACGATGCCGGCGCTGGCCGAGTAATCGAGGCCGAACGGCGAGCCGATGGCAACCACCCACTCCCCGACCCGGAGACCGTCGGATTTTGCGAAGCGGACCGTCGGCAGACCACTTGCATCGATCTTGAGCAGTGCCAGATCCGAGCGCGCATCCACGCCAACCACCTTGGCGTCGAACTCGCGACGATCGATCAGGCGTACCTTGATTTCATCGGCACCGTCGATCACGTGGTTGTTGGTGACGATGTAGCCATCGGCGGACATCGCAAACCCCGATCCCATGGCATTGGCGCGACGGTCCGGGCCTTGCCGCTGGCCGAAAAAATCCCGGAACGCGTCCGGCATATCGGGCGGCATACCCTGGGGGCGCCGACTCGCCACCTTGCGCGTGGTATTGATTTTCACGACGGCCGGTGAATTATCCGCAATCAGTTGTGTGAAATCGGGAAGCGCCGCCGCCTTGGCGCCAGGCGCCAGCAGGAGCGTCGCCGCAGCCAACCACCCAACCAAAACCGGTCGCCAGCACACCGCCATTGAACACCTCTTCATGGTTCAGTTTTTGAGATTACACCCGGTCCGCCGGCACACCGCAACCGGCGGTTACCACACCATCCGTGCGGCCTGAGTCAATTTGTCAGACCGAGGCCGTGGATTCAGAGACTGTGGATTGGATCACCAACGCCGGCAGCCCAACATCGAAGCAGCGCGCACGGCAATCTCCGACCCGCCCGACGCCTTGTCCAGCAAGTCACCAGCACGGTTCCGGCAAGTCGGTGTTATTGGCCCGCGGGCGAAACTGTCTGCTGAGAAGGACGTGCAAGGGGGAGCATGCCCTGACGATTCACCGCGGTGCGCTCGGCGTGACGCAACATGCGCTGTTCCACATACCGTCTCGCCGCGAGTTCCTCCGCGCCCGAGACGCCAACCACCAGCGGACCGGTACGGCCCGCAGGTGCGCTGCCCGCGTCGCTGACCGTCGCCACATGCACGGGCGGAACGCTTATCCCGACGGGCAACTGCAAGGACACCGCCTGACCTGTCGCCAGCGGCTGGGCGCTGAGCGATCCGCTGACAGCGACTTCGGCGCCTTTCCCGTCACCGTTACCCGGCACCATGTACCGCACGCCTACGACCGTAAAGACCGCTACCGAGGCGGCCACCGCGACACGCCCGAGGGTACGCAGCGCCGTTCGACTGCGCGGGCCCGGTTCGCGTTCCAGCGCCGCCGCAATCCGTCCGGAGAGATCCGGTGCCGCGGTCGTCAACTCCCCGCGCATGGCGGCCGCCGCAAGGTGATAGCGACCCCACTTGCGACGCAATCCGGGATCCTGGCTGATCTGTCCAAGCGTACGGCGCAGTTCAAAATCTCCGACTTCGCCGTCCATCAGCGCGGACAGTCGGGCACAGGGTTCCGGATTGATGTCAGCACTCATGGGCGGCGAGACCTCTGTTCTTTGTCAAATAAAGTGTTTGCCGAGAAACACAGTGCCAACTGCCGGCGGCACAATCCAAGCGCTGGCAGTGGGACCGACCGCCACTGGAAAGGTTCCGTCACTGCTAACCCTCGCCCATCAGCTCGCTGACACGCTGATCAATGGCCTCCCGGGCGCGGAAAATGCGCGAGCGCACCGTGCCCACCGGGCACTCCATGACCGCGGCGATATCTTCGTAACTGAGGCCCTCGAACTCACGCAGGGTAACGGCGGTGCGAAGATCCTGGGGCAGATCGTTGATGGCTTTATCGACGACCCGTTGCAGCTCGTCGCGCAACGCCAGATTCTCCGGCGTATTGATGTCGGCGAGCCACTGGTTGTCGGAAAAATGCTCGGCATCGTCGATATCGATGTCGCTCGCCGGCGGGCGACGGTTCCGTGACACCAGAAAATTCTTGGCGGTGTTGACAGCGATCCGGTAGAGCCAAGTGTAGAACTGGCTATCGCCGCGAAAATTCCCGACTGCGCGATACGCCTTGATGAAGGCTTCCTGGACGACATCGTCCACTTCGCCGTGATCGCGGATGTACCGGCTGACGATGGCGCGCACCCGGTGCTGATATTTGAGCACCAACAGATCGAACGCCGTCTTGTCACCCTGCTGTACCCGCCGGACCAGCTTGCTGTCCGGCACCGACTCTTTCGGCGGCCTCACATCGTGCTCCACAGTCTTTCCGGCGAGGTTTCATCCAGCGGCTTGCGACGGCCGTCCCGGATGCCCACCCCGGTCCGGGCATCATGGGTTTTTTGCGGCGCCCATACTATCATGCGTCGCCTGCCTCAAAACCCGCCCCGTTATGACGCGAAGTTTCTACCACGATGTGCTGATCGTCGGCAGCGGCGCCGCCGGGATGACTCTGGCGCTCCAGTTGGCCGGCACCTGTGAGGTCGCGCTGCTGAGCAAGGCCGGCCTGAAAACCGGCTCGACCTGGCACGCCCAGGGCGGCATCGCCGCCGTCGTCGATCCCGAAGACAGCCTGGCCGCGCACGCGCATGACACCATGGTCGCGGGCGCCGGCCTGTGTCATCGCGATGCGGTGGATTTCACGGTCGCCGGCGGCCCCGCCGCCATCGCCTGGCTGATTTCCCAGGGTGTCGAATTCAGTCGCGACCCCGACAGCCACCAGCACCACCTCACCCGCGAGGGCGGCCACAGCCATCGCCGCATCCTCCATGCCGCGGACGCCACCGGCAGGGCGATTTCCGGGGCGCTTGCCGACCGCGTCAGCGCGGACCCCCGCATAGCGGTCTTCGAGGATCACCTGATCGTCGATCTGACCACCCAGGCGGACGCGGGATCGCGCCACCTGCGCTGCAACGGCGCCTACGCGCTGGATGCCCGCACCGGCGACGTCTGCCTGTTTCAGGCCCGCGTGGTGGTACTGGCCACCGGCGGGGCGAGCAAGGTGTACCTCTACACCACCAATCCGGATGGTGCCAGCGGCGATGGCATTGCGGTGGCCTGGCGGCGCGGCTGCCGGGTGGCCAACATGGAATTCAACCAGTTTCATCCGACCTGCCTGTTTCACCCCAGCGCCAAATCCTTTTTGATTTCCGAGGCCCTGCGCGGCGAAGGCGCGCAGTTGCAGCTGCCGGACGGCACCCGCTTCATGCCCGCGTTTCATCCCGACGCCGAGCTGGCGCCGCGCGACATCGTCGCGCGCGCGATCGACCACGAAATCAAGCGCCTCGGCGCCGACTGCGTGTACCTCGATATCCGGCACAAACCGCTCGCCTTCATCGAAGAGCATTTCCCGACGCTGCGCGCGCAATGCCTGACGTTCGGCATCGACATCGCGCGCCAGCGCATCCCCGTGGTGCCGGCGGCACACTACACCTGCGGCGGCATCGTCACCGACACCCGCGGCCGCACCGATCTCAAGAACCTCTATGCCATCGGTGAATGCGCCTTTACCGGCCTGCACGGCGCCAACCGCCTGGCCAGCAATTCCCTGCTGGAATGCGTGGTCTTCGCGACCGCGGCCGCCGCTGATATTGCGCATGAACTGCAAGCGATTCCGCGCCCCAGCTTTACCAAACCCTGGGACGCGTCGCGGGTGACCTCGTCGGACGAAGATGTCGTGATCTCGCACAACTGGGACGAAGTGCGGCGCTTCATGTGGGACTATGTAGGCATCGTGCGTACCCGCAAGCGCCTGGAGCGGGCGCAGCATCGCATTCAGTTGCTCCAGCGCGAGATTCACGAGTATTACAGCAATTACCGGGTCAGCCGCGATCTGCTGGAACTGCGCAATCTGGCAATGGTGGCCGAGCTGATCATCCGCTCCGCGCTATTGCGCAAGGAAAGTCGCGGACTCCACTTCACGCTGGACCATCCAGAGCAGTCCACCATCGCCAAGGACAGCATCCTGGTCCCGATGAACTTCGCCAATCAGGAATTGATCGTCAACAAGGGGGACTGACCGTCACCGACGCGCGCCGGCGACGGCCCGCGCTGGTTCAGGCCAGCGCGCCGCTGCGCACCCGTACCTGCAACTGCCGAAACCCTTCCGCCGTCATGGCGTCGCCAAACAGGGGCAGATGCCGCCGGCGTTTCGGCGCCGTGTAACTGAGCACAATCAGCCAGGGCGAGAGGTATTCCAGCCGGCAGTTTTCCAGCCGCACATACTCGCCGCGTACACGCAGTTGCCAGGTGGTTTCATCCCAGAGCAGCAGGTCCGCACCGGCCAGCCAGCGCCAATCCCGCGCCGCCAGGACGCCAACGCCGAGCAGCGCCCCGATCAACCCGATTCGCTCCCAGGGTTTCAGGGGCAGCCCGATACAGACGAGCGCAACCACCCCAAGCGTGACCGCCAGCAACCACGCCCAGCGCCGCGACGGCCGCAGGGCCAGCTCAAGGCGCGGCGCGACAGACATCCAGCACCACCGCGACAATTGCCCTCAAATCCGCGTCGGGCGCCTCGGTGCGACCCATCAACCAGCCGAACAGATCCTGATCCTCGCACGCCAGCAGGAGCTCGAAGCGGGCCTGATTTTCCGGCCCGGCCTCGGCATAACCGCGCTCGACAAAGGTCGTCAGCAGCAGATCGAGCTCGAGCATTCCGCGGCGTGATGCCCAACGCAGGCGATTCTGGTCCATAACCGGGTCTCCGCGATCATGGCGGGCATTATAGGTGTGGATGGCCCTGGACCGACTCGCTACACTCGCCGCGCATGAAGGAGACAACGGTGTGACAGACTGGTCCCGATTTCTCGCGGCGCGCGGTGGCCACCTGGCCGGCGACCTGGTGCTGGCGTTTGCAGAAACTCCCGCCAGCTACACCGCGCTGCTCGCCGATGCCGTGCTCTGCGATCGCGGCGATCTCGGAGCGATCAGCCTGACGGGACCGGACAGCGCGAAGTTTCTCCAGGGCCAGAGCACCGCCGACTTCAGCGAGCTGGCCCCGGGCGGCGCGCTCCAGGGCGCCTGCTGCAACCTGCAAGGGCGGGTATTCACGAGCTTTGTCGCCGCCGCGACCGACACCTCACTCCTGCTCGTGATGCATCGGGCATTGGTCGCGCCCAGCCTGCAAACCCTCGCCAAATACGCCGTGTTCTCCAAGACCCGTCTCGCCGACGCCAGCGACGCCTATCGCATCCTCGGCCTGGCCGGCAACGGCGCTGCCGCGAGTCTCGCAACGCTGGGTTTGCGGATTCCCGACCGGGGCAGCGCGCTCGCCGCCGACGGCACCCTGGCCATCCACTGCGGCGACACCCGCTTCCTGCTCGCGGTCCCCGCCGCACAGGCACAGACGCGCTGGCTCGAACTCGAAGGCCACGCCCGTCCGGCCGGTCTGCCACTCTGGCATCTGCTGGACATTCGCGCTGGTCAGGCGGACGTGTGCCCCGAGACCGGCGATCAGTTCCTGCCGCAAATGCTCGATTACGACCGTACCGGCGCGGTCAGCTTCACCAAGGGCTGCTACACCGGCCAGGAAGTCGTCGCCCGCACCCAGTACCGGGGCAAGCTGAAGCGCCATCTGCATCGCCTGGGGATCGCGACGTCCAACCCACCTGCACCCGGCAGCGCGATCGCGCTGCCGGGCGATGCCAATCCGGCCGGCACCGTGGTGATCGCGGCGCCGGCCGGCGCCGAGCGCTGCGAGGCGCTGGTGGTCTTGCGGGACGAAGCCCGTAATGCGAGCCGCCTGGAGTTCGGCGACGCCCCGCGCCGGTCGAATTCCTGCCGCTGCCCTACGCCACCGAGTGAACGTCTGGCTGATGGCAAATCAGGCGCTGGTGGGCTGGCTGACCGCCGCATCGGTGGCTACTTTCGTGATAAGCCTGATCGCCCTGCCCTGGCTGGTGGCGCGCATTCCGTCCGACTACTTCGCCCACCACAAGCGTCACGCCATCCCGCTGAAGCAGCGCCACCCGGTGATCCGATTGCTGTTATTGATCGGGAAGAATCTGCTCGGTGCGATTCTGCTGGCCGGGGGTTTCGCCATGATCTTCATCCCCGGTCAGGGTCTGCTGACCATGGCGATGGGGCTGCTGCTGCTCGATTATCCCGGCAAGTTCGCCCTGGAGCGGCGCGTCGCGCGCCAGCATGGGGTGTTGTCCGGACTCAACTGGCTGCGCGCCAAGGCGGGCTCACCACCCCTGGTGGTGGACGATGAGGACTGAAGCCGAACTATCGGACGGCTAAATCGAGAGCAGCTCGATCCGATACCCGTCCGGATCCTCGACGAAGGCCAGCACGGTGCTGCCGTGCTGCATGGGACCGGGTTCCCGCACCACCTTGCCGCCCCCGACCTTGATGCGCTCGCAGGCGGCATAAACGTCGTCCACCCCGATCGCGATATGGCCATAGGCGGTGCCCAGATCGTAGCTTGCGGTATCCCAGTTGTGGGTCAATTCCAGCACGGTGTGCTCGGATTCCGGACCGTAGCCGAGAAAAGCCAGGGTGAAACGACCGCCGGGAAAATCCTTGCGGCGCAGCAACTGCATTCCGAGCACCTCGGTGTAGAAGGCGATGGAGCGGTCGAGATCGCCGACCCGCAGCATGGTGTGCAAAAGTCGCATGATCTGTCCTCCTCGTGAGCCTGGGATATCAGGACAACTGGCGTCCCTTGCTGGCGGCGATGCGCAGGCGCAGTGCATTGAGCTTGATGAAACCCTCGGCATCCTGCTGATTGTAGGCGCCGGCATCGTCTTCGAAAGTGGCGATGCGGGCGTCGAACAGACTGTCATCGGAGCGCCGGCCAACCACGGCGACATTGCCCTTGTAGAGCTTCACCCGCACCGTGCCGTTCACCGGACGCTGGGATTCATCGATCATCCCCTGCACCAGTTTGCGCTCGGGCGACCACCAGTAGCCGTTGTAGATCAGACTCGCATAGCGCGGCATCAGTTCGTCCTTGAGGTGCGCCACTTCGCGGTCGAGAGTGATCGACTCTATGGCGCGGTGGGCCTTGAGCATGATGGTGCCGCCGGGGGTCTCGTAGCAGCCGCGGGATTTCATCCCCACATAGCGGTTCTCGACCAGATCGAGGCGCCCGATGCCGTGCGCGCCGCCGAGCTGGTTGAGTCGCGCCAACACTGTCGCCGGGCTCAGGGTTTCGCCGTCGATGGCGACGATGTCGCCGCCGCGATAGGTCAATTCAACGTAAGCGGGTTTATCGGGCGCCGCCTCGGGCGCCACCGACCAGCGCCACATGCTCTCTTCCGGCTCCAGCCAGGGATCTTCAAGCTGGCCGCCCTCGTAGGAAATATGCAGCAGGTTGGCGTCCATGGAATAGGGCGATTTTTTGCCGCTGGCAAAATCCACCGGGATATTGTGCTGCTGGCAGTAGGTCATCAGGGAGTCGCGGGAACCCAGATCCCACTCGCGCCAGGGCGCGATCACGCGGATGCCGGGTTTCAATGCATAGGCACCCAGCTCAAAGCGCACCTGGTCGTTGCCCTTGCCGGTGGCGCCGTGGGAGATGGCATCGGCGCCCGCCGCGGTGGCGATCTCCACCAGCCGCTTGGCGATCAGGGGGCGCGCAATGGAAGTGCCGAGCAGGTATTCGCCTTCATAGATGGCATTGGCGCGAAACATCGGGAACACGAAGTCCCGCACGAACTCTTCGCGCAGATCGTCGATGTGAATTTCCTGCACACCCAGCGCCTGGGCCTTGGCGCGCGCCGGCTCCAGCTCTTCGCCCTGGCCGATGTCGGCAGTGAAGGTCACCACTTCGCAGCCGTAGGTTTCCTGCAGCCAGCGCACGATCACCGAGGTATCCAGACCGCCGGAATAGGCGAGCACGACTTTGTTGATAGCGGACACGGAAAGCTCCCGAAATACGGCCAGAGGAAGGAGCGCGGATTTTACCCGCCATCCGTCACCCATTGCACGGCGGATATACGTTGCCGACGCTGCGCCAACCCGCGCCACAGGGCTCTGCTACCATTCCTCAATGATCCAGGCCATGCCCGCATTATCCGCAGCCCGCAACAATCTGCGCCAGCTGACCACGATCCGCTACATCGCACTGGGCAGTCTCGGTCTGGCGCTCACCGCCCTGGGTCCAGCGCTGCCCCGGGGATCGAAACTTCTGCTGCTCGCCGCCATGCTCGGCGTCTTCACCGTTCTGAATGCGCTGGCGCGGGGGCGCACCCGGCGTCCGCCACCGATTTCGGAAGCCGAATTCTTCGGCCACCTGCTGCTGGATATCGCCGGGTTGAGCTGCCTGCTCTATTTCAGCGGCGGCGCGACCAACCCCCTGATTTCCTATTATCTGGTGCCGGTCAGTATCGCCGCAGCCACCCTGGGCCGCAAGCTCAGCTGGGCCGTCGCGGCACTGGCCTTTGCCTGCTACAGCCTGCTGCTGGTTTTTTATCAGCCGATTCCAGCGCTGGTGCCGACGGCACACCACGGCGGTCTCAACCTGCATGTCCTTGGCATGTGGGCGAACTTCGCGGTAAGCGCGGCCTTGATCGGCTACTTTCTGTTCAGCATGGCGGAAACCCTGCGCCATCAGCAGCACCAGATCGCGCAGCAACGGGAGGAGCAGCTGCGCGACGAGCAGTTGCTGAGCGTGGCAACGCTCGCGGCGGGCGCCGCCCACGAGCTGGGCACCCCGCTCAACACCATGAAACTGCTGGTCGAGGACGCGCTCGCCGGTCCGGCGGGACATCGTGCGCTCGCCGAGGGAGATCTCGCCGTGCTTGACCGGCAGCTGGATCGCTGCCGCGAGACACTGAAAAAACTGGTGCGGGCCGCCAGCGTTCCCGAGCACGCTCAAACCGCCCAGCCGGTACGTCAGTATCTGCTGGCGCTGCTGGACGCCTGGCGGGTCATCCGACCGCAGACTCTGGCGACCCTGAAGCTGGACCCCAACTGTCCGGATAGCGCGGCGATTTTTCACCCCGCCATCGAATCCGCGCTACACAACCTGCTCGACAACGCCGCCGACGCTTCGCCACGCATCACCGTGGAGGCCGACTGGACGCAGGCAATCCTGACCATCCGGATTCGCGACTTCGGCCCGGGTATCGGTCCGGAACAGCGACAGCACCTGGGACAACCGGGACGCAGCGAAAAGCCCCACGGACTTGGACTGGGACTGTTTTTGTCGCACTCCACCATCGGCCGCCACGGTGGCGCGGTGGAACTTCGCAACGCGGAGGGTGGCGGCACCCTGACCCGAATCACCCTGCCCCTGACGACTCCACGCCCGTGACACAGCGCCTCCGCTACCTGATCGTCGACGACGATCCCGCGTTTTGCACGGCGCTCGCCCGCAGCCTGGAGCGTCTGCAACACGAGGTGGCCATCGCCCACGATGCCGACGCCGCGCTGGCGCGTGCGCGCGGCTTCACCCGCAGCGGGCAATCCTGGACCTCAAGCTCGCCGAGAGTTCCGGGTTGCACCTGATACCTCGCCTCAAAGCCCAGGAACCCGCCATCGCGATCGTGGTCCTGACCGGTTACTCCAGCGTCGCAACCGCCGTGAGTGCGATCAAGCTGGGCGCCACCCACTATCTCGGCAAACCGGCCGGGATCACCGAAATCCTCGCTGCCTTCGAGAATGAGGCATCCGTGGAACCGCCACCGCCCGCGGCGGTACCCTCGCTGGAGCGAGTCGAATGGGAACATATCCAGCGGGTGCTGGACGAACACAACGGCAATATCGCCAACACCGCGCGTGCCCTGGGGATGCACCGCCGCACCCTGCAGCGCAAGCTCACCAAACGTCCGGTGAAACAGTGACGGTTGGCGCGGTCTGCGCGCAGCCGGCTTATATCCAGCTGCTTCGGCGGTAGGCGCCGACGACATCGAGCGCACTGCCAGCGCCCGCATCGGGTCGGGGTCCGGGTGTTGCGTCGTCATCCCCCGCAACTGAGCGCCGGCCGCGATACCCCGGGTATTGATCGCGTTCGGGCGGATGCCGACCCCGGGTTCACGCCCGGGCATTCTTCCCTACAATAGCTTCCGTTTTTCGACTCAACCCCGGAGCGCTCATGAAAACCCATCGCGTCGCCGTACTCCCCGGAGACGGCATCGGCCCCGAGATCACCCGCGCAGCCCTCAAGGTGCTGCGCGTGGTCGAGGAGCGCAACCCGGTCCACTTCGATCTGATCCAGGCGCCCTTTGGCGCGCAGGCCTACTTCGACCACGGCCATCCCTTCCCGGAAACAACCCAGGCCATCTGCGATCGCGCCGACGCCATCCTCAAGGGACCGGTCGGACTGGATTACGAAGCGACCAAAAAAATCCCGGTGGACATGCAGCCCGAGCGCGGCGCGGTGCTGCCGCTGCGTGCCCGTTACAACACCTACGCCAATTTCCGCCCCATCGTGTTGCCGCAGGCGCTCGCCCATTTCTCCCCGCTGCGGCCGGAGATCATCGGCGATGGCATCGACATCATGCTGATCCGCGAGCTGGTGGGCGGACTTTACTTCGGCACCAAGACCGTTGGCGTGGACGCTGACAACCACCGCTATGTCGAAGAAACCCTGCGTTACGACGAGATCCAGATCAAGCAGATACTGAAAAAAGGCCTGGAGCTGGCGCAGCGCCGCAAGGGCGTATTGCACAATATCCACAAGAGCAATGTGCTGAAATCGAGCGTGCTCTGGAACGAGGTGCTGGAGGAAATGGCGCCCGCATACCCGGACGTGAAAATCGTCCACATGCTGGTCGATGCCGCCGCCACCCACCTCTGCCTCAACCCGCGTCAGTTCGATGTGATGGTGATGGAAAACATGTTCGGCGACATTTTGAGCGATCAGGGTGGCGGCATCATCGGCTCCCTGGGTCTGATGCCATCGGCCTGTATCGGCGATGCCAAAGCCTATTACGAGCCGTCTCACGGTTCGGCGCCGGACATCGCCGGCAGAAACATCGCCAATCCCTATTCGATGATCGGCTCCGCCGCGATGATGCTGGAGTACAGCTTCGGCATGGCGGCGGAAGCCCGCAACATCTGGGCCGCGATGCAGGCGGTGTTCGCCGACGGTTTCTCCACACCCGACCTCACGCAGCCGGGCGTCAAGGTGGAGACCATCGGCACCGAGGCCTTTGGCGACAAGGTCGTCGCGAAACTGCGTGCCGCACCGAGGGTCGCGTGAACACGCACTTCGAGGTCCATCCGCTGACGCCGGCGGTCGGCGCCGAAATCACCGGTCTCGACCTGTCGCAGCCCATCCCCCCGGCCACGCTGGCGGCGTTGCGCAAGGCGTGGTTGGAGCGCAAGGTATTGTTTTTCCGCGACCAGACTTTGACGCCGGACCAGCAGCTCGCATTCACCCGGCAGTTCGGCGAAGTCGAAAAATATCCATTTCTGCCCGGTATCGAAGGTCATCCGCTGATTGCGCCGGTGCTCAAGCTGGCGCATGAAACCGTCAACTTCGGCGGCGTCTGGCATTCGGATACAGCCTACCTGGAAACGCCGGCGGCGGGCGCCACGCTTTATGCGCTGGAGATTCCGCCGGTCGGCGGCGACACCATCTTCGTCAACATGGTGCTCGCCTATGCCACCCTGCCGGACGCGATCAAGGCACAGATCCAGGGCCTGCGCGCGGTGAATTCCTCGGCGAAAGCGGACGTCACCAAAACCCGCGAAGACCGCCTCAAGGACGCCGGCGACAGCGCGCCGCGCCAGGAGTTCGCGAACCTCCATCCGGTGGTGCGAACGCATCCGGAAACCGGCGAAAAAATCCTCTACGTCAACGAAGGCCACACGCTGTGCTTCGAGGGCTGGACCGAGGAGGCCAGCCAGCCGCTGCTCAATCTGTTATACCAACATCTGCGCAAGCCGGAATATCAATGCCGGTTTCGCTGGACCGCGGGCGCGCTGGCGATGTGGGACAACCGCGCCGCCCAGCATTATCCGGTCAACGACTACCACGGCCATCGCCGCCTGCTGCACCGGATTTCACTCAAGGGTGACAAGCCGCGCTGAACTATTCACGCCAGGACGATACCGTTCCTCGCTAAAACCGCCTGCACCAAACAGCCCCTGCTCCGGTGGGTCGGACCTGGATCCTGTTTGCGCCGCATCGAAGCGCGCGCCAAGCCGGCAACCCGCCGCAGTATCGAGAACCTGCGCCAGGGTATTCCACGCGTTTTTCAACAAATGTGGCTGAGCCGCCGCATTGGGATGAATACCGTCGGCCTGGGTGAAGGTCGGGTCGCCGCCGATACCGGCGAGGAAAAAGTCCACAAAAGGCAACCTTTCGTCGGCTGCGACCTGAGCGAAAGCGCGCTCGAAGCGCTGCTGGTATACCGGTCCGTAGTTGGGTGGAATTTTCATGCCGAGCAGTATCGGATGGGCCCCGGCAGCGCGCGCAAGCTGCGCCATGCGCGCCAGATTGTCGGCCATCCGTTCCGGCGGCAAACCGCGCAGGCCGTCGTTGCCGCCCAATTCGATCACCACCACCCGAGGCTCCCACTGCTGCAACAACGCGGGCAAGCGGCGCAGACCGCCGGCAGTGGTCTCGCCGCTCACCGAAGCGTTATGCACTTCGACGTCCGGGCATTGGGGTGCGAGTTGTTTGGCCATCAGCGCCACCCAGCCCTGGGTCGGCTCGATGCCATAGGCAGCGCTGATACTGTCACCCAGGATCAAAACGCCGCCAGCGGCGGCGGCAGAGTGCAGCGCCAGCGCGACCAGCAGCGCCGCGCCGCGGCACCGCAGGGAAAAAAAGCAGGGAAAACCGGTCATGGCACAGGTCGTCGCGGGTGAATGTGTAAAGCCATCCGCTGCCAGGATCGGCGACGTCCGGCAGCCGATTGTAAGCCAGCCCAGGCGGGAAGGCAGGCTTCGACCGCAATTTTTGTTCCGCTATCCGTCACTGCGGCTGCCCCGCCGGCACGGCAGCGGGCACGCACGGCTTGTCAGTGATTCGAAGGACATCGATACTGCCCCCGCGCACTCCCGTCCTCCCACACAGTCTTGTCACCATGCCCGATTCGTCCGCGTCCGACACGTCCTTACACGAGCAGGTTCTGCTCGAAGCCCGCCATCTCGGCAAACGGGTGTCCGCACCGGACGGCGATCTGATCCTGCTTCAGGACATCGATCTGCGGCTCGCCGCGGGCGCGAGTCTCGCCATTACCGGGCCTTCCGGCAGCGGCAAGTCCACCCTGCTGGGCCTGCTCGCGGGGCTCGACACGCCCAGCAGCGGCGAGGTCTGGCTGGGCGGCAAGCCGTTCAGCGCCTTGACCGAAGATGCCCGGGCGCGGCGGCGCGGCGAACTCTGCGCCTTCGTGTTTCAGGATTTTCATCTGGTCGGGGATCTCAGCGCGCTCGAAAATGTCATGCTGCCCCTCGAACTCCAGCGCGCGCCGGACGCCGCCCAGCGGGCGCGCGCCTGGCTCGATCGGGTCGGACTCGGCCACCGCACCGGGCATTTTCCCGCCACGCTGTCGGGCGGCGAGCAGCAGCGGGTGGCACTCGCCCGCGCCTTCGCGGTGGCGCCGCAACTGCTGTTTGCCGACGAGCCCACCGGCAGCCTCGACCACGCCAACAGCGCACGGGTGCGGGATCTGCTGTTCGAACTCAACCGTGAAACAGGCGCGGCGCTGATCCTGGTGACCCACGACGCACCGCTGGCCGAGCGCTGCGAGCGACACCTGTGCCTCGATGAGGGCCGCATTCGCGAACAGTCCGCGCCGGTGCGGCGGCCGCGCCCGTGATGCGTACGCTGCTGCGTCCCTGGCGCGACCCGAGTTTCCGTCTGCTCGCCGCCGCACTCGCCATCGCCGCCTTCGCGCTCGGCGCCATGATCCTGCTGCGCGCGGAACTCGAAGCCCGCTTCGCGGTGCGTACCGCCGAAGCCCTGGGTGGCGAGCTGGTGCTGTCGGGCACCCATGCGCCGACGCCGGAACAGCGCGCTCTGGCCGCGCCGGTACGGCACGCGGAAGTGGTGGATTTTTCCACCGTACTGGTGCGCGGCGACGACCTGCTGCTGGTGAGCGCACGAGCGGTCGATGCGGCCTATCCGCTGGCGGGCACGCTCGAAGTGGCGCCATCGCGCTTTGCCCCCGCCACACCCCGCACGCAGGGTCCGGCACCGGGCGAACTCTGGGTCGCGGATCAGGTGCTCGACCGCCTGAGCCTGGCGCCCGGCGACACGCTCGAGCTGGGCAACAAGACCTTCATCATCGACGCCGTGATCCGCCAGTTGCCAGACGAAGGCGCCGGCTTCTACGGCATGAGCCCCCGGGTGTTGTTCCATCGCGACGATCTCGCCGCCACCGGCGTGCTGGCGCCCGGAACCCGCGTCGATTACCGGCTGTTGATGAGCCATGCCATCGGCGTCGATCTGGATTCGATCGCCGCCGCACTGCGGCCCGGACTGCGGCCCGACCAGCAACTGGAAGACATCGCGGACGCGGCGGTGCGCAGTCTCGGCCCGCTGCGCCAACTGACCCTCTGGGCCAAGCTCGCGGTGCTGCTCATCAGCCTGCTGTGCGGCGCCGCCATTCACCTCGCCACCGGCCAGCGGGTCGCGCGTCGCGCGCGGCTCGCGGGACTCTTGCGCAGCTTCGGCGCCAGCCGCCGCCAGGTGATCGGGCGCCTGCTGGGGCGGGAGTTCGCGGCCGTGCTGCCAGCGGTCGCACTCGGCTCCGGTCTCGGCATCGCACTGGTCGCCGTGCTGCGCACGCTGCTCGACTGGCAGCAACCCTGGGCGGGTACCGCAACCGACTGGCTGGCGCTCGCCCTGGGACCGCTGCTGCTGTGGTTCGGCTTCGCCCTGCCGCGTCTGGCGAGTCTGGTGCGGGTGCCGGCCCTGGTCGTGCTCCGCCAGGGTGTGCAGCCGCGCGCGGCCGCGGGCGGTCTGGAACTTGCCGCCGCGCTGACCGTGCCTGTGTTACTCGCCGGATTGCTGACCGATTCGCTCGCCGATCTCGGCGCCCTGCTGCTACTGGTGGCCGCTCTGGGTGCGCTGCTGCCGGTCGTGCTGTGGCCGGCGCTGAAAGCACTGGATATCGCCGGCGCCCGTCTGCCCCTCGCCGCGCGCCTTGCGCTGCGCCGCCTCGGCCGGCGCCCGGCCCTGACGCTGCCGCTGCTTGCGGCCCTGACGTTGGCGATGGCCGTGCTGACCCTGTCCGGGCTGGTGGGCACGCGCCTGCTGGACGACTGGCGCACCAAATTGCCAGCGCGCGCGCCCAATCATTTCGTGCTCAACCTGTTCGACGCCGATCGCGATGCTTACCACGCCTGGCTGGATACCCAGCATGCCGAAGGCCAACCGCTCTACCCCACGGTGCGCGGCCGCCTCACCAGCATCAACGACGTGCCGATGCGGGATGCCGTCACCAAGGAGAATGCGCGCAGCGAACGCGCCCTGAACCGGGATCTCGCATTGACCGAGACTGCGCAGTTACCGAGCAGCAATCGGGTGACGCAGGGCGCCTGGCCGGCCCGCGGCGACGGCGTCTCGGTGGAGCGGGAACTGGCGGAAAATCTGGGGCTCGTGCTGGGCGACCGACTGCAATTCGTCACCAGCCGGGGCACGCTCGACGCCCGGGTCACCAGCCTGCGCGAAGTCGACTGGGACAGCTTCGAACCCAATTTCTTTTTCATGTTCGCCCCGGGCGCGCTGGCCGGCGAGGACATCACCTGGCTCACCGGCTTCTGGCTGCCGCCGGACGGTCCGGCCGGAAGAACCGCCGCGCTGTTGCAGGAGCTGCCCCACATCACCCTGCTCGATGTCCACGCCTTGCTGGCCCGGGCCGCCGACATCGCGCGCCAAGCCAGTCGCGCCACCGCGCTACTCGCCGCCCTGCTGATGTTCGCGGCGCTGCTGGTGCTGGCTGCGGCGCTTCAAGGTGGCCAAGTCGAACGCGGCCGCGACAACGCATTGCTGCGCACCCTGGGCGGAGAACAAAAGCTGCTGCGCCAGATCGCCTGGATCGAGTTTCTGACCCTGGGCGGCTGCGCCGCGCTGGGCGCCGTGCTGATCGCGCTGGCCGTGCTCTATCCGCTCGGATCGCGCTTGGGCATCGCTCTGCCCCTCGGCTCTCCCTGGCTGTTGCTGCCGCCGTCGCTGGCGGCACTGGTCGCCGTGGCCGGCGTCGCCGCCAGCCGCCGCGCATTGCGCCAGCCGACTCTGACATTGCTGCGGCACGGGTCGGCTTAGCGGGCTACCGACCCGCCCCGCGAAGGCCGGAGGGGTCGCGGCCTGGCGCCATTTTCGCGATCATGGCCGCTGCGGGAACCGCAGCCGGCGCACTGGGCGCCGAGCCAGAACGAGGTTTCCCCGAAAACTTCCCGAGACACACGTTCCCGGGCCATTTTTCCGAGCCACGGTCACACCGCCGAAATGATCACCGACCCGCAACGCTTCACCACCACCATCGCCCGCTTCGACGCCGCCAATGCGCAGGATCCCCATCAGGAAAGCGGTCGGCCCCGGGAACTGCTCTACGCCGAGCGCATGACCGCCATGCTGGAACGTTTCGCGCCGGAGGCGTCGGAAGCGGTGCAGCTCGCCGTACGCGCCCAGCACATCCAGCGCTGGATGACGCCGCGTTCCACTTATCCGGCGGGCCGGCAGGGCTACCTGCGCTGGCGCGCCGGGCTGTACCAGTTCCACGCCGAGACCGCCGCGACCATCATGGAGGACACCGGCTACGATGCGGCGCTGATCGCGCGCGTCAAGGCCGCGGTGAGCAAGCAGGACCTCAAGGTGAACCGCGAGACGCAGTTGCTGGAGGATGTGTCCGCCCTGGTCTTTCTGGAACACTATCTGGCGGGCTTCGCGGAGCTGCACCCCGACTACGACGCAGCCAAGTGGCTGAACATCATCCGCAAGACCTGGCGCAAGATGTCGGCGCAAGCGCACGCTTTCGTGCTGGCGGGGCAGGTGCGTCTGCCGGATGCGCTGGCGCCGCTGATCCTGAAGGCGGTCTCCTGACGCGCCGCCGCACGCTGCCGCGAGCGCCAGCGCCAGCGCCCCGGCTCAGACAACGACCAGCAACGGGAGCACCCGGTCCGCGAAACTCGCCAGAAAGCGGAACACCGGCACGCCCATCACGCTGAGCAGGATCAGCACCAGAAACGCCTGGGTGCCGTGACGGGCGTTGAAGTGATCGTAGCGCTGGCCGAGCCGCGGCGGCAGCAGCCAGGACAGAATGTAATGGCCATCGAGCGGCCCCAACGGCAACAGGTTGAACAGCATCAGCAGCACATTGATCTGGGCCAGGATCGTCAGCGTCAGCACGGCCTCCCGCGACCCGGCAACGCCGCCCGCCTGGGCGCCCAGGGCCAACAGATTCACCCCCACCACCGCCAGCAGCAGATTCATGCCGGGGCCCGCCGCCGCGACCGCGGCCGGCGCCCAGCGCCGGCGCATGTTGGCGGGATTGAAGGGCACCGGCCGGGCGTAGCCGAATCCCACCAGCACCACCATCAACAGGCCCAGCGGATCGATATGGGCAACCGGGTTGACGGTAAGCCGTCCCATGCGCCGGGCGGTATCGTCACCCAGCAGGGTGGCCGCCTGGGCGTGACCAAACTCGTGCAGACTGAGCGAGACGATGATCGCCAGCAGCAGGATGGCGAACAGGGCGATATGCCCATTGAGCAGCAGTGTCAGCATGGTGTGGCCGGAGCGGTTGTGGCGTTGGCATTTTACGGGCTTGGGGGGATCGTCGGATTTTGTCGCGCGCTAAACGCCGCGGGCGACAAATTCGCCGGCCAATGGCAGCGCCGTGAGGCCGCGAAAACTCAGACTGTCCAGCCATTCGGGCGCGGCGCCGATCAGCCGGGGATGGCGGATGCGCTCGGCAAGGATCGGCAGCGCGATGCGGCCTTCCAGGCGCGCCAGGGGCGCGCCGATGCAGAAGTGGATGCCGTGGCCGAAGGCGAACTGTCCGAGCGGCGTGCCGCTCGGGGGAGGACGGCGGATGTCGAACCGCTGCGGATCGGAAAACACTTCCGGGTCGCGGTTCGCCGCATTGATCATCGCGAACACGCGCTGGCCCTTGGCGATGCGATGGCCGCCGAACTCGATGTCTTCGGCCGCCACCCGGGTCACCGCCGCATTGGGTCCGTCGTAACGGAGGATTTCCTCCACCGCGGACTCGGCCAGTTCCGGATGCCAGCGCAGGTCGTCGAGCTGATCCGGGTGGCGCGTCAGATAGTACATGCCGGTACCGAGCAGATTGCCGGTGGTCTCGTGGCCCGCGAACAGCAGCAGCACGCAGGTGGCGATCAGCTCCTGCTCGCCCAGCACCTCACCTTCGTCCTCGGCGCGGATCAGATCGCTGATCATGTCCGTGCGCGGTCGGCGGCGCCGCTCCGCCACCAGTTCGCGAAAGGCTCCGGTCAGATTTGTCATCGCCGTCTCGGCGCGCTCGTATTTGTCCGCAGTGACGCGGGAGCTGCCGATGAACAGGCCGAGGTCGTCCGACCACAGTTTGAAGGCTTCGATCTCGCCGCGCGACGCACCCAGCATTTCCATGATCACCGCCGCCGGAATCCGGTAGGCGAGGTCGCGGATGAAATCGATGGCGCGGCGTCCGACCACCGCATCGATGGTTTCGTGGACGATCTCGGCGATGCGCGGCGCCATCGCATTCACCGCGCGCGAGGTGAACCCGCGGTTGAGCAGGCGGCGCAGGCGGGTGTGGTCGGGCGGATCGAGAAACACGGTCCACAAACTCACCGAGGCTTCGAGATCGTGCAGTTTGGCGCGCTGTTCCCGGGGCAGGGCATTGAAGAAGGGTTGCATGCGCGCGGCGGAAAAGCGCTTGTCGAGCAGGATCGCCTTGCAGTCCTCGTGGCGCGTCACCACCCAGCCGCGCAGCGGCGCGCTCCAGTGCACCGGCGCCTCGCGTTGCAAACGCGCAAACAGCGGGAAGGGGTTGTCGATGACGGCGCGGGTGCTGGGGTCGTAGCAGAGTTCATTGGTAGCCATATCCTCGAAAGCCTCCAACAACTGATTTCTTGCACGACGCTGGTTGGGATGTCATCGACAACACATCAAGCGGGCGAGACGACGGAGCCAAACGCGCCTCACAGCGCGCTCTTGTGCCCGGTCGGAATCGGCGCTATTTACCGGCTTTCCTTTCTTTCTTTGCTGCTTTTTTCTCCTTCAGGGTCTTGGCAGGTTTTTTCTTG
This sequence comes from Gammaproteobacteria bacterium, assembly GCA_016708925.1. GTDB lineage: Bacteria > Pseudomonadota > Gammaproteobacteria > Pseudomonadales > Porticoccaceae > JAGPUQ01. Next base: position 30,676 of record JADJET010000007.1, on the reverse strand, counting down.
TCAGCCTTTTTACTGTCCATGCCCTTGCTCATACGATGTCTCCCGATATCGGCACATTGATGGCAGCAGAAATCTGCAACCGACGGGACATTCTAGCAGGCCATCGGACTTGAGCGGCGGCGGCACCGCATCGGCGGGTTTGATTTCACCATGCGACAGACAGCCGATATTTCAAATTCCAGCACGCCGTTTTCCGGTCGAGAGTGAACTGTGTCGGTTGGCGTTGGCGTAGATATTGACTCTCAACTACATCGACCATGTCCCGGGCCAGGTGCGATGCGTCATTTACAGGGGATAGACCGACAGGCTGCTATTACTACTGTGTTATAAATCACGGGATCTCCCTTCCGCGTCCGCAACAGGGGCACAAGCGCAGGGTTCTGACGATCGCACGGGCCAGACGAAAGCGGCACGTGGCGATCGACGTGGGCTCATGGTGCTGCATCGGCCCCGCCCCGCGCGGCTGGAAGCCTTCGGGTAGGGCAGGCGCTTGGAATCGAGCGGCGTTTTTTTCTGCCGGAGAGCCGCTCCAACATCAAAAAGCCGTGAGCCGCTATGCAGAGACTTGCGTGATGATGAAAGCCTCGCCAATGGTGGCCTTCGTAATGCTCCAGCCTAAGAACTTATCCGCAAATAGCAAACTACCGCCCCGAGCCGCATTCCAAGCGGCGTTGGAGCGAATGCATGGTCACACGCAAGCGGGTCGAATCGTGGGAGGTGAGTGATGCGTTCTGGCGCCGGGTCGAACCGTTGATACCGGTGCGAGAGCGCAGCAGCGACAAGGCGTATGTGCGCAAGGCGGGAGCGGGGTGCCCGCCCAAGCCAGCGCGACAAGTGTTCGAGGCCCTGTGGAAGGCCGGGCTTGCCGAGTACGACCAGATGGAGGGCATCGCCTGGCGATGGCAGAGCATTGATGGGGCCATGTTCAAGGCCCCATTGGCGCAAGAGGCCGTCGGGCGCAACCCGACCGATCGGGAAAAAAAGGGGAGCAAGCGCCACCTGCTGGCGGCCAGTCGCGTGAATGTCCGCGACGCCTGGCCGATCCGGGAAGGCGTAGTGGCGATTCAGTTGCGAGGTGCTGGAGGCCCCGGTGAGGACGGGGCGGTTCAGGACTGCGCTTGCAATGGCGCGGCGCGGCGGGCGAGGCCGTCGCGCGCCTGCGCGACGGCGGCACGCACCTGCGTCGGCGCGGTGCCGCCGATGTGATCGCGGGCGGCGACGGAGCCTTCGAGGGTGAGCACGGCAAAGACATCGCTGGCGATGGTGGGCGCGAAAACGCGCAACTCGTCGAGCGACAGCTCGGCGAGATCCCGACCACTGGCGATGCCGTGTGCCACGGCTTTGCCGACCGCTTCGTGGGCGTCTCGGAAAGGCAGGCCCCGGCGCACCAGGTAGTCGGCGAGGTCGGTGGCGGTGGCGTAGCCGGCGCGCGCGGCGGCGCGCATGGCGGTGCGATTCACTTGCAGGGCAGGCACCATGTCGGCGAAGGCGCGCAGGCAGTCGCGCAGCGTGTCCGCGGTATCGAACAGGGGCTCCTTGTCTTCCTGATTGTCCTTGTTGTAGGCGAGCGGCTGACCCTTCATCAGGGTGAGCAGGGCGACCAGATGGCCGGTGACGCGGCCCGTCTTGCCACGCACCAGTTCCGGCACGTCGGGATTCTTTTTCTGCGGCATGATGGACGAGCCGGTGCAGAAGCGGTCGGGCAGATCGACGAAACGAAACTGCGCCGAGGCCCACAGGATCAGCTCTTCGGAGGCGCGTGACAGGTGCGTCATCAGCAGGCTGGCGGCGGCACAGAATTCGATGGCGAAATCACGGTCGCTGACGGAATCCATGGAATTGGCGGTGGGTCCGTCGAAGCCGAGCAGCGCGGCGCTGTGGTGGCGGTCGATGGGATAGCTGGTGCCGGCCAGCGCGGCGGCGCCCAGCGGCGAGCGATTCAGGCGCTTGCGGCAGTCGATCAGGCGCGAATGATCCCGGCCCAGCATTTCGTACCAGGCCATCAGGTGGTGGCCGAAAGTCACCGGCTGGGCGGTCTGCAAATGGGTGAAGCCCGGCATGATGGTGTCGGCCTCGCGTTCGGCGACCTCCACCAGCGCCTGCTGCAAGCGGGTGATTTCCGCCAGGATGGCGTCGATCTCGTCGCGCAGCCAGAGGCGGATGTCGGTCGCCACCTGGTCGTTGCGGGAGCGCCCAGTGTGAAGCTTCTTGCCTGCGGTGCCGATGGCGGCGGTGAGCGCGGATTCGATGTTCATGTGCACGTCTTCGAGCGCTTCGGACCAGGTGAACCGGCCGTCGGCGATCTGCGCGGCGATGGCTGTCAGGCCGGCGACGATGGCGTCGCGTTCCGCTTGGGTGAGCACACCGACCCGCGTCAGCATCTCGGCGTGGGCGATGGAGCCGGCGATATCGTGGCGATACAGGCGCTGGTCGAAGCGGACGGACGCGGTGAAACGGGCGACAAAGGCGTCGGTGGCTTCGCCGAAGCGGCCGCCCCAGGCCTGATTGACGGGTTTGTCCTGGCTCATAGGGTGTCCGGGTTTGCGATTTGCGCACACCGGCGGTGTGCGGCTTGGATGGTATGAAGGCGCGTATTATAAACCGGGACCAAGGGCGGCATGATGGAGCGAATTTTGAGTTGGCGTGAAAAATGGTTGCCGCGACGGCGAGCCGTGTCGCTGTACGAGGTCGATTATTTTCTGCCGGATCTGTGCCGTGGCGAAGGGTTGCTGGCGGTCATCGTCATTTCGTTGCTGCTGTCGGTGTTGATGGGGGTGGCGCGCTACGGCATTGAAGATTTCGACTGGCTGGGGTTCGGTAACATCGCGTTCATGGCGATCTGGATCGCGCTGTTGAGTGTATTGGTGCTCTGCGAATGCAATCGCTGGCTGGTTGGGGTGCGCTACACCTGGAGTGCCATCATCAGTTTTGGCCTGGTATTGATGGTCGCGTTCGGGGTCGGCGTCGCGGCGGATTATGTGGTGGCCTGGAGTCTGGGTGGCGTGTTCGGGTTTGGCCGCGCGCTGGATGCGGTGGTGGTGACCGCGATACCCGCCGGGATCCTGTTGCGGTATCTCTATTTGCAGCAGCAATTGCGGATCCAGCAACGCGCCGAGCTGGAAGCGCGCATTCAGGCCTTGCAGGCGCGTATTCGACCGCATTTCTTGTTCAACAGCATGAACATGATCGCGAGCCTGATCGGTTCCGATCCCGAGAAAGCCGAGCGGGTGGTTGAAGATCTCTCCGATCTGTTCCGCCGTGCCCTCACCGACGCCCAGACCCTGGTGCCGCTGCGCGAAGAACTGGCGCTGTGCCGCAGTTACATGGCGATCGAAAAAATGCGTCTGGGGGACCGGTTGCGCACCGAGTGGGAGATCGGCGATTACGGCGCCGGCGTGCAGATTCCCTGCCTGTCGTTGCAGCCGGTGCTCGAAAACGCCGTTTATCACGGCATCCAGTTGCTGCCGGCGGGAGGGACCGTGGAGATCCGGGTACGGCGGGCGGGGGACCGGGTGAGTATTTCGGTGCGCAATCCCTTCAATCCGCGCATGCGGCATAATAAGGGCAGCAAGTCGGCGATGGACAATGTCCGGCGGCGTCTGGAAGCGCACTTCGGACCCCGTGCCCGCGTCGAGTTCCTCACCGACGGCGAGCACTATGTGACGACGCTGAGTTACCCGCTGGCCTGGTGAGGCGATCGCAATGAACGTAGTGATTGTGGACGACGAACCCCTGGCGCGGGAGCGCATGGCGCGCATGGTGCTGGCGCTCGGCGGGTTCCGCATCATCGGGCAGGCGGGCCACGGCCAGGAAGCGGTGCGGATGGCACGCGACCTGAGCCCCGACGTGGTGTTGATGGATGTGCGCATGCCGGGCATGGATGGTCTCGCGGCCGCGCAGCATCTGGCGGAGCTGGATCCGCCGCCGGCAGTGATTTTCTGTACCGCTTATGGCGATTACGCGGTGGAAGCATTTTCTTCCCAGGCGGTCGGCTATTTGCTGAAGCCGGTGCGCCAGGCGGATCTTGCCGCCGCACTCAGTCGCGCGCGTCGCATCAACAAGGCACAACTGGCGGAGCTGCGCCAGTTGCCGGGCATGGTTCTGGACGGGCGCACACATATTACGGCGCGCAACCGCCGCGGTCTGGATCTGGTGCCGGTGGCGGAAGTGGCGCTGTTTCAGGCCGATCACAAATACGTCACGGCCTACCACGGCGACAGCGAGTCTCTGCTCGATGAGACCCTGCGGGATCTGGAGCAGGAATTCGATGGCCGCTTCATCCGTGTCCATCGCAATGCGCTGGTGTCGATCAATCATATCGAGGGGCTGGACCGCAATCACGACGGTCAGAATTTTGTGCGCCTGCGGGATCTCGATATCCGACCCCAGGTGAGTCGCCGACATATCGTCGGACTCAAGAAATTGCTCGATCAAATCTGACCGCGGTTGCACCCTTCATGTCACCCCAGCGTCTGCGTATCGCCACCCGCGAAAGTCCCCTCGCGCTCTGGCAGGCCCACTACATCAAAGCCGAACTCGAACGTCTCCATGGCGGCGCCATAGCGATCGAAATTCTGGGCTTCACCACCCAGGGTGACCGTCTGCTGGATCGGTCCCTGGCCGCGGTCGGCGGCAAGGGGCTGTTCGTGAAGGAGCTGGAGCAGGCGCTGCTGGCCGGCGCCGCCGATATTGCGGTGCACTCCATGAAGGACGTGCCCATGGATTTTCCGCCCGGCCTGGGACTGGCGGCGATCTGCGCCCGCGAAGACCCCAGCGACGCATTGGTCGGTGGGCATTGGCGCGCACTGGACGCGCTGCCCCACGGCGCCCGGGTAGGTACGGCCAGCCTGCGCCGCCGTTGCCAATTGCTGGCGCACTTTCCGCACCTCGACGTGCGCGAGGTGCGCGGCAACGTCAATACCCGTCTCGCGCGCCTGGACCGGGGTGATTTTGATGTGCTGATTCTGGCCAGTGCCGGTCTGCTGCGGCTGGGTTTCGCCGCGCGCATCGCGGCGCGCATCGCGCCCGAACTGTCGCTGCCGGCGCCGGGGCAGGGCGCGCTGGGTATCGAGTGTCGTCTGGAGGACCATCGGGTCCAGGAGCTGATCGCGCCCCTCGCCGATCCTGCGACCACGACCTGCGTGCGTGCCGAGCGCGCCGTCAACCGCCGGTTACAGGGCGGCTGCCAGGTGCCCATCGCCTGCTACGGCGAGCTGGACGCCACCGGGCAATTGCACCTGCGCGCCCTGGTGGGCGCGGTCGACGGGTCGCGGCTGCTGTGTGACGCGATCCGCGGCGACGAAACCCAGGCGGAAGCCCTGGGTATCCAGCTTGCCGAGGCACTGCTGGCGCGGGGCGCGGGCGCCCTGCTGGCACAGGCGCGGTGACCGCTTCCCTCACCGGGTTGCGGGTACTGATCTTGCGCAGTGCGCGGCCGGGCGATCCGTTGGCCGCGCGACTGACTGCGCGCGGCGCCGAAGTGCATTCCTTTCCCCTGCTCGCCATCGAATCCCGACCCGCGCTGGATGCGGACCTGTCGGCTGCGGTGGCCAACGCTGACGGCTGGATATTCATCAGCCGCCACGCCGTCCGTCACGGGTTCGAGCAACTGGTGGCGGCGGGCCTGGTCCCGACCCGCGTGCCGATCTTCGCGGTCGGTGCCACGACCGCCGCGGCACTGCGCGAAGACTGGGATATCACCGCCCGGTATCCGCGTGAGGCGAATACCGAAGGGCTCCTCGGGTTACCCGAATTGCAGGCGGTCCACGGACAAACGCTGGTGATTTTTCGCGGCGTCGGCGGGCGCGATGCGTTGCGCGCCGGCCTGCGCGCACGCGGTGCCCAAGTGCGTTATTGCGAGGTGTACCGGCGGGTGCCGGAGCGACGCTGGGAGCCAGCGCTGGCCGCCGCGCTGGCGGCGCCCGGCCCACTGTTGCTGGTTGCCCACAGCGGCGAAGTACTGCGCGCGCTGAGTCAACTTCTGGAACGCGCGGGCGGTTCGCTGCCGCGCCCGGTTTGCCTGGTGCCGGGCGAGCGGGTGGCGGACATCGCGCGGGGGCTGGGCTTCGAGTCCATCGTCGCCGCGAGCGCCCTCACCGCAAAAATGGAGCAGGCGGTGTGCCGCTGGTACACTCCAGAGCGATTTCAGGCATGACAACGGGAGCCACTGTGGCAGGACAACGAGAGGAGTCGGTGATCGGCGGGGCCGCTGCCGATGCGGGGGTCGCCGCACCGCGGGCTGGGTCGCGGGTGCGGAAGCTGGGCCTTCGCCTGTTGGTGCTGGCGGCGCTCGCGGTGGTCGGCTACCTGGGCTGGCAAGCGTATGGGCAAAGAATTGCGGCTCGCCTGACGCTTGGTGCTCCGGAACAAGCGGCGGCTGCGTCGGAGCCGACCGCAGTAGCTATGGTCGCGATCGCGGGAGAACTGAGCACGCTGCGCGAGAAAATCGATACCCAGGATCGCGAGCGCGAGCAGCTACGCGCGGCGCTCGCTGCACTCAAGGCCGAGCTCGACCGCGAGACCAGCGCGCGCCAGGCGGTGGCTCCGGATAGCGATGTGCTGGCGCTCATGGAAGTTGAACACCTGCTGCGACTCGCCAGTCAGCGGCTTTGGGAAGCGCGTTCGGCGGCTTCCGCGCTGGCATTGCTGGAGCGCGCCGATGCCTTGCTGGCGCCGCTGACAGATCCCACCATCGTGCCGGTGCGGGCGGCACTGGTGGCGGATATGACAGCGCTGAAGCTGGCCGGCAGCGTCGATGTCGAAGGCCTCTATCTGCGCCTGAGCGCGCTTCAGACCGCCATCGCCACCCTGAATCCCGCGCCACGGCCGGTGTCGATGCCGGCTGCGGACGGTGTCGCCCGGGATGCGGAGTCGGCACCCGTCGGCTTCTGGTCGCGTCTGCTCGGCAACGCCGGTGCGGCGCTGCGGCGTTTCAGCGCCGAACACCTGCGGGTACGCACTCGACGCGCCGCCGCCCGCACTGCTTTCCCGCGCGCAGGAAGCGCGCCTGCAGCAATATCTGGAGCTGCTGCTGTCGCAGGCGCAACTGGCGGTGCTGGCGCGTCAGGAGCGCATCTATCGCGATTCCCTGGCGCGCGCGGTGCAGTTACTGGATGTGCATTTCGGATTCGATCCCCGCGCCCCCGCGCTGCGTGCCGAGCTCGTCGGCCTGCAAACCGAGTCCGTGGCATTGACGCTGCCCGACATCAGCTCGTCGCGGGAGCGCGTACGGGAGTACCTGGCGCGTGACGCGCAGCGCCGTGCCGGGGTGGCGCCGCGATGAGAAAGACGCTGCTGATGCTCGCGGTCATGCTGCTGGCGGGGGGTCTGGTGTACTGGGGCCTGGACTATGCGCGTGGCTACATCCTGATCGTGGTCGGCGATCGGGTGGTTCAGCTCAGTCTCTGGCTGACGGTGTTGCTGCTGGCGGTCTTCGGGTTGGGCTGGTACGGATTGAAGTTGCTGTGGCGCGGATTGACGCAGCCGGGACTGAATGCCTGGCGCGGGCGGCGCGGCCGCCGCGAAGCGCGCAATCGGCGCGCGGTGATGGTGGCACTGGCGGATTTTTACGAAGGACATTGGGCGCGTGCCCGGACCGCGTTGGTGCAGTCGGTGCCGCGCTCGGAAATCCCCGGGCTCAACTTTGTGCTGGCCGCGGACGCGGCGACGCGCCTGGGTCAGGACACGGAGGCCGAGGAGCTTCTGGCTGCGGCCGCGCGCGAAGTGCCAGAGGACAACGCCGCGCTGGCCCTGATGCGCGCCCGTCTGGCGGTGCGCCGCGGAGACGAGACGCGCGCCGTTGATCAACTGCGCGCGGCACTGGCCACGCACGCCGATCATCCCGGCCTGCTGGCGGAGTTGCGCGACTGTCTGCTTCGGCAGCGGGACTGGGAAGGGTTGGCCGGATTGTTGCCGGGGTTGCGGCGCGTTCGGGTGGCGCCGCCCGAGGATCTCGCTGCCTTGGAATTGCAGGTATACGCAGGCTTGCTCAAAGGATTTTCCACCGACGCAGCGGGTGAGTCCCGGGAGCAGCGCCACGCCACGCTGGCGGAACTGTGGCGCCGCACTCCGCGCGAATACCAGCGCCGGGGTGAATGCTTGCGCTCCTACGCCGGGGCGCTCGCCAGGCTTGGCGATCCCGCCACGGCGGAGGCGGAGCTGCGCCGGCATCTGGATCGGAACTGGGAGCCGGAGCTGGTGCTCGACTGGAGCCGGGTGGCGCTTGCCACGCCGCCCCGGCATCTGGCGACTGCGGAAGGCTGGCTGCGTCGCCACGGCGAGTCATGGCAACTGCTGCTGGCCTTGGGGCAGCTCTGTCGGCGTCTCGCGATCTGGGGCAAGGGGCGGGATTATCTGGAGCGTGCGTTGCGCATGGCCGCCAGGCCGGAAATCCAGGCCGAACTGGCGGAAGTATTGACCGGGCTGGGCGACCACGCCGGAGCGGCGGGTTGCTATCGCCGCGGTTTACAGGACGGTCTGGCGCAGGGCTGCTTTGCGGAGCAAAGTCTGGCCAGACGATAGTGCCGGTGCGGTCGGAGCGCCACGCCGCAGCGCCCCGCGAGGTGGAGCGTCAGTCGAGGCGTGGCCCGGCGGCAACGATCGCGGCGGCGACATCGAAGCGCTTGAAGTTCTCGATAAACAGACCGGCCAGTTTGTGGGCCTGGGCGTCGTAGGTGGCCGGATCCGCCCAGTTCTTGCGCGGGATCAGGTAGTGGTCGTCGACGCCGGGCACATGGCGCGGCACGGCGAGATTCAGCAGCGGCAGATTGATGGTCTCGACATCGTCCAGCGCCCCGCTCTGGATGGCGGCGACCACGGCACGGGTCACTGGGATGGGGAAACGTTTGCCGCCGCCGCCGGCGCCTCCGGAACCACCCGTCCAGCCGGTATTGACCAAGTACACCCGGCTGCCGAAGCTCTCGGCGCGTTTCATCAGCAGTTCGGCGTAGACGCCAGCGGGGCGCGGCATGAAGGGCGCGCCGAAACAGGTCGAAAAAGTGGGATTGATGCCCGCCTCGCCGCCCAGCTCGGTGGAGCCGACGCGGGCCGTGTAGCCGCTCAGGAAGTGATAGGCGGCACCTTCTTTGGAGAGCACCGAGACCGGCGGCAGCACGCCGGTGACATCGCAAGTCAGAAAAATGATGTTGCTCGGCTCGCCGGCCCGATTCGGTACACAGCGCATCGCGACGTGTTCCAGCGGGTAGCTGCAGCGGCCGTTCTCCGTGAGGGCGGTGTCACTGTAGTCCGGGATCCGGTGTTTCCCGACGACCACGTTTTCGACAATGGCGCCGAAACGGATGGCGTCCCAGATCACGGGCTCGTTTTCGTGGCTCAGATCGATGGTCTTGGCGTAACACCCGCCTTCCAGGTTGAACACTGCGCCCTCGGTCCAGCCGTGTTCATCATCGCCGATCAGGTAGCGGTCCGGATCGGCGGAAAGCGTCGTCTTGCCGGTGCCGGACAGCCCGAAAAACAGCGTGACATCACCAGCTTCGCCGACATTGGCGGCACAGTGCATCGGCAGCACGTCTTTTTCGGGCAGCAGAAAGTTTTGCACCGAAAACATGCCTTTTTTCAGTTCGCCCGCGTAACGCATGCCGGCGATCAGCAATTTGCGCTGCGCAAAATGGATGATGACCGCGCCCGCGCTGGTGGTGCCGTCGCGGTGCGGATCGCAGGCAAAACTGGCCGCGTGCAGGACTTTCCACGGTTCCTTGCCCGACGGGTTGAAGCGGGGTGGCCGGATGAACATGTTGCGTGCGAACAGGCTGTGCCAGGCGGTTTCGGTGGTGACCCGGATCGGCAGGTAGTGTTCAGGATCCTGACCGACGTGGAGGTCCGAAGTAAAACGGTCGCCTTCCGCCAGATGGGCCTCGACGCGGCTCCACAAGGCGTCGAAGCGTTCGCTGGCAAACGGACGGTTGACCGGGCCCCAGGCGATGTCCTCGCTGGTGCTGGGTTCTTCCACAATGAATCGATCCGCCGGCGAACGCCCGGTATGGCGTCCGGTGGTGGTCAGCAGTGCGCCACTGTGAGTCAGGACCCCTTCCCCGCGCTGCAGCGCCAGCTCAATCAGCTCGGCGGTGCTCAGATCGGCATGCACATTGACCGCGGCTGTTTCGGTCCGGGCCATCGGGGAGTCTTGTCGCTGGGTCACTGGGGCACTCGTGCGGGCGTGGGGGCGCCAATTATGCAAAAAAAACCCCGGGGGCAACAGGCGGTCAGTGCAGGGTGGGGTCCGCGCCGAGCGCCGCGGCGGATAGTTGGGCCGCGGTGAAGTCGTAGCGTTGGTGACAGAACTGGCACTGGGTCGACACCAGCGGCGAGCTCGCCAGCAGCTCGCGCACCGTGTCCGGCCCGAGGGCAACGATGGAGCCACCGATACGCGCGCGCGAACAGCTGCACGCGAACCGCAGCGGCGTCGGGTCGTAGAGGCGCACCCGTTCGCCGTGAAACAGCCGGTGCAACCGCGCGCCGTGGCCGAGTGCCAGTTGCTCGTGGGCGGTGAGGGTGTCGGCCAGGGCGGTGAGATGCTCCCAGCAACGTTCGCGTTCTGTGAGCGTCTGGCGTTGTATCGGAAGCGCCTGCAACAACAGGCCTGCGGCCGCCCCGAGTCGGCCGCGAGCCACAGCCGGGTCGGCAGTTGCTCCGAGCGGGCGAAATAATCGGAAAGACAGGCGGCGAGGCGCGAGTGTTCCAGCGGCACTATGCCCTGGTGGCGCTCGCGGCCGGGCATGGTCACGGTGATGCTCAGATGGCCCGAGCCCACCAGCTGGCGCAGATCGTTACTGAGTAGGGCGCCGGAGTCGGGCATGCGCGCGATGGCGCGCAGATCGCGGCGGTCGGTGCAGTCGGCCATCAGCAGCGGCACCGGCCCGTCGCCCCGCGCCTGCACCGTGATCGTGCCGGCGGCTTTCAGGTTGGCGCTGATCAATGCGGCAGCCGCGAGAAATTCGCCGAGTTGCGCTTGCAGTGCTGCTGGATAGGGATTGTGGCGATACACCTCGGCGGCGGACTGGCGCAGCGATACGATTTCGCCGCGGATATCGTAGTCCTCGAACAGAAAACGCTGGTGGATGTCGCTGAGCGTTATTGGCACAGGTCGTATCACGCGGGGTCGGAAAAATCGAGATCGCGGAATTTGATGATCTGACGACGCTGTTTTTTGCTGGGGCGTTCGTCCGGATACTGGACGCCCGCGCGCGCAGCGCGGCGGGCGGCGGCTTTCTGTTCGCGCTGGACCAGGCTATCGGGAGTTTCGGCGTACAACAGCGCCGCTTCCGTGGCACCCCGGCGCTGCTCGGACAAGGCAGTCACTACCAGGGTTTTTTCCTCCCAGCCCTGGTGGATGGTCAGGGTGATTCCCGGCTCGATTTCCTTGCTGGGTTTGGCGCGCTGACCGTTGATCTGCACCTTGCCGCCTTCGATGGCGGCTTTCGCCAGGCTGCGGGTCTTGAAAAAGCGCGCCGCCCACAGCCATTTGTCGAGCCGCACCCGCACCGCCGCGTCCGCTGTCATCAGATTACCGGAAGGATGTCGTCGAAATCGGCGAGGGCCGGGAAGCGCAGTTGCGCGCGGTGGTCGCGCCGGCTGTCGGGCTGGCTGACGCACAGCAGGTGGGCAATGCCGTAATCCCGGGCGGCGTCGAGTACCGGCTCGCTGTCGTCGATAAACAGGGTGCGCCGCGGATCGAAGCTCACCTCGGCGGCCAGGCGCTGCCAGAACGCAGGGTCTTCCTTGGGCATACCGTAGTCGTGCGATGAAATCACGCGGTCGAGCCCGGCGCCGATCAGGGTGCGACTCAGCTTGAGGTTCAGGCTGTCGCGATGGGCGTTGGTGATGAGGATCCGGTGGCGCCCGCGCGCGCCCAGTTGTTCCAGCAAGGCGCTGGCGCGGGGACGCTCGGCGATCAGGTGGGCGACTTCGCGCTTCAGGGCGGTCACGTCGAGCCCGAGCTGCGCCGACCAGTAATCCGTGCAATACCATTGCAGGCGGTGCTGTTCGCGCGCGAACCGCTCGTGCAGCTCGCGCATGCTGGTCTCCGGATCGAGCCCGTGGTGTTCAGCGAAACGCCGCGGCAGATGGTGCTGCCAGAAATGGTTGTCGAAGTGGAGGTCGAGCAGGGTGCCGTCCATGTCGAGCAGAACGGTGTCGATAGCGCTCCAGTCGATCATCCAACATAATGCTCCGCGCTGTACTTGGTCTGAGGGAGTATGCCCACCCCGCCTACAATATTGAAGCGCAAAATCGTCGCGCGCTCGCGTTTGTTTCGCGTCGAGCAGCTGGATTTGCGCTTTTCCAATGGCGTTGAACGCATCTACGAGCGTTTGAGTGGCGCGGGTTATGGCGCGGTGGTGGTAGTGCCGCTGACTGCCGCGGGCGAAATTCTGCTGGTGCGCGAATACGGCGCCGGCAGCCATCGCTATCACTGGGGTTTGCCCAAGGGCGCGGTGGATCCGGGCGAGGATGTGCTGGTCGCCGCCGACCGCGAATTAAAGGAAGAAGCGGGGCACGGCGCGCGCCGCCTGTGCGCGCTCAAACGCATCTATCTGAATCCGTTTTACATGGAGCGCGAGCTGGACATCGTGCTGGCAGAGGATCTCTACCCCGAGTCTCTCCCCGGCGACGAGCCCGAACCCCTGGCGACCATGTGCTGGCCGCTGGCGCGCCTGAGCGAGTTGCTTGCCCGGGACGACGTCAACGACGCCATTTCCATCAGCGCGCTGGCCCTGGCGCGCGACCATCTCGCCGCGCGCGATTCCTGAGCGCCGGCTCAACCCGGAGTTTGTCATGGTAGAAATCGAGGCGGTGATCGCGTTGGCCCGCGCCGCGGGCGACGCGATTCTCGAAGTATATGAGCGCGCCGACCTGGGCGAGCAGCAAAAGAGCGATTCGAGCCCCCTGACGGAGGCCGATCTGGCGGCGCACCATGTGCTGATGGCCGGCCTGGCGAAATTGACGCCGGGAATTCCGGTGTTGTCGGAAGAGTCGGTCGATCCCGGTTGGGAAGTGCGGGCCAGCTGGAAGCGCTACTGGCTGGTGGATCCATTGGATGGCACCAAGGAGTTCATCAAACGCAACGGCGAGTTCACCGTCAACATCGCGCTGATCGACGCCGGCGTCCCGGTGTTGGGTGTGGTCAGCGTTCCGGTCCGCAACATCGTTTACGCCGGCGTGCTGGGGACGGGAGCCTGGCGCATCGACGCCGATGGGTGCACCGATATCAGCACGCGCTCCATGCAGGGGCGCGGGAGCCAGGGCTTGCCGGTAACCGTGGTGGCGAGTCGCAGCCATGGTGCCGATACTGTGGCGCAGTGGCTGGATTCCATCAGCCGGCGCGTGGGGGAGATTGAAACCCGCAACATGGGCAGCTCCCTGAAGCTGTGTCTGGTGGCGGAAGGCAGTGCGGATATTTATCCGCGCCTGGCGCTGACGGCCGAGTGGGACACGGCGGCCGCGCAGGCCGTGGTTGAAGCGGCGGGCGGTGTGGTGCTGGCGGCGGATCTGAGCCCGCTGCGCTACAACACCAAGGCGGATCTGCTCAACCCTTATTTCTTCGTGCTCGGCGATCAGGATTATCCCTGGCGGGAGCTGCTGGCCGAAGGCTAACCGCCTGTCGGCGTCACAGGATATCGTCTGGCAAGCCGACAGGCTCATCGCCGAGCGCGCCGGGAACGGGGGTGAACGCGCCGGGCGCGGACTCCTCCAGAAACAGCTCCTCTTCGAACGCATCCCGGCCCGGGTTGGCGCGCAGCCCGGTGTCTGGATCGATGCGCACGCTGAGAATTCCGGGAGGTCTGGGCCGGTAGACGTCCGGCGTGCCAGCGAGCGCGGCTCCCATGAAGTTCATCCAGATGGGTAAGGCCGCCGTGCTGCCGTATTCGTTGGCACCGATCACCCGGTTGTCGTCGAACCCGAACCAGACGCTCGTCACCAGGGTCGGGCTGTAGCCCGAGAACCAGGCGTCGCGGGGGCCATTGGTGGTTCCGGTCTTGCCGGCGATGTCGCCGCGCTTGAGTTGCAGGGCGCGGGTCCCGGTGCCGCGGCGGATTACGTCCTTGAGCATCGAGTCCATGATGTACGCGATGCGGGGGTCCATCACTCTCGGCGCGGCTGGCGCAGCGATCGTGTTTTCAGTGCCCGGCGTGCCGCAGGCAGGGCACACGCGCTCCGGATTGGCGGTAAACAGGATTTTCCCGTCAGCGTCTTCGACGCGCTCGATCAGGTACGGCGATATCCGATAACCGCCATTGGCGAAAATCGCGTAGCCGGTCGCCATTTGCAGGGGCGTGAAGGTGGGAGTGCCCAGTGCGAGCGACAGGTTGGGCGACAGTTCCGAGGGCTCGAAGCCGAACCGCGTCAGGGAAGCGATGGCGTTGTGGACGCCGACGGCCTGGAGTACGCGGATTGACACCATATTGCGGGAGAGATACAGCGCTTCGCGCAAGCGAAGCGGTCCATAGAACTCGCCATTGTCGTTTTCCGGGCGCCAGGGCTCCTTCTGGGAGGGGTCGTCGAACACGATAGGGGCGTCATTGAAGATGGATGCGGCCGTAAAACCACGCTCCAGGGCGCTGGCGTATATAAATGGCTTGAAGCTGGACCCGGGTTGACGGCGCGCCTGGGTCGCCCGGTTGAAGTGGCTGGTGCCGAAATCAAAGCCCCCCGCCAGGGAGCGGATGGCGCCATTCTGGGGGTCCAGCGCCACCAGGGTTGCCTGCGCCTCCGGCAGTTGCGCCAACTCCCAGTGTTTGCCGGCACCGCGCAGCCGGATCAGGTCGCCAGTCTTGAATACGCCGGTGAAGTCGGTGATCGTGCGGCTGAACCGCGCTTGATCCAGGCGACGTTTCATTCCCGCCAGGGCGTTTTTCTCGGTCAGATCCAGCCGTGTACCATCGTCGAGGACTACGGTAATACCCTCGGACTTCACTTCCGTAACGACAGCCGGCACCAACCCCTGGACCACCGGCACGGTGGCCAGTCGGGTCCGCCACTGCCGGGGATCGGCGATGTGGGCTTCGGCACCGCGGTACCCATGGCGTTGATCGTAGTCGGCCAAACCTCTGGCAATTGCCTTGTCAGCGGTCAGTTGCCAGTCGCTGCGAATCGTGGTGAACACGCGCAGGCCGTCGGTGTAGGCGTTCTCGCCGTACTGGGCGAACACCTCGCGGCGCGCCATCTCGGCGACATAGGGGGCCGGAATATCCAGGTGGGTCTGATAAACGCGCGTGGAGACGGGTGTCGCCACCGCGGTTTGATAGGTGCTCAAGTCGATATAGCCAAGGTGAAGCATGCGCCCCAGTATCCAGTCGCGGCGCTCGCGTGCGCGCTCCGGGTTGCTCGCCGGGTTGTAGGCGGAGGGCGCTTTTGGCAGTCCGGCGATCATGGCCAGCTCCGGGAGGGCCAGTTCGCCCAGTGGCTTCCCGAAATACACTTCAGCGGCGGCAGCGATGCCGTAGGCGCGATTGCCGAGAAAAATCTTGTTGCAATAGAGGGTTAGGATCGCATTTTTGTCGAGACGATCTTCGATGCGAAGAGCCAGTAGTATCTCATTGAATTTTCTTACGAAAGTCTGTTCCTTGGTGAGAAAGAAATTGCGTGCCACCTGCATGGTGATGGTGCTGCCGCCCGACTGTATGCTGCCGGTTCGGAGCAGTTCGAAGGCGGCCCGTAACAGACCACTAAGATTCACCCCGATGTGGCTATAGAAGTGATCGTCTTCGGCGGCAAGCAGGGCCTTGATGAAGAGGGGCGGGATCGCCTCGAAGTCGACGGGTTGCCGCCGCTGCTCTCCATATTCTCCAATGAGCTTCAAGTCTTGTGAGTAAAGTCGCATCGGGGTTTGAAATTTTGCGGTTTTCAGTACTTCCACCGAAGGCAGCTTCGGGCTAAGGTACAGATACAGTGCCGCCAGCACGATGAGCGTACCGCCCGCGGCGGCACAGGTAAGGTGGACGAGGAGTCGCACAGCGCTCAACTGGCGCAATCGCATGGATGCGGTCCGTTGGGAGGTCGGGCACGAAGCATAGTGGCCCTGCGTTGTTTGCCTCAAGCGTTTTAGTATATATTTCGGCTAACTACGGGAAGTAAAAGCATAAACATGGGACTCTTGGGCTTGTTCGGCAAGAAGGACAAACAGCTGCTGGGGCTGGATATCAGCTCCTCTTCGGTAAAGCTCATCGAGCTCAGTCGAAGTGGTGGCCGCTTTCGGGTTGAGGCCTATCGGGTCCTGCCTTTGCCGGCTAACGCGGTGGTCGAAAAGAATATCCAGGATGTCACTGTGCTGGCGGAAGCGCTCAAGCGCGTGGTCGCGGTGGCGAAAACCAGGACGCGCGATGCGGCCGTTGCTGTGGCCGGATCGGCGGTAATTACCAAAGTCATTGATATGCCGGCCAACCTGGGAGAATTGGGCCTCGAAAACCAGATCGCGGCCGAAGCGGATCAGTATGTACCCTATCCGCTCGACGAGGTCGCGCTGGACTACCAGGTACTCGGGCCGTCCCCAACCAATCCGGATCAGGTCGAGGTCATGCTGGCGGCTTGCCGGCGCGAGAACGTGGATATGCGCGTCGCTGCCATCGAAGCGGCGGGGCTGCGCCCACGTGTGGTTGATGTCGAGGTATTTGCCGTCGAGCGCGCGTTTCGGCTCATCGGTGAACAGTTCGAGGATATCGGCGATCAGGTCGTCGCGATCGCCGATATCGGGGCGACCATGTTGACGCTGAGCGTTCTGGTGGACGGTAAGACGCTCTACACCCGCGAGCAATTGTTTGGCGGCAAGCAGGTAACCGAAGAAATTCAGCGGCGTTACGGTCTGTCGATGGAAGAGGCCGGGCAAGCGAAGCGACAGGGCGGACTGCCAGAAGATTACGAGTCGGAAATTCTCCAGCCCTTCAAGGAAGCGCTGGTGCAGCAAATCCAGCGTTCGCTCCAGTTTTTCTTTTCTTCCAGCCAGTACAACTACGTCGATCAGTTGGTCCTCGCTGGCGGGGTCGCCGCGATGGCTGGTCTCCGCCGTGAAGTCGAAGACAAGCTGGGGTTGCCGACCACGGTCGCCAATCCCTTCGCGAACATGGCGATCGGTAGCGGTGTGAACGCGGTCGCACTCGCATCAGATGCGCCGGCCATGTTGATCGCGACCGGGCTCGCACTGCGGGGGTTTGAGTAACATGTCCAGTATTAACTTACTGCCCTGGCGCGACGAGTTACGCAAAGGGAAGAAACGGGCGTTTCTCGGCTATCTGGCTCTGGCTGCGCTGCTGGCCGTGATGGCAGTGGCGCTGTGGGTCCATGTGATCAATCTCCGCATTGAAACCCAGCAGGCGCGCAATGACTTGCTGAATCGGGAAATTTCAGCCCTGGATGCACAGGTCAAAGATATTCATGAGCTGAAAAAGCGGCGCGAGCAGGTGCTGGCGCGCATGCGGGTGATCCAGGACTTGCAAGCCAACCGCCCTGATATTGTGCGAGTGTTTGACGAACTGGTTCGCGTGATTCCTCCGGGCATCTATCTGGAGTCCCTGTCGCGACAGGGAGATGGCATCAGCGTAGTGGGATATGCGGAATCCAATAATCGCATCTCGACGTTCATGCGGTCGCTGGAGTCGTCCGTCAAGTTTCAGAGACCCAATCTGACTCAGGTGACCGCGGATCGTCGGCTGGGCGAGCAAGGCAATCGTTTTGATCTGCGTGTAAAAGTCACCAAACCTGGTGCGACAACTGAGGGTGGCTGAAGCGTGGCTGGACACGGAGAGCGGAAGGGTGCGGGCATGACGTTTAGGGAGCTGTTCCAGGAATTCCAGTTGTTTGAGCGGACCGACTATGAATTCGAGAATATCGGCGTCTGGCCCCGGGCAGTCAGGTTGGCGCTGGCGCTGGGTCTGTTCGCGCTCCTTGTGGGGCTCGGGTACTACCTCAATGTTCGGGATCTCAACGCCGAATTCGATCAGGCGGCGGCCAAGGAAGTACAGCTGAAAAAAATGTTTGAAGAGCGCGCATTTGAAATTGCCAATCTCGAAGTTTACCGACTCCAGATGGAGCAAATCGAGGAGTCGTTCAAGGGGCTGTTGGCGCAATTGCCGGCGGATACCGAGGTGCCGGGGTTGCTGGAGGATATCACGGAAATCGGCCTCGGCAGCAGTCTGCAGATAGGCAGCATTACACTACAGCCGGAGCAGGCGGCAGAGTTCTACGTTGAACTACCCATCAAGATAGCGGCCTCTGGTGGCTATCATGACTTTGCCGCTTTCATCAGCGGGATCGCCGGTTTGCCGCGCATCGTTACGCTGCACAACTATTCCATTCAGTCGATTGGAAGGAATCAATTGCAGCTGTCCATAGACGCCAAGACCTACCGCTACATGGGAGATATCTAGGCCATGAGTGCCCAGCATGTGCGATTGGGGTTGTTGCTGCTGACGGCGTTGCTGGTTGGTTGTGGCGGTGATCGCGAGTTTCGGGATTTGCAGGATTTCATGGCCAAGACCCGGGCCAAGCCGGGGGGCAAGATCGATCCCATCCCTACTTTTCCGCCGTACGAGATATTCAAATATGGGGCGATGGCGTTGCGCAGTCCCTTTGACGCGCCGGCGACCGTGGCCGCAGAAAGCGCGTCAGGCACACCGGCTGTGGCTCCGAGCCAGGCGCGCGCGCGGGAGGTTCTGGAGAATTACGATTTCGCGTCGCTATCCATGGTCGGATCGCTCTATCGGGACGGCGCCCGCTGGAGCCTGATCGATGACGGCGCCGGGCAGATTCATCGCGTTACGCTCGGCAGCTATATGGGCAAGAACCATGGCAGGATTGTTTCGGTCAACGAGGACCGGACCGATGTGACCGAAACCATCCCGGACGGGGAGGGCGGCTGGGTAGAGCGGCCGCGTACCCTTTCTCTCAAGGAGATTCACTAAATGAGAAGTATGTCGCGATCAGCTGCCAGCCATCGGGTAGCGCCGGCCAAATCGGGATGGTTATGGGCTTGGATAACGCTGCTTTGCGTGGCCGGCCCGGCTGCCATGGCAGCGGTGCCCACCACCCTCGACGACATCGTATTCACTTCGCTGCCGGGAGGTGGTTTCGAAGCGAAGTTGAGTTTTTCCGGAGATGTCGATAGACCGACTGGATACATCATCGAGTCGCCACCGCGAATGGTGTTCGATTTCCCCGATGCCAAAAGTGCGCTCACGCAAAAGAAATACGCGCTTTCGTTCGATATCGCTAAAAGCGCGGTGGTGGTTACCTCCGGCGATCGCACACGGCTTATCCTCAACTTGCGCGAGACTGCGAGTTACGACGTGAAATCCGAAGGCCGCAGTGTTTTCATCGTAGTGGGTGATGGCAAAGATAATGCAGCCGCGCGCGATCAGTATATCGGCAGCGTGAGTGGGCCCAGCGGGCCGGCAGGTGCTGGTGCAATGCTGACCGCGCTTGATTTCCAGCGTGGCGACAGCGGCGAAGGACTGATTACCGTGGGGCTGGGGAAAAAGGATACGGCTATCGATATCTCCCAGATCGGCAAGAACATCGTGGTTATGTTCAGTCACACCGCTCTGCCTGAATCGCTCAACCGGAAGTTGGACGTTATCGACTTTGCCACGCCAGTCAAAAGCGTTGACGCCACGTCGGACGGGTCGGCAACCAAGATGGTGATCGAAGCCATTGGCGAATATGATTATCTAGCCTACCAGGCTGACAACAACTATGTGGTGAGCGTAAAGCCTCTTACGCGTGAGCAGGAGGATGAACGACGCAAAGCCTTTCAATACACCGGAGAGAAGCTGTCGCTCAATTTTCAGAACATTGAAGTGCGGGCGCTCCTGCAGCTCATCGCCGATTTCAGTGACTTCAACCTGGTCGCAAGCGACGCGGTAACTGGCAGCATCACCCTGCGGCTGAAAAATGTTCCGTGGGATCAGGCTCTGGATATCATTCTGAAGGCCAAGGGTCTGGACAAGCGTGTTGATGGCAATGTGCTGATGGTGGCGCCGGCGGCGGAGATTGCCGAGCGTGAACGACTGCAGGTGGAAGCCAACAAGCAGTTGCAGGAACTGGCGCCGTTGCGCACCGAGTACATTCGAATTCGCTACGCGGATGCCCGTAAGTTGTTCGATCTCTTCGATACAGATAATCAAGGCGAGGGTGGTGGCAGCAACGAGAACGCTACCGGATCCATTCTTTCGGCGCGCGGCAATGCCATCGTGGACGAGCGCACCAACACGATCATTCTGACCGATACCGAAGACAAGATCGCCGAGTTCCGCCACATTGCGCAGCAGATCGATATTCCGGTCCGTCAGGTCGAGATCGAGGCGCGCATCGTTATCGCCAACACGGATTTTCGCAAGCAACTTGGTACCCGCTGGGGTGTGGCGGCCGTGCGCCAGAGCGGCAGTAGCATTTTGAATGTTAGCGGACAGCGCGTCGGACTCGACAGTGAGCCGGGCAATCCTGCGGAATTTTTCCTCGGCGATGGCACCTTGGATATCGCAGAAACCCTAGCGGTAGATCTTGGCGTCGCGGAGCCCACTGGCAGCATCGCGCTGGGATTGATGCGTAACAACACTTTTCTTGATCTGGAGTTGAGCGCACTACAAAACGATGGTTACGGCGAAATCATATCGCAACCGAAAGTCATCACCAGCGACAAGAAAAAGGCCACGATAAAGTCCGGCACTGAGGTGCCCTACCAGGAGGCCAGTTCGGCGGGGAACACCAATGTTGAATTCAAGGACGCCGTGCTGAAGCTGGAGGTAACACCACTCATCACGCCGGACAACCGTATCGTGATGACCTTGACGGTGGCGCAGGATTCCATCGGGGACTTTGTGCCATCGGGAAATGGTGGTCAGGTGCCGACTATTGATACGACCTCTGTTGAAACGGAAGCTCTGGTGGGCGACGGTCAGACCTTGGTGCTGGGCGGCATTTTCAGGATGGAATCGTTTGATTCCGTCGAAAAAGTGCCGGTACTCGGTGACTTGCCGGGCGTTGGTTGGTTGTTCCGCAATACGTCCAAGAATCAGCAAAAGCAGGAAATCTTGATTTTCATCACACCGAAAATCCTGAATGATCTGCTTCTGGATCAATGAATGCCGTGGACAACGTTTTTCTTGTCGGCCCCATGGGGGCCGGTAAGACTACAATCGGACGTCATCTCGCGAAGATGCTCCACAGAACCTTTGTTGATCTCGACACCGAGATTGAAGCGCGCTGCGGTGCTGGAATTCCCTGGATATTTGACCGTGAGGGAGAACAGGGTTTTCGGGATCGGGAAACCGCTTTGCTAAGAGAGCTTGCGGCCCGAGAAGGCTTGGTGGTGGCAACGGGTGGTGGTGTCGTGTTGAGGCCCCAGAACCGCCTTACACTCAAGGAAGCAGGCGTGGTGGTGTTCCTCGCCGTAGGTGCGCATGAGTTGTTCGAGCGCACTCGCAACGATACCCATCGTCCGCTGCTGCAGGTCCCCAACCGTCGTGAAGTGGTAGAGCGTTTGGCGTCGGAGCGGGATCCTTTGTACCGGGAAGTGGCTGATCTGGTGTATGGCGGTGGCAGGCGCGGACCTAAAGTGGCCGCCGAGGAGATTGCGGGATGGATCGCCGCGCTGCCGTGAGCCGTGCCGCTGCTGCTACAGTTGGGCCGCGATGCGTAGCGGTGCGCGGCACTGGCCGCCGTTAAATGTTGCGTCCGAGCCGGCGCCGCTCGCGGATTCCTCAACGCGTACACATTGCTCGCTGGTGCGAGTTGGCGACTTTGCGCGCGGGCTAATCCGTTGATTTTGTTGTTTGCCCGCCTGCGCCCACTGCGGCGCTGGGCGTCTTTATTCCTCACACCCTTCGCGTACAATCGCCGCTTTGGCGGGCAAGCTGAGATGGCTCATCGGTGCGACAAGTTCGAGTCGATCTGGATACGCGCAGTTACCCAATACTGATAGGTGCCGGGTTGCTTTCGGTTCCTGGGTGCCTATCGCCCTACATCAGTGGCACGCAGGTGCTGGTGGTGACCAACGACCGCGTCGGGCCGCTTTATCTGCGGCGTGCAGTCGCTGCACTCGAAGGCAAAGAAACCGCGACCCTGGTGCTCCCCGACGGCGAGCGTCACAAGACCATGGCGACTCTGAGCCGCATTTTTGATGCCTTGATCGACAGTCGTTTTGATCGTGGGGTAACACTGGCGGCGCTAGGCGGCGGCGTGATCGGCGACCTTACCGGCTTTGCGGCTGCTTGTTATCAGCGTGGTGTGGATTTCATCCAGATCCCGACCACGTTGCTGGCGCAGGTGGACTCTTCGGTCGGCGGCAAAACCGGGGTTAACCATCCCCGGGGCAAGAACATGATCGGCGCATTTCATCAGCCGCGATGCGTGTTGGCGGATACGGCAACTCTGGAAACCTTGCCTGACCGGGAGTTACGCGCCGGACTGGCGGAGGTGATCAAGTATGGCCTGATGGCCGACGCGGCTTTTTTCGGATGGCTTGAAGCGCACATGGCGGCGCTGCTGGCGCGTGAATCTGAGGCCCTCGCCGTCGCCATCGAGCGCTGTTGCCAGTTGAAGGCACAAATAGTTGCGGCGGACGAGCGTGAAAGCGGAGTGCGAGCCCTGCTCAATCTTGGGCACACCTTTGGCCATGCGATTGAGGCAGCTCAGGATTACTCGGGTCTGCTGCACGGGGAAGCCGTGGCGGCCGGAATGGCGATGGCCGCGCGATGTTCCGCCGACTTGGGGTGGCTGTCAGAAGCTGACCGCGATCGCGCCTTGGCGCTTCTTGCTGCGGCAGGTTTGCCGACCGGGCGCCCGCCGGAGCTCGATGCGGTGCAATTGCGGGACTTCATGGCGAGCGACAAAAAGGTGAGCGAGGGCAGAATTCGTTTGGTGCTGTTGGATGGAATTGGCTCGGCGCGATTGACTGCGGACTACCCCGCAAGCGCTCTCAGGGTAACGCTGGAGTACGACGCCGGCTGACGGCTCCGCCGTTTCCGGGCACTGCGTGCCTTATCCCCCAGAATTTGAAAGGTGTTGGAGACGAATGCGAGCACTTCGAAACGACCGGGTATTGCGTGCGTTGATGCGGCAGCCGGTGGACGTAACGCCGATCTGGCTCATGCGCCAGGCCGGGCGTTACTTGCCTGAATACCGTGCGGTTCGACAAGCCGCCGGCGATTTCATGAGCCTGTGCCGAAATCCGGAGCGCGCATGCGAAGTGACCTTGCAGCCTCTCGCTCGCTTCGACCTGGACGCTGCGATACTTTTTTCAGACATTCTCACCATTCCGGACGCGTTGGGTCTCGGGCTTTACTTTGAAGAAGGAGAGGGCCCGCGCTTTCGCAAACCCCTGCGTTCCAGCGCCGATATCGAAAAGCTCGGCGTACTGGACACTGCGCGGGACCTGCCCTATGTGGTGGAGGCAGTGCGACTGATTCGTCGCGAATTGAATGGCGCTGTGCCCCTGATCGGGTTTTCCGGCAGTCCCTGGACGCTCGCCACTTACATGATCGAGGGCGGCAGCAGTCGCGATTTTGTCCGTACCAAGCAGTTGCTCTATAGCGACCCGCAGCTGCTGCATTTGTTGCTGGACAAGCTCGCGGTCTCGGTCACCGACTATCTGAACGCCCAGATAGCAGCGGGTGCCCAAGTGGTGCAAATCTTCGACACCTGGGGTGGGGCCTTGAGCGCGGCGGCGTACCGCGAATTTTCGCTTGATTACATGACCCGGATTCTGGCGGGTCTTACCCGCGAAGCCGAGGGACGCGTGGTTCCGACCATCGTGTTTACCAAGGGCGGTTCGCCCTGGCTGGACGCGATTGCCAGCAGTGGATGTGATGCGGTTGGGCTGGATTGGTGCATGGACATCGGGCAGGCCCGTGAGCAGATAGGCACCCGTGTCGCACTCCAGGGTAATCTGGATCCGGCGGTACTGCGCGCCCCTGCAACTGTCGTTGTGGCCGAGGCTTCCCGGATTCTCCGGGCCTTCGGTACCGGTTCCGGGCATGTATTCAATCTCGGGCATGGCATCAGTCCGGATGTCCCCCCGGATCGGGTTGCCGCCCTGGTGGAAGCAGTTCACAGTATGTCGGTGAAATAGAGGCAAACTGAGACGTAGTACGCGGCGTTGGTCGGCAAAAGCCGCCGGTAAGTCGGAGTTCGTTGCAAATGAACGGGCTTGCCCTATGCTGAGATAGCGCGGAACCACCCGCGTGCCGGCACGGTAGAGCCGACAAATTCCGGGCAATGGCCGATGAGGCGAAAGGGCCTGATATGGCAATCAAGCAAGTCAAGATCAACGTCAACGACCTGACCATCGGCATGTATGTGTCGCAGCTTGATCGACCCTGGGCACATACGTCATTTCCGCTGCAAGGCTTTCAGGTCCGCACTACGGAAGACATCCATACCCTCGGCAATTACTGTGATTACGTTTATATAGATACCACCAAAGGTGAAAGCCCGCTCAGTACGCAAAACGTACCGAGTCCGAAGACCCCTGGAGACAGCGCGGTACGCCGACCGCCAATGCCTGGTCGGCGCGACGCCGGAAAAGGCGTGATCGAACCCAGCCCCCTAGTGATACGCAAGGGGGTATACAGCATCACGGTGTCGCTGCGCGCGGAAATGCGCCATGCCCGCATTGTCATCAAGCAATTACAGGATCAGTTGACAGCAGTTGCCAAACAGCTCGCGCGTGGCCGGCTCGGGGATTACGACCAGCTAAAGCACAGCGCCGAGGGTATGGTTGACTCCGTGCTGCGCTGTCCCGATGCCTTTACCTGGTTGATTCGTCTGCGCCAGCATGATCAGCATACGCATGGCCACAGTCTTCGTTCGGCGCTATGGGCGGTGCAGTTCGCGCGGTTTGTGGGCATGGAGCGGCGCGAAATTTCCACACTGTGCGTGGGAACTCTGCTCAAGGATATCGGCAAGATACGGGTGCCGGCCGCGATTCTTCGCAAACGCAACCGCTCGCCCGGGGAAGAGCTTGAGTACCGCAAGTTCGTGGCACATGGTGTCGATATGTTGCGGGACACGCGGACGATCGAGCCGCGCGTGATCTCGGTGGTGCGCTATCACTGCGAACGCATGGATGGGTCCGGTTTTCCGGAGGGGTTGGGGGGCAGCAAGATCCCGTTATTGGCGCGAATAGCGGGGATAGCCACAGTCTTTGATGCAATCAGCAACCCTTTCGAAGCCGAGCAGCCCGTGGCGCCATCCAAGGCGGTCAGTCTGCTTTACGACATGCGCGGGATCGAGTTTCAGGAAGATCTGGTGGTCCAGTTCATCCAGTCGATCGGGCTTTATCCCGCGGGAACGCTGGTGGAGCTGACCACAGGTGATATCGGCATTGTGGTCGAACAGCACCCTGAATCGCGCCTGACCCCGCAGATAGCCGTACTGGATCTGGGGGGAGGTGACCTCAATAAAAACTTTATCCTGATCGACCTTAAGGAGCAGGAAGCGGCGCGCAGGCTCCTGGTGGAAAACGGTCGAGATAACGCGAACGAAGCGGAGCGGGTGGCCATCGCCCGTGACCTCGAGCCAACCGGTTACGATATCGATGTGTCGGCTATTTCGGGCCTGTTCATGCAGGCCGAGCAGGAGCGCCGGAGCAGCTTCATGGCGAGTCTGCGGGAGCGCTTTGGCAAGGCGCATTGAGCGCGGCCCCGGTTCAGTGGCGCGCGAGCGCAGGTTTTAACGGCGCTGAGTGCATCGACCCAGTTCTTCTCCCATCCGTACCACCAACCCCCGAGTCGCGGTCGTCAGCTCCACGCCGGGTGGCGCCAGCACAATGACCGTGGAGCCGAAACGAAAACGACCGAGTTCCGTGCCGCGCGCCAATACCATCGGGTTCGCTTCAAAGCTGTCTTCGCGCAACGCGCCCGGAAGATAACGACCCTGCCAGACAGTGTCGATACCAGCCACCAGCAGTGCGCCAACCAGCACCACTGCCATCCGCCCGGCGGGCGTATCGAACCAGCACACCAGACGCTCGTTGCCGGCGTAAAGATTGGGCAGCGCGTGGGCGGTGCGCAGATTCACCGAGAACAGCCGACCGGGAATGTAGCGGGTCGCGATAAGAGTTCCGGACAGCGGCATGTGGACGCGGTGGTAGTCGCGCGGCGACAGATAGATGGTTGCAAAACAACCATCGCGAAGCGCGGCGGTGCGCGCTCCGGATTCGCCCAACAGGGCCTCCAGCGTGAAGGTGCGGCCTTTGGCCTGCAACAGGCTGTTCCCCGCGATATGGCCGGCTTCGCTGATGACGCCGTCGGCCGGTGACACCAGCGTCTGCGCATCGCCCATCAGCGGGCGTACCCCGGGTCGGAGTGCGCGGGTGAAAAAATCGTTGAATGAAGCGTAGCGCTCGCCATCGGGTTCGGCCGCTTCCCGGAGGTCGATCCCGAAGCGGCGAATGGCCGCGCGGATCAGCCGCCGTCGCACCCACGATATGCGCGTCTCGGCGAGCCCGCCCGCGAGTCGGCTGAGCAGGTGCTGGGGCAGTGCGCGTTGCAGGGCGAGGTACAGGAAATCGCGAAACTCGTGCATGAAGGAAAGCCGTTGGCGCCGCTCAGGGTGCGGTTCGCAATTGGTGAAAGCTGACCAGGCGGCGGGGGTCCACTTCCCCGCGCAGGATGGCGGCGACGATGGCGCAACCCGGATCTTCCCGGTGCGCGCAATCGCGAAACCGACACTGCATGGCCAGCGGAGCGAGTTCGATGAACCCGGCCATGAGGCGCTGCGGGTCCGGGCATTCCACCCCGAATTCGCGAATGCCCGGGGAGTCGATCACCGCGCCGCCGGGGACCGGATAAAACCGCGCCGTGGTGGTGGTGTGGCGACCTTTCGCCCCGGAGTCGGAGAGTGCGCCGACGGTGGCGTCGGTACCGGGAAACAGCCGGTTGATCAGCGATGACTTGCCGACGCCCGACTGCCCGCAAAAAATGCTGACTTGTCCACTTAACCGCGCGCGCAACTCGTCAATGCCGGCGCCGGTATGGGCGGAAACCCGCAGCACCGGATAACCCAGGGCGCCGTGCGAGGCGCAGATGGCATCGACCGCTTGCCGCCCCGCTGCGGAACCGAGATCGCATTTGTTGACAAGGATCAGAGCGCTCATGCCTTCCAGTTCGGCGGCGGCCAGGAATCGGTCGACGAGATTGGCGTGGGGTTCCGGCTCGGGTGCGATCACGATCCCGACCTGGTCGATATTGGCGGCGAGGATGCGGACATGATTGTTATCGCGCCGGCGGAGCACGCTGCGCCGTGGCGCCACCGCGGTGATGACCCCGCGACGACCGCCGCTCTGCCAGAGCACGCGATCGCCCACCACGGGTTCCAGATGCGTGCGGAGGTAACAGCGCTGCCGGGGTTGTTCCGGATGCTCGGGGTCAACCACGTCCGCTTCGCGACCATAGCGGGCGGTAACCAGGCCGGCGCGTTCGGTGCTGACGTGGTCCGGGTTGTCCGTGTCGAGGCGCTCGAGTGCGCGCTCCCGGTTGGTCCCGATCCGGCGCCGCTGTTGCAGCGACAGCCTGCGTTTTGCCATGCCCCGAAGTGCCTGTGTTGTAGGATGCCAAGCATATAGGATAATCCCCCCGCCGATACCGGCGCTGCCGGCTGGAGCGAAAATGAACACAGGCAACCCCGCGGATCTCCATCTGATCTGGATCGATCTGGAAATGACCGGTCTGGACACGGTCAACGACACCATCATCGAGATTGCCACGCTGGTGACCGATCGCAATCTCCATGTGCTCGCCGAAGGGCCGAGTCTCGCCATTCACAGGTCGGATGCCGTGCTCGGGAAAATGGACGACTGGAACACCCGGCAGCACACTCAGTCGGGGCTGGTGCGACGGGTACGTGCGAGCCCTTACAGCACGCGCGATGCCGAGCTCGCAACGCTGGCGTTTCTGCGTGCCTGGGTGGCGCCCGGGGTGTCGCCCATGTGCGGCAACTCGATCTGTCAGGATCGCCGTTTCCTGGCGCGGGAAATGCCGGAGCTGGAAGCCTATTTTCATTACCGCAATCTGGACGTCAGCACCGTGAAGGAATTGGCGCGGCGTTGGCGGCCGGATTTGCTCGAGGGTGTGCAAAAGAACTCCCAGCATCTGGCGCTGCAGGATATTCGCGATTCGGTTGCCGAACTGAATTATTACCGCGAACACTTCATCCGCTGAGACTTTCGTGCCGACATCCCGTGGTCGCGACCGGCACGATGCACCGGCGTTGCTGGTCACAGCCAGGTTCGTTAAGGTAGCGCGCGGCTGTCGCGAGCGCGGACCATCACTCCGCAATTTCGCCGCCAACAACCTGCCCTAGGAGCACCATGAGCATTCCCTGGTTAACCGACGAAGAGCGTTCCATCGAAGAAACCGCGCGGCGTTTTGCCCGCGAGCGCCTGGCGGCAGGCTATCAGGCGCGCAGCCAGCAGGAATGCATCGACCGTTCCCTGCTGCGCGAACTGGGCCAGCTGGGGCTGGTCGCGCCCACGCTCGCAGAGGAATACGGCGGCATCGGCGCTTCCAGCGTGGTGGCGGGCCTGGTCTGCGAAGCGCTCGCCTACGCCGACATCAACATCAGCTATGTCGCGATGACTTCGCCCCTGGTGGGTGGCGTGATTCAGGACCATGGCAGTGAGGCCATGAAGGAAGCCGTGCTGCCGCGCATTGCCGGCGGGGAAATCCTGGTGCAACTGGGACTGACCGAACCCAAGGGTGGTTCGGACGCCGCCAATCTCGCCTTGCGGGCCACGCGCAAAGGCGACTGCTTCGTCCTCAATGGCGAGAAAACCTCCATCACCTACGGTGCCCAGGCCGAGATGATGCTGATGTTTGCGCGCACCGATCCGAACCTGCCGGGCGCGCGCGGCGTGACGGCGTTTCTGGTGCCGCTCGATCTGCCCGGTGTGACCTGCACCCGTTTTGCGGATGTGGGCAGCCGTCCGGTCGGTCGCGGGCAGGTGTTTTTCGATGACGTCGAGATTCCCGAGACCGCGATGGTGGGCAACGAGGGCGAGGGTTTCACCAAGGTCATGCAGGGTTTCGATCTGAGCCGCTTTCTGATTGCGCTGATGTGTGTCGGTACCGCGCAGGCATCGGTGGATGAAACCTGGCAGTACATCCAGGACCGCGAAGCCTTCGGGCGGCCGCTGGCGAAATTTCAAGGCACCACCTTTCCCCTCGCCGAAAACGACAGCAAACTCGCCGCGGTGCGTGCCCTGTCCTACCAGGGTCTGGCATTGCGCGACCGCGGCATGCCCCACACCAAGGAAGCTGCGATGGTGAAATGGATGGGTCCCAAATGGGGGACCGACATCATCCAAGACTGTCTGGTGCTTCACGGCCACTACGGCTGGGGCATGGACCTGCCGCATTTGCAGCGCATGATCGACGTGATGGGCCTGCAGATCGGTGATGGCACTTCGCACATCATGAAATCCATCATCGCGCGTGAAACCATCGGCTCGGTCGGCGTTGCGTACAAATAGCCTTGTGATCGCAAGTTCGGTCAGTGCGCGGCGGATTCCGGGTTACACTCCAAGCGCCACGGAACTTACCGTTTGGCGGAATGGTTTCTGCGGGCGTCGGAAGTGGAGATTCGGTATGTTCAGGAAATTTCGCACGCAACCCTACTACCTGCTCCGCTATATGCTGGGCTGGGCGATCGCGCTCGGGTCGATAACGGCCTGGTTCTGGACTTCGCCCGGGAGTGCCGGCGCCGGGTGGTTAATGGTGCTGATGGTCGCATTGATCATCAGCACCCGGTTCGATGCGATGCTGGTTGCGGTCATCCCGGCGATCCTGCTGACGCCCGCGCCGCTCACCACCCTGATGTGGCTGGTGCTGCTGTTTCCCATCACCTGGACGCTGGGGGTTGTAGGCGCCGTATTCATTCACAACGCGAGCCATGACCAGTTTCGCCCGCGCTGGCTGAATCCCGTGATCGGCGAACTCACGGGCTGGTTCCTGCGCACCAATCTGCTGGGTTGGAAGCTGGTGCACTATTACCACCACAAACACGCCGACGATCCCGAGCGGGATCCTCACTGCCCCGGGACCATGGCTTTCTGGCGTTACGCCAACTGGATGCAGAGCGCCTCCATGCGCTATCTGGATGCCCGCCACAAGGAAATCCATCAACGGCCGGCCTGGTATTACGGGATCGCCGGTGTCGCTGCACTGACCGGCTTTGCGCTGATGCCACTGAGCTGGTTCATGTTGCTGGGGCCGACCTGGTTCGCCGCCGTGTGGATGCCGATCCTGTGCTCGGGTTGGTGGCTGTTCACGGTGATCAATTACCAGACGCATCCGGTCGGCGCCGATGGCCGCAACGGGCCGGTGGATCTGACCAGCCGCCGCTGGCAGCGCCTGGGTCAATCGGGTCGGCTTTGGCGGGTTGTATCACGCCGCACACCATCGCAATGCCCAGCTGTTCAACCCCATACCACACTGACCCGGGTTTTGACGCGAGGCTTTGCAGCGCCTGCATCGTTCAAAATCCCGGTGAAAATGCCATAATCGGCCACCCACGGACCCAACCGATAACCATTCACAGCGAGGAAATGATCATGACCATCAAGGCCGGCGACAACATGCCCGAAGGGCGCTTCACCATCATGAAAGCCGATGGCCCCGGTTCTGTCAGCAGCAAGGAATTTTTCGAGGGCAAAAAAGTAGTGCTGTTCTCGGTG
>JADJET010000006.1 GCA_016708925.1 Gammaproteobacteria bacterium | reverse complement strand
CGAGAAGCAAACAGACCGCTTCACGAACTCCCAAATCATCCCCAGGCGCCGAGTGTTCCAAGCCGCCTGAATCATACCGCAAGCGGGGGTATGGTTGACTACTTGGACGTTCCGCAGTCGCAATGATGATCTGCTCCGCATCAGTCGCGACGACAAGATTCGGGTTGTGGGTAATGAGGATGATTTGCCGGCGCTTCTTCGCTTTCCTGATGTAAGGCACCAGCTGCTTGTAAACGGAAGAATTGTCCAAATTCCCCTCCGGCTGATCAATCAAGAGTGGCCTTGTGTCATCTTCATCCATCAGCAAATAAAGAACCAAGAGCGCTATGCCACGAGTCCCTGGTGAAAGGTATTCGAGTTCCGTTCCAGAGTAGTGAATCTTGTAGGATAGCTCGATGTGATCGACAGAGAATATCCAATCGGAAAGCTCCACACGAGATAACTTCGACGTCCCAAATCTTTCCGGAAACGTCTGGATGTCGATTAAAGAAAGGAACTCTTCAAAGGCGGACTTAATCTTGTCCGGATCACCGCTTTTCCACGCGGGCACCAGCTTTGTTTCCACAATTTTCTCGATCTCAAGACGCTTGGCTTCGGCCCCGACTCTACGCCCGTCATAGAACCTTGCTGACCGATCCAACCAAGATTTCCAGTCAATCTGGTAACCTACCGAAACGCTGAATTGCATTTCCTCGCCGAGTTGATCAATTGCGTCTTGCATTGGCGAGTAGAGCTCCTTCAAGCCCGCCTCGTCGGCTGACATGGCCTTGAAAACGTCAAGATACAGAGCGACCTGTTTGGCCTTCTGCTCTTTAAGCGTCTTCATGACCTTTTCATCGAGATTAAGAATCTCCTTCTCCAAACGTTCTATAGTGGCGATTCGCTCAGCGATCTGCTTTTGGAGGTCGAGAAGCCTCTTTCGGCTCACCTCATCCTTTGCAACCAACTCCTTAAGCTTTGCAATCTCTACCTGAATGCTGACCACTGAAGGCGGCGTGGGCGGAGCATTCTCTGCCCCTTTTAGGGTCACAATCTCTACATCAAGCTTATCGACTTCTTTCTGCAAGAGGTCATCTATGTCAGGATCCCAGGTCGGCACCAGTTTTAACAGGGTGGCATCCGCAACGTCAGCATCCCGCAGCTGCTTCTGGATTTTGGCTATCTCCTGCCCGGTGGTCTTCTTGATAGCAGCATACGACTCAACCGCTCCCTCAATCGACCTCCGCCGCCGGCTTCTGGTGGCAATTTGATCCTCGAGCTCTTTGAGTTGGGTCTGTTGCTTCTCCAGTTCTTCCAAAACCCTCTGATCAACAGATTGAGTGGCGTCAGGCATCTGCTTCTTCAGCTCTTCAGCCTGCTTTTTAACCTCTGCTATGGACGATAGTTTGGAGCCTCGTTGGTCGATGGCTTCTTGCAGTCTATCCACTTCTTTATGAAGAGTTGCAAGCTCCCCTCGCAGCGCCTCTTTCTGAATATTTGAAGCAGACTCCCGAGCCTTCCTGAGTTCGCTGAACGAGGAATAGCCTTCTCTTTGGACCTCGTCCAATTTAGCAAAAACAACATCTTCAATCGCCTTCTGAAGCTCTGTTCCCTCATGATCGGAAGAACACAGCCGCTCGACAAAGTCTTGTGATAAATACCGAACGCGTGGCCGCGTGGTGTTCAACGGAGTGTCGGTGAGGATTCCTGACGTCCGATCGCCTCCTCCCCATTCCAGTTCAATCTTCGTCCCGGAGAGATGGAGTTGTCCCTTTGTGATGAACGACGACAGGGACTTCTTCTCCATCGGGTAGCCCGACGCAAAGGACGAAAGGTCGGCTACGGCAGTCTTACCCGCTCCCTTCTCGCCGATTACCGCGACAAGCCCGGGGTTCAAATCAATCGAATCGATTGCAAACCAGCCTGAGCTGTTGGAAAGCGAAATGCGTCGAATTTGCTGACTATGGTCTGAGGGTTGGGGCGGCAGAGTCCCGATGTGAACACGGTCTTCAGGCTCCCAGAGAATCTGGCGCAGTCCATGAAATGTAGGGTCGCTCTTCACCCAGCAGAATCGATCATTGTCAGGCTTGAACAGACTCGCGGCAGCGTGAGCGTCTGACCCATGAACACATGGCTTTAACGACCGATACTGGCGAATGATCTCTTCCTTCGGCGTGCCCGCCTTAAGTCCAAGGTAATGTTCGCGGTCTTGGGGATTTCCCGAAAAGACGAAGTGACTCCATTTCAAAATTTCATCACGGATGGCACCGAAGCCGTCAAGGGGGAGTCCACTAATTCCATCCTTCCCGTTTGCGATCCCGATCAAGGAATTGTTTCGAAGCCACTTCTCGTTCTCCAACCATTGCTTGATCGCCGTTCGATCTGGTTTGAACTGCTGAATACCGAAGGTGTAAGCGGCTTCATCGTCCGTGAGACGCGGGTCTTGAGCCCTCCCAAATGCGGTCAGTTCTTCGCGGCAGCAACCATACGGTTGCCCGTCGTAGCTAAATTTTAGGTTTCGCAGTGCTCTGTTGATCTTGTCTATGTGGTCATCCTCAGACGGGTCGACTAATAGGTGGAGGTTAAGGGCCTTTCCGCCATTGGTATGAGGCATCATCCTGAATTCAATGTTCGGAATCAGAAGATCAACCGTGCTCAGGCTGTTGTTGGTCTTCTTTTCTGCAAAAAGCTTCTCGTATCCGTCGAGAGTCATGTAGTCGGTGACCCCGATCACAGAAATCTTGGCCTCATTTGCAGCCAGTTCGAGAGCTGTTACATATTGCTCCCAGGATAATCCGACAAAAGGAGAGCCAAGCCGGCTCTCTGGCGTGTGGACATGGAGATCCCATCGCCGCCACTCCGAGCCGCGAGGCCAACGAGATGGGGCGATTTTAAGGGGTGATGGAGAAGTGGTCATAGCAAGTAAAAATCGAAAGTGAGAATTGGCATATAGATTAAGTCCGTGCTCATGCTTCAACCTCCTCCGGGGATGGGAAAATCTGCTGCATCAGCGCTTGCTTGTGGGTCTTGAGGGCGTCGAGCTTTTGGGTTTGCGCGGCGATGAGGTCGTCGAGGCTGGTGAGGCAGTCGGCGATGCGTTGCTGTTCGTCGGGCGATGGGCACCGCAATGGGATGCGGGCAAAGTCATCGTAATAAAGACGCAGACGGTCTTTGGTGAGGCCCCGTGAGTGCGCCGTTAGTGTGAGCAGTGTCGCAGGCAGCTTGAATATGTATCGGAAGAACTCCGGGACGGTGCCTTTCGCCGGTGCCAGCACAATGTAGGCGGGACTTACCAAGCAATCTTCCGGAGCAACGCCGAGCGCTCCCTGCCACATTCGCATCATGTTGTAAGCGATGTCATTCCTACACACCTTCTTGTTACCCGCAGCATCTTCGATGTCGTAATAGTTCCGGTCGAGTGAGTCACGTCTGACCATGCCATCGTGCATCGTGACAGAGTAGATGGGCAAACCTTGCTCACCCTTGGTCACTCGATTCGAGAATAACGCCCCCGCTTTCCTCACCATCCATTCCCCGGCGTTTTGGAATTCGGGGAATCGGAGCCTGGGTTGGGATTCGCTTTCGCAGGGGAAAAGCTGTTGCATCAGCCCTTTTTTATGTGTCTTGAGCGCGTCCAGCTTGCGGGCTTGGGTGGCCATCAGCTCGTCCACGCTGCTAAGGCACTCGGCGATTTTTTGTTGTTCGGGGGGGCTTGGAGTCTGGATTTCGACGCCAAAAAAGGTCTCTTTGCTGATATTCAGCAAGCCATTGCTCCGCGCCCCACTCGTGATGTGTTTCTTGAGCTGATTACCATGCTGGTTTTGCTCAAAGCAGTTCTGAAAGAAGCCGTTCGAGTAGCCGTCTTTTAGCCGGAAACAGATGAAGACATTTGGCGCGGCGACTTGCCCCCATCCCTGCAGAAGATATACGCAGCCTTGCGGGAACTTGAGTGAGTTGCCTTTGTTAAAAACAAAGTCGCCATCCCGGACCAAGGTGTAGAGCTGATACTGGTTGCCTGAAATGTCGCGACCGAACTTCTCGGCCTGTGGCACAAATCCAATTCCAGCAGAAATGCTTACCGGCGTGAGTTTCCTTTGGCCGACTCGCTCAGTCACTGGCACGGATGCTTCACGTAGGGTCACTAGCTTCCACCTCTCCGCATTCCGGAACTCCGGAAACCGCAGCTTCGGCACTAACTTTTTCCCTTCCTTCATTTCAAAACACTCCGGCCTTTTTCTGTCAGGCGGTATTGCTGCAAGCGGCTGTTGGGTTTGTCGGGGATGGTGGGTTCGATCCAAAGCCGCTCCAAGGCCGGGCGCAGGTAGTTGGCCCGGAACGTGGGGCGGTGCTTCAGCTCTAGCCGTTGCTGAATCTCGGACGGCGCCAAGGGCCCCTCCACCAGGGTTTGCAGTAGCCGGACAACTGGGTCGGTGACTGGGTCGGTGACTGGGTCGGTGACTGGGTCGGTGACTTGCCCCGTGACTGGATCGGTGGCGCCTTCCCACTGCGCTTGTGGCCGCTGTACCCGGGCGGTGAACTGGTTGCCGCTGGCTTCGTCGATCAATTCGATCTGCGGCCATTCATCCAACGCGCGGGGGATGCCGCTGCCCAGACCCCGGTAGGGCAGCAGCCGGAAGGCGTGTTCGCTCAGCGTGGGGTTGCGGCGGTTGCTTTTGCCGTGGCGGATATCGTCCACGCTCAGGCTGTCGGGCAGGTGGCCGGGGCTGATGATGTCGATGCGGTCGGTGAAGACGAGGATGCGGATGGAGGTGCTGGTGAAGTAGTCGCGATGCACCAGGGCGTTGACCAGCAGTTCTTGCAAGGCAATTTCGGGTATTTCCAGGATGCCGGGTGAGTTGAAGCCCTGATCGCCCTGCACGCGGTGCAGGTTGCGTTTGATGAAGGCCAGCGCTTCGGTGTATTGCTGCGGCAGGGTGCCGCTGATGTCCTGACTGTCGAGGTAGCGGGTGTCGGTGATGCGGGCGCCCGGAAAGGCCACGGCCTTGATGGTGAACGCAGGTCGCCAGCGCAGCGGGTTGCGGCCAAACAGCAGCAGGCCGCTCAGGTTCAGCTCCAGCCCGTCGCCCAGCCCCAGGTTTTGCAGCAGCGCGTCCAGCGGCAGCCCGGCTGGGGCCGCTTCGGCGCTGTAGTGCTGGGCCAGGTAGCGGCGAAAGGCGGGCTCGTCGAGTTCGGCGCTGGTGGTGCCCGCCACGGGCACCACATCGGCATGAACCAGGCCACCGCGCTGGAACATGCGTTGCAGTTCCTCGCGGGCGGTCACATGACGCTTGTCTGCGCCCTGTTTGACCCAGATGCGGCCTTGTTGGTCGAGATAGGGTTTGGCCAGGCCGTTGGGCACGCTCACTACCATTACCAGCCCGGTGTGGGTTTGAACGTTCTCGGTGTGGGGGTGAAGGGGCGGGCGCACATGCTGGCTGCTGGCGTTGCTGAGCATCTGGTTGAGGTGTCGGATGTCGGCGGCGCTCAGCCCGGCAATCGTGCCGTTGTCGTCCACGCCGATGAGCAGCGTTCCGCCCCCGCTGTTGGCAAAGGCAGCCAACTCGGCGGCCAGAGCGTCGGGGCTGTTGAAGTTGCGCTTGAATTGCTGACGAGTGTGTTCGCCCAGCGCAATGTGCTCCAGCAGCGCTGCGGTGTTGGGGGGGTCTCATTCATGCGCTGTGCGCCCGGGCCACCGCCCCCCGGCGGGTTGTGGAGAGGGGGGGGGGGTTCTTCCATAGGGGGCGGGGTTGGGTTGGGTGGGGGCTTTCCAGCCAAGCTCCAACGGCGCCATGAGGTCGCTCAATTGCTCGCCATCGAAGATCATGCGTTGCAGGATGCCGTCCACGAAGCCTTGCAGGGCGTCGGGGGCGAGGCGGTGCTTGTCGGCGATGGCGGCGAGCTCGGCCGCGTCTTTTTCCGCCTTGAAGCGGGTGTAGCCGTCGCGGATGGCGGTTTCGCTGAGGCCTTCGCCCGCTTTCAGGGTGGCGATGTAGGCGGCGATGTCTTCGCGCTCGTTCATGAACTTGGCATCGGACTGGATGAGGCCGATGAGCTGCTCGCGGCTCATCTTGTGTTTGCCCGGGGTCTGCTGGGAGAAGCGCGAGATGAGGCCCATGATGTAGTCGTAATCGATGACGGCGGAGGCGAAGAGGACGAACTCGAAGTCGAGCTGGTCCACGCCGTCCGGCGCGGGTTTGTCGCCGCCTTTGCCCTGCTGGGCTTTGAGGCGCTGGGCGGTTTCCAGATAGGCGCCACGGAAGCCGAGCAGGTTTTCCCTGGGCAGGATGTGCTCGATGGCGGCGGCGTTGTCGTCGGTGAGGTCGGTGTATTGGTCGAGCTGGGTCTTGAGGCGCTGGACTTCCTTGAAGTGGTTGATGAAAGCGGCGCGGGCGTCGTCGCCCTTGAGATTGGGCACGGCCTCCGGGGCGCAGTCGAGGCCCTGGGATTTCATGAAGGCGTCGAGCTTGTGCACGGCGGCCTGCAGCTTCTGGATGACGACGGGGGCCTTGTCCACGAGCCAGATTTCGCGGGCTTGCGGGCCGGCGCTTTCGCCGGAGAAGAGCGCGATGGCGGCATCTACCGCGTCCTGCTGCTGGCGGAAGTCGAGGATGTTGCCGTAGGGCTTGGTGCCGTTGAGCACGCGGTTGGTGCGGGAGAAGGCCTGGATCAAGCCGTGGTGCTTGAGGTTCTTGTCCACGTAGAGCGTGTTCAGGTATTTGGAATCGAAGCCGGTGAGCAGCATGTCCACCACGATGGTGATGTCGATTTTCTGCGCGGGGGGTAGTCGGCATTGGGCCACTGCTGGTCTTTGATGCGCTTTTGCACATCCTGGTAGTAGAGGTCGAACTCGCTGAGGCGGTGGTTGGTGCCGTAGCGGGTGTTGTAGTCGGCGAGGATGGCCTTGAGGGCTTCCTTCTTTTTCTCGGGCTCGACGGCGTTGTCCTCCTTTTCCTGCGGCAGGTCTTCCTGAATCTGCTTCACATCGGCATCGCCCTCGGCGGGCGGGGAGAAGACACAGGCGATATTCAGCGGCTGGAAGTCGGGGGCGGCGGCCTGCTTTTCCGCCTGCATGGCCTTGAACAGCCCGTGGTATTCGATGGCGTCGTTGATGGAGGCGGTGGCGAGCAGGGCGTTGAAGCGGCGCTGGCCGGTGGCGGCGTCGTGCTTGTCGAGGAATGGCCTGGATGACTGCGCTTTTCGCAGGCCTTCGCCCGGCTTTGGGCGCCTTTGCCTCCTGGGCTTGAAGTAATCGACGTGGAAGCGCAGCACGTTGCCGTCTTCAATGGCGTGGGTGATGGTGTAGGCGTGGAGTTGCTTCTGGAAGAGGTCTTCCGTGGTCTTGAACTGACCGGATTCGCCCTCGAACTGTTTGGCGCTGGCGTTTTGTTCGAAGATCGGCGTGCCGGTGAAGCCGAAGAGTTGTGCCTGCGGGAAAAACGCTTTGATGGCCTGGTGGTTTTCGCCGAACTGGGAGCGGTGGCACTCGTCGAAGATGAAGACAATGCGTTTGTCGCGCAGCGGTTCGAGCTGCTCTTTGTAGGTCTGCTGGTCATTCTTTTTGCGCTGCTTGTTGCGCTTGCTGTTTTCATCCAGCGCGAGACCGAGCTTTTGGATGGTGGTGACGATGACCTTGTCGGCGTAGTCGTCTGACAGCAGGCGACGGACG
The DNA here is from genome assembly GCA_016708925.1 of Gammaproteobacteria bacterium. GTDB lineage: Bacteria > Pseudomonadota > Gammaproteobacteria > Pseudomonadales > Porticoccaceae > JAGPUQ01. The sequence goes on along the minus strand of JADJET010000006.1, from coordinate 220,381 downwards.
AGCGTGCCGGTGTTGGTGTTTTCCTCGACGCAGCCTTCCTGGAACTTGTTGAATTCCTCGCGGGTCTGCCGGTCGAGGTCCTTGCGGTCCACGACGAAGACGCATTTTTGGATGCGGTCATTGTCCTTCAGCAGCGTGGAGGCTTTGAAGGAGGTGAGCGTCTTGCCGCTGCCGGTGGTGTGCCAGATGTAGCCGTTGCCGCAGTTCTGGTGGATGCAGTCCACGATCTGCTTCACGGCATAGACCTGATACGGGCGCATCATCATGAGCTTTTGCTCGCTGGCGATGAGCACCATGTAGCGGCTGAGGGTCTGGCCGAGGGTGCATTTGACGAGGAAGGTCTCGGCGAAGCTGTCGAGGTGGGTGATCTTCGTGTTCGCCTCGTCGGCGAACTGGTAGATGGGCAGGAAGCGCTCGTCCTGATTGAAGGCAAAGTGGCGGGCGTTGTTGTTGGCGAAATACCAGGTCTCGGTGCGGTTGCTGACGATGAAGAGCTGGAGGAAGCACAGCAGCGTTTTCGTGTAGCCGTTGCCGGGGTCGTTCTTGTAATCGACGATCTGCTCCATGGCCCGGCGCGGGCTGACGCTGAGGGTCTTCAACTCGATCTGCACGCAGGGCACGCCGTTGATGAGCAGGAGGACGTCGTAGCGGTGGTGGCTGTTGTCGGTGTTGATGCGGAGCTGGTTGACGACTTCGAAGGTGTTTTTGCACCAGTCCTTGATGTTGACCAGAGTGTAGTTCAGCGGCGTGCCGTCGTCGCGGGTGAAGCTGTTGCGCTCGCGCAAGGTGCGCGCGGCGGTGAAGACATCAGGGGTGATGATCTCCTCCAGCAGACGCGGGAATTCGCCATCGGTGAGCCGGACGCGGTTGAGGGTCTCGAATTTTTCGCGGAAGTTTTTCTCTAACGCGGCGCGGTCGCGGATGTCTGGACGATATTCGTACTTGAGGCTTTGGAGTTTGCCGATGAAGCCGTATTCGATGGTGTCCTCCCGGACGACGAAACTCGGAGTGTCAGAGGGCCGACTGTAGGTGTCTTTTGAATTAGGCATGATTGGCAATGGGAAGATGCATTGGATTCGTGCTGCGCGACAGGCGCTGGACGATGTATTCCTCGCTGAACTTGCAGTTGTTGCAGGGCGAGACGTATTGCTGGAATTCCTTCAGGGTCTGGTCGGCGAGGTTGCCGCGGTCGACCAGAAACAGCACGCGCCGGGCACCGGCGAACTTGATCAGGCGGTAGATGAAGGAAATCGAGGTGAAGGTTTTGCCCGAGCCGGTGGCCATCTGGATCAGGGCGCGCGGGCGGTTTTCCTTCAAGGATTTTTCCAGGTTGTTGATCGCCGTGATCTGGGTGGGCCAGAGGCCGGCTTCGTCCAGCACCGGCATGTGTCGCAGACGGGCCAGAAAGGTCTGGCCGCGCCGGACGTAATCGGGCGCGGCATCGGCGTCGCACACACGCCAGCCGGCTGCGGCAAGCAGGCGGTCTATCTCGGCACGAGCTTGCGCTTCCGGTGTGGTCAAGCGGATTTTCCCTGCCCTGTCAGGCTGTTGATGCGCAGCGTACCAGCCGACACACAGGGCAGGAAGGGCGCATGGCCAGCCGAACGCCTTGCCCGCCGGGGCGGCTATACTGGGTCCAACCAGTGATGAGACCAGCGTGCCCTGGCGCGCGGCGGAGACAAACATGGATCTCGGATTCGAAGGCAGGGTGGCGCTGGTGACCGGCAGCAATCGCGGCACCGGTGCGATCATCGCGGAGCGGCTCGCCGCCGAAGGCGCCACCGTGATCGCCCACGGCTTCACGGCCGGCAGCGCCGACCATCTGCTCGGCCAAGGCGTAGCGCACGCGGTGTGGGGTGATCTGTGCACCGACGCAGGCTGCGATCAGGTGGCGCGGGAGGCCCTCGCGTTGACCGGTCGCGTCGATATCCTGGTGAACAACTACGGCACCGCCGAGGAAGCGCGCTGGGCCGACGCCGACACGGCGGCCTGGCTCGACATGTACCAGAAAAACCTGCTGTCGGCGGTGCGCCTTGCGCGCCTGCTCAGTCCCCAGATGCGCGCCAACGGCTGGGGGCGGATCGTCCAGCTCGGCACCATCGGTTCGACCCAGCCGAACGCACTGCGCCCCGCGTATTACGCCGCCAAGAGCGCGCTGGCGAGCATTGCGGTGACCCTGTCGCAGGAACTCGCCAACAGCGGCATCACCGTGAACACGGTATCGCCGGGTTATATCCGCACCCCGGAAGTGGAAGCGGCGTTTCGCGCCAAGGCGACGCGCGAGGGCTGGGGCGACGACTGGGCGACCATCGAGGCGCGTATCGTCGCCCGGCGCTTCCCGAATCCCGTCGGCCGCATCGCCACCCGCGAGGAGGTGGCCGACCTGGTGTGCTTTGTCGCCAGCGCGCGGGCCGCCTTCATCAACGGTCAGAACCTGCGCATCGACGGCGGCGCGCTGGGCCTGGTGCAGTAGCGGACGCGGAGCCCGTCGCCAGCCACCGGCTCTGCCGGGAGCGCACCGGTTCGGCTACAATGCCGGCCCATTCCAGCCTTTGATTCTCCCCACGCAATGGCCCAATACGTCTATACCATGAACCGGGTGGGCAAGATCGTCCCGCCCAAGCGCGAAATTCTCAAGGATATTTCCCTGTCGTTTTTCCCCGGCGCCAAGATCGGCGTGCTGGGGCTGAACGGTTCCGGGAAATCCACCCTGCTGCGCATCATGGCGGGCGTGGACACCGACATCGTCGGCGAGGCGCGGCCGATGCCGGGCCTCAAGATCGGCTACCTGTCGCAAGAGCCCCAGCTCGACGACGCCAAGGATGTGCGCGGCAATGTCGAAGACGGCGTGCATGAAGCGGTGGGCGCACTGCGGGAGCTGGATCAGATATTCGCCGCCTATGGCGAAGCGGACGCCGACTTCGATGCGCTGGCCAAGCGCCAGAGCGAACTCGAAGACATCATTCAGGCCTGGGATGCGCACAATCTGAACCATGCCCTGGATGTCGCCGCCGACGCCCTGCGGCTGCCGCCCTGGGACGCCGAAGTCGCCCGCCTCTCGGGCGGCGAGCGCCGTCGCGTCGCATTGTGCAAGCTGCTGCTGTCGCGCCCCGACATGCTGCTGCTGGACGAGCCCACCAACCACCTGGATGCCGAATCCGTGTTCTGGCTGGAGCAGTTCCTGCACAACTTTTCCGGCACCGTGGTCGCGGTCACCCACGACCGCTACTTCCTCGACAATGTCGCGGGCTGGATTCTGGAGCTGGACCGCGGTCGCGGCATTCCCTACGAGGGCAATTACAGCACCTGGCTGGAGACCAAGGAAAAACGTCTGGCGCAGGAACAGCGCACCGAAGAAAGCCACCGCAAGGCCCTCAAGGAAGAGCTGGAGTGGGTGCGCAAGAATCCCAAGGCACGCCAGGCCAAGAACAAGGCGCGCCTGCAACGCTTCGATGAACTCAGCAGCCAGGAATTCCAGGCGCGCAACGAAACCAATGAAATCTATATCCCGCCCGGACCGCGGCTGGGCGACAAGGTGATCCAGCTCGAAGGCGTCTGCAAAGGCTTCGGCGACCACCTGCTGATCGACAATCTGAACCTGAACATTCCCAAAGGGGCCGTGGTCGGCATCATCGGCGGCAACGGTGCGGGTAAATCCACCCTGTTCCGGATGATCGCCGGCAGTGAGCAACCAGATGCCGGTCGGGTCGTGCTGGGCGAGACGGTACAACTCGCCTTCGTCGAACAGAGTCGCGCAGCGCTCGACGACAGCAAAACGGTGTGGGAAGCGATCTCCGGCGGTCAGGACATCCTGCGCATCGGCACCTACGAGGTGGGTTCGCGTTCCTATGTGGGCCGTTTCAACTTCAAGGGCAGCGACCAGCAGAAACGCGTCGGTGATCTTTCCGGCGGCGAGCGCGGCCGCCTGCACCTGGCCAATACGCTCAAGCAGGGCGCCAATGTGCTGCTCCTGGATGAACCCTCCAACGATCTGGATCTGGAAACCCTGCGCGCGCTGGAAGAAGCGATTCTGGCTTTTCCCGGCTGCGCCCTGGTGATCTCCCACGACCGCTGGTTTCTCGACCGCATCGCGACCCACATTCTGGCGTTCGAAGGCAACAGCGAGGTGGTGTTCCATGCCGGCAACTACAGCGATTACCACGAGGATCTGCTGGCGCGCAAAGGTGCGGAAGCACAACCACAGCGCGTACGCTACAAACCGCTGAAAACCTGACCGGCGCAATCCCAAGGGCCCTGCCGGTGGCGGGGCCTGCCGGATGGAGGAGACGACCTCGTGATCGACACCACTTTTCTCGCCGTCGGCGCGTTGATGCTGCTGTCGGGATATGCCGTGATGGGCCGCAGCAACCTGGTGCGCATGCGACACCAGGTTGCCGAGGCCTGGAAGCTCATCAAGACACCACTGAAGCAGCGGGACGCGGCACTGAGCAAGCTGGAGACCTTGTGTCGAGCCTCAGCCCAGGAGCCTGCGACATTGGAGCGGGTCGCGGCAGCGCGAACGCAGGTCGCGCGCGCCCATGAGGCGTTTGATCCGGTTGCATTTGCAGCAGCGGAAACCGAGCTGCGCAACGCGATCAGCGGACTATGCGCAGCGGCAAAAAAAACCGGCCTGGATACCGATTCGCTGTTGCAGCCGCCGCTGTTGCAGCTAAGTGCCTGCGAAACAGGCATCGCGGATCGCTGCAGGGTCTACAACGCGGCGGTGGATTTCATCAACATCCGGATCGGGCAGTTTCCCTACCTGCTGCTGGCCCGGCCACTGGGGTTTCGCGCGTTCGACCGCCTGGACCCGACCGCCTGGAAAGCGACCGATACCGGCGGTAAGGTGTCAGGGTAATCCTGTTTCGTGTAACTGGTTTCGTATAAGTGGGCTTCAGAGCAACCCTGGAGTTGCCGATAATCTTCAGCTCACCAACTTTGGATGCGCCGATCGTCGCGTACCGGCGCCATTTTCAGGATCTTGCCATGTTCTGGTTCAGCCGCCCGTTGTGGGCGACGTTGCTTCTCGGCGTGCTGGTGGTCAAAGCACCCGCGTACGCGGACACTCTCCTCCTCACGCCTGCGGATACGCGGCTGGTGGGGACGGTGCGCTACATCAAATCGCGGACCGAAGATACGCTGGTCGATCTCGCTCTGCTGCACGGCCAGGGCTACGACGAAATGCGCAGCGCAAACCCGAACGTAGACGCCTGGCTTCCCGGACAGGGCACCCTGATCACAATTCCCTCCCAATATCTCCTGCCCGATGCGGCGCGGGAGGGCATTATCGTGAATCTGGCGGAAATGCGCCTGTTTTACTTCCCCAAACCAGGCGTCGGCATCCCGCCATCCGTCATCACCTATCCGATAGGGATTGGGCGCGACGACTGGCCCTCACCCACCGGGGCAACCAAAATAGTCCAGAAAGTACCCCAACCCGCTTGGTATCCGCCGGCCTCGATCCGGGCAGAACATGCCGCCCAGGGCCGCCCGCTCCCTCCCTACGTTCCGCCTGGACCGGATAACCCGCTAGGCCAGTACGCCATGCGCCTGGGCATCTCGGGCTATCTCCTGCACGGAACCAACAAGCGTTACGGCGTAGGTATGCGGGTATCCCACGGCTGCATCCGGCTGTACCCGGCGGACATCGAGGCACTGTTTGCCCAGGTGCCCAACGGCACCCGGGTGGAGCTGATCGATCAGCCCTACAAAGCCGCCGTCCAGAACGGACGTCTCTATGTCGAAGTTCATCAGCGATATAGCGAGAATGGCGCGGTACAGGGCGACTTCACTGCCTTGCTGGAAGTGGTCCACCAGGCCCTGCCGAGCAATCCAACCTGCTGGCGGGAACGCCAAATCTGGCGCAACTCCCCGCCATTTATGCCCGCGCAAGCGGGATGCCGGTCGCGCTTGAGGTCATCGGTGGGGGTCGATCCGCCACTGGCAGCCATCGCCTCACGCAGGCAGACGGGGCCGGGGCGCGGTAATCACCGCAATCCCATCGCAGACCGTCGAAAAAAAGGCCGGCCCGGTATGCCCGGGCGCGGCCTGTGCCACACGACCGGCCCGCCAGGGGGCCGCGTCGCGGGAAGATCACTTGCGCTGTGAGCGCTCGAATACGCGATCCAGCTTGCTTTGAACTTCGTTGCAGCACGCCTGCGACTTGTCAGCCTTGGCGGACGCTGCGTCTGCCGCGGATTTTGCAGCTGAGGCAGTTTGCTGTGCTGAGCTCGCGCTCTGTTTGGCTTCCTGAGCAGTACGCAGCGCTTCGTCTGCAGTGCTCTGGGCCTTCTCGACGCTTGAGTTGGATGCGCAACCAGCGGCCAGAGCCACAACGGCTGCCAGAGCCAGTACCTTTATTCCCTTGCTTTGCTGAAGCATGGTAAATCCCCTTGATGGAATGATCAGTTTGGCATACTAACGAAACAGTGGTGTCGTATCGCCCCCGATTGCCCGGCACCGCCCAACCCGCAGACAGCGCCCGAATCGGCAGGCACCACGGCAACCGGCGGAACCATATCAAATTCAGACCAAAAACGCAGCCGATATATATCAAGTTCTTATGCAAATTCCGGCAGCAAGCACTCAAAGTCGAGCGGGGGAGGCAACTGGCGCCGTTTCCGGTGATGCGGGCGAAACCGCATGCACCGGGCGAACCCAGATGTCCAGGTCGCGCGGTGCCCCGCTGCGGCGCCAGGCCTCGAGCGCTGCCTTTACGCTGTCAAAATCCCCGAAGGTGACCAGGGCGAGGCGCGAACCCTGGGGTTCGTGCCGTAGGATCAGGTTCGGTAACTCCCCGAGGTTGTGCTGGGCAATGTAAGCGCGGGCAGCACGCTCACTTTTGAAGGCGCCGATCTGCACCGTGTAGGTACGCCGATCGCTGACGCCGGGCTGATCCGATCCCGAAACCTGACCGACCGAGGGAGCTGACTGTTTTGGGGCGGGCACGGCGAGCGCTTTTTCGGACTCCGGTGCCAGCTCGCGGACATCTCCCTTCCGTTCCGCTACCGCTTTCACGTCCGCTGCTGCCTTTTCCCACCGCGCCAATACCGGCTCCGGCTCGGGAGGCGGTTTCCGCGGTTCCGGATTTGGCGCCTCGGACGCGGGCACCGGCGGGATGTCCACACCACCAGCCGACAGTGCCGGCAGGCCTGCGCTCCATCGATTAGTTGCGCCCACACCCTTGCCTGTGCCGGCACTGTCGTGCACGAACGCCGATTGAGCCGCCGTCTCGGCGGTGTTCCCTGTCGCGCTTTTCGAATCACCTGCAACGGTCGCAGTTCCGACCGCGCCGCCACGCGCAACCTGACGCGACGCGTCCGCAGGGTTGGCCTGCCGAGCCGCCGCGCCCTGTGCCGCGGGCGTTCCATTGCGCTTGCTCTGGCTGCAGGCCCAGTCGCGCCCGTCCGGTGTTCGCGCGCAGAACCAGCTTTCCCGATCACTTTGCGACGACGATGTTGCGCAGCCGGCACAGCAAATCATGAGCGCGCCCATCAGGGCTCTGCGAGGTAACGTCCAACCGATACGCAGTGATCGCCGAGGCATGGCCGCAGTATTCAAATACCGAGGTCGGCGAGCGCATCGACGACCCGGCGCATGGCAGCGGCGATACTCGGGTGACCGGACTCGAACACGCCCACCTGGGCTTCGAGGCGCGCGCGCAGCTTTCGCCACCCAGCGCTCTGCGTTTCGTCGGTAAGGGTAGTGACGTCGTGGACCATGTGACTCAAGAGGGTTAGCAGATCTGGATCCGCTTCACGCGCACGCGCGAGCTCTTCCTGGAGTGCGGCTAACTCTTCGGCGAGGGGTTTCTGCATAACTCATGCTCCGACCATGGCCTTCACTGGGATTCGAGGTTGGGTTGAACAGGCGCTTCGACGAACTCGGGAGAAAGCAACCTTAACGGATGCTACTGTATGCGAGACGCGGCGGTTAGCACAGAAGCCTTTAGATCAGCCGGGAGTCGCATTTCTGAACGCACCACAATAATTCGCGACCTGGATAGCCGCATCACGCTGGCGCAATACTTGCTTTTCAGGATGAACAACTCCAGATTTTCGGAATAAAAGCGCGATTATGGGGCAATATCATCTTGCCACTCATCACCGCGCACCTTTTTAGACCTAATTTGCCACGAGACATCTATGTTACCCGCACCGAAAATAGTCATCGGATCGCCCCCCGCTGCCCGCCTTTTTCTGGCGCCACTGCTGCTGATGCTGCCAGCCTCCGGACACGCGGATACGCTCAATAGCGCGGACACAGCCTGGATACTGACCGCCACCGCACTCGTGCTGTTCATGACCATCCCCGGGCTATCGCTGTTTTACAGCGGCCTGGTGCGCACCAAAAATGTGCTTTCGGTAGTCATGCAATGCTTCGCGATTACCTGCGGCGCCTCCATCGTCTGGCTGCTGGTCGGCTACAGCCTCGCATTCGGCGACGGCGGCAGCGCCAACGCCTGGATCGGGGGCCTGGACCAAGCGCTGTTCCGGGGCATCGGCGTGGATTCCGTCAAGGGCAGCATTCCGGAATCGCTCTTTGCACTGTTCCAGATGACCTTCGCCATCATCACTCCGGCCCTGATCGTCGGCGGCTTTGCCGAGCGCATGCGCTTTTCCGCCATGCTGATTTTCAGTCTGGCCTGGTTGCTGCTGGTGTATATCCCGGTATGCCACTGGGTCTGGGGCGGCGGCTGGCTGGCCCAAATGGGCTTGCTGGATTTCGCCGGTGGCACGGTAGTCCACATCACGGCCGGCGTCGCCGCCCTGGTTGCCGCCCTGATGCTCGGCCCCCGCAAAGGCTTCGGAACCCAGGCCATGCCCCCTCACAACCTCACCCTCACCGTGGCCGGCGCCGGGATGCTGTGGGTGGGCTGGTTCGGTTTCAACGGCGGCTCCGCACTCGCCGCCAACGGCAGCGCCAGCATGGCGATTCTGGTGACGCACATCTCGGCCTCCGCCGGCGCCCTCGCCTGGATGGGTATGGAGTGGCTGCGCCACGGCAAACCCTCCGTGCTGGGTATCGTCACGGGCATGGTGGCGGGACTCGGCACCATCACGCCGGCGTCCGGCTATGTGGGCCCGGGCGCGGCGCTGCTGATCGGGCTCGGGGCCGGCGTGCTCTGCTATTTCGCCACCCAGACCATCAAACAGGTATTCCGGATAGATGATTCGCTGGACGTGTTCCCGGTCCATGGTGTGGGCGGAATACTCGGCACCTTGCTGGCCGGCGTCTTCGCGTCCGACCAGTTGGGTGTGCTCAGCGGCAGGGGCTACGCCGAGGGCATGACGATGAGTAGCCAGGTAAGTGTCCAGCTGACCGGAATTGCCGCAACCGTGGCGTTCACCGCCATCACTACTTTCGTGCTGCTCAAGGTTCTGGACCTTACGCTGGGCTTGCGCGTAACCACTGACCAGGAGACCGAGGGCCTCGACCTCACCCAGCACGACGAGCGCGGTTACGATCTCTGATGCCTGCACCGGATCACTGCCGTGGCCAGAACAAGGCCATGGCAGTGGCCGCATCCTTCAGATCAGCGCCGCGTCCCGTGCCGACCGGAGGGCGAGCCAGCGCTCCATCCCGAACAGCAGCGCGCCATAACCCAGCGTCGCGAACAGGGTCTGGTGAAAAAACGGCAACGCCGCGAGATAGCAGGCCACCAGCCCCGCGCCGGTGGCGGGGTAGATATCCTGAGTCAACCAGACGCCAGCGTTGCTGACCAGAAAAAACAGGCTCGCGCCCGAGATCCCCGCCGCCAGCAGCGGCAGGGGACGACGCCGGGGTCCGAGCCAGCGTCCGGCCGCGACCACCAGCGCCATGCCCAGATAGACAAACGCCATGGTGGCGTGAAATCCGAGCCACAGATCCGCCAGCAGCATCGCCGCCAACGGCACCAGCAGTGCCAGCCGCCAGTCCCGCAGCGCCGCGCCGCTGAACAGGGCCAGCGCCATCACCGGCGAAAAATTCGGCGGATGCGGCAGCAGGCGGGTCAGCGCGGCAACCGCGATGGCCAACACGAGGACACGGACGGTCGGGGACGGCATGGCAGAGTTCCTCATCACAGGGCTACGGATCAGAAGTCGCGGGAAAGGGTCAGCATCAAATTCCGCTCGGGCGAAGGATACAGCGCCCGGGTGCCGAAAAAGCTGGCGAACTCAGTGTACTGCTTGTCGGTGACATTGTTGAGCCGGGCCTGCAGCGTCCAGGACCGTCGGGCCCAGGTCGCCGCCAGATTGGCCACGGTATAGCCACCCTGTTCCGCACGGTTGCCGAGATCGAGGTTGCGGGGGCCGGTATACACCAGCTCGCCGAACAGGCTGAAGTTCGGGTCGAAGCGGTAGTTGGCGTTGAGTTTCAGCAACTGGCGGGCGACATCGGGTACCCGATTGTTGTCGTAGGGTCCGGCGACGAAGCGGGCATCGACATAGGTATAAATGCCGCCCAACACGAGCGCGTCGGTCGCGTGGTAGCGCGCATCCAGGGTGCCGCCACGGCGCCGCGTGTCATCGAAATTGGCGTTGGCGCCAAAGTCACCCAGCCCGGGGTCGAAACCTATTTCATGTTTCATGTCTTGCTGGAACAGCGCGGCATGGAGCTCGACCAAGGACCAACTCCACTCGCTGCCCAGCTCCCAGGCAACGCCGCGCTGTACCTTCAGCGGAGTGAAATTGCCCATGAAATCGATGGCTTCGTCGGCCAGCGAAGCGGAACGTCTCGTCCCGATTCAGGTAATAACGGCCGCTGTCGCCGCGCCAGTTGAGGCCGATCGTATGCACGACCGTGCTTTGGTCGTAATCCAGATCGAAGGGCGCCACGTCGGCATCCAGGCGGGCATGACGCAGCCCACCTTGCAGATCGAGACGGTCGACCGGGGTGTAGATGAAATGCAGATATTCGCTGCGTTTGCGCTGGCGCTGTTCAGTGCCGCTGGGGCCGAAGCCGAAATCCAGCGCGAAGTCGTAGTCCACCCGCTCGGCATCCATGCCCAGCGTGGCGCGCAGCCCGTCCGCCGTAAACACCAGGCGCGGATCGAATGTCTTGACCCGGCGCTGCTGGCCAGTGACGGCGGCGCCGAAACTGGACATCGAATTGATGACCACGTCATCGTCCCGGTCGCCGTAGCTCGCGAACAGCTCCAGATACTCGCCGAGCCGCTGGTCGATCCCGATCCGGGCCGCCCGGTTGTTGGCGGCATAAGCGTTGAAGCTGGACCCGGCCTGACGGCGATCCTGTGCGACCAGTGCCGCGGATAACGCACCCGCCAGACGGAACTCGTCGTCGCTCTGGCGCGCCTCGACGAACAACTCGCCATCCTCGTGGCGCCAACCCGCTCGCCCACTGTAATTTTCGTAATTGACGGCGCCGCCATCCCGGTAGGCGTCGCTGCGCTCGAGCTGGGTGCCGACCCGATAATAGAAACCGGACGCAAATCGGTCTTGATAGCTCCCGGCATAGTTTTCGGCCGCGTAGCTGCCGCGCCCGACACTGATCCGGCCCTGGCGGGGTCCGCCACCGCGCGTGATGATATTGATCACCCCGCCCACCGCCTGATCGCCATAGAGGGTACCGGCGCCGCCTTCCAGAATTTCCACGCGCTCGATGTCCTCCACCGCGACCGCCGTAAGGTCGGGCCCCGCCAGATCCGTGTTGTTGAGGGAACGTCCATCCACCAGCACCAGGACGTTCTGCGCGGTGGCGAACCCGCGCAGCGCCAGCTGGCTGTCGCGTCCATTGCCCATGCTGTCCTGCACCTGAACCGGGCCCAGGTTGCGCAGCAGCTCGGAAAGATTGCGGGCGCCGCTGGCGCGGATTTGTACCGCGTCGATCACCCGCACCGTGGTGGCGACATGATCGAGGCTGTAGGGCGAGCGGGTGGCGGTGACCACCAGTTCTTCGTCGACCGGAAAGTCCGCACCCGCTGCGGCGATAGCGAACAAGGGCGCCGCCAGCGCACCGGAAAATGCGCCCGACAACAGGCGTTTTGCATTGAATTGACCTGACATGAACGTGCTCCGCAAGATAAATCGCCGGACACGGCCACAGCAGCGGAGACCTCAGGAATGGGGTTCCGGCGCGGCAACCGTGCGTCTGCGCTGCACGGCGAACCACGACGGCCCGCAGTAACGGTTACCCCGACCGTTACACGACAACGCGGTTGTGGCAGGTCTCCTGGCTTCCGGGTCAGTGCGCTCGCCCGCCTTCCCGACCGAGGTCAGTGGCATCCGGGCGGCGCTCGCCGGGTACAGTTGCGGAGACAGCTTCGATTGCACAGCCACCAGGGCTGCGGGCGAATTCCCTCGGGGCCCTCGCGGGCACCACAACGGCGGTGATTCTAGCAGCGCGCCGCTCGGCGCGCCGGTGGCATGGTCAGACTGGCGCCGGCTCGCAAAACACCACGCCCTCGCCAATCCAGCCGTTGGCCATCATGTGTCTGTAAACGTCGACGCTGGTCACGAAGCGGTGGTTGCTGTCGTTTTGGGCGAAGCGGCCGTTGTAAAGCCGCCACACCGGCCGGGTGCCGGGGTAGCAGGCGCCGTTGGTGGGGACGAGCGCACGGAAGGCGATGCCCTCGTAGGTCCAGCCCGATCCGGGCTGCGTGAGCAGTTCACACTCATTGGCGCCGGCGGTGTAGAAGTGCGAGTTCACCAGCGAAGCATAGAACCGGCATACCGGCCTGGCCGCGGCTGGCGCCGGGTAGTCCAGGGGCCAGGCAGCGAAAATGCCCGTCGAGTACCAGCCTCCACCGCCACCGCCTTGCACCAGCGAGTTCGCCTCGCTGCCGTCGGCGGCAAGGAAATAATGCAAGGTTGTGCGATTACGAAATTCGCGAATCGGTCCATTGTAAGGACCAGGCTGACGGTGACAGTCCCCACTTCCACCGGAGGGTAGGGAAGTAAAAATTGATCCCCATCGACCGGCGCAAGAATTTGGTAGACACCCCCGGGAAGTCCCGGGACGTTTGCTACCCTCCTTCGATCAAGGGGTACACCTCCACAATCCTGTGGAAGCACCATCCTCACATAAATTGCGCGCACACTCGCGGTTACCACCCGCGTATCGATGGCGATGTCAACATCGACATCATGAAGCTCGTCACTGCGCGCGCACTCAAACCATTCGATCGTAAACGGCTGATAAGCTTCAGGCGCTGCAGGCGTCACCGTCACACTTTGTGCCTGACCGAACATCGGCAATCCCGACAGCACACAGCCAAGCACCAGCCATAGCAATCGCCGCAAGCAACAACGGATGGATTTCATGAGCGGTCTCCTGACCGATTGAACAAACGGGGTTGGCTGAACACCGCGGTCGCGGTGGGGAACCTGAGGCAAAGACCGCTACCGACAACTGTCGCGACCGCGGGGTGGTGGCGTGAACCTGGGGGATAATTTTCGGGTCTTTTGAATTTCGAGTGGGTTAAGCGGCATGCGGGTTGATCTTGCTGAAGTCGAGCTTGCCGGCAAGCAGGAAGACCACTGTGCGGATGGTGGAGAAATTGCCATAGCCGCGCGCCTTGCGCTTTGCGGCCTGGAAGAGGCCGTTAATGGCTTCAAGGAAGCCGTTGGTCTGGCGGGTCTGGGTCCAGGCGACGATGCCCTCGATGGACGGCGGATCATCCTGGCGACCTCCTTCATCGGCTCGACCTTGAGCGCATCACATTGGTCGCCCATTGCCGGAGCATGGCGCGCACGACATTGATCTGCTTTGCGCTCCGGGATCTCGCGCAACGGCTCCTTGTAAAGCCAAGCCCGGGCGGTGCGCTTGGTCGTCACCTGGGCGATCAGCGTTCGAGGTCGGCGCGGGCCGCCGGCGCCAGGCTCGCCCGGTCCTTCAGAAGCTTCCAGCGCAACCCCTTGGAGGCTCGGATCAGTCCGCTGTTCGATGCGCCGAGTCTTGTCGACGGCGGTACTGGCGTGGGCGATGACGTGGAACTTGTCGAAGGTGATCTGGGCATTGGGCAGATGCTTGGTCACGCCCTTGATGAAGGCGGGCGACATGTCGATGGAAATGGACGCCACGGCCTCAGGATTGCCGCCGTGGGCGGTAAAGTCGGCGGCAAAGGCCTGGATCGTCTCAGCCCCCCGGCCCTCGGTGACGAACAGCACCCGGCGCTCGTCAGCATCGGCGACCGTGGTGATGTAGTCATGGCCGCGGGCCTTCGAGGTCCATCCGCCGCCAGACGCTTGACGGCGGAGAAGTCGGCCTGCGCCACGCCCAGATCGACGTAGCGCTTGCAGATGGCCACCACCTGATGCCAGGAGAGATTCACCAGCCGGGCCACGGCCGCGAAGGTCATTTCCCGGCACAGGGTCATGATCAGCGCCTCGAAGAGCAGCGTGAAGCGGCCAGCCGGCCGGACCAGTCGGGTTCGACCTGGCGAATGCCGCCGTCGGGCAGCCGCACTCGCGGCACGCGGACTTCCAGATGGCACTCGTGTTGGAAGAAGTTCAGATGCCGATAGCGCTTGGTCACGGTGTCGGGCCGGGTGGGTGCCCTCGATGCCGGGCACGGCAAAGCGGCTGCCGGCGACGAAATCGACCGCGATGGTCAACGACTTCTGGGCAGCGTCGAAATAGACGCCTTTGATGTACCAGGGGACGTAATGCCCGGGGCGGCTTCGAACAGCTTGGCGGTCATGTTGCGGTCACCCAGGTTTCTCAGGGACGAGCATCCTACCCTCTCCAGCGCGGCGGCCTCTCGCCGCCCATGTCTCCATGGCTGGATGCACAACCCCGCTGCATCCAGCCATGGGACAGCGTATCTCACGGGGCTGCGCCTCGAGGTCCAGCTCCGCCGGGCTTCGCCCGCCCTTGACCCACAGCCCCGGGCCACCCCGTAACGCCCCATTACCCACTCAAAAATTCAAAAGAGGCCAAAATGCTGTGGATGCCCGCCTGCGCGGGCATGACGGCTATTTAGTCCCCTCAGGCCGCGTCCAGCCCGTACAGCGCGGCCACATTGTCGTGCAGCAACATGTCCTGCTGCGCCTGGGGCAGCGGCGCCACGTATTTTTGCAGCAGCTCCTGCGACCAGGGCCAGGTGGAATCGCTGTGCGGGAAGTCGTTGGCCCACATGATGCGGTGCGGATTCATCGCCTCCAGCATGGTGAAGGCGACGATGTCGTCCTGGAAGGTGACATAGATATTTTCGCGGAAATACTCGCTCGGCATTTTGTCGAGCTCGACGCCGCGCAGGCGGAAACGGTGGCGGTTGTAGGTGTGATCGAGCCGGTAGATGAAATGCGGCACCCAGCCGGCGTCCGCCTCCACGCACACGATTTTGAGCCTGGGGTTGCGCATGAACACGCCGGAATTCACGAACATGCTCATGATGTCCTGGTTGGCGCGGATGATGGCGTAACCGGAGTTGATGCTGGTGCCGCGAAACTGCATCGACTTCATCTCGCCCGAAGTCAGGATGTGAAAGCTGAGCGGCAGCTCCAGATCGATGGCGGCCTGCCAGAACGGATCGAACATGGCGTGGTCGTAATCCACATCGGCAATCGCCGGGCGGCCGGGCAGCATCACCCCGCGCAGACCGAGCGCCTTGATGCGGCGCAGATCCTCGATACCCTCGTCGATGCTGCGCAGCGCGACCTGACCGACACCGTGGAGACGGTCGCGGGAATAATCGCAGAATTCAGCGATCCACAGGTTGTAGGCGTCCATGCAGGCCTTCTTGTAGTCGTGATCGGAGACATTGCAGACTTCCATGCCCACCGACGGGTAGATGATTTCCCCGGCGATGCCGTCGCGATCCTGGTCGAGCAGGCGTGCGGCCGGGTCCCAGCCGCCGCGGTGCAGGTCCTCGAAGCGGGCACCCTTGGTCGACAATTGCTCGGGCGGCTTGCCGGCGGCGGAAATCAGGCTCAGCGGCAGCGCCTTCTTGACGCCCTTGATCTGATAGACATCGCCGCGCTCCGGGTCGTGGACCACACGCGGGGCGTCGGCCAGGTATTTTTTGTCGATGCGATCCACATAGAGATCCGGCGGCTCGCAGACGTGGGAATCGGACGAGATGATGGGCTTGAACATGGGGATTTGTCCTCCATTAATGGCGAAGGTTAGGCGAGGCTGTTCCGGAGCATAAACCAGGGGGGTCCCAGGCGCCATGGCGCGCACCCGCCGGCCGCTGCGGCTACACTGCCGCCAGCCTCCGGGGCAGCCCGACCATGCATTCGACCCGCGACGCGACTCACGCGCGAAGACAATGAGTAAAGACCATGAGTGAAGGCAAACTGCTGCTGGTGCGCCACGGGCAGACCGAGGCCAATATCAACCAGCTCTGGCACGGCTCCACGGACACCCCGCTCACCGAGCTGGGCGCGCAGCAGGCCGCACGTCTGGGCGCGTATTTCCACAACTATCTGCCGGAAATCCACGCGATTTATTCGAGCCCGCTGCAGCGCGCCCGCATCACCGCGCAGCACATCGCCGCCGCCAGCGGCCACGATCTGCGCCTGGACCCGCGCCTGATGGAATTCGGCGCTGGCGAACTCGAGGGCAAGCGCTTCACCGAGATGGACGGCGAAGACGGCTTCGTGCGCCGCATGATGGCGGACCCACACCACCGCGCGCCGGGCGGTGAAAGCCGCCATGAGGTGACGCACCGCTTCGTCGAAGCGGTGGAAGAATTCCGCATCAACCACCCGGGCGAAAACCTGGTGGTGGTGAGTCATGGACTCGCGATCGCCTTCGCGCTGTCCCACTGGATCGACCGCGATACCACCAGCTGGACGCGCTACCGGGTCAGCAACACATCCGTCACGGAAGTCTGCCTGACCCGGCTGGAAATCGGGTTTCTGGATCGCACGGACCATCTATAAGCGGATAGCAAACCTGCCGAGCGCGTTCTTTTTTGTTCGGGTCGCAGGCGTTATTTCGCAGCCGCGGCAGTCAGCTTCGCGCGGATCATTTCGACCCGCGCGCGATTCACCCCCAGGTCCGAATAGCCCAGCCGCGATGCGGAACGCACCTGCACCGCATCGCCCGGCCCGAGCAGAAATTCCACATCGTCGCGAAAGCGCAGCAGGCGGCTGGTGAACACCACCCACAGATAGCTGTCGGTGTGCGCCTTGATTTCGGTGCGCGGCAGATCGCGCACGACGGCGACCAGCGCGGCCATCTGCGCGCTGGCATCACCCGCAATGGCGAGCGACGCAATGCGGTGGCCATCATCGGTCGCCTGGCTGCTCACGCAGTTGGGGGACGACGGGCAGGGCGCGAGCTGGCCGGTGCCGATAAAATCCGCCGACGGCCCGGCGACGGCCGTCGCTGAAACAAGACCGAGCAGTAACGTCAACAATCGCGCGCGGTGTGGCATGACGGCACTCCAGAATCGGTCGTTGCGATTTATGCCGGTTTCAACTTGCGGTCGAATAACTCGAAGGCGATATCCCAGTGACGCTCGGCGGCTGCGTGGTGGTAGCCCATGCGCTCGGGGAAGGCAAAGCCGTGGTGGGTTCCGGGTATTTTCTCCAGCACATAATCAGCGCCATGCTGTTTGAGCGCCGCGTCGAGCGCGGCGATCTCGGCGTCCGGCACATAGGGATCGTGCTCGGCGAAGCCGAAGTACAGGCTGCAATCCGGCAGGATGTTCGGAATCCGCAGGTGCGCCGAATCCGCGCCGCGGGTGACGTGAGAGACGCCATACAGTGACAGCATGGCTTTGAAGCGTTCCGGGAAACTACCGGTGACCGCGAGCACGAACTTGCCGCTCATGCAGTAGCCGATGCAGCCCATGGGGCCGGGCGCGGCCGCGGGCTGGGTGTCGAGCCAGGCGATGAGCGCGCCGGTGTCGCGCACGATCATGGTGTTGGTGTGGGCTTGCAGCATTTCCATCATGCGGCCACCAGCTTCGCGCACGCCGTAGCGGTAGTAGAGATTCGGCATGATCGCGAAATAGCCCTGCTCCGCGATCCGACGCACGAAATCGTAGAGCTCATCGCGCACCCCGGGCGCGTCCATGTACAGGATCACCGGCGGGAAAGGCCCGCCGGAGCGGGGCCGGGCGGCGAAACACTCCATACTGCCGTCGGCGGTGGGAACCTGGACGAAACCTTCGTCGAGCACAGGGGCTTGATCATTCATGCAGAACCATCTCCGGTTGTTTCAGCGACGCTGGGTTTCAAACAACGCTGTCGGCGGCGATCTTGAAGCGGCGCGCGACCTCGATGTGCTGATCGACCGACAGGCCCGCGTACATGGTCCAGCAGGCGAGATGGCTGGCGCCGAGCGCCTTCCAGGCGTTGATCTCCTCGCACCAGGCATCGGGCGAGCGCAGCGCGATGTCGGCCGGTTTCTGGTTCTTGCCGGCCAGCACGCTGGCGTTGTTGACCGTGACCCAGGCCTCGATGCCGATGGCCGCCGGGTCGCGGCCCGCTTCCCGCGCATAGCGGTGCAGTTTCTCGATCATGTGCTTGCCCGCATCATCGGGCCTGAAGAAGGCGAACCAGCCGTCGGCGATGCGCGCGATGCGCTTCACCATGGCGTCGGCCCAGCCACCCATCCAGATCGGCATCGGCTGCTGCACGGGCAGCGGATTGATGCCCGCCTGGACCACTTTGTCCCAGCGCCCGTCGAAATCCACCAGATCCTTAGACCACAGCTCGCGCAGCAGAACGATCTGCTCCTCGACGCGCTGGCCGCGGGTGGCGAAATCCTGGCCGAGCGCTTCGTATTCCACCTGGTTCCAGCCAATGCCGACGCCGAGCCGCAGGCGCCCGCCGGAAAGGACGTCCACTTCGGCCGCCTGCTTGGCCACCAGCGCGGTCTGGCGCTGCGGCAGGATGACGATGCCGGTAGCGAGTTCGAGCCTTTTCGTCGCCGCCGCCAGAAAGCCCAGCAGCACAAAGGGCTCATGGAACTGGAATTCGTGGGTGTAAGGCCCCCACAATTTGTGATGCGCCGGATTGGCGCCCAGCACATGGTCGAACACCACGAGGTGGTCGTAGCCCATGGCTTCGATGGCCTGGGCGTAATCGCGAATGGCGACCGGATCGGTGCCGATTTCGGTGATCGGAAAAATCGCGCCCTTGCGCATGGCAAACCCCCGTTTGTTCTGGTTGGTGTGGAATTGAGTCTAGCAGCTTGTTGAAAAACTGCTGCGGCAGCCATCTGCTTCGTTGCGCGGTGCTCGCTCCCTCGCCTATCGACTTGATATGTCTCGGTCGCTGCGCGCCGTGCGCCTCGCAGCTGGCCACCTCACGACGCTTTTCAACAAGCTGCTAGTCGATTTCCCCCACCGCATCGCCCCCGGCCGCAGCCAGCGGCCGCGCAAGACTCAGTTCGTGACCGCTGGGGTCGCGGATGTGAAAGAAGCGCTCGCCCCAGGGCGCGTCCGCCGGCGCGGTCTCGGGGACATAGCCCGCCGTACAGATCTTCGTATATGCCGCGTCCACGTCGTCGACGTAAAAAATCACCCGACCCGGAAACGGCGCCGCCGACACCACCAGCGCGGCGCTGAGATTCACATGGCACGTACCGGATTGCAGGCTGGTGAAGCGCGCATCCACGCCGCCGTAGCGAAGGCGCATGCCCAACGCCTGATAAAACGCCAGGCTGGCGGCCATGTCGCCGGTGGCCAGGGTCACCGCATTGATGGATTCGATGCGGCCAGCGCCACCCTCGATCGTTCGCGTGTCGGTCATGGATGCCTGTCTCCTTTACAGCATTGCTTGCATTGCGCGCGAACCATCCGCTGCGAGGCAGCCACCTGCGCGCGGGCGGCCTGCTAGAATCGCGGTCCGCGACGCGACCGCAACCCGATCCCAGCCATGCGCATTCATCAGGTCAAAGGCCGGCTCGTCAACAGCTACATCATTGAGCAGGATGCCGACCTCTGCGTGGTCGACGTCGCCTGGCGCGGCGAGAAGTATGTGCTCGGCCATGTGCGCGAAGTATTGGGCCGCGATCCCGCCGCTATCCGTCTCGTAGTCTGCACCCATGGCGACCCGGACCACAGCGGCGGCGTGAACGCGCTGGCGCGGATCTGCGGCGCGCAGATCGGCTTTCCTCACGCCACCCATTCCCTGCGCCGTCACCTGGTCGGAGACCCGGCCGGCCTGGTGATCAAACCCATCACCGCGCTGCTCGAAGGCCTGCGCCCGCGCGCCTGGGCCATGTACGCGAGCCCCAGCCGCGGCGCCCGCGCCAGGGCACTGCCGATGTGGTTGCCCGCGCCGGCGGCTGACGGCTCGTCCGAGCCTGCGGAGAGCGGCCGCCGCAAACCCGACCATCGCCTCAAGCACGACCGCGAACTGCCGGGGTTTCCGGGCTGGCAGGTGATCCACACCCCGGGCCACTCCTGGGACAGTGTCTGCTATTTCCACGCCGCAAGCGGCAGCCTGATCAGCGGCGATACCCTGCTCGGCAGCGGCAGCAAAGGCCACCTGGTGGCGCCCTCGGTGTATGCCAACCCGCTCCAGATGGCACGCACCCTGCGCCGTCTCAAGGCGCTGCATCCCACCGCCGTCTATCCCGGCCACGGCAGCCAGTTTGAAGGCAAGAGACTTCTCGATCACCTGTGACGCCGGCTCCCGGCCGGACCCGCACCACCCACAACAAGAGGCATCGGCCATGAAAAACCACGGGACTGATCTCGGGCGACGCCGGCTGTTGTGGGGAGCGGCGGCCGGTGCCGGCGGCG
Source organism: Gammaproteobacteria bacterium (assembly GCA_016708925.1). Classification (GTDB taxonomy): domain Bacteria; phylum Pseudomonadota; class Gammaproteobacteria; order Pseudomonadales; family Porticoccaceae; genus JAGPUQ01. Next base: position 199,732 of record JADJET010000006.1, on the reverse strand, counting down.
TGGCGCTCGCGCCGATCCTGTACAGGCTGCAGGCCAGCAAACTCCGGGACAAAGGTAGCGACTTGCAGCGCGAAAGCCCGTACGGCCTCCCGGCGCCCACCCCGGACCGGGCCACCGGTCTGCCACTGCTGAAGCTGCCGCCAGACTTTAGTTACACCTCGGCGGGTTGGTCTGGCGACCCCATGAGCGATGGCTACCCGACCCCCGACCGCCACGACGGCATGGGCGTGATCCATACCGGGCCGGGCGGAGACATCACCCTGATCCGCAATCACGAACGTGGCCTCATCGCTCCCGGCAAGCCAATGCCCTTCATCGGCGGACCGGCAACACCCTGCTACGACAACCTTGTCCTGCCAGGCCGGATCGCCGGCAGCGGCGGCGGCACCACCGCCCTGCGTTTTCGCGAAGGAGAACTGATCGACGCACGCGCCACCTTGGCCGGCACCCTGGTGAACTGCTCCGGCGGCCCCACCGGGTTCGGCTCCTGGCTGAGTTGCGAGGAGATCGTCCTGCGCGGTTCGCTGATCGGCGCCCGCGACCACGGCTATGTGTTCGAGGTGCCGGCACCCGAATTCGGCCCCGCCAGCGCCCGCCCGATCCGCGACATGGGTTTGATGCGACACGAGGCCACGGCGCGCGATCCGGCGACCGGACTGATCTATCTCACCGAAGACAACGGCGCGCATTCCGGTTTCTACCGCTTCACTCCCCACGACCGCGCGGCCCGCATCGGCGCGCTGGAGGCCGGCGGGCGGCTCGCCATGCTCAAGGTGGTCGGGCGCGACAATGCCGATCTCACCGAACCCGAGATCGGCGCTACTTTCGCTGTCGAGTGGGTGTCGATTCCCGATCCCGACGCCGACCCCGAACGCCTCGAAGCGCCGGCTCCCGGCTTGCCGAAGATCCGGGGTGCCGGCAAGTCGGGACCCTTTTTGCAGGGCGAAGCGCGCGGCGCCGCTGGCTTCAGCCGCGGCGAGGGCTGCCATTACCACCAGGGCGTGATCTATATGGTGGACACCAGTGGCGGCGCGGCCGGCTCGGGAGCGGTATGGGCTTATCAGGACGAGCCGGCGCAAGGCAGCGACCGCGGCACCTTGACCGCCATCTTCGTCGCGCCGGACGAAGCGACGGCGGATAGTCCGGATACCATTGCCATCAGCCCGCGCGGCGGCCTGCTGCTGTGCGAGGACGGAAGTGGCCGCGGCGACGGCAATGGCGTATTGGGCAACCGCATGCTCGGACTGGATGCCACGGGCCGCACGTTTGGCTTCGCCGAAAACAACCTGGTGCTCGACCGCGCCCCACCGACCCGGTCCTGGATCGCGCCCGGCGACTACCGCCGCATGGAGTTCACCGGCGCCTGCTTCGATCCCGGCGGCCGCTGGCTGTTCGTCAATATCCAGACCCCGGGCATCACCTTCGCCATCACCGGACCCTGGGAGCGCGGGACGTTCTGAGGGTGCGGCGTTATACCTGGGCCTTCCCGGCAGTGCTACCATCGGTCCGACACCTGATCCGAGGCAGGAGCCATGACGGCGACTCCCGACACCGAGACGTTGGCGCAGCTGCTGGCCGCCTCCCGCCACGCGGTGGTGTTCACCGGCGCCGGCATCAGCACCGAATCGGGCATTCCGGACTTCCGCAGTCCCGGCGGCATCTGGTCCAGATACAAACCGGTGATGTTCGACGCTTTCCTGCGCTCGGAGAGCGCGCGGCGCGATTCCTGGCGGCTCAAGTTCCAGTTTGACGAATCCCTGCGCGCAGCGCGGCCCAACCGCGGCCACCGCGCCGTGGCCGAGCTGGTGCGCCGGGGCGCGGTAACGAACGTCATCACCCAGAACGTCGACGGCCTGCACCAGGCCGCCGGGGTGCCCGACGACCAGGTCATCGAACTGCACGGCAATACCACCTACGCCCACTGCCTCGATTGCGGCGAACGCCATGACCTGGCACCCATCCGCGCCGCTTTTCTCCGCGACGAAACCCTGCCGGTCTGCGGTAATTGCGGGGGGCTGGTCAAGACCGCCACCATCTCCTTCGGCCAGCCGATGCCGGAAGCCGCCATGCACAAAGCCGAGCAGGCGACGCTGGCCTGCGATCTGTTTCTGGTGCTGGGGTCGTCGCTGGTGGTGTATCCGGCGGCCGGCTTCCCCGCCCGCGCCAAACGCCGGGGCGCGCGCCTGGCCATCATCAACCGCGAACCCACCGAACTGGACGAACTCGCCGACTGCGTGCTCCACGCCAGCATCGGCGCCGTGCTGGGAGAGGTCGTGGGTGTTGCCTAACAGGTTGCCAATCGACGTTGCCTGGCCCAAGTTGACAAGCACCAGTCGTCTTGCGAGTGTGCGGCGCCGACAACTGATAACCCTAAACAGGAGGACACATGGCCGAGGGCGACCGTCAGGCTGCGCAGACGGATTCGGTGTATCGCCACGATGCGGCGGAAAACCTGCCCGCGCATTCCCATCACGATGTGGAAGTGCTCGCGGAGGACCGCGCGCGGCGCTACTGGCGCGCGAATCTGCGGGTGCTGACCACCTTGCTCGGCATCTGGGCGTTCGTCGCCTTCGGCTGCGGCATTGTGCTCGGCGACTGGCTCGATCAGTTTCATATCGGTGGCTTTCCACTCGGCTTCTGGTTCACCCAGCAGGGCGCGATGCTGGTGTTTGTGGCGTTGATCGCCGTGTATCACCTGTGGATGTCGCGCATCGAGCGCGCCCACGGCGTGGATGACGACCCCGACGGCCTCGCGCCGCAGCCCGGGGAGCCGCGCCGCCGATGAGCTCCCAAGGCTACAGCTTTCTGTTCGTCGGACTTTCCTTCGCACTCTATATCGGCATCGCCTTCTGGTCGCGGGTGGCGTCCACCCGCGAGTTCTATGTCGCCGGCGGCGGCGTGCATCCGATCGTCAACGGCATGGCGACCGCGGCCGACTGGATGAGCGCTGCCTCGTTTCTGTCGGTGGCGGGACTGATCGCCTTCGCGGGCCGCGACGGGTCGGTCTACATCATCGGCTGGACCGGCGGCTTCGTGCTGCTGGCGTTGCTGCTCGCCCCCTATCTGCGCAAGTTCGGGCGCTTCACCGTGCCCGAATTCATCGGCGATCGCTATTACTCGAATGCCGCGCGGGTAGTGGCGGTGATCTGCCTGCTGTTTATTTCCTTCACCTATATTGCTGGCCAGATGCGCGGCGTCGGCATCGTCTTTTCGCGCTTTCTCGAAGTCGATATCGACACCGGTGTGGTGGTCGGCATGGCCATCGTGTTCGTGTACGCCGTGATGGGCGGGATGAAGGGCATCACCTACACCCAGGTGGCGCAATACTGCGTGCTGATCTTCGCCTTCCTGGTGCCGGCGGTGTTCCTGTCGATCATGTGGACCGACAACCCCATCCCGCAGCTCGGTTTCGGCAGCCGGCTCAACGACGGCTCCGGCCTGACCGTGCTGCAAAAGCTCGATCAGGTGACCGTCGAACTGGGTTTCAGCGCCTATACCCAGAGCCACCGCAGCGTCATCGATTCCGTCGCCATCGTGGCCGCGCTCATGATCGGCACCGCCGGACTGCCCCATGTGATCGTGCGCTTTTTCACCGTGCCCCGCGTCTCGGATGCGCGCCGTTCGGCGGGCTATGCGCTTGCCTTCATCTGCGTGATGTACACCACGATCCCGGCGGTGGCGGTGTTCGCGCGCCTCAACCTCTCGGAAAGCGTGAATGAAGCGGCCTATGCGACCGCGCCGGCCTGGGTGAAGAACTGGGAGAACACCGGCCTGATCGCCTGGCAGGACAAGAACGACGACGGCATCATCCAGTATCGCGCTGGCGCGCCCTTCGCGCCGGCCAAACCCGAATTCACCGCAGCGCGCGGTCGCCACGGCGAGCGGCTGCTGGGCAATGCACCCGGCGCCAACGCCAACGAGCTTTACGTGGACCCCGACATCATGGTGATGGCGAATCCGGAAATCGCTGGCCTGCCCGGCTGGGTGATCGGCCTGATCGCCGCCGGCGCCGTCGCCGCCGCGCTCTCCACCGCGGCCGGGCTGCTGCTGGTCATCTCCAGTTCCGTGTCCCACGACCTGCTCAAACGCACGTTCGCACCCAGCATCAGCGACCGCGCCGAGCTGCGGTGCGCGCGGCTGGCCGCGGTGGCGGCAATTCTGGTGGCGGGCTGGTTCGGTATCAATCCGCCCGCCTTCGTGGCCCAGACCGTCGCCTTCGCCTTTGGTATGGCGGCGGCCACGCTGTTTCCCGCCATCGTGCTCGGCATATTTTCCAAGCGCGTCAACCAGCCGGGCGCCGTGACCGGGATGCTGGCGGGTCTCGCGTTCACGCTCGGCTACATCGTTTACTTCAACTTCGTGGCGCCGGAGCTGAACCAACCTGAACACTGGCTGCTCGGCATTTCACCAACCGGCATCGGCGCCCTGGGCGCGCTACTGAACACGGCAGTGGCCATCGCCATCAGCCGTGTCACCGCGCCGCCACCCATCGCCGTACAGGAAATGGTGGATGACATCCGCATTCCCTCCGGCGCCGGCATCGCTCACCACCACTGACAGGAAAACCACCCCATGTCCGAAGAACGCAGCAGGGACACCCCTGAACAAGCGGAGTTTCGCAGTCACTGCCGCGCCTGGCTCACCGCCAACCCGCTACCCGACGCGCCGGTGCGATTGCCGCAGTCCGCCATCGAGATCATGCACACAGCGCAGCTCGACTATCTGCGCGAGTGGCAGCGCCTGGCCTACGCGGCCGGCCTGATCGGCTGCGACTACCCGGTGGCCGAAGGTGGCGGCGGGCGCAAGGATTGCCAGATCGTCGCCAACCAGGAGATGCAGCGCGCCGGGCGCCCGTTTCTGCCCAACATTCTCGGGCTCGGCATGGCCGCGCCCACCATCCACCTTCACGGTACGCAGACCGTGCGCGAAACCCTGCTGCCGCGCCTGTTTTCCTGCGCCGACATCTGGTGCCAGGGCTTCAGCGAGCCGGGCGCCGGCTCCGATCTCGCCAATGTGCAGACCTTCGCCGAGCGGCGCGGCGAGCGCTGGGTGATCAACGGCCACAAGGTGTGGACCTCGCTCGCCCATTTCGCCGACTGGATGATCCTGCTCGCGCGCAGCGACCGGACGAACAAATACGAGGGCATGACCTACTTCGTGGTGCCCATCAAGGCCGAACTCGGCCGCGCGGTGACGGTGCGGCCGCTGATCAAGATCACCGGCGAGACCGGCTTCAACGAGGTGTTCTTCGACGGCCTGGAAATTCCCGACGACTACCGCGTCGGCGCTGTCGGCCAGGGCTGGCAGGTAGCGCAGACCACGCTGCTGCACGAGCGCGGCGCGGGGCCCATGGTGACGCCATCGAGCGGGCGCGGCGGCGATCCCGACCGCCAGATCGCCGATGCCTACGGCCTTATCGATCTGGCGCGTACATCGCCGCGCGCCGGCAAGACCGCGGCGGACGATCCGGTGCTGCGCGACCGCATCATGCAACTCATCATCCGTCAGGAAGGCTCACGCCAGGGCGCGCGCCGCGCACGGGTGCCGGCACTGTGCGAGCACCCGCAGCGGATTCCACTGCAGGCCAAGCTGGTGATGTCGGAGATTCGCCAGGATGCCTGCGCGCTCGCCATGGAAATCCAGGGTGCCGCGAGCTCGTTCGCGTTCAGCGATGCCAATGCCCCCGACGGCGGCGAGTGGGCGCTCGGCTACATGAATTCCTACGGCGTCACCATCGCCGCCGGCACCAACGAGATCCAGCGCAACATCCTCGGCGAGCGGGTGCTGGGGTTGGCCAAATCGAAATAGATAACTGCCGACTACCTAAAAAAAATCCAGATCAGGAAACACGAGACCCGCACCATGACCCAGCCCAAGGATTTCGGCTTCGACGACGATGCCGCCATGCTGCGCGACACCGCGCGCAAATTTCTCGCCGACCATTTGCCCACCGACAAACTGCACCGTCTGGTCGCGGCGAATTCCGACCCCTACCGAACGCCTGCCTGCGACTGGGACCAGAACCTGTGGCGCCAGATCGTCGCGCTGGGCTGGACCACGGTGGCGGTGCCCGAGGCCGACGGCGGCATGGGCATGAAGCTCGCCGCCCTCGCCGGTCTCGCCGAGGAAGTCGGCCGCGCTGCGCTGCCCTCGCCCTTTATCGCCACCGCGCTCGCGACGCTGGTACTGCGCGAATGCGGCGGCGAACCCGCGCGCAAGCTGCTCGGCGAAATCGCCACGGGCCGCGCCGCGACGCTGGCCACCACACCCCGCAGCGGCGCCTGGGAAATCGACGCCTGCGCTGTGCGCCTCGAAGGCGGCAAACTCCAGGGCAGCGCCTGGTTCGTGCAGGACGCCCGCAAGGCCGACGTGCTGATCGTGAAAGCCGCGAGTGCCGACGGCATCGCGCTCTGCGCCGTGCCGGTGAACAGCGCGGGCGTCGACATCGTACCGGACGCCATCATCGATCTGACCCGCGATCAGGCTCATGTCCAGTTTGACAACGTCGCCGTGGCGCCAGGCCAAGTGCTCGCCGCGCCGGGCAAAGGCGCGGCCGCACTCGCCGCCGCCGAACCCGCACTGCTCACTATCATCGCGGCGGATATGTGCGGCGCCGCCGAATGGCTGTTGCAGACCACCGCCGAATACGCCCGGCTGCGCGAACAGTTCGGCCATCAGATCGGCTATTTTCAGGCCGTCAAACACCCGCTCGTCAATCTGATGATCGCCCTCGACCAGGCCAAATCCCTGGTTTACAACGCCGCCTGCGCGGTGGACTCCGAACCGGAGCGGGCACCCGCCTACGCGCGCATGGCCAAGGCCGCCGCCGCCGATGTCGCTGCCTACGCATCGAACCGCGCCATCCAGTTCCACGGCGGCATCGGCTTTACCTGGGAATGCGCGGTGCACCTCTATACCAAGCGGCAGAAGCACAACCAGATGTTTTATGGGGATGGGAGTTATCAGCGCGCGAAGCTGGCGGAGTTGTTGATGGGGGCGGTGGGCTCGGGCGCCGCTGTCGGGTACTCATCTCCATGACTAACGCCTTCCCCCCACCTATACCGACGCCCTGCCCATGAGCCAGGTTCTCATCAACCAGTACCTCGCCCAGCTCGACGTACTCATAAAAGTCGGCGGCACCCACCGCGAATCGGTAGTGCGCGAGGCCTTCAAGGATTTGCTCAAGGGCTGGGGCCGGCAGCACGATCTGGTCTTTATCCCCGAGTACAAGCTCGACAGCACCACCAAGGACACGCGCTTCGTCGATGGCGCGCTGCTGCACGAGCTGCGCGTGCCCTTCGGCTACTGGGAGGCCAAGGACGCGAAGGACGACCTCGACGCCGAGATCGCGTTCAAGTTCAAGCGCGGCTATCCGCAGGACAACATCATCTTCGAGGACAGCACCCAGGCGGTGCTGATCCAGAACCGCAACGAGGTGATGCGCTGCGGCGTCACCGACGTGAAGGCGCTCGAGAAATTGCTCAAGCTGTTCTTCGCCTACGAGCGCGCCGAAATTGCCGACTTCCGCAAGGCGGTGGTGCAGTTCAAGACCGATCTGCCCGCGGTGCTGGACGCCCTGCGCAGCATGATTGAAGCGCAGCACGCCAGCAACACGGCGTTTCGCGAGGCATCGAGCGCGTTTCTGACGCACGCGCAGGAGGCGATCAACCCGGCGCTCACCGCGGCCGACGTGCGCGAAATGCTGATCCAGCACATCCTGACCGAGGAAATCTTCGCCAAGGTCTTCGACAGCGAATTCCATCGCGACAATAACGTCGCCCGCGAGCTGTACAAGCTGGAAGAAACCTTTTTCACCGGCAGTCTGAAGAAAACCACGCTCAAAGGTCTGGAAGCCTACTACTCCGCGATCCGCGCCGCCGCTGCGCAGATCGGCAGCCACCACGAAAAGCAGACCTTCCTGAAGCTCATCTACGAGAACTTCTACAAGGTCTACAACCCCAAGGCGGCCGACCGGCTGGGCGTGGTCTACACGCCCAACGAGATCGTGCGCTTCATGATCGAGGGCGCCGACTGGCTGTGCGAGAAGCACTTCGGCCGCAACCTGATCGACAAGAACGTCGAAATCCTCGACCCCGCCACCGGTACCGGCACCTTCATCTGCGAACTACTGGAGCACTTCCGCGGCCAGCCGGCCAAACTGGCGCACAAGTACCGCGAGGAACTGCACGCGAATGAGGTGGCGATCCTGCCCTACTACGTCGCCAACCTGAACATAGAGGCCACCTACGCCGCCATCACCGGCGAGTACGAGGAGTTCAAAAATCTGTGCTTCGTCGACACGCTCGACAACGTCGGCCTGCACACCGCTGCCCACGGCGTGACCCACGACCTGTTCGGCAGCGTCAGCGAGGAGAACGTGGCGCGCATCAAGCGCCAGAACGCCCGCAAGATCAGCGTCATCATCGGCAACCCGCCCTACAACGCCAACCAGGCCAACGAAAACGACAACAACAAGAACCGCGAATACCCGGCCATCGACCAGCGCATCAAGCACACCTACATTGCCGCGAGCACGGCGCAAAAGACCAAGCTCTACGACATGTACGCGCGCTTCTTCCGCTGGGCCAGTGACCGGCTGGCGGCCGACGGTGTGCTGGCCTTTATCACCAACCGCAGCTTCATCGACAGCCGCACCTTCGACGGCTTTCGCAAGACCGTGGCGCAGGAGTTTTCGGAAGTTTATGTCGTCGATCTCGGCGGCGATGTACGCGCCAATCCCAAGCTCAGCGGCACCAAACACAATGTCTTCGGCATCCAGACCGGCGTAGCGATCAGCTTTTTCGTCAAGCGCGACGGCGCGGCGGGAAAGAAGGGCGCACGGGTGTTCTATGCGCGGCGGCCTGAGATGGAGACAGCCGAGGAGAAGCTGGCGTGGATGGGCAGTGCGCGGGCGTCGGCGCTGGAGTTCGAGGAGGTGCGGCCGGATGCGAAGGGCTATTGGATCAACCAGACGCACAATGATTTTGACAGCTTGATACCGCTCGGGTCCAAGGCAATGAAGACGGCAAAGGGCGGGGCGCAAGCTCGTGCAGTCTTTCAGCTATTCTCGCAGGGAGTGAAAACGAATCGCGACGAATGGGTGTACGACCTGAATTCCGACGCATTGAGACTACGCGTTGAATACTTGTTGAATTCATATAACTCTGAGCGCGGCCGCCTCTTTGGCAAGGCTACTGGCGCCGATTTGGCGGATCAACTTTCAACGGAAATCAAGTGGACTCGCAAGCTCAAGAAATTGTTGGCGGAGAACAAGGTCGTGCGGTTCGACGAGAATCGGGTTGTTCGCGCCCAGTATCGACCGTTCGTTTGCCAACTCCTTTACTTCGCACGTGAACTGAACGAAGACTGGTACCAACTGGAGCAAATCTTTCGCGGGGTTCCGAACCCGACGATTGCTTTCCTGAGCGTGTTTTCGTCGAATCCGCTTGCAGCCATGGCTATCACGGATCCGTTCGACTACTGCCTGCTGAAGATGGGGAACGGTGGCACAGAGTGTTTACCGCTCTATAGGTACGACCACGCGGGCAATCGAATCGAGAACATCACCGACTGGGCGCTCAATCAGTTCAAGAAGCACTACTCGCCCGGATCGCCCGGATCGCCCGGCCGCGCCTCGACGAGCTCCGCGCGAACGGCGAAGACGCGCCCGATCACCAAGGAAGCCATCTTCCACTACGTCTACGCGGTGCTGCACGACCCGCTGTACCGGGAGAAGTACGCCATCAACCTGAAGCGCGAATTCCCGCGCATCCCGTTCTACCCGGACTTCTGGCAGTGGGCCGACTGGGGCAAGGCGCTGATGGACCTGCACATCGGCTACGAAAGCGTCGAGCTGTGGCCGCTCACCCGAACCGATGTGCTGGACGACAAGGCCCGCGCCGCCGGCCAGTCGCCGAAGGCCATGCTCAAGGCGGACAAGGACTCTGGCCTGATTCGCCTCGACAGCGAAACCATCCTCGCCGGCATTCCGCCCGCAGCCTGGGATTACCGGCTGGGCAACCGCAGCGCGCTGGAATGGATTCTCGATCAATACAAGGAAAAGACGCCCAAGGACCCGACCATCCGCCAGAAATTCAACACCTACCGCTTCGCCGACCACAAGGAACAGGTCATCGACCTGTTGCAGCGCGTCACCCGCGTCAGTGTTGAAACCATGGACATCGTCGCACGGATGAAGGGTGCGGCCCGATGATTTCGGTCGGCACGGTCGGATACCCCACTGCACGACCCGCTGTCGACCTTGGCTAAGCAGTGGCAGAGTTGCCTGCCCGCATTCCGATTCGTCCGGCTGAACTTTCGCCGTGGTATTCGGAACGCGAAAAGGTGCCGTCGCTGGGTCGGTTGAGCCGAAGCTGAAGGTTACCCAGTCGTCATCACTATCTCCGGCGTCTTCCATTTCAATTTTCGTGATCATTCGGCCCAATCCCGGTACTCATTCACGAACACGGCTTTCGCCGCAGCCCCTGGACGGGAAAATCCCTTTCGTTCGGCAGACGCTGCAAACGCGCGCTCCCTCCAGCCCCTTGCTTCCCCCGGTTTTCGTACATACACTAACCCTGTGTCTATCACATACGATCCGAAGAAGAGAGCCGGGGCGCTAGCCGAGCGAGGGCTTGATTTTGAAGATGCCGCGCTGGTCTTCGCCGGCCCGTATTTTGAGGTCGAGGACATTCGCAAGGAGTACGGCGAGCGGCGCTTCATCTGCTTCGGCCTCCTCCGCAAGCGTTTGGTAGTGATCGGCTACACGCCGCGTGGCGCGGATCGCCATGTCTTCAGCATGAGGAAAGCCAATGACCGCGAGCAAGCGCGCATCGCCCCGCTCCTTGGGCTCTGACATGGCGCGCGTCAAAGCGCATGTCATTCAGCCGCACGAGTACGACGAACTTCCCGAACTAACCGACGAGATGCTGGCGCGCGGCAAAGTGAACAAGGGCGGCCGCCCGCGCTCGGCGAACCCTCGAAAACCTATCTCCATCCGCCTGCCCGAGGATGTGATTCAAAAATGGCGGGCAACCGGGCCTGGCTGGCAAACACGAATGGCCGACCAGCTTGCCAAGGTTCCTCCGCGGTGACATCCATGTCCCGCCGGTGCAAGTCCGCTCCACGGCTGTGGGCGCTCACCACATCAAATCATCAGGCACCGGATAATCGGCGTAGGGATCGGTTTCCGGATTCTCCTGTGACGACGGCACATTGCGGACCACCACGCAGCCCGGATCACGCTGCGCGATTTTCTCGGCGGTCGCCGCTGGCACCAGTTCATAGGCCTGGTCGAATCTGACCACGGCCAGAACGCCACTGATGATCTGGGCGCGCTGCGCTTTGTGTAGGACGATTTTCTTTATCTTGCCGGCATCGACGAACTGAAACGTGCTGTCGCCGCCACTGCGCGCGAGCCGCTGGGTCTCGATCAACTGGCGGATTTGCGCGGCCTGGGCTTTGCGCTCCCGCTCCGCCATCTGTTCGCGATTGCGGCTGCGGTCGCTTTCCGCCTTGTGCTGCTGAGCCTGGCGCGCCTGCTCGGCCACGGCGTCCGGCGCGTTGCCGCGCTGCGCCTGCCGCTTTTCCTTGGTCGCTTTCTTGATCTGGTGGGGCTTGACCAGGCCCGCCTTGAGCAACTGGTCTTGCAGGGGATTGGCCATGGTCGTCACGCCCTATGAATGAAGTGGTCCGGCAACCCTGGCGCGCTGCCGGCTGAACAAACCGGAACGCGGAGTGCCGTCATGAGCGACGCATAGTGCCGCATTTGCGCGGACGATGGGTAGGGGAAAAGCCCGTTCTCGTCAGGGCCGGCAGGCGTGATCGCCCGCGTCCATGCAAATGGCGTTACGCTACGCAGCCCCCGGGCCCCTTCGGTCGATAACCCCACGCGGATGCCGCCCGGTGGTCGTTGAACCGATGCTCAGCTCGCCATTCAACTCAATTGCGGAGAACCGTATGAACGACCAAGCAACCAACGCGGATCAGATCGCCTTCTGGAATGCCAAGGCCGGCAGCAAGTGGGTGGAATACCAGGCGCAGCTCGACCGGCAGATCGGCGTGCTGGGCGACGCCATGCTGCGCGCAGCGGGACTTGGCGCTGGCCATCGGGTGCTGGATGTTGGTTGCGGCTGTGGCGCCACCGCTTTACAGGCGGCGGCAATGGTCGGCGCCTCCGGGACCGTCACCGGCGTCGATGTGTCCGCACCCATGCTCGCACGGGCGCGGGCCCGGCAGGGCGGCCTGAGTCAGGTGCAGTTTGTGGAAGCCGACGTCCAGGCGGATGCGCTCGGCGCCGCGCTGTACGACCGCGTCATCTCCCGGTTTGGGGTGATGTTCTTTACCGATCCGGTGGCCGCTTTCAGGAATGTCCGCGCGGCAATGGCGCCCAAAGGACGACTCGCGTTCGTGTGCTGGCGCGGCGCCGACGAGAATCCCTGGATGAGCGAACCCGTCAAGGCGGCCGCGCGGCACGTCGAGCTGCCACCAGCCCCGCCGGCGGATGCCCCCGGCCCCATGTCCTTCGCGGATCCCGAGCGGGTGCGGCGCATCCTCAACGCAGCCGGCCTGGCTGCCATTGAGATCGTGAAACACGACGCGCCCTGTGTGATCGGTGGCGGCGGCGACCTCGACACCTGCGTCGACTTCCTGTTCAACGTCGGCCCCTTGAGTCGCGCACTGATGAGCGCCGATTTCAATGAACAGAGCAAGGCGGCGATTCGCGCATCCGTTTGCGATGTCCTGCGGCCCTACCTGACTCCCACCGGCGTGGTAATGCCCTGTGCGGTGTGGATCGTGACCGCCAGTAACGCTTGAATCGCGGGCTCTTGCCAACACCCGTCCCGCACAATGCTGGTTCAGGCCGGGCGTGATTCGCTATGCTTCCCCGATCCGCGCAGGGATGGCGGATCTATTCCAGCCAATCCAACCCGTCGGAGCCTGCCATGGGTCAGCAGTACAACCAGTTGTCCGAACAACATATCCAATTCATCGCGAAACAGCGGATTTTTTTTGTCGGCACCGCCACTGCCGACAGTCGCGTGAGCGTTTCCCCCAAGGGCATGGATTCGTTGCTCGTCCTCGATCCCGGACGCGTGGTCTGGCTGAACGTCACGGGCAGTGGCAACGAGACCGCGGCCCACGTCCAGCAGCACCCCCGCATGACCATTATGTTTTGCGCGTTTGATGGCGATCCACTGATCATGCGGCTCTACGGTACCGCGAAAGTGATTCATAACGGCGATCCGGAATGGGCTGAGTTATTTCCGCTGTTCAAACCCTTGCCTGGAGCGCGGCAACTGTTCGACGTGACCATCGATCTGGTGCAAACGTCCTGCGGGATGGCAGTGCCCCGCTATTCGCAGGTTGAAGATCGGGAACTGCTGAACGACTGGGCGGTGAAGAAGGGCCCGGACGGCATAGCGCAATACTGGGCGGAGAAAAACCAAAGTACCATCGATGGTATTCCCACCAATATTGTTGCCAAGACACTTGCCGTAAGTACTGGCCACTCCGGCGGCTCGTAGCCGTGCGCAACGGCAATCACGAGTCCCGATTCTGCCGCTGAACGAACCAGCGAATTGAAAAATTCAGCGGACAAAACCGCGCGGCGCCGAGCCGGTTCGGTGAAAACAGCGCCGCCATGATACGCAGGCGTGAAGCAGCAGCTTCATCGGCCATCGTCGAACCCATTTGGCGGCAAAATCAGGGCAGGCATTGTAGAGAGGTGGTGCAGTCCCGCACAACCAAAAGCACCGAGCCAAGCGCCGGCGGGTCGGAAACTTCTGCCACAATACCGGCTATCGACAACCCCGGGGTCGCGGGATGACGCCAGGAATTTCCACCAAGCTCCAGCAGGCCTTGGGCCTGCATCAACAAGGTCAGATCGCGCGGGCGGCGGTTTTGTATCAGGAGATTCTGGGGGACCAGCCCGGACACTTCGACGCGCTGCACTTGCTGGGCGTGGCCAGTCTGCAAAGCGGCAATCCCGAAGCGGCGCTGGAATTGATCGGCCGGGCCATCCATATCAATCCACGCAATCCCGATGCCCTCACCAACCTCGGTAACGCGCTGCGCGAACTGGGCCGTCACGCGCAGGCGCTGACCTGCTACGAGCGCGCCCTCGCCATCCGACCGGACTCGCCGGAATCCCATTACAACCGCGCACTGGCGTTGCAGGAATTGCATCGCCATGACGCTGCCTTGGCGGAGTATGACCGCGCGCTCGCGCTGCGCCCCGGGTATATCGAAGCGCGCTACAACCGCGGCGTGGTATTGCAGGACAGCCGGCGCCATGAGGATGCCGCGCTGGCGTTTGCACAGTTGCTGGCTATCGCGCCCGATTGTCCCTACGCGGCGGGCAAGCTGAGGTACCTGAGGCTGCTCTGTTGCGACTGGCGCGACTACCACGCCGAGCAGATCCAGCTTGTCGAGGCGGTCGCAGCCGGCCGCCGAGCGTGCGATCCGTTTTCATTCACCGCCATGTCGAACACGGCGGCGGCACAACTTGCCTGCGCGAAAACCTATGCCGCGGACAAATATCCGCCGGCGGCCACGCCCCTGTGGTCGGGCGAGCGCTACGCGCACGACAAAATCCGGGTGGCGTACCTGTCGGCGGATTTTCACGAACACGCCACCACACACCTGATGGCAGGATTGTTCGAACATCACGATTTCGCTCGCTTCGACATTACTGCAATTTCGTTTGGCCCGGATCGCCAGGATTCCATGCGCAGTCGCCTGATCAACGCGTTTGATCATTTCATCGATGTGCGCGCCAAAACAGACCGCGAAATCGCGCTACTGCTGCGCGAGATGGAAATCGACATCGCCGTCGATCTCAAGGGCTATACCCAGGGCAGCCGCACGGGAATTCTGGCCCAGCGCCCGGTACCGGTTCAGATCAACTATCTGGGCATGCCGGCCACCATGGGCGCGCGCTACATTGATTACATCATCGCGGACCCTTGGGTTATTCCGCCGGAAGACTACTCGCATTATTCGGAGCAGATCCTGCACCTGCCGGACAGCTACCAGGCGACCGACGACAGCCGGCAAATCGATGTTCACACGCCCGCCCGCGCCGATCTCAACCTCCCGGAGGATGGCTTCGTCTTTGGCTGCTTCAACAATAACTACAAGATCACGCCAGAGCTGTTCGCGATCTGGATGCGGCTGTTGCACCAGGTATCGGGCAGCGTGCTCTGGTTGCTGGAGGACAACCCGGTCGCCACACGCAACCTGCGGGCACAGGCACTACTGCACGGCATCGCTCCGGAGCGACTGGTGTTTGCGCCCCGTGTCCCCACGGGAGCCCATCTCGCCCGCCACCGGCGCGCGGATCTGTTTCTCGATACCCTGCCCTACAACGCGCACACCACCGCGAGCGATGCGCTGTGGGCGGGCTTGCCGGTGCTGACCTGCGCCGGCAACACCTTTGCGGGGCGGGTCGCGGCCAGTTTACTGAGCGCGGTCGGGCTGCCCGAGTTAATCGCCCGTGATCTTGACAGCTACGCGGCCCTGGCCCTGGAACTCGCTCGCCATCCCGAACGGCTGCGCGAAATCCGGGCCCGCCTCGCGCGCAATCGCGGCACCTGTCCACTCTTCGCTACGGACCGGTTTCGCCGCCACCTTGAATCCGCCTATATCGTCTTGCGCGAACGCAGTCAGCGCGGCGAAACACCCGCCCCATTCAGCGTGGTGCCGCTGTGCGATCTCCAGGCTTCACCCGTCGATGCTCAATCCATCGGATGACGCTCGTGCCGCCGGCCATGGAGCGCGCGCATATTTCACTCACCACGAACCAGACGCGCCCCATCAAGCTCCAAACACTTTCGCCATACGCAACGCCCAGACAAGTTCTATAATTCCCGCGCCGAAAAATATCCGTTCGTCGCTCTGCCACGGAAGTGTACCGGAGCGACTGACTCCCACTGGGAGCTTGCCTCATGCTGGCTTTGACCGAAGCCCAACGCGCCGGCCTGCTGGGCCGCCAACACTGGCTGCCGAATATTGTGTCGGGCGTCATCGTCGGCATCGTGGCTCTGCCCCTGGCGATGGCCTTCGCCATCGCGTCCGGCGCCAAACCGGAGCAGGGTTTGTATACCGCCATCATCGCGGGCTTTCTGGTCTCGGCGCTCGGCGGCAGTCGCCTGCAGATCGCGGGACCGACCGGCGCCTTTATCGTGATCCTCTCGGGCATCACGGCGAAGTACGGCATCGCGGGCTTGCAGATCGCGACCCTGATGGCCGGGGTGATTCTGCTGTTGCTCGGCCTCGCCCGCATGGGCACGATCATCCGCTTTATTCCGGACCCGGTGATTCTCGGCTTCACCGCCGGCATCGGCATCATCATCTGGGTGGGGCAGTGGCGGGACTTCTTCGGCCTGCCCGCGGTGGCGGGTGAACACTTCCACGAAAAATTGTGGCATCTGTTCCATGCGCTGCCGCACTTCGACGGCACCACGACGGCACTGGCCGCCCTGTCGCTGGCACTGGTGATCTACGCGCCCAAGGTTCCGGGGATGAAACGCGTCCCGGGGCCGCTGGTCGCGTTGGTGGTGGCGACCACCTTGCAGGCGGTGTTTCACTTTGCCAGCGTGCGCACCATCGGCAGTGCCTTTGGCGGTATTCCGTCGGGTTTGCCGACGCTGCAACTGCCGGCGATTTCGATCCAGGGTGTCATCGAATTGATCGGACCGGCCTTCACCATCGCCATGCTCGGCGCGATCGAGTCGCTGCTGTCGGCGGTCGTCGCCGACGGCATGGCGGGCACGCGCCACGATTCCAACCAGGAGCTGATCGGCCAGGGCATCGCCAACATCGCCGCGCCCCTGTTCGGCGGCTTTGCCGCGACCGGCGCCATCGCCCGCACCGCCACCAATATCCGCAACGGCGGCACCAGCCCGCTGGCGGGCATCGTGCACGCGCTGACGCTGGTGCTGATCGTGCTGTTTCTCGCGCCACTGGCAGTGCATGTGCCACTGGCGGCGCTCGCGGCGATCCTGTTCGTGGTGGCCTGGAACATGAGCGAAGTGCCCCACTTCGTCAAAATGATCCAGCGCGCGCCGCGCGCCGATGTGGTGATCCTGCTGGTTACCTTTGGCCTTACCGTATTTGCCGATCTGGTAGTGGCGGTCAACATTGGCGTGATTCTCGCCACCCTGCATTTTCTGCGGCGCATGGCGACCAGTGTCGAAGTGCGCCAGGCAACCCAGCACGAATTACACCAGGAATTCGCGCACCTGGGTCTCGCACAGCTACCACCCGGCGTGCTGGTGTACGCGGTGGAAGGGCCGTTCTTTTTCGGTGCGGTGGAAAATTTCGAGCGGGCATTGGCCAGCACCCATACCGACCCGAAGGTGCTCATCATCCGGCTGCGCTGGGTGCCTTTCATCGACATCACCGGGCTCCAGACACTGGAAGAAGTCATCCGCGATCTGCACAAACGCGGGGTGAGAGTCATGCTGCTCGGCGCTAACCCGAAAGTGCACGGCAAACTGGAAAAAGCCGGCATCCTTCAGTTGATAGGGCGGGAAAACAGCTTTACCGCGTTCGGCGACGCGCTGGCGGTGTGTCAGACCTTTTTGGCGCAGCCTCCGGAAACGGTGACGGGCTAGCGCAGGGACGCAGGTGTTGCCGCTACGCTTGGGCGATTCGTGACCCGGTTATCACAACGGCTTGACCGGATGCGGCGACAGTCTTTGCACGGCCAGGGCAATTGCTCTATGTTGGAGCGGCGGATGATGCCGCGATAGAACCCCGCGACGCGGGGCGTGGTACAGGGAGGTAAAGAGTGTGCCGATTCATAAGCAGCGGTTGGATAGCAGTGATGGCGGGGCGCGGCCCTGCACGCCGAACGCGTGTACCCCACCGACCGACCCACTCGACTGGAGTGGCGTCCTGGCGCAGGAGCGCGCAGCCATCCGCGAGCCCGACGGCCAGTCCGCAGGGGCCGAGCGCCCGCTGACCGGACTCGCCTTCTCCGGCGGCGGCATTCGCAGCGCCACCTTCAATCTCGGTATCATCCAGGCGCTCGCCGAAGTCAAATTGCTGCGGCAATTCGACTACCTTTCCTGCGTGTCCGGCGGCGGGTACATCGGCGGCTGGCTGTCGGCCCTGATCCATCGCGAGTGCGCCGGGCGCGTCGAGGACGCCGAAGAAAAGTTGCACGCGGGCGGTACAGAACACCCGGCCATACGGTTTCTGCGCAGCTACAGCAACTACCTCACACCGCGCGCAAGTTTTTTGTCCGCCGACACCCTGGCCGCAGTGGCCACCTATCTGCGCAACCTCTACCTCAACCTGAGCCTGCTGCTGCTGGCGCTGAGCGCCCTGTTGTTGTTGCCGCGACTGCTGATGTGGGGCATCCGCTGGCTGGCCGATTGGGATGGTGTGCATGCCGATCTGGCGCCGCTGTTTGGCGGCGGTGTCGCCGCGCTCACTCTGGGCATGCTGTTCATCGGGCTCAACTTCGGCGGCGCCGCACACCGGACACGGCCGTTCTACGCACGCCAGGCCGGCGTGCTGACCCTCGTGGCACTGCCGGTGGTGGTGTCGGCCTGGTTCATCAGCTACGGCCTCTATGCCGGATCGGCCCGCCTCACGGACGTTGCACTCGGGACCTGGGTGGCCGGCGGCACGCTCATCTATAGCCTGCCCTGGCTGCTCGGCTGGCTGGGCGGTCGCTTGATGCGCCGCGGCGATGGTCCTCCAGCCCCGCCCGTGGCCGCGCGCCGCATGTTGCTGATCGGGTTCTACACGGCGCTTGCCGGCGCCCTCGGGGGTCTGCTGCTGGCGGGAGTAGCCGGATGCATGGAGTACATTCGCGGCATCAGTCACATCAACCGCAGCTACCGGGGCTCCTGGCCGGTGTCGGCCCTGGGTACCGCGCTGATGTTGAACGCCTATTCCCTCGCGGTGGTGGGTCACATCGGCCTCATGGGTCGCCATTTCTCCCACGACTCGCGGGAATGGTGGTCGCGGCTGGGCGGTTGGCTGCTGCTGTTCGCGGTGGTCTGGGCAACACTGTTTAGTATCGTTTTCGTGGCGCCGGCCTTTTTTCGCTGGGCCCACAACGCCTTCATAGCCGCGGGCGGCATCACCTGGGCGCTGTCCACGCTGGCGGGCGTGATGTTGGGACGGGGCGCCAGGACATCGGGCGGCAGCCAAACGACCTGGCGCGACCGCGCCGCGCAATGCATGCCCTATGTGTTCATTCTGGGCCTGCTGGGCCTGTTGTCGCTGGGCTGGCACCATCTGCTGACGCTGGAGGCGTTGTGCAATACCTGCGCGCGGCCGGCGCCCGGCGCGCAAACGCATTTTCTGCAGGTACTGCTGGAAGAGGCCCCGAATTTCAAACGCATCGATATCCACTGGGTATCGCTGTTGTTCGTGATCTGCCTTGCCGGTACGGTCGTGCTCGCCCGGCGCCTCGACGTCAACCTGTTCTCGATCTACTACTTCTATCGCCAACGGTTGACGCGCTGCTATCTGGGCGCCTCACGGGGCCGGAAGCGCGCGCCCCACCCATTCACCGGGTTCGATCCCGACGACGACCTCGATCTGGCCGCGCTGAGCACGACCGCCGCGGAACCGGGCCGCTGCCAGCGCCCCTATCCCATCCACAACACCGCTATGAATCTGGTCGCCGGTCGGCAGCTCGCCTGGCAAGAACGGCGAGCGGCGGCCTTTGCCTTCACACCGCTGACATCCGGATACGGCTTCACGCTGCCGGACCAACAGGGCGCTGAAGTCGATCACTACCGGCCTACCGCGCACTACATGGACGGCGTGTGGCTGGGCACGGCAATGGCCATTTCGGGCGCCGCCGCCTCTCCCAACATGGGTTATCACAGCTCGCCCGCGCTGACCTTCCTGATGACGGTATTCAACGTCCGCCTCGGTAACTGGAGCCCCAACCCCGCCGATGCGCGGGTCTGGACTCACCACGACCCGCGTTTCGGCGGCGGCTATCTGCTCCGGGAGCTGTTCGGGCAGACCGACCACACCTCGCCGTTCGTTTACCTCTCCGACGGCGGCCATTTCGAGAACCTTGGGATCTACGAACTGGTGCGACGCCGCTGCGCCTGCATTGTCGCCATCGATGCGGGCCAGGACGGCGCCGACCGATTCGAGGATCTCGGCAATGCGATCCGGAAATGCTATGTGGATTTCGGCGTTGTCATCGATGTCCGTGCCGAGGATTTGCGCGATGGCTATGTGGCGGTTGGCCGCATCCGTTATCCCGACGCGCCCGCCGGCGATCTGCTCTATATCAAACCGCGCCTGGTGGGCAGCGAACCCGCCGACCTGCTCAACTACCAGCTGACGCATCCCGATTTTCCACACCAGTCGACCGCCGATCAGTGGTTTGAGGAATCCCAGTTCGAAAGTTACCGCAAGCTCGGCCATCACATCGGCCGGACCGTGTTCGGCACGGCGCTCGAGACGGCATCGCAACGGCGGCAGCAGGCGGGCGATGAGCAGACCGGTTCGATGCTGCCGTGGCTGTGCGCGGTATTGCGAGAACGACAGGAAGGAGCGCCAGCTTGAACGATTTCACAACCAGGCCCTGAGCGGCCGCTCCTGCGATGCGGAGGACATCATGAAAAAATTGAGCAGACTGGGCCTTGCCAGTATGGCGATGCTGGCCGGGTTCAACGCCACCGGCGCGGCAACGGCAACCAGGGTCACGCCCTTGGTACTGCGTTGCCGGATGCCGACAAGGCGGCGTTGCTGGAATATCTGAAAAGTCTGTGAATGCGCCGGCGTTAAAACTCGCTGTCATCCAGCACGCGCAGCGGCAGCACTTCACTGCCGCTGGTGATGACGCGCGACGGATCGGCGCGCAAACAGGTGCCGGCATGCCAGCCGCTCACGGTGAACGTGCAGACCTGGACGAAATGACCGTCAAATGACGGCAGCGGCCAGAGTTCCTGAAACAGCTGATCCTGATGATGGAAGCGTCCCGCAGTTTGATTGAGCACATTGCTGTCGCGGTCGACCAGACTGACGTTGCTCCCGCAACGACCCGCTATGGGCTTGGCAACATAGCCGCGCGCGGCCAGTTCGTCGCTCAGCGCCAATCGGGAATCCAGCAAGTAAGGACAGTCCGGAAACAGGGACCAGAGCACCGCCAGGATCGCCTTGTTGCTGGGAATCAGCGTCCACAGCGGCTCGAACACCATGACGTCATCGCGCAGCAGCACATCGACCAGACGGGGCGCGCCCTGGCGCACCACGTCGAAACGGTAATCGCTGAGTTTATTCGCGTCGGCTTCGCACTCCGCCCGAATCTGATCCAGCGCGGTTTCCCAGGCCCAGGTTTTCCACACCCACTTGATCTGCACGCCGTCGGCATCGACGATGTTGCCGCAGTCGCGCCAGGACAATCCTTCGATGCCGTTGATGATCTTGCATTTGATGCCGGCGGCTTCCATGGCCGACTTCATGAACAGGGCGTGATAGGTTTCTTCAAGATCATGGTCCTGCATGATATGCAGCACCTCGTTGACACCACTTTTCCGCCAGGCCTGCATCAGCGAACCAAACAAATTCGCGCCGGCGTCATTCCCCTCCTGAACATCGAAGTGCCCCGCCCACTTGCCCTGTACCTTGCCGCACTCCATGTAGCAAGACGCCGAATCCGCGTTGTATTCGTAGAGCTTGATGCCGCGTTCGCTGAGCGAGAAATCGAATCGTCCGGTAATCATCTCGTTGTGGCGGTTGCTCCAGGATTTGCGGATCTTCGGCCACACCGCCGGTGGCAGATTGAATTTCGCGAGCAGCTCGTCGCTGCGCAGGACATGGTCCGTCGCATACATGAACTTGGCGTGGAGATCATTCGTCGCCAGCCGCAACTCCCGCTCCGCCGCACGCGACAGCGCGAAATAGCGGAACCGGTTTTCGTCGGCATGGGCGAGGCGGTGGCCGTCCATCATATGAACGTAAGCCGCTTCGTCCTCGTTGGCCATGTTGAGCCAGGAATGGCCGCGCTCGATGGTGGCGTCGGCCGCGCGGGCTTGCAGGTTCAGCAGGTGCGGCGCAATTTCCGCGCGATCTTCCGACAGCGTCGCATTGTCGGTCTGGATGACCCAGCCGAGTATCTCGGCGCCGGCAAAATTGCAGCGGATCCAGTATTCGCCATCGGCGGTCAGCGTCGCCTTGATTTCCCGCGAGCAGCCCTGCCCGGCTTCCCACACCAAGTGGTCTACATTCTGCTCCACCACCCGAATGCAACCCGGATCGACTTCGGTGACGATGGCGACATGGCCGGTGCGTGCGAATTCACCGCCTTCGTTCCAGATCAGCAGGCAGCCCGGTTCCGGAAGGCGCCGGGAACCGTTGCCGAAGGCGTGCAACGGCAGCGCGGCGTTGTCGGCAATCCGGCGCACGAATCTCAGATTGAAGATGTCGTACGCCATCGGGATGTCTTCGAAGATATAGCCCTTGTTGGTATACAGCCAGCGCCGCGCGAATTCGACGCACTGCCACTTGTAGCCCATGAACACGCCATCGACATGGCTTTGGTAGGACTGCCGTGTGGGATATTCGCGCTCGTCGGCGGAATCGTAGTCCGACGAGTAGATGGGCACGCCGCCGGGCGCGACGCCCAGCAGGGCGCCGAATTTTGCCGGTGCTTTTCCGATACCTGGCTTCATACTGCAACTACCCTGCGATTACCCGCCGCGCCCTGATCTGTCAACGCCGCACGACACTCCCAGACGACCAAGTCGGGCCGCGGTCATTCGCGTGCCCGACTTCCCGCCCGGAAAAATGCTAGCTGGCAGCCTTGCGCGGCTCAGCGACATAATCGTCCAGGTTCACCTGCTTGGTCATCTCGAAAAAATCCACATTGCGGTACGGCGAGTTGACCACGATGCGGCCCCTGGAATTGCGGTAATAGGTCGTCATTCCCGGGTGCGTCCATACCATGTTTTCGTGGATGGCATCGACCTTTTCGATATAGCTGTCGTGTACATCCGGCCGGCACTCGAGCGCGCCAAGGGCATTGCGCGCCATGACATCGATCATCTGCATGGCGTAACGCACCTGCATTTCGGCGACGAAAATAAAACTGCCACCGTGTCCCGGTTGCAGGTTGGGCCCGTAGAGGGTGAAGAAATTCGGGAAATCCGGAATCACCGTGCCCAGGTACGCGCTGGCATCCTCGTCGCCCCAGACTTCGCGCAGGTTCTTGCCGGAGCGTCCCACGAGATCGTAGGTCGACAGGAATTGCAACACATTGAAGCCGGTGGCAATCAGCAGCACATCGCCTTCATGGGCCACGCCATCCTTGGTAACGAGCTTGTTGCCCTCGATATGATCGATGGCGGAATCCACCAGCTCCACCTTGGGATTGCGCAGCATGCGGTACCAGCCGTTGTCCATCAGCATGCGCTTGCCGAAGGGCGGGAAGGTGGGCAACACCTTGTCCAGCAGGTCGATGCGGTCACCGAGTTCCCGCTTGATATAGTCGGTGAAATAGGCGCGGTGACCGTCGTTGACGGCGTTCAGCGAGCGCTCGGGATGCGCCCAGTTCGTATCCTTGTGCAACGAATCATAGACGCGGTCGTTGTAGGTCCAGCCGAGCCGCATGCGGTACCAGTTGCGATACAGCGGCACCTCGTTGAACAGGAAACGTATCGGCTCGGGCACCGGCGTGCGGAACTGCTCGAACGGCGAGGCCCAGTGCGGACTGCGCTGGAAGATGGTGAGCGCTTCCACCTGATTCTGTATTTCCGGACCGACCTGCATCGCGGTCGCGCCGTTGCCGATCATCAGCACGCGCTTGCCGGCGACATTCTTGCCCGCTGGCCATTCCGCGGAATGCCACTTTTCGCCGCTGAAACTGTCGAGTCCGGGGATGTCGGGAAACGCCGGCGGATTGAAAATGCCCGCGGCGCTGATCAGCACGTTGGCCGCGTGATTCGACACGGAGCCATCCGGATTCCTGACTTTCAACTCCCAGAGCTGGCGGTCGGCGTTGTAGGCGGCGGACAGGACGTCGGTGTTGAAACTGATGTGCTCGCGCAACTGAAATTGATCGGCGACACTTTCAAAATAATCGTGCAACTCGTCGCGCAGCACGAAGTACTGCGACCAGTCGTAGGACGCAAACGAAAACGAATAGAGGTGGTTCGGGGTGTCGACGCCGGCGCCCGGGTAACGGTTGTCCTGCCACACGCCGCCCACGGATTCGCGGCGCTCGAACACCTGGAACGGCACTCCCGCCGATCGCAGGTTGACCGCAGCGCACAGCCCGGAAGCGCCGGCGCCGATCACGATCACCTTGAAGCCCGGCGGCACATCGATCTTGCGATCCCACAGCATGGCCGCCTGGCCGAGCTGGGCGGCGGTCATCTCGCCGTACTGGCCGGGCACTTTTTCGCCCATGGCGACGGTCAGCATCTCCACGAGTTCGGCATTGGACGGCGCGGGCAGGGCCAGCGGCTTGCCGGCCTTCCAGGCCAGAATGGCGTCCAGCGCCGCGGCGCGAATCTCCTGCTGGATATCGGCGCCCAGACCGCCGCTGTCGTTATCGCTGACGCCGCTGGCGCGCCGTGGCCGGTAGGGATCCTGGAGCCAGCGTTTGTCGCCGGTCATCTGGACCAGCACCATCAACAGGGTCGGAATGTTGGCGATGGCGATCGCGTCGGCAAGGCGTTGTTGGTCGGTCATAGTGCTTCTCCAATTGAAAATCGGCTTGTCAAACGCGTCACACGCCTGAACCGGAACGGCACAAGGCAAGCCGGGTCAGGGTTCAATGCAACGCGCTGGATGCGTGACAGTGTATGGCCCCGAGGACCGATGTCAAAATCGGTATCGTTGCGCCGGCGTCGATCTCCGTGGCGTGAATCCAGCCGCCGCTGCTATGCTCCACCTGGACTGATAACAACCGACCATAAGAGTCGCCCCATGAAATTCGGCATCGCATTCGCCACCGCCGGTCCGCTCGCCAACCCCGATCTGTTCGAAGTCCTGGTACGGACGGCGGACGAAGTGGGCATCGAATCCATCTGGGCCGTCGAGCATGTGGTGCTGCCCGCCGGCTTCAAGACCAAGTACCCCTACAGCAAGGACGGCGGTTTTCCCGGCGGCGAGCGGGCTCCCATTCCGGACCCGGTCGTGGCGCTCTCCTACGCCGCTGGCATGACCAAGAAATTGCGCCTCGCCACCGGCATCATGATCCTGCCCCAGCGTAACCCGCTCTATGTGGCGAAGGAATGGGCCAGCCTCGACGTGCTGTCGCGCGGCCGCGCCATGATGGGCGTGGGCATCGGCTGGCTGCGCGAGGAGATGGAAACCGTCGGGATTCCCTTCGCCGAGCGGGGACCGCGCACCGAGGAAGCCATCCGCGCCATCCGCTCGCTGTGGAAGGGTGAACCCGAAGCCTTTCACGGCACCTACTTCAACTGGGGCCCGCTGAACTCCAATCCCAAGCCGGTGCAGAAACCGGGCGTGCCCATCATCATCGGCGGCAATGTCGAGGGTGCGGCACGGCGCGCGGCACGGGTGGGCGACGGCTTCTATCCCGCTTCCGGCAGCCTGAAGACGCTGCCCACATTGCTCGACGCCATGCGCGACGAGTGCGGCAAGATCGGCCGCAACCCGGCGGAGATCGAACTCACGGTGGCGGCCGGCATACCTGACCCGGGCCGGGTGCGGCAGTACGAGGACATCGGCACCAAACGGATGATGATCAACCCGCCCGCCTTCGATGCCGATGGCATCCGGCGCGGACTCAACGAATTCGCCGAGGCGGTGATCGCCAAGGTCTGAAGGCGGCAAGCCGCCGGCAGAGGCTACGGACATGAGCACCGAACCCATCACCGGCGGCTGCTTTTGCGGCGCCCTGCGCTACCGAATCGACCAGGTGGAGCAGGTCGCCAACTGCCATTGCTCGATGTGCCGGCGCACCAGCGGCGCGCCTTTCGTGTCCTGGCTGGTGGTGCCGCGCGGAGGCTTCGCGTACACCCAGGGGACGCCACGGCACCTCAAGTCCTCCGCGCAGGGCGACCGCTATTTCTGTGCGAGCTGCGGCACTCCCGTCGCCTGCATCGTGGCGGGCCAGCCGGCTCACATCGATATCACCCTGGGCAGCCTGGATCATCCGGAAGCGTTCACCCCGGCGGTGGACGTCCACAAGCGCAGCCGTCTGCCCTGGGTCGAGATCAAGGCGAAGCCGCAGGGCAACGAACCCTGACGACAACTTGCCAGATACAGTAGACAGCGCTTTTACTGAAGCAACCTTCGCTAACAACAATACAGGGGTGACTCATGAAAATCGGATTTGTCGGGCTCGGCAACATGGGCAACGCCATTGCCGTCAATTTGATCAAGGCCGGCCACAAGCTCGTCATCAACGACCTTGCGCGCGAACTCCAGAGCAATCTCGAACTGCAAGGTGCCAAATGGTGCGATGACCTCGCCAGACTCGGCGCGGGCTGCGAGGTGGTGTTCACCGCGCTGCCGGGACCGGCGGACGTGGAGGAAGTCATGCTGGGCGCGCGCGGCGTGCTGAACGGAATGGACCGTGGCGCCTTTTATATCGACCTCACCACCAGCTCGGTCGCGACCGTCGCCAAGGTCGCGGCGGCCGCCGCCAGCCAAGGGGTACGCATGCTGGATGCGCCCATGACCGGGAAAATCAAGGACGCCCGGGAGGCCAGCCTCACTCTCCACGTCGGCGCCGACGCGGCGGATTTCAACGCCTGCGCACCACTGCTGACATTGCTCGGACCAGAGGTTCTGCACGTCGGCCCGCCGGGCGCCGGCACGGCGGCCAAGCTCGCGCAAGCGTGACGCCGCGATCCGGATAAATCCTGCGCCGACCAACCCGCAGCGGCGGTACGCGAGCCGATCCGCCTGATCGCACACGGCCCGTGATTTGCTTCTACCGTCACCGATCGGTAATATCCCGCGCGCAAATCAGACCGTCGGTTCAGCGGTAATCCCCGTCCTGTACGACAATACGCCAAGCACTGGCGCCGGGCGGGCGTTGCCGTTCTCCCAACTCTATTTTTTGCCTTTAACTTAACGTCCATAGCGACAGTGAGGATTTACGGATGCAAGTCGGAAACCTGATGTTTTTCCAGAACCACCCCTGGTTGCCCATGACGGACGCCGAGGTCTACATCAATGAATTGCAGGTCGCGGACATGACCGAAGCCCTCGGCTTCGATTCGATCTGGTGTACCGAGCACCACTTCACCGATTACCTGCTGTCGCCCAACATCATCGAATTCCTGGCCTACATGGCCGGTCGCACCACCAAGCTGAAACTCGGCACTGCCGCCGTGATCCTGCCCTGGCACAAAGATCCGATGCGCGTGGCAACCGATTTCGCGCTGCTCGACAACCTGTCCCAGGGCCGCGCCATGGCCGGCTTCGGTCGCGGTCTCGCTCAAGTCGAATACGACGGCTTTGGCATCCCCATGGAAGAGTCCCGTGGCCGCATGAATGAAGCAGCGGAGATGATTCTGCAGGGCCTCAACACCGGCTTTATGGAAGGCAACGGGAAATACTTCAAACAGGAGCGCCGCGAGATTCGTCCGCGCCCGCTGCGCAGCTTCGAAGATCGCACCTATGTGGTGTCCATGTCGCCCGACACCGTGCCCCACGCGGCCAAGCTCGGCGGCGCGCTGATGACCTTTGCCATCGGTCCCTGGGAAAAGCGCAAGCCCGACATCGACGCCTGGCGCGAGCTGTACGAGCAGAACTGGAACCGTAAGGCGCCGCCCTCGGTCGCCAACGTGATCGCCTATTGCGACACTGATGCCAGCCGCGCTCACGACACCGCGCACAAATACATGGCGGGCTACTGGAACACCGCTACCGCCCACTACGAAATGAAGGGCGACCACTTCGCCGGCAAGGGCGGCGGTCAGTACGACCACTACGCGAAGTCCGCTGAAGCAATGCGCCACATCGGCGACGAAGGCATGGGCAAAATGTTCACCAACTGCCAGGTCTACGGCACCCCGGATCAGATCCTGCAACAGATCAAGGGGATCGAAGACCTGGTCGGCGACATCGACGTGAACGTCACGTTCAGCTACTCCGGCCTGCCCTACGACCAGGCCAAGAAGAGCATGCAACTGTTCGGCGAAAAAGTACTGCCGGTGCTGAAAAACGGCTGGGCCGAGCGCAAAGCCGGCTGATCGCTCAAGTACGGAAAACCTGAAGGCGGCTGCGGCCGCCTTTTTTATGCGCTGCGCATTTGTCCGCCCGGCACCGACCCAGTTGCGCCAGATCATCCAGACGGCGCTTTTGGGTAGCGCCGGGCTTCGGGTCGTCACTACCATTCGTCCCAGTTGCTGTTTCATCACCCCACCACAGCTTTTTGTTTGCAGGAGTCAGCGCCATGAAAGTCGGTCAATTGATGCTGTTTCAGAATCACCCGAATCTGCCGCAGAGCGATTACGAGATGTACCAGAACGAACTCGACATCGCCCTGATGTCAGAGCCGCTGGGGCTCGATTCTGTCTGGGCGGTGGAACACCATTTCACCGACTACACCCTGTGCCCGAACATCCCCGAGTTCCTCGCCTTCGTGGCGGGCCAGACCAAGACCATCAAGCTCGGCACGGCGGCCATCATCCTGCCCTGGCACAAGGATCCGATCCGGGTGGCGACCGACATCGCCATGCTGGACAACATGTCCAAAGGTCGCGTGTTGCTGGGCATGGGCCGGGGACTCGCCAAGATCGAATACGACGGTTTCGGCATCGACATGGCCGAATCCCGCGACCGCATGAACGAAATGGCGGCCATGGTGCTGGAAGCCCTGGAAACCGGCTTCATGGAAGGCAACGGCAAGTACTTCAAGCAGGAGCGCCGCGAGATTCGCCCGCGTCCCTTCAAAAGCTTCCGCGACCGCACCTTCATCGTGTCCATGTCACCGGACACCGCGCCCCACGCGGCCAAACTGGGCGGCTCCATCATGACCTTCGCCATCGGCCCGTGGGAAAAACGTGCCCAGGAAATCGAGCGCTGGCGCGAGTTCTATCGCAAGGAACAAGGTGGCAAGACCCCACCGCCCACCAGCGCCAATCTGTTCGTGATCTGCGACAAGGATCCCAAGAAAGCCGAGGACATGGCCTACCACTACATGTCGGACTACTGGATCTCCGCCATGGTCCACTACGAAATGAAAGGCGAGCATTTCGGCGACCGTGGCAAGGGTGCCTACGACTTCTACCACGAGGCCGCCAAGGCAATGCGCAGCGCCGGCGACGCCGCCATGGGCCGGGGGTTTGCCGATCTCCAGATCTGGGGCACGCCCGCCCAGTGTCTGGAAAAGATCGAGCACATCCAGAACATCATCGGCGCCATGGACATCAATTGCAGCTTCAGCTTCGCCGGCATGCCTTACGAATATGCCAAGAAGAGCATGAAGCTGTTTGCCGAGCAGGTAGTGCCGGTGGTGCGGGACTGGGAAGCGCCGGGCTACCAGGCTGCCTGATCAACCACCGAACGAAGGAGCAGAGTTGCTCCTTCAGGGAAACCGCCGGAAGCTTTGCCGCCAGCGGAAACTGTGTTGCCAACCTTTTGGGCGGGGCTTGCCCCGCCATTTTTTTCCCCGCGTCATGGCCGCGTACGGCTATCCCCATGACCGGCATCGCGCCGGGTAAGCCTGACCAACGTCTGCCGAAAACGCCTCGCTGCGCCTGGCCGCAATAATAATGACCACCGCCAGCAGATCGCCACGATCCCGAACTATTATCCCGCGACAGTTGTCTCACCCCCCGTGGAACATCCGCCTAGCGAACGGTTTGCCACAGCAGCTGCGCGATACCGCAACCCTGGAGTCCATCCCGCCACCATGCTTTACGCTTCCACCACCTCGCTGCTGCTGATCATCGGCTGCGTGCTGTTCCATTACGAAGCGCTGCGTTTCATCGGTGCTTCCGCTGCGCGTGTAAAGCAGCATCGACGGGCCGTATTGACCGTCATTTTTGGCGTCGTCGGCGCACATTTGGCCGAGATTCTGTTGTATGCACTGGCCATGTATCTCGGCCACACGCTCGGCCTGGGCGCGTTGGTGGGCGAACCACACCCTCGCCCGGCGCAATATTTCTATCTCTCGGCGGAAACCTTCACCACGCTGGGTCTGGGCGATATTTATCCAACCGGCGACCTGCGTCTGATAGCAAGCCTGGAACCCTTGATCGGAATGCTGCTGATTGGCTGGTCTGGGTCTTATACTTACCTGGCGGTGCAGCGTTATTGGGTCGATCTGCAAATACCCACGCGCGCGACAACCTGTCGCGAGCGCGCTCGTATCACCGGCTCTCGCCAACGAAAGCGCAGATCGCTGTCACCAGCCGCAACGAATCCCGACCACTAATAGAGGAAACCTGATGTCCGCCGACCCCGAGCGCGTGGTACGACGCCTGCTGGGCGACCAGTGGCAGCGCCTGTCCAGCCAGGAGCGCGAGATCGTGACCCGCATCGCCCGTCGCGTACGCAATCCTGAACAGGAGTTTCACGACCGCCGGACCGTCGGTGAACGGGCGTCGGATGCCATCGCCGCCTTTGGCGGATCCTGGCCGTTCATCCTGCTGTTCTTAACTGTGTTGCTGACATGGACGCTGCTGAACACGAAACTCCTGGGGCCGCTGCGCACTTTCGACCCTTACCCGTTCATTTTCCTGAACCTGCTGCTGTCCATGCTGGCGGCGATTCAGGCGCCGATCATCATGATGTCCCAGAACCGTGCGGCGGAGCGTGACCGCCTGGCGGCCGAGGTCGATCACGAAGTCAACGTGCGGGCCGAACTGGCGGTGCGGGACATCGACCGCCGCCTGCGCCATCTCGAAAGCCATATGGACGCAATGGCACAGAACAGCTTCCCACCGACATCCACCGCTGGGGAGCGGCTCGGTTGAGCGCACACTTGCCGCCACCCCATACCCACGACGCCCTACCGCTTACCACCGCACAGCAGACCGGTCGCCGGCACTGGCTGCGCGCGCTGCGTACGTTCTGGCCATGCGTGGCACTGACCCTGGCCGGGTGGCTGGGCTGGCGCGAATTGAGCGGACTGGATCTGCACGCACTGCATGGTATCACCCGCGATCTGAGCGACCTCGATCTGATCGGCCTGCAAGTGCTGGCGGTGCTGGCGGTGCTCGTCATGTGCGGCTACGACCTGCTGCTGAGCCGCTGGCTCGCGATCGGTCTGCCGAGCCGGCAGGTGCTGCGCTACGCCTGGCCGGCCTGCACGCTGGCCAACCTGGTCGGGCTGTCCGGCATGGCCGGCAGCGGCGTGCGGTACCTCGCCCTGTCCCGCGAGGGCGTCGGCGGACGCACCATCGCGATCTATGCCGGAGTACAGCTGCTGGCGGTCCCGGTTGGGCTCGGCGGACTGTGCGCCGTGATGCTCGCGATTGCGCTGCAACAGGCAACCACCCTGCCCCACGGACTGCCGCAACTCGCACTGGCCGCTTTTGCGGTCTATGTACCGGCTTTTTTCCTGCTCACCGGAAGCGGCGCGCTGCACCGGCGTTTTTTCCATGAGTTGCCGCCACTCACCGCCGGCCTGCGCCTGAAGCTCATTGCGATTTCGTGCGCCGAATGGGCGCTGGCGCTGGTCGTGCTGGGTGCGGCACTGGCGCTCGCCGGTGTCCGACCTGAGCCGGAAGAGTTGCTCTTTGCCTTCGCGCTCGCTGCCACTGCGGGCATTGCCAGTCAGGTCCCCGGCGGCCTGGGTGTAATGGACGGCACCCTGCTGGTAATCCTGGGCCGGCTCGGCTATGCGCAGGAAGGTGTGCTCGCCGGGGTGCTCCTGTTTCGCCTGAGCTATTACCTGGTGCCGGCCCTGCTTGGACTCGCCATCGGCGCGCGGCTGTTCGTCCCGGATGAAAACCTGTTCGTGCGCGTGCTGCGCCGCGCCGAAGCGCATCCCCTGTTCGGCGTGCTGCGTCTGCCGGTGGAATTGATAGGCGCCTTGAGCGTAC
Organism: Gammaproteobacteria bacterium; assembly: GCA_016708925.1. GTDB lineage: Bacteria > Pseudomonadota > Gammaproteobacteria > Pseudomonadales > Porticoccaceae > JAGPUQ01. Next base: position 167,768 of record JADJET010000006.1, on the reverse strand, counting down.
GTCTGCTGGGATACCTGACCTTTCTGGCCGGGGTGGTGTTGCTGGTATCGGCGGCCTATCCGACCCTGAGCGAGCGCAGCGCGCTGCTGCACGACTACTTGCCGCATACGGTGTTGGAAGGTTCCCATCTGCTGTCGGTGGTGGCCGGCGTGGTCCTGCTGAGCCTGTCGCGCGGCATCGCCGGCGAAGTGCGGCGCGCCTATCAGCTCACCCTGCTGGCGCTGCTGGCCGGCGCACTGCTGAGTCTGGTCAAAGGTCTCGACTACGAAGAGGCGATCTATTTGCTCGCCCTCGCCGCGCTGCTCGGCACGCGCCGCGAGCGTTTCGACCGCCACGCCTACCCGCTGCTGAGCCGCCGCAACCTGTTGTGGTTGGCAGCGCTGGCGGCCGCGTTAGGCGGTTACGCCTGGCTGGGAGCGGCGCTTTACGGCGACGAGGCCTGGGCCGCCAGCCTGCTGCATGTAGCGCCCGGCGCGCACGCCCCCCGCTTCGCGCGCAGCCTGCTGGCCGTAGTGGTGACCGGCATCGGCATGCTTGGCTGGCTGGCATTTTCGATGCCCAAACCGCGGCTGCTCCGACCCGATGCCGCCGCCCTGGAGCAGGCGCGAACGTTCTATGCCGATCACGGTGGCCATGAATTCGCCCACCTCACCTTGCTTGGCGACAAATATCTGTTCTACACCCGCGACCGCGATGCGCTGATCGCCTTCGGCGCCATCCGCAACCGACTGGTGGCCCTCGGCGACCCGGCCGGCGCGCCATCGGCCGTGGAAGGCGCGGTGTTGGCATTTCGCCAGTTTGCCGACCGCTACGGTTGCGTGCCGGTCTTTTACGAAGTCAGCGAAACCAACTTGCACCTGTATCACGACCACGGCTTCGGACTGTTCAAGCTGGGCGAACAGGCACTGGTGCCGCTGGCCGACTTCTCGCTGCGCGGCAAAAAGCGCGATGACCTGCGCTCAGCCGTCAACCGCGCCGCCCGAGATGGTCTGGAATTCTGCATGCTCGAACACCCCCTGCCGGAAGCAGTCTGGGCCGAGCTACAGGGCATATCCGAGCAATGGCTGGGTAAAAAAACGGCCGAGAAGGGCTTTTCCCTTGGCCGTTTCGAACGCGCTTACCTGAGCCAGACGCCGATCGCGGTGGTGCGCCGCGCCGGGACAATCGTCGCCTTCGCCAGCTTGATGCCGGATTACCGCCAGCGCCAGGAACTGAGCATCGACCTCATGCGGCACGGGACCGCCGCGCCGCCCGGCTGCATGGATTTTCTGTTCGTGCGCCTGATGGAATACGCGCGCGACGCCGGCTACGCCAGGTTCAACCTGGGCATCGCGCCGCTGGCCGGCGTCGGCGAGAACGAATACGCCCGTCCGGCGGAGCGCTTCGCCCGTCTTGCCTACGAATACGGCAACCGTTTTTACAACTACAAGGGGCTGCGTCGCTACAAGGAAAAGTTTCAGCCAGAGTGGCGCGGCGCCTACCTGGCATATCCGTACCAGATGTCGCCGCGCTTGCTGCTGCTCGATATCTCGGCACTCATCGCCGGCGGCTACCGCCGCGTGTTCTCTCGCAACTGATGGCGTATCCCCCGCTCCGATACCTGGTTGTGGCCATGCTGGTCACGCTCGCCGCCTGCGACCAGCCGCCACCGGAGGTGACCCTGCGCAGCGACGATTTGGGCACCTATCGTGTGCAGCAACCCGCAGGGTCGATACGCCGTCTGGTGTTCGCATTCGGTGCCGCGAACGATGCGGAGCTGGACGCGGCCGCGCGCAAACTGGTGGCTTACGGCGCCTTGGTGGCGCGCGTCGATGTGACGCAGTTTGCGGCTGGTGCATTGGCCCGCAAGGAGCAGTGCGTCGATATCGCCGGCATCATCAACTGGCATGCCAACTACCTGGGGCGGCGCTACGGGCTGGAGGACCTCGAACCACCCCTGCTTGTGGGCCACGGGACCGGGGCGGGTCTCGTCTATGCGCTGCTGGCCCAGGCGCCCTCGCTCACCTTCGCCGGCGCCGTCACCGACGCTCCCAACGCTCAGCTGCCCTTTGGTGTCGAACTGTGCGGAATATCCACTGCGCCCGGCGCGAATGGCGAGATCACCCTGAACGCCGCGCCGATTAGTGCGCTCTGGCACGTGGTCGGCGCTACGCCGGACGATCCGCTATTGCACGCCATCAGGGAGAGCAACCCCGACAACCAGCCGGAATTGGTGGCGAGTTCCCGCTTTGCCAAAGCGGCGGTCCGCACCCTGGATGCGCTCGAGGCCGTCCACCCGCCACAGTCGGAGTCGATCACCGATCTGCAGGTGGTGGAGCTCCCCGCCCGACATCCTGCCGACACCCTTGCCGTGATTTATTCCGGCGACGGCGGATGGCGCGATCTCGACAAGACCATCGGCGGGTTGCTGGTGGAACAGGGTATAGCCGTGATCGGCGTCGACGCGGTGCGCTACTTCTGGCGGGAACGGAGTCCGGCGCGCACGGCCGCCGACCTGGTGCGCATTCTTGAACATTACGGGTCGCTCTGGAGTATCCACCGGGTGGCGCTGATCGGCTACTCGTTCGGCGCCGAAGTCCTGCCCTTTGCGTACAACCGCCTGCCTGAAGAATGGCAACAGCGCGTGGTGACGGTCGCGCTCCTCGCACCCGGACGCACCGCCAGCTTCGAGGTCACCATCTCCGGCTGGCTGGGCAAGGGCAACCACAGGGCCAAGCCGATACTGCCGGAACTGGCCCTCATTCCGGCCGCCAAGGTGCTGTGCGTATACGGTGCCAACGAATCCGCCGAGAGTCTGTGCACAGCGCCAGGCACTGGCAACATCACTCGCCTCGAGCGCCCCGGTGATCACCATTTCGACCGTCGTTACCCGCTGATCGCCGACGCCATCCGCACCCACATGGCAGCAGCGGCCACCGCCTCTCCTCCCTTGAAAACAGCGGAATGACGCCGTCGGACGAAGCACGTCGCGGGATCAGTTCCGACGCACACCAACCGGTTCAAGCCGCGGAGCTTACGCTGCCGGGGGCGCAGCCCGATACGCTAGCAACCCCGCCGCAGCGATGCCGGCGAAGGCGGCTCCTGCCACAAACGTGGCCGGAGCGCCCAGGACACTCCAGAGCACCCCGGCGATCGCGCTCGCGGCGAGCAGCGCGCCACCGCTGACCAGATGGAAAATACCAAACGCCGTCCCGCGCAGACGCACGGGCGCGGTGTCGGCCACCAGCTTCGCCAGCAGGCCCTGAGTAAGTGCCATGTGGATGCCCCAGAGCGCCGCGCCGGTCAGCATCGGCACCGGCCCCGAAGCTGCGGCGAGCACCAGGTCGGAGGCGATCAACACCACGAGCCCCAGCAGCAGCAGGGTACGCGGTCGATAGCGATCAGCGGCGGACCCGGCGGGATAGGCGCACAGGGCGTAAAACACGTTCATCACCACCATCACCACCGGCACCAGCATCAGCTGGAAACCGACGTCCTGGGCCCGCAACACCAGAAACGCCTCGCTGAAACGCGCCAACGTGAACACCGCGCCCAGCACCACCACCCCCCAGAAACGCCGCGGCAGCTGGCGCGCGTCGCGCAATGCGAGCGGCTCCCGCGCCGTGGCGCCGGCGGTTGGTTCGGGTTCACGGACATAACGCACCAGCAGCGCCACCGCGATGAAAGCCGGAGGGACCGCCAACCACATCGCGGCGCGAAAATCGTTGGCGAACCAGACCATTCCCGCTATCGCGAGCAGAGGTCCGGCAAACGCCCCCACCGAATCCAGCGCCTGGCGCAGGCCGTAGGCCGCGCCCCGCAAGGAGGCCGGAGTAATGTCGGCGAGCAGCGCGTCGCGGGGCGCGCCGCGAATGCCCTTGCCGAGGCGATCGACAAAACGCGCGCCGAACACCCAGGCCACGGAAGACGCGAGTGGAAACACTGGCTTGGTCAGGGCGGCAAGCCCGTAGCCCAACACCAGCAGCAGCTTGCGCTTGCCGAGCCAGTCGCTGAGCGTTCCCGAAAACACCTTGGTGACGGCGGCGGTGGCCTCGGCGACACCCTCAACAAGACCTATGGTTGCGACCGACACGCCGAGCCCAGATGCCATGAAGAGCGGCAACAGACTGTGAATCAGCTCCGACGACATGTCCATGAACAGCGAGCCCAGGCCAAGCACCCAGATACCCAGAGGGAGTGCGAACACAGGGGTCTTGCCGCCCGCGGAAATACGTTTGGCATCACTGGACTTCATTGCGCAACACCGCGTCGGCGGCTGATTGCTCGCAGTCTAGCATGTGCTATTTGGGCGGGTTGCACGCAGCCGCTTTTCATTTTCCGCCGAAGCATGCGTGCGGACGCGACGTTAGCGCCTCGCCGCCCACATGGGCTGCCCGCCGAAGGCGACTATTTTTCTGGGACCCGGAATTGAAAAAAGGGGCACCGACGTGAGTCGGTGCCCCTTTTAGTATTAAAGCCTGGCGATGACCTACTCTCACATGGGGAGACCCCACACTACCATCGGCGATGACGCATTTCACTACTGAGTTCGAGATGGGATCAGGTGGTTCTACGTCTCTAAGATCGCCAGGCAAACGGGTGCCTCGGAATCGGTTGAGGGTGATAGCCGCCTCGGATTGTCATCCGTCGTTCCGGCGATGCACCCAATCGTTTGGGTTATATGGTCAAGCCGCACGGGCAATTAGTACGGGTTAGCTCAACGCCTCGCAGCGCTTACACACCCCGCCTATCAACGTCCTGGTCTTGAACAGCCCTTCAGGGGGATCGAGTCCCCGGGGAGATCTCATCTTGGAAGAGGCTTCCCGCTTAGATGCTTTCAGCGGTTATCCTGTCCGAACGTAGCTACCGGGCAATGCCACTGGCGTGACAACCCGAACACCAGAGGTTCGTCCACTCCGGTCCTCTCGTACTAGGAGCAGCTTCCCTCAATTCTCCAACGCCCACGGCAGATAGGGACCGAACTGTCTCACGACGTTCTAAACCCAGCTCGCGTACCACTTTAAATGGCGAACAGCCATACCCTTGGGACCGGCTTCAGCCCCAGGATGTGATGAGCCGACATCGAGGTGCCAAACACCGCCGTCGATGTGAACTCTTGGGCGGTATCAGCCTGTTATCCCCGGAGTACCTTTTATCCGTTGAGCGATGGCCCTTCCATGCAGAACCACCGGATCACTAAGACCTGCTTTCGCACCTGCTCGACTTGTCGCTCTCGCAGTCAAGCACCCTTATGCCTTTGCACTCAAAAGCGTGATTTCCGACCACGCTGAGGGTACCTTCGTGCTCCTCCGTTACTCTTTGGGAGGAGACCGCCCCAGTCAAACTACCCACCATACACTGTCCCCGACCCGGATAACGGGCCTGGGTTAGAACCCCAAATATGTCAGGGTGGTATTTCAAGGTTGGCTCCACGCAGACTGGCGTCCACGCTTCAAAGCCTCCCACCTATCCTACACAAACAGGTTCAAAGTTCAGTGCAAAGCTATAGTAAAGGTTCACGGGGTCTTTCCGTCTAGCCGCGGGTACACTGCATCTTCACAGCGATTTCAATTTCACTGAGTCTCGGGTGGAGACAGTGTGGCCATCGTTACGCCATTCGTGCAGGTCGGAACTTACCCGACAAGGAATTTCGCTACCTTAGGACCGTTATAGTTACGGCCGCCGTTTACCGGGGCTTCGATCAAGAGCTTCGCTTGCGCTGACCCCATCAATTAACCTTCCGGCACCGGGCAGGCGTCACACCCTATACGTCCACTTTCGTGTTTGCAGAGTGCTGTGTTTTTAATAAACAGTCGCAGCCACCTGGTCACTTCGACCACCCCAGGCTCCAGGAGCAAGTCCCTTCACCCAAAGCGGCGTACCTTCTCCCGAAGTTACGGTACCATTTTGCCTAGTTCCTTCACCCGAGTTCTCTCAAGCGCCTTGGTATTCTCTACCTGACCACCTGTGTCGGTTTGGGGTACGGTCTTTCGTTACCTGAAGCTTAGAGGCTTTTCCTGGAAGCATGGCATCAACCACTTCACCGTCAGACCGAAGCCATGACAGCTCGTTATCACGTCTCAGGATTGACCCCCCGGATTTACCTAAGGATCTCCCTACACGCTTGAACGCGGACAACCAACGCCGCGCTGGCCTAGCCTTCTCCGTCCCCCCATCGCAGTAACAAAAGGTACGGGAATATTAACCCGTTTCCCATCGACTACGGCTTTCGCCCTCGCCTTAGGGGCCGACTCACCCTGCGCCGATTACCGTTGCGCAGGAACCCTTGGTCTTCCGGCGGGGAGGTTTTTCACCTCCCTTGTCGTTACTCATGTCAGCATTCGCACTTCCGATACCTCCAGAGAACCTCCCGATTCTCCTTCACAGGCTTACGGAACGCTCCGCTACCGCGCCCACGCAAGCGTGAGCACCCGCAGCTTCGGTTACTGGTTTGAGCCCCGTTAAATCTTCCGCGCAGGCCGACTCGACTAGTGAGCTATTACGCTTTCTTTAAAGGATGGCTGCTTCTAAGCCAACCTCCTAGCTGTCTGTGCCTTCCCACATCGTTTCCCACTTAACCAGTATTGGGGACCTTAGCTGGCGGTCTGGGTTGTTTCCCTTTTCACGACGGACGTTAGCACCCGCCGTGTGTCTGCCAGGCTGTACTCCACGGTATTCGGAGTTTGCATCGGTTTGGTAAGTCGGGATGACCCCCTAGCCGAAACAGTGCTCTACCCCCGTGGGTAATCACCTGACGCGCTACCTAAATAGCTTTCGCGGAGAACCAGCTATCTCCGAGCTTGATTAGCCTTTCACTCCTAGCCACAGATCATCCGAATCTTTTTCAACAGATCCCGGTTCGGGCCTCCAGTCCGTGTTACCGAACCTTCACCCTGGCCATGGCTAGATCGCCCGGTTTCGGGTCTACTCCCAGCGACTAAATCGCCCTATTAAGACTCGGTTTCCCTACGCCTCCCCTATACGGTTAAGCTCGCCACTGAAAGTAAGTCGCTGACCCATTATACAAAAGGTACGCAGTCACCCCACGAAGGGGCTCCCACTGCTTGTACGCATACGGTTTCAGGATCTATTTCACTCCCCTCTCCGGGGTTCTTTTCGCCTTTCCCTCACGGTACTGGTTCACTATCGGTCAGCTGGGAGTATTTAGCCTTGGAGGATGGTCCCCCCATATTCAGTCAAGATAACACGTGTCCCGACCTACTCATCGCACTCAACTCGACGCGCCATTTCGGATACGGGGCTATCACCCACTATGGCGGGCCTTTCCAGGCCCTTCTCCTATGACGTGTCGCGATACAAGTGCTGGGCTCTTCCCCGTTCGCTCGCCGCTACTGAGGGAATCTCGGTTGATTTCTTTTCCTGCAGGTACTTAGATGTTTCAGTTCCCCGCGTTCGCCTCCCAAGACCTATGTATTCAGTCAAGGGATACTGGCTTGCGCCAGTGGGTTTCCCCATTCGGATATCTCCGGATCAAAGTCTGGTTGCCGACTCCCCGAAGCTTTTCGCAGGCTCCAACGTCCTTCATCGCCTCCAGCTGCCAAGGCATCCACCGTATGCGCTTATTCGCTTGACCATATACCGAAACAATCGTCGCTACACAGCCGCAAATACATCTCATCGGTGCCACGAGCGACCAAGCTTCGCAACACCTCACACCGGATATACGCTTGACTCGCAATTATGTGTGTACCTCACACATACTACGTAGATCGCAGAAGCATCACACTTCCGCAATCATTCGCTATCACACTTCTACCTTGTTAAAGAACTCTCCGGGTGTAAAACCCAGACTGGAGCAACCCGTGGATCGCCGTAGTCTGCGCTGCCCCTCTCCCCTCTGCCTTCGCCTCGCTCTCAGCCCACCACCAGTGGTGGAGCTGAGCGGGATCGAACCGCTGACCTCCTGCGTGCAAGGCAGGCGCTCTCCCAGCTGAGCTACAGCCCCTTCGTGACTGCCATGACCAGAGACGCGCGTTCTTCCGCCAGATGGTGGGTCTGGGCAGACTCGAACTGCCGACCTCACCCTTATCAGGGGTGCGCTCTAACCACCTGAGCTACAGACCCATCTGACACGGTTCTCAGCCCCTGGTCTCTAGCTCATCGATCAAGCAATTGGTGTGGACACTCACGCCGGCAGTTCCGGCTCAGTGTTTAAGGAGGTGATCCAGCCGCAGGTTCCCCTACGGCTACCTTGTTACGACTTCACCCCAGTCATGAAACACACCGTGGTAAGCGCTTTCCTTGCGGTTAAGCTACCTACTTCTGGTATCCCTCACTCCCATGGTGTGACGGGCGGTGTGTACAAGGCCCGGGAACGTATTCACCGCGACATTCTGATTCGCGATTACTAGCGATTCCGACTTCACGGAGTCGAGTTGCAGACTCCGATCCGGACTACGACCGGTTTTAAAGGATTCGCTCCACCTCGCGGTTTCGCAGCCCTTTGTACCGGCCATTGTAGCACGTGTGTAGCCCAGGTCGTAAGGGCCATGATGACTTGACGTCGTCCCCACCTTCCTCCGGTTTGTCACCGGCAGTCTCCCTAGAGTGCCCGGCCGAACCGCTGGCAACTAAGGACAAGGGTTGCGCTCGTTACGGGACTTAACCCAACATCTCACGACACGAGCTGACGACAGCCATGCAGCACCTGTCTCAGAGTTCCCGAAGGCACCAATCCATCTCTGGAAAGTTCTCTGGATGTCAAGACCTGGTAAGGTTCTTCGCGTTGCATCGAATTAAACCACATGCTCCACCGCTTGTGCGGGCCCCCGTCAATTCATTTGAGTTTTAACCTTGCGGCCGTACTCCCCAGGCGGTCTGCTTATCGCGTTAGCTGCGCCACCGAAACCTCAAGGATCCCAACGGCTAGCAGACATCGTTTACGGCGTGGACTACCAGGGTATCTAATCCTGTTTGCTCCCCACGCTTTCGCACCTCAGCGTCAGTATCGAACCAGGGGGCCGCCTTCGCCACTGGTGTTCCTCCAGATCTCTACGCATTTCACCGCTACACCTGGAATTCCACCCCCCTCTTTCGTACTCTAGCTCGGCAGTATCGAATGCCGTTCCCAGGTTGAGCCCGGGGCTTTCACATCCGACTTACCAAGCCGCCTACGCGCGCTTTACGCCCAGTAATTCCGATTAACGCTCGCACCTTCCGTATTACCGCGGCTGCTGGCACGGAATTAGCCGGTGCTTCTTCTGTGGGTAGCGTCACGGCCGATGGATATTAGCCACCAGCTTTTCCTCCCCACTGAAAGTGCTTTACAACCCGAAGGCCTTCTTCACACACGCGGTATGGCTGCGTCAGGCTTTCGCCCATTGCGCAATATTCCCCACTGCTGCCTCCCGTAGGAGTCCGGACCGTGTCTCAGTTCCGGTGTGGCTGATCATCCTCTCAGACCAGCTACGGATCGTCGCCTTGGTAGGCCTTTACCTCACCAACTAGCTAATCCGACGCAGGCTCCTCCTATAGCGCGAGGTCCGAAGATCCCCCGCTTTCCCCCGTGGGGCGTATGCGGTATTAGCTTCCTTTCCCCGAGTTATCCCCCACTACAGGGCAGATTCCTACGCGTTACTCACCCGTCCGCCGCTCTACTCATCCCGAAGGCACTTTCGCGCTCGACTTGCATGTGTTAGGCCTACCGCCAGCGTTCAATCTGAGCCATGATCAAACTCTTCAGTTCAACTTTTCATTACTTGGCTCAAACACTTTTGCTTACCAACTCATTACTGAATTGATGAGTTACTTGCGCTTGATGATGCCCGGGGCTTTTTCTATCACAACCCCCCACGCCCCTTGCCCCGATGATTTGGGGGCGTTCTCTCCCCCCGGGGGGGGGCTGCACATTTTACGCGTGCCAGCCTTTAAGTCAATCGTAAATCTGTAATTTTTGCCTTCTTTCGGCATTTTCCTCGCTGGGCGGGAAACCCCCGTCTCAGCGAGGCGCGCATTGTAGCGACTGAAAAACCCGTGTCAACAGGCTTTTTGCATGCCGTCAAACTTGGTCTCTCGCGGATCAACCGTCACCAGCCACCTCGAACAGATGGTGCTGCTTCTTGCCAATTCGCACGAGATAGAATCGCCCGAACAGAGCCCGCTCCGGTGCCAGCACCGCTTCGGACTGCACGCTTTCCGCAGCGGACACCGCCCTGTCATTTACGGTTACGGCTCCGCGCGCCAAAGCATCCTTGACCTGCTTTCCCGAGGCAGCGGCGCCGACCCCAACAAGGAGTTGCACGAAGGTTTTTTCAGCGAGGCGTGAGCGACCAACTCGCGTACAACCCAATCCGTCTTGCTTGAGCTGCGCAAGGTCTTGCTCGGTCAGGGCGGCGGCTCCGCCCCCCTCGAACAGGGCAACGGCAATCCTGTGCGCGGCCACCACCGCGTCGCGGCCATGCACCAATTCCGTCAACTGTTGCGCCAATACCTGTTGCACCATCCTGCGGCCGGAACGCGCGGCGTCAGCCTGCTCGATGGCTGATATTTCAGCCACCGGCAGAAAGGTGAAATAGCGCAAAAACCGGTAGGCGTCCGCATCCGACGTATTCACCCAGAACTGGTAAAAGGCATACGGCGAGGTCTTGCTCGGATCGAGCCAAACTGTGCCCGACTCGGTTTTCCCGAATTTAGAGCCATCCGCCTTGGTCACCAAGGGTAAGGTGAGCCCATAAACTGTGGCGCGATGCAATCGGCGGGCAAGGTCAATGCCCCCGGTGATATTTCCCCATTGGTCTGACCCGCCAATCTGCACGGTACAGCCGTACCTTTGGTAAAGCTCTGCAAAATCATAAGACTGCAACAAGAGGTAGGAAAATTCCGTGAATGATATGCCCGCATCGCTCCGCGCGAGCCGCTGGCGGACCGATTCCTTGTTGATCATGGCATTGACCGAAAAATGCTTGCCGACGTCCCGCAGAAAATCGAGTGCCGAGAACCCGCCCATCCAATCGAGGTTGTTGACCACAATCGCGGATGCTGTGCCAGCATCAAAATCGATGAACCGCCCAACCTGGGCCTTTAACCGATCGGCCCAGCCGGCGACCACTTCATTCGCATTGAGCCGCCGCTCCTCGGCCTTGTGGCTCGGATCGCCGATCAGACCGGTGGCGCCGCCAACCAGGGCGATCGGCTTATGACCCGCCAACTGGAAGCGCCGCAAGGCGAGCAGGGGAACCAGACTGCCTATGTGCAAACTGTCTGCCGTCGGGTCAAATCCGCAGTAAATGGTTCTCGGGCTATGCAAATGATCCGCAAGCTCGCCCCCACCGCTCATTTGAGCCACCAATCCGCGCTCCTGAAGATCGGCGACCAGATCTTGCTTACAGTGACCCACCATCAACACCCTCTGCATTTTCGGAAAGCGGTGAACCTTACCCCAACCATATTTGAAAACAAGCCGACAGAACCGCGGGAAAACAGACCGCAAGCGGTTCCCCTCTGGGGCGTTTTACGATAACTTTGCCGCGCAACTAACTCTGCCCAGAACCTGACTTGGCAAGAATTCATGAAATCATCAGACCAGCCGGCCTCACGCCGGGCCCTCCGCCTCTTTTTGAACAACATCCCAAAGGGTCACGCCGCTGCGGCAGGCTTGGTAGCAATGGCCACCGCCGCGGTGCTGCTTCTACCCTCCGGGCGGGTACAGGCCATACGGATTGCGCAGGAAATCCCGGTCGAGCTTGACGCCAGATTTACCAGCCCAAGTGAGCCCACGGCTCAGGATGCCGGCGCCGAGTCGCTGTTTTGGCGCGAAGAGCGGATACGCTCCGGCGACACCCTGACCAGTGTTTTCAAGCGATTGGAACTTGATACCGCGGATGTTCACGCTGTCGTCGAGGCCGACGGCAAGACAAAAGCCCTTTCCCAACTCCGTATAGGAGAGACCGTGGCGGTAGCGGTTGGCGAGGAAGGCCAGCTGGCCAAGGTCAAGTACTCTCCTTCACCGACCGAGACCTACCTTTACGAGCACGGCGACTCCGACAACAGTTTCCAGAGCCAACATGTCGTCGAAACCCCGGAATCCATGCCCCGGGTGCGGGAGGGCCGCATCAGCTCGTCATTGTTCGCCGACGCTGCAGCGGTTGGACTCTCGCAGGCGCAAATAATGGAGTTAGCCGGCATTTTTGGATGGGACATCGATTTCGCGCTTGATCTGCGCGCGGGAGATACATTCAGCGTCCTGTACGACGAGCAGTATCTCGACGGCCGCAAAATCGGCAACGGTGACATCCTCGCCGCCCGTTTTACCAACCAGGGAACTACTTATACGGCTGTGCGCTTCGTGGGACCTGACGGATCTGCCGCCTATTACACGCCGGAAGGACAGCCAATGCGCAAGGAGTTCCTGCGCGCTCCGCTGGATTTCACTCGGGTCAGTTCCGACTTCAACCCCAGACGCCTGCACCCCCTGTTCAAGACCGTCCGACCTCACAACGGTATCGATTATGCCGCACCCCGCGGCACGCCGGTTTACGCCGCGGGCGGCGGCAAGGTCATCGCTGTGGGCTACAGCAACTCCCGCGGCAACTACGTCGATATTCAGCATAACGGCAAGCACGCAACCAGGTACTACCACCTCGACCGCTTTCGGGTCAAGAAGGGGCAGGTCGTGAAGCAAGGCCAGGTCATCGGTGCCGTGGGCTCGACCGGGTACGCGACTGGCCCGCATTTGCACTACGAATTTCTGGTGGATGGCGTCCATCGCAACCCCCGCACCGTGGCGTTGCCAAAGGCAGACTCGATCCCGGCGCGCCTGAAAGCGCCCTTCGCCATGCGGACAAACTCCGTGTTGGCTCAACTGGACCACCTTGGCACAGCGCACCTTGCGACACGCGAATGAGCTTCCGGCGCGCATCCACTGGCGCGACCGGCACCTGGTTCGTAGGCCTGATGTCAGGCACCAGTCTGGATGCGGTTGACGCCGTTCTCATTGATTGGGCCGAACATCGCCATGAAGTTGTCGCGCACCACAGCGAACCCATTCCTGACCACCTCCGCGCTGCGCTGGCCCGCCTTTGCCAGCCCGGCGGCATTGAAGGCGACCCGATCGATCAAGTCGGGATCGCCGACCGGGAGATGGGCGAACTACTCGCCGACGCCGTTGCCGCCCTCCTGACAACCGCCGGTATTCCTGCGGGCCGGATCGCTGCCATTGGCAGCCACGGGCAGACCATCCGCCATCGCCCGCCCGACGGCGCGACCACCCACCCCTTTACCCTCCAGATCGGTGACCCTAACTGTATCGCCGCGCGGACCGGCATTACCACCGTTGCGGACTTCCGGCGCCGGGACATCGCCCTGGGGGGCCAGGGCGCGCCACTCGTACCGCCCTTCCATGCCGCCGCCTTCCGACACCAGGACATCGATCGCGCCATCGTGAACGTCGGCGGCATCGCGAACGTCACGCTGCTTCCCGCCCGGGGGGAGGTCTCAGGTTTCGATGTGGGGCCCGGGAACTGCCTGCTCGACGCCTGGGTGAAGCGGCACCTCGACCGCCCTTACGACGGCGCGGGGGCCTGGGCACAAGCACATTCTCCCGATGCAAGTCTGCTGCGCGCCCTGCTGCAACACCCGTTCTTCGGTCGCTTGCCGCCGAAGAGCACGGGGCGCGAGGAGTTCAACCCCGGCTGGCTCGACGCACGGCTCCGGGCCTTCCCGGCCCTCGAACCCGGCGTCGTTCAGGCCACGTTACTGGCGCTTACCTCGACCGTGCTCACCCAGGCGCTGGCGAAATATCCGACGGTCAGCGAAGTGTATCTTTGCGGCGGCGGGGCACGTAACAGTGCTCTGCTGGCGGATTTAGCGGCGCGGCTGACACCACGGACGGTCGCAACCACCGCGGCCCTTGGCATCGATCCCCAGTGGGTCGAAGCCGCCGCCTTTGCGTGGCTGGCACGGGAAACCCTTCAGGGTCGCCCCGGGAACCTGCCGGCGGTAACGGGCGCCAGCCGAGCGGCTGTACTCGGCGCGATTTATCCCGGCTGACACTGCGAAGGCTGGTTCAGAAAACACTGAATTTCTCTTGCGTGAACAGGCGATCGATTTCGCCCGGTCCGTAGGGAACCGTGGAGACAAAAGGCAGTAACGCTGACGCCTCCTCGCCCAGGGCGCGCAGCCGCGTTTCGCAGATCCGAATATCCACTACCCCGAGGGCGGTGAGCCGCGCGGAGAGATCGATCACCGACCGATACTGCCGGTAATTGCGGCGCAGGAACGCGGCGACCTCCGAGCCGTGCAACACCATCACGACGGCGTCCGGCGCAACGCCTGGTTCATGATCAAGGAAGAAGCGATCAGCCCGTTCCAGTGCCGCGGCCAACGCGTTGAAATCGCCCGGCGTCACCATCGCCAGACGCCCGGCCTGGACATCCGCAATGCGAGCCACGTCCGCCCGAGCATTCTGCACAGCCCAGACCGCACACCAGACCAGCAGGCCGAGACACAGCCGCAGCAATGGTCCGAAGGCAGGCGTCAGATCAGATCGAAAACGAGGAACCACAACCGCAGGTCGTCGTGGCGTTGGGGTTGCGGATGAGGAAGCGGGCCCCCGCCAGGCCTTCCTCGTAATGTACTTCCGCACCGACCAGGTACTGCAAGCTCAGGGGATCGACCAACACCGTCACGCCATCGATGTTGACACGGGTATCGTCCTCGGCGACCAATTCGTCGAACGAAAATCCGTACTGAAACCCCGAACAACCGCCGCCTGTGACATAGACGCGCAGCTTGAGGTCAAGGTTGCCCTCCTCTTCGACCAACGCCCGCACCTTGGCGAGCGCGCTTGGCGAAACGACAAGAGGAGTTGGCGTGAAGGTCTGCGGGACGGACATGGCGGTGTCACCAGTTGATAATCATTACGGTTTCCATTATAGCCGAAGCTCAGCGTTGCAGCCGCTCTCGGCGCCGGCGCACCACACTCCCGCCCTAATCCCTGGCGGTGCCACAGAGATGGGGACATGGCAGGGCGGATTAAAGGCATCCTCCCGAAGCAGCGAAGGTCAATGAAGCTCGGAATCACCCGTCCCGACGCCGGGTGCGTCAACTTCGCCCCGCCTCCAGGGAAATTTCCGGATTCGAATATCCTCGTGCTTGTCCCGCGGCCATACGGATACCTCCACCTCCCGGGGTGAAAATCCAGGCGGGATGGCGAGTGTCCCTTCAAAAAACTTGAAGTAGCGAAACGACAACGGAACCACCGTCTTGGCCACCCCTTCATCGAGGGCGGCCAGCGTGTAAGTGACAGCTTTTCCAGCCTCGTCACCGGACAACACGACTTTCAGGCTCACTTTCATCGGTTCGCGCAGATTGACGTTCTGGCGCACCACCAGGCGGTAATCGTATTGTCCGGGGCTGTCCGCGGGCGTCGCGCGCCAGTGCTCGATATGCAGCCCCTTGACGCTGCTGTCCTGGAGCAGGAGCAAGCGGTAGAGATTGAGCTCTTCCTTGCTCGCGGCCAACTGCTGTTCCAGATCCGCCATCATGTGCCGCACCTGCTCCATGCTCTTCCAGTCGACCTGGGCCGCCAGCATCCGGTTGACCAGCTGTTGATCCAGATAGGCGCTGCGCTCGCGCTCCGCTGCCAGGCGGGCCGCCAGATCCTTGGTCATCGCTACCTGTTCCCCGCTGCCGTCGGCTCCCCACCGAAAGCCGACGGCGAGCCCCGCCAGCAAACCCGCCACCACGAGCATCCCGGCGGAAACCCCCGGTCGTCGCCTCAGGGCGCGGAGGGTGGCAAGAAAATTTCTCATCCCGGGAAACCCGCCCGCTAAGGCAGCAATGCCGGCGCATCCAGCCCCAGGGTTTCGGGCAGGCCAAACAGGATGTTCATGCTTTGTACCGCCTGCCCGGAAGCGCCTTTGACCAGATTGTCTTCCACCACCATCACCACCACCTTGCGGCGGTTCTGGGGACGCTGTACCGCGATGCGCACATAGTTGGAGCCGCGCACGCTGCGCGTCTGGGGGTACTCACCCGCCGGCAGCACATCAACAAAGGGCTCATCCCGATAGCGCTGTTCATACAGCGCCTGGAGATCGACATCCGCATCGGTGAGCGTGGCATAGAGCGTCGAATGGATACCGCGAATGATCGGCAGCAGGTGCGGGACGAAGGTGAGTGCCACCTCGCCCCCGGCAATGTCGGCGAGGCCCTGCTCGATCTCCGGCAGGTGCCGGTGCCCGCTGACGCCATAGGCCTTGAAGCTGTCGCTGGCCTCGGCGAGCAGATTGGGGATGCTCGCCTGACGCCCGGCGCCGCTCACCCCGGACGCCGCACTGGCGATGAGATCGCCGGTATCCACGATCCCAGCCTCCAGTAGCGGCAGAAAGCCCAGCAATACGCTGGTGGGATAACAGCCGGGGCAGGCGATCAAGCGCGCCTCTCGAATGTGCTCACGGTTCCATTCCGGCAGGCCATAGACGGCCTCTTTCACCAACTCCGGGCAACCGTGGGGCTGTCCGTACCAGCGTTCCCACAACGGCACCGAGCGAATGCGGAAATCCGCCGAAAGATCGATGATTTTGACGCCGCGCTCCAGCAGCGCCGGCACCGACGTCTGGGCGACGCCGTGGGGGGTGGCGAAAAACACCACATCACAGGCCGCCAGGCGCTCCACGTCGGGTTCGGAAAACACCAGATCCAGGTGACCGCGCAGATTGGGGAAGATGTCGGCCACGGCCCGGCCCGCTTCTTGGCGCGACGTGATGGCCGCGATCTCGACCTCGGGATGCAGCACCAGCAGCCGCAGCAATTCGACTCCGGTGTACCCGGTCCCCCCAACAATTCCCACTTTAATCATGGTGTTACGTGACTCCAACACATTGCGCGAGCGGGCCATGATACTCCACCCGCCGGTCCGGCCTCCCTGACGCTGATCCCAACATCGACCAAACCCCGGTACCATGCACTTTTGCCCGCACCGAGGTTGCCGATGCCCGCCGAATGGATCGAAGCCCTGCACATCATCAGCGTGGTGTGCTGGTTTGCCGCGCTGTTTTATCTGCCCCGCCTGTTCGTCTACCACGCCATGGCGGAAGACCAGATCAGCATCGAGCGCTTCAAGATCATGGAGCGGAAACTCTCGCGCGGCATCGCCACGCCCGCGATGCTCGCGGCGCTGACCTTCGGCATCTGGCTGGCGAGTCTGGCGCCCGACTACTATCTGCACCAGGGCTGGTTTCTCGCCAAGGTGACACTGGTGACCCTGCTGGTGATCTACCACCACGCCTGCCTCTATCTGCTGCGCCAGTTTCGCAACGACCGCAACACCCGCAGCCATGTCTTTTACCGCTGGTTCAACGAGATCCCTGTACTCTTTCTGATCGCCATCGTGATTCTGGTGGTGGTGCGGCCCTTCTGAATCCGCAGACTTCGCACGCGCAATTGGCCGTGCGAAGTCCGATCCACCATAATTCCGGCTCCCACTGCCGCAGACCCGCCATGACCCGCTCCCAGGACTGTTTCGCCGCCGCCCAACGCCACATTCCGGGCGGCGTCAACTCGCCGGTGCGCGCGTTTCGGGCGGTGGGCGGCACCCCGGTATTTTTCGCGCGCGCCGAAGGCCCGCGGCTCTACGACGTCGACGGCAACGGCTATCTCGACTATGTGCAGTCCTGGGGTCCCATGATCCTCGGCCACGGCCACCCCGATGTGCTTGCGGCCATTCGTGCCCAGCTCGAGCGCGGGCTCACCTTCGGCGCACCGACCGAACTCGAAACCCGCATGGCGGACAGCCTGTGCGCGCGCATTCCGGGTCTCGACCTGGTGCGCATGGTCAACTCGGGCACCGAGGCCACCATGAGCGCGATCCGCCTCGCCCGCGCCGCCACCGGCCGCGACCGCATCCTCAAGTTCGAGGGCTGCTACCACGGCCACGGGGATTCCCTGCTGGTCAAGGCCGGCTCGGGCGCCCTCACCCTGGGCGTGCCCAGCTCGCCCGGGGTGCCGGCGGCGCTGGCGGCGCTCACCCTCACCCTCGACTACAACGACAGTGCCCAGGTGGAAGACGTGTTTGCCCGCGAAGGCAACACCATCGCGGGCATCATCGTCGAGCCGGTGGCGGGCAACATGAACTGCGTACCGCCTGCGCCGGAGTTTCTGGAAACCCTGCGCCGGGTCTGCGACCAACACGGCGCCGTGCTGATCTTCGACGAGGTGATGACCGGGTTTCGCGTCGGCCCCCAAGGCGCAACGGGACGCTACGGCATCGCGCCGGACCTGATCACGCTGGGCAAGGTGATCGGCGGCGGCATGCCGGTGGGCGCCTTTGGCGGGCGCGCCGACCTGATGAACCGACTCGCGCCGCTCGGCCCGGTCTATCAGGCCGGTACCTTGTCCGGCAACCCGGTCGCCATGGCGGCCGGGCTTGCGACCCTGGCGGCGCTGGATGAGCCCGGCTTCTACGATCGGCTGTTTGCACGCACCCGCGACCTCGCTGACGGTTTGCGCAATCGCGCCGCTGCCGCCGGGATCGCCATGACCACCAACAGCGTCGGCTCCATGTTCGGCTGCTTTTTCACCGACGCGCCCGCGGTGACCAATTTCCGCCAGGTGATGGCCTGCGACACCGCGCGCTTCAACCGCTTCTTTCATGGCATGCTGAAACGCGGGATCTATCTGGCACCCGCCGCCTATGAGGCCGGCTTCGTGTCCGGAGCCCACGGCGCCGCCGAGATCGAGCAGACGCTGGACACCGCCGGCGCCGTGTTCCACGAGGATTTTTGAATCATGCGCCCACAGCAGGTGTTTCACGCCTACCCGCAACCGGAACACCGCGACCTGCGCCTGCGCGAGCAGCGCCACTGCATCGCCTGCGGCGCGCGTTGTGACACCCAGCCGATTGCCGGCGGCCTGCGCTACCGTTGCCCGGCCTGCGGCGCGACCCAGTACCGCAATCCGGCACCGGCGGTGGCGGTGCTGATCGCCGACGGCGACCGCTTCATTCTCGGCCGCCGCACTTCCAGCTCACTCCAGCACGGGCTCTGGTGCCTGCCCTGCGGCTATGTGGAGTACGAGGAAGATCATCTCAGCGCGGCGGTGCGCGAGGTGCGCGAGGAGACCTCCCTCGAAGTGCGCATCGACGCCATCATCAGCGTGGTCACCAACTACCTGCAGCCGCAGGTTCACTCCCTGGTCACCGTACTCAGCGCCTCGGTGATCGGCGGCACGCTGCAAGCCGGTGACGGCCTCTCCGAGGCGTGCTGGTTTCCCTATACCGGGGAGTTTCCCGAGATGGCATTCGACGCCGACCGCCACATCATCGCGCGCTATTTCGAGACCGACCTCAAGGGCGCGCCGGTGGACCCGACTTATGCCCGTCCCCGAACCGAGGGAGTGACTCATGACTGACTGGACGGCCGCGCGCGGCCCGTATCCCGCCACCCGCCTGCGGCGTACGCGGCGCGCCGATTTTGTCCGGCGCCTGGTGCGAGAGACGCGCCTCGGCGTCGACGACCTCATCTACCCGGTATTCGTGCTCGATGGCGCCAACCGCCGCGAGACGATCGCGTCCATGCCCGGCATCGAACGCCTGTCGATCGACCTGCTGGTGGCCGCGGCCGCCGAATACGTGGAACTCGGGATTCCGGCGCTCGCGCTGTTTCCGGTGATCGAACCCGCGCTGAAATCCCTCGATGCCGCCGAAGCTTACAACCCCGACGGGCTGGTGCAGCGCAGCGTGCGCGCCTTGAAAACCGCCTATCCGCAGCTCGGCATCATCACCGACGTCGCTCTCGACCCCTATACCACCCACGGCCAGGACGGGATCATCGACACTGCGGGCTATGTGCTGAACGATGTCACGGTGGCGACGCTCGCGCGCCAGGCACTGGCCCAGGCCGCCGCCGGCGCCGACATGGTGGCGCCCTCGGACATGATGGACGGGCGCATTGGCGCCATCCGGACGGCGCTGGAAAACGCCGGGCATCACAACACACTGATTCTCGCCTACGCGGCCAAGTACGCTTCCGCTTACTACGGCCCGTTCCGCGACGCCGTGGGCTCGGCCGCCAACCTCAAGGGCGGCGACAAATACAGCTACCAGATGGATCCGGGCAACAGCGATGAAGCCCTGCACGAATGCGCGCTGGACCTGGCCGAGGGCGCCGACATCCTCATGATCAAGCCCGGGATGCCCTATCTGGATGTCGTACGACGGGTCAAGGACAGCCTGGGCGCACCCACCTTCGTCTACCAGGTGAGCGGTGAGTACGCCATGCACAAGGCCGCCGCCGCCAACGGCTGGCTGAACGGCGAGGCGGTGATGCTCGAATCCCTGCTCGCCTGCAAGCGCGCCGGCGCGGACGCCATCCTCACCTACTTTGCGGTCGAGGCCGCGCGTCTGCTCCAGCGTGCGCGCTGACGCCGCCGGCACCGTCCGCGACGCCCTGATCGCCGCCGGCGCGCGCGGGCTCCTGGTTGCGGACGAAAACTGCCCCCCCGCGTTACTCGCGGGACTGCCGCCCGGCACCCGGGTACTGAGCAATCGCTGGGATCTCTGTGTCGCCGCCCGCGACTGCGGTCTCGAAGTCAGCTTCAGCGATTTCGCATTGCCCGCGACTGCCGATCTTGAGCTGATCGCCTGTCGGGTGCCCAAGGAGCGCGCCGTGGTCCGCCATCTCATCAACCGGGCCTGGCACGCCCTCGCCCCCGGCGGCCGCCTGCTGCTCTGGGGCGGCAAGCACACCGGCATCAAGACCCACGGCAAGGAGGCCGCCAGCGCGTTTGGCGGCGCACCCGAGGTGCGCAAGCTGGGCACCGACTATCTGGCGGTCGCGACCCGAACCGGAGCGACCCTGCATTCACTTGATGATGCCGACTACGAGGTATTGCGGCCACTGCTGGCGTACGGCGCGCGGGTGCTGTTCACCAAGCCCGGTCTGTTCGGCTGGGACCAGATCGACCCGGGCAGCGCACTGCTGGCGGCGCAGCTGCCCGGAATTTTCGCCGCCGGCGGAGCACCTGCGCGCCTGCTCGATCTGGGGTGCGGCTATGGCTACCTTTCGGTCGCCGCGCACGCGCACGGCGCCGACGCCGACGCCGTCACCGCCACCGACACCTGCGCCGCGGCGTTGCTGGCCTGCGCGAAAAACTTCGCCGCGCACGGCATCGCGGGCGAGGTGGTGCCGTCGGACTGCGCCGACGGGATCGCCGAGCATTTCGATCTGGTGCTGTGCAATCCGCCGTTCCATCGCGGTTTCGCCGCCGATCAGGAGCTCTGCGCGCGCTTCTTTCGCGCGGCGGCGAGCCACCTGCACCGCGCTGGCCGAGCGCTGTTCGTCACCCATCGCGTGGTTCCCGCCGCGGCCCTGGCACAGGGAGTATTCCGCTCCTGCGAACAGATCGCTGCGACGCCGAGTTTTCAGGTGCATCTGTTACAGGGACCGCGCCGCGCGCCTCTCACCTGATGCTTTCGCGATGTTCCCGGACTGCGCCAGCGCCCGGGCTCAGGAACCCGTATCGCGCAACAGGGCTTCCAGTCCCTGCCGAACCTCAGTGCCCGCAGCGCTCAGGGCAACGCCCTTCAGCGCTAGCTGGCGTGCCTCCACAGCCTGGCCGCGCGCCAGACGGGCGCGGCCAAGCACCAGATAAACTTCCGGCGCGCGCGGATCCAGCCGCTGCGCCCGCTCGCCCAGCGCGATGGCGGCATCGTGGCGGCCCGCCCGCGCTTCACTGTTTGCCTGCTGGAGCAGCGCGGAAACCGCATCCGGCGCCACCGGCGGCGGTATCACCCGGGGCAGCGGCATCACCGGACGGGGTGACGGGCGCACTTCAGGAACAGGAGCAGGTTTGGCCGGCGGTGGCAGGGCAGGACCGGTTTTCGGGGGCGCCGGGACAACGACCGGCGCCGGCGGCTGGGACGACATGGGCGCGCAGGCCGCCAGCACCAGCAAGACGCTCAGGCCACCCAGCAGCTTCAGATTCCGCGCCGCGCCGCGCCGCGCCATCAATGCCGCGCGCCCTGTTGTATCCCGGTGTGACAGTGCGCCTGTGTCAATGCCCATCAGTCGATCCCCAGCCAGCCGCGCACCCGGTCCAGTACCTGCCCGGGCACCCCGCCGAGGCAGCCGCGGCCCTCCGGCTCGGAGCCGCTGATGTAGGGCAGCAGCCGGGCATTGGCGCAACCTTCGCCGCTTCCCCCGCCCGTGCCTGGATCGTACCAGGCATAGGTGATCTCCTCGGGATGGGTCTCGGGCAACGGGCGATTGTCGAGCCCGGCCATGATGGCACTCCACACCCGCAATGCCCCGGAAGCGCCGGACAAGGGCATCGGGCCGTTGTCGTCGTGCCCCAGCCACACCACTACCAGGTGGTTGCCGCTGAACCCTGCAAACCAGCTGTCGCGTTGATCGTTTGACGTACCCGTCTTGCCCGCCACCTTCAGGCCGGCCGGCAACTGCCGGTAGGCGTTGGCGCCGGTGCCCTCGGTCATCACCTGACGCAAGGCGTAGTGCAGCAAATGCATCGATTCGGCCGCAAAGCGCTGCTCGACGGCGAACGGGTACCGGCTGAGGATTTCCCGATCCGCACCGCTGACCGAGGCGATGGCCCGCAGATCGGTGTGAAAACCATCGGCGGCGATCGTGTGGTACATGCCGGCGAGCTCATAGGGTGTCATCGAAATCCCGCCCAGCAGCAGTGCCGGCACCTTGAGCAGTGGACCCGCGTAGCCTAGCCGCCGCACCACATCGGCGACGCGATCCACACCCACTTCAAGGCCCAGCCGCGCCGTGGCCTGGTTATAGGAGCGACTCAGGGCAACATAGATCGGCACCGGTCCATGGCTCTTGTGATCGAAATTCTCAGGACTCCACGGCTTGCCCCCGGAGACAATCGAGAGTGGCGCGTCGTCCACCAATGTCCCCAGGGTGTAGCGTTCGGGCTGCTCCAGGGCGGCCAGATAGACGGCGGGCTTGGCGGTCGAGCCAATGATACGGCGGGCGTCAAGGGCGCGATTGAAACCGACCACCTGGCTCGAGCGACTGCCGGCAAGCGCGAGCACTTCGCCGGTACCGACGCCCACCACCACCGCCGCCGCCTGGATCTGTCCGGGCGTCAGCTTGCGCTCTGCTTCGATGCGACGGAGCGTATCGGCGATGGCGGCTTCCACCTGGCGCTGCGCCTGGGGATCGAAATAGGTGAAGATGCGCAGGCCGTTTGCGGTCAGATCGCTGGCGTTGTAGTCCTCTTGCAGGCGGCGCCGCACCAGGTCCATGTAGTCCGGGTATTGATTGATGCCGCCCGGCGCCGCCGTCACATCCAGGGGCTGCCGGGCGGCGACCCGCGCCCGCTCGGCGTCGATAACACCTTCTTCCGCCAGTTGTGCCAACACCAGATTGCGCCGCGCCAGCGCCCGCTCCGGCTGGCGGCGCGGGTTGTAATAGGACGCGCCCTTGGCAAGTGCCACCAGCAATGCCACCTGGTGCAGGTCGAGCTCCGCCAGCGGCTGGCGAAAATAAAACTCGCTCGCCAGACCGAAGCCATGAATGGCCCGATCCCCGGCCTGCCCGAGATGAATCTCGTTGAGATAGGCCTCGAGGATCTCCTGCTTGCTGTAGTGCAGTTCGAGCAACACCGCCATCACCGCCTCCATGGCTTTGCGGGCCAGGGTGCGGTTCTGTGACAGGTAGAGATTTTTCACCAGCTGCTGGGTGAGGGTGCTGCCACCCTGAGCGATACCGCCAGCGCGCAGATTGGCCCAGACCGCGCGCAGGATGGCGCGCGGCGAGACGCCGTGGTGGCTGTAAAAATCCCGATCCTCAGTCGCGATCAGGGCGTCGGCCAGATAGGGCGGCAACTCCGCGAGCCGCAACAGCACGCGATCCTCGGCATGCTCCGGATAGATGCCGCCGATCCGCACGGGCTCTAGGCGCAGCAGCGGCAACGCGGCGCCGCTGCTGTCGCCGATGGCGGTGATCCCCGTGGCGTCGAGGCCCACGCGCGCGCGTTGCGCCGGCTGCTCGCCATCCGGAAAGCGAAACGCGCGCACATGGATGTCGAGGGTATTGCCGCTGATCTTGAACTGCCCCGGATGCTCCGTTTGCGCCGCGTTGCGATAGCCGAGCCCATCCAGCTCGCGCAGCAACGCCGCGCGCGCCAGGGGCCGACCCGCGTACAGCTCCAGCGGACGCCCGTAGACATGCGCCGGCAACGCCCATTTGGCGCCGGAAAACTTTGCCTTCACCATGGTGTCGAGCGCAATGACACCGAGCCCGACGGCGATCAGCACGGGCAACAGCAACGCGCCGAGCACGACCCGGACCACCGCCCACCGACTGCGGCGCGGCAACCTCCGGGTGCGCGATTTGCGTTGCCGCCTGCGTGCCACTGACGCCTCCCGAATACAGGTTGTGTGAAGACAGGCTCGGTCTCAGGCCCGCCGGTCACTTGGTCCGCGGGCGCGGGCGTGGATAATAGCCGCTTTGACCGACCGGGCTCCACGATCATGCAGCGTTTCGATGTTTACGGACTGGGCGCCGCCCTGGTGGATACCGAGCTACGGGTTACCGACGCCGAACTCCGCGCCCACGGGATCGAGAAAGGGGTCATGACCCTGGTCGACGAACCGCGCCAAAACCAGTTGCTGGATGTGTTCGGCGACCATCTGACCCTGGCGCGCCGGGCCAGCGGGGGATCGGGCGCCAACACGGTGATCGCGGTGAGCTGCTTCGGCGGTCGCGGTTACTACTCGTGCCGGGTCGCCGACGACGACAACGGTCATTTCTATCTGCACGACCTGGCCACGGCGGGAGTGGCCCACAACGGCGCCACCGGACTCCCGGCGGGCACCACCGGCAAATGCCTGGTGCTGATCACGCCGGATGCCGAACGCACGATGAATACTTTTCTGGGGATCAGCGAATCGCTGGCGCCGGAAAACCTCGATCCGGAAGCGCTCGCCGCCGCCACCTATCTCTACATCGAAGGTTACCTGGCCACTTCGCCCAGCGGCCGCGCCGCCGCCATCCGCGCCCGCGAACTGGCCCGGCAGCATGGCACGCGGGTCGCGCTCAGCCTGTCCGACCCCGGCATCGTGGCGCATTTCGGGAACGAACTCCGCGCCATCGCCGGTGGACGTGTGGACCTGCTGTTCTGCAACGGCGATGAAGCGTGCCGCTGGACGGACGCGCACGATGTGGAAACCGCCGCCGAGCGGCTGCGCGCCGATGCCGAGTCCTTCGCCATCACCCTCGGTGCGCGCGGCGCCCTGGTGTGCGACGGCCGCGAGCTGCACCGGATTCCGGCTACGCCGGCGACCGCCGTCGATACCAATGGCGCGGGCGACATGTTTGCGGGAGCGTTTCTTTACGGACTCACCCAGGGCTTCGATCACGTCGCCGCGGGGCGCTTTGCCAATCTCGCCGCCGCCGCAGTGGTCGCCCAGTACGGACCGCGGCTGGCGCCGGCACGGCATGCCGATCTGGTGGCGCGGTTTTTCGCCACGGCCCCTGGATGATGGTCAAGCCAGTATGCTTTCCAGCGGCTGTGGCATGGCAATGAAAAACCCCTGGGCATAGTCGACGCCCAGCTCGCGCAGCATCGACAACTGGAACGCGTTCTCGACACTTTCGGCGATGGTCGCAATGCCCATGATGTGTGCCAGGTGATTGATGGTGCTCACCATGGTGAAATCCACATCGCTCAATTCCATCTTGCGAATGAAGGCGCCATCGATCTTGAGGCAATCGACCGGGATTTCCTGAAGATAGCGCAATGACGACAGGCCGCTGCCGAAGTCGTCGAGGGCAACGTAACAGCCGTGGGCGCGCAGCCGGTGAATCAGGCTGAGGGCGCGGTCAAACTGGCGAATCGCCGCGGTTTCAGTGATCTCGAACTGCAAGCGGCGCGGATCGACTCCGGAGCGGTTCAGCAGGTCCAGAATGTAATCGGCGCTGGATTCGTCGCTGATGGTGGCGCCCGACAGATTGACCGAGAGCTTGAAGCCATCGCGCTGCGCGCGGGGCAGCCCTTGCAGTACCCGTACCGCCTCCGCAACCACCCAGCGGTCGATATCCTCGATGAGGCCATAGCGTTCCGCCGCCGGAATAAAGCCCTGAGGGGAAATCAGCTCACCGCCGGCACCGACCATCCGGACCAGGGCTTCGCAATGCCGCACCCCCGGCTCCGCGTCGGAACGGAGCTCGATGATCGGCTGAAACAACAACCGGAACCGGTTTTCGTCCAGCGCCGCACTGATCCTGGGCACCCAGGCATCAAGGCCATCGCCACGACCGCTGCGACCGCCGACCACCGCAAAATGCATCCGGTTGCGGCCCATTTCCTTGGCCTTGGCGCAGCTCGCCGCCGCCGCCACCAGAACGTCGATGTCAGAATCGGACCGACTGTCGATCATTTCGACGCCGATATTGACTCCGATCTTGATGCGACGCTCGCCCCCGGGAAACGAGAACACCTGGAAGTCTGCCAGCACCGCTTCGGCGACCGCGCAACCGGCCGCAGCGTCCCGCCGTTGCAGCAGCAGCGCAAACTCGTCATTGCCGATCCGCGCCAGCATCTCGCCGGGCCCGATGTGCCGTTCCAACAGCCGTGCCACCTGTTGCAGCAGAGTGTCGCCCGCCGCGTGACCGCAGGTATCGTTGACCAGCGAAAAATTCGCGACGTCGATATACAGCAGGACGGCAACCGGTTCGCCGCCACGAATTTGCCCCAGCCGCTGGCCAATCGCCCTGGCCAGCGCGGACCTGTTGCTCAGTCCGGTGAGCGCATCGTGCTCCGCCTGCCACGCGAGTCGCTGCGAAACCTGGGGCGCTGCGGTGCAGGCTCGAAACACCAGCAGTCCGCCGACCAGTTCGTTGTCCTGATCCCGCAGGGGTGTCAGGGTTGCCGCCACCTGAAGGCTGCCGCCATCGGCGCGGCGCAGGACGGTGCCCGCTGGCATCGTCAGGGCCGCTCCGCGCGCCAAGGCCGCTTGCAGTACCAGCACCGGCGTGTTGGTTTCTGCGTCAACAAAGCCGACGAGATCCTCGACACTGCGGCCGGTGGTCTGGTCAAAGTCGAGGCCCAATAATTCGAGCGCGGGGACATTCACCCGTTCGATACGCCCCCGCTGATCCATCAGCAACGCGCCGTCGGCAACCTGGGCGAACAGTGCCGCGACTTGCTCGGCCTTGAGTTGCAGCTCCCGGCGCTCATCCAGTCGCACGGTATCGTCGCGGCACAACAAGACCAATCCGTCGGGCGCATCGATCGGTGTGCAGGGCGATACATCCAACCACCGCAGATCGCCGGCCGCGGTGACGGCCTGCAAGCGGCCCTGGGGATTGACCTCACCCAGCAACCGCGCCAGCACGTCCGCGCCGGAGCGGCGGCCAAGCACCGGAAACACGAGCCGTGCCGGCGCTCCGCTCAGATGTTCCGGCGCAAACCCGGTGATGGCGCCGAAGGCATGGTTCACCGACTGAATGCGCCCGCCGGCGTCCAGCTCAATCGCGCCGGCGCGTCCATCGTCCAGGTAGACCGCGCGACGGGAGGCCTCTGCCATGCCGGGGCGAGCGCCGCGCGGCCGCGCCCCAGCTGGCTGGAAAGGTGCCTCCACCACCTCCAGCAAACTGCCACCGCCAGCGGGCAGGGGCACGGGCGACATCGAGAGACGAAACAGCGGCAGGGCCCTGTCACCGGGCGTCATGGCGGTCTCGACGCGGTCGAGCCGTTCCGGGTCGAGGTGCTGCGACCAACTGATGGCGACCCCGTTCTCCGCAACCTGCGCCAGCGCGCTCAGCAACTCGCTCGCCGCCAGATCGGGAAACAGGTCTTCGAGACGGCCGTTCAAGGCTTGCGGTGCCGCTACGCCGGTCCAGTCGACCATCCAGCGATTCCAGCAAATGATCCTGCGCCGGGCGTCCAGCACCGCGATCCCGGTCTGCTGCTCGCCGAGTATCAACGTGGGAAGATCAAAGTCCTCGCCCGTCCAGAGCCCGTCCGCCGAAGTCCCGGTTGCTGCTTTAGGGCCGATGCCTGCCATCGTTGATCTGATCCGCCTTGGATATAAGCCCTGGTTGGCGAGTATGCGCCAGCCGGCTGCCACATCGGCCCTGCGCACGCCATCATAAACGCACCGTGCGCCACAACGCGTTCAGCCCGTAGCCGCAGATGCAATTTCCGCCTCAGCCCTGCGCGAGCAGTTCCCGCAAATCGATCAACGCGGCATTCGCGCGGCTGATGTAGGACGCCATGGTGATGGAGTGGTTGGCGAGCACGCCAAACCCGTTGCCGTTCAGGATGATGGGCGTAAGCAGCGGTTTCTGCGTCGCCTCCAGTTCGCGGATGATCTGGCGCAGGCTGACCTGGGCATTTTTCTTTTGCAGCACGTCCGCGAAATCCACTTCCGCCGCCTTGAGCAACTGGATCAGCGCCCAGGCCGTGCCGCGCGCCTCGAAAAACGTATCGTCAATTTTCCACCAGGACGGCTTGACTACCGCAGAGGCCGGGTGCGCGGCGGCGGCATCCGCGCCTTCACCCGCTTTGACGCCGAGCCGGCGCTGGCCGACGCTGGCCCCCAGACGCTGGGACAGGCTGCCGAGCCGGCTCTGCACGGTGCCCAGCCAGTAGCGGAGATTGTCGGCGCGGGCATAAAACTGCGCGTTGCTTTCATCGCCATCGAGCAGACGTACGTAGTAGCGCGCCAGATGATCGCGACCTTTGCGGTACTCATCTTCCGTCGCCGGAAAAATCCAGCGATCCGTGTCGTAATTCAGCAGCGGCTCGGCGAGGGCGAGATCCGGATCTTCCGTCGACTGGGACTGGGAGCGGCTGAACGCCTCGCGAAACGCCTTCGCGGCGTCGCGCACCTGCACCACAACGCCAAACTCCCAGTTCGGCATATTGTCGAGCCAGAGCCCGGGCGGCAGCATGTCGTTGGTCAGATAGCCGCCCGGCTTGTCGAGCAGCGTGTCCACCAGCGCGATGAGTGTCGCCGTGGTGCGTGCGCCGCTGACGCTGGTGCGGTCCGCGCCCGCCAGCAGCGGGGCCAGTTGCGGCTGCCGCGACCAGTACCAGGACAGCCCCAGCGCGAGCGTGACCAGCGCGGCGGCCACCACCATCCAGGCACCGACACTCAGATTGCGCGACGCGGTGGTCACCCCGCCGGTATTCCCGCGCGCATTCCGCACCCAGTCTTTGATCGCCATGGTCGTACTGTCCGTGATGAGAATCGGCCCCGCAGCTTGAGCTGCGGCAGGGCCCAGAATACGCCACAATAACCGGCCTTGAAACCAAGTCCCCGCTGCCGGGTCGAAGCCGGGCCGCCCCCAACCGCAGACCAGTCCATGCCGCGCTACCGTAGTTTTGCTCTGTACTGGTTGCTGCTGATCCTGGGCTCGACCCCCGCCATGGCCGCCGACCCCTTTGCGTCCGCGGGCAACAACGCGAGCCTGCTTCAGGCCGATCAGCACTTTCTCCCGGTTGAACAAGCCTATCAACTCACCATCACACTCGACGGCGGCAAGGCGGCGCTCGAGTGGGCCATCGCGCCGGGCTACTACCTCTACAAAGACAACTTTGCCGTGCAGGCTCGGGACGCGAATGGCGCGCTGATTGCCACCAGGATCCACGCCGGCAAGGGCCGCGAGATCTACGATGATTACTACGGCAAGAATCTCGAAGTGTTCTATGACAGCACACTGGTCAGTGTCGATTTTCTCCAGCCGCCACCGCCCGCGATCACGCTGCGCGTAACCTCCCAGGGCTGCGCCGATGCCGGCCTGTGCTACCCACCCCACACCCAGTATTTCACGGTCGATTTTGCGACCGGAGCGATTGCCCCGACCGCCGCGCCGGCACCCGCCGTCATCACCGCCAGCTCCGTCCCCGCCAGCTCTTTAACGGCCGGTTCTGTCACGGCCAGTGCGCCGGGACTGTTCACGCTGCTGGGTTTTGCGATCCTCGGCGGCTTGATCCTGAACCTCATGCCCTGCGTGTTTCCGGTACTCTCGATCAAGGTGATGAGCCTCACCACGGCGCACGCCCACCGCCACCGCGTCGCGAGTCACGGTCTTGCCTACGCCACCGGCGTGGTGCTCAGCTTTGTCGCCATCGCGGTGCTGCTGCTGGTCCTGCGCCGTGCGGGAGAGGCCGTCGGCTGGGGCTTCCAGTTGCAGTCGCCGGGCTTCGTCACCGCGTTGGCGTATCTGTTTTTCCTGATGGCACTCGGGTTTGGCGGCCAGTTGCCTCTGCTCATCAATCCCGGCCGCCTGGGCGGCAGCGCCGCCCGCGGCAACGGCCTGGGCGCGTCGTTCCTGACCGGCGTGCTGGCCACGGTGGTCGCCAGCCCCTGCAGCGCGCCCTTCATGGGCACCGCGCTGGGCGTCGCCCTGACCCTGCCGCCGGCGATCACGCTGGGCGTCTTCGCCGCCCTCGGGTTCGGCATGGCACTGCCATTTCTCGTGTTGACCGCGCTGCCGGGGTTGCTCAGGCGCCTGCCCCGCCCCGGTCCCTGGATGGAAACTTTTCGCCAACTGCTCGCCTTTCCCCTGTACGCGACCGTGCTCTGGCTGCTCTGGGTGCTCGGTCGGCAGACGGATATCGACCGGGTGCTGGCCGCCGCCTTCGGCCTGCTGCTGGTGGCGCTGGCGGCGTGGCTGGCTGGCCGCAGCCGGCGTGTGCCAGGGCGGGTGGTCGCGGCCGCGCTGCTGGTCGCGGGGCTGGGATTGCCACTGGCACTGCCGGCCGGCGCTCCGGCGGAACGCCCATGGGAACCCTATAACGCGGCGCGCCTCGACGCCCTGCGCAGCGCCGGCGCGCCGGTATTCGTCAATCTCACGGCGGACTGGTGCATCACCTGCCTGGCCAATGAGCGCATGGCGCTGGCGTCGGATCGGTTCCGCGCCACCCTGAAGCAGCGCGGCATTCATTATCTGAAGGGCGACTGGACCCGCTACGATCCCGAAATCACCGCGTTGCTCAATGCCCACGGCCGCAGCGGCGTGCCGCTTTACCTGTATTTTCCGCCCGGGGAACCGGCGCGCATCCTGCCGCAGTTGCTCACCGAAACCATCGTGCTGAGCGCGCTGACCGCGCCTCCGGGGGTTGCGGCCGCCATGTCCGGAATCCGTTAACTGCCGGCAATATGTGGCGAATGTGCGTTTAACGTCTGCCAATTTGCCGGCCATCTGGACAACAAAGCGGGCTTGAGGCACACTTCCGCTCCACCGCGTCACGACTCCATCAGAAGCCAATCCATGGCCACCATACTGGCGCTGCACGGCCCCAACCTCAATCTGCTCGGCACCCGGGAACCCGGCGTGTACGGCGCGGCCACGCTGGCGGACATCAACGCCCGCCTGGAACAATTATGTACTGCCGCAGGCCACGATTTCGTGCATCTGCAAAGCAACTCCGAAGCCGAACTGATCGAGCGGGTGCAGGCTGCGGGTCGCGAGGGCGTCGACCACATCCTGATCAATCCGGCGGCCTTCACCCACACCAGCGTGGCGCTGCGTGATGCCCTGCTCGCCGTCGCCATACCCTTTATCGAAGTCCATCTGTCCAATGTGTACCGGCGTGAAGCCTTCCGCCATCACTCCTATTTCTCGGATATTGCCAGCGGCGTCATCTGCGGGCTGGGCGCACTGGGCTACGAACTGGCGCTGCAAGCTGCACTGGCCAGCCTCAGCGCGCCGGCCTGACGCTCAGAATCAAAATAAACCGCCATCACCTGCAACGGAGGGTTCATGGATATACGCAAGGTCAAGAAACTCATCGAATTGCTCGAAGAGTCCAATATCGACGAACTGGAAATCCGCGAGGGCGAGGAGTCGGTCCGTATCTGCCGCCATCGCCCGGCAACCTATGCCGCGCCCCAGATGGCCTTTGCCGCGCCGCCGGCGACCGCACCGGTACCCGCCAATGCCGCACCCACGGCGCCGGCCATCGCGGGCCATCTGGTGGCTTCACCCATGGTCGGTACTTTCTATCGGTCCCCTGCGCCCGGCACCAAAGCCTTCGTGGACGTGGGCCAGAGCGTCAAAGTCGGCGATGTGCTCTGCATCGTCGAGGCCATGAAAATGATGAACCAGATCGAAGCCGACAAGGCCGGCGTCATCGGCGCCATCCTCGTCGAGGACGGCGCACCAGTGGAATACGACCAGCCCCTGATCACCATTCTCTAGCCCGCGGAACCCTCTCTCCATGCTGAGTAAAGTCCTGATCGCCAACCGGGGCGAGATCGCGTTGCGCATTCTGCGCGCCTGCAAGGAACTCGACATCAAGACCGTCGCGGTGCACTCCAAGGTGGACGCCGACCTGAAACACGTCCGTCTCGCCGACGAATCCGTCTGCATCGGCCCGAATCCGTCGGCCGACAGCTATCTCAACATCCCGGCCATCATCAGCGCCATGGAAGTGACCGGCGCGGTCGCGGTTCATCCCGGCTACGGTTTCCTGGCGGAGAACGCCAATTTCGCCGAACAGGTGGAGCGCAGCGGGTTCACCTTCATCGGACCCTCGCCCGCCGTGATCCGCCTGATGGGCGACAAAGTATCCGCCATCGCCGCCATGAAGGCCGCCGGCGTACCCACGGTGCCGGGTTCGGACGGCACCCTCAGCGACGACCCGGCCGAGATCATCGCGGTGGCACGCGACGTGGGCTATCCAATGATCATCAAGGCGGCCGCCGGTGGCGGTGGTCGCGGCATGCGCGTGGTTCACGCCGAGCCCCACCTCTTGAACGCGGTGACGCTGACGCGCAGCGAAGCCCAGTCCGCGTTTGGCGACAGCCGCGTCTACATCGAAAAGTTCCTCGAAAAGCCGCGCCATGTGGAAATCCAGGTGCTCGCCGATGGCCAGGGCCATGCGGTGCATCTGGGCGACCGCGACTGCTCGCTGCAGCGCCGCCATCAGAAAGTGCTCGAAGAAGCGCCGGCGCCGGACATTCCCGAGGCCGCCCGCAAGCGCGTCCTGGATGCCTGCGTCAAGGCCTGTATCGATATCGGCTACCGGGGCGCCGGCACCTTCGAATTTCTGTATGAAAACGGCCATTTTTATTTCATCGAAATGAACACCCGGGTCCAGGTCGAACACCCCGTGACGGAGATGATCACCGGCATCGACATCGTCCGCGAACAACTGCTGATTGCGGGCGGCGAACCCTTGAGCTTCACCCAGAAAGACGTCGTATTTCGCGGCCACGCGTTCGAGTGCCGCATCAATGCCGAGGACGCGACCACCTTTCTGCCCAGTCCCGGCAGCGTGACGGCCTACCACCCGCCGGGCGGCAACGGCGTGCGGGTGGACTCGCATCTCTACAATGGCTACCGGGTGCCGCCTTTCTACGACTCCCTGATCGCCAAGATCATCACCCACGGCCGCGACCGCGCCAGCGCGCTGGCGCGCATGCGCACCGCGCTCGACGAACTGGTGATCGAGGGCATCAAGACCAACACCGACCTGCACCGCACTCTGGTGCGGGATGGGGATTTCCAGCGCGGCGGCGTGAACATTCACTACCTGGAGAAAAAGCTGGGCCTGTGAACGACTCCCGACCAGGCTGGCAACAACTGAGCCTGCTGGTGTCCGGCGCGGTCGCCGAGCGCCACTGCGATGCCCTGCTCGCGGCCGGCGCCCTGGCCGTCACGCTCAGCGATGCCGGCGACAACCCGGTGCTGGAACCACCACCGGGGGAAACCCCGCTGTGGGAACAGGTCTGCCTGACCGGATTGTTTGCCGGCGATTGCGACCGCACCGACGCCTGGCTGCAACTGGCGGCCGCGCTGCTGCCGGAGCCGGTGCCCGCGGCGCGCTGGAGTGAACTGGGGGAGCGCCCCTGGAATGATCTCTGGCGCGAGCACTTCCGACCCCGCCACTGCGGCGGACGCCTGTGGATCTGCCCGAGCTGGTGCGACCCACCGGAACCCGCCGCCGTCAACCTGCTGCTCGACCCCGGACTGGCGTTCGGCAGCGGCGATCATCCGACCACCGCCCTGTGCCTGGAATGGCTGGCCGCCGAACCGCCGACTGGCGCGCGTGTGCTCGATTTCGGCTGCGGCTCGGGGATTCTGGCCATCGCCGCCTGTCTGCTGGGCGCCACCCGGGCGGTGGCGGTGGACATCGATCCCCAGGCGCTCACCGCGACCCGCGCCAATGCACAGCGCAACGGCATAACGCCGGAGCAACTGGTGGTCACCGAACCCGCAACGCCGGACGCCGGCGGTTACGCGGTCATCCTCGCCAACATCCTCGCCAACCCGCTGATCGAACTCGCACCCCGGATCGCCGCGCTCACCGCGCCAGGAGGCCGTTTATGCTTGTCGGGCATTCTGGAATCCCAGTGCGCGGCCGTCCGCGACGCCTACGCACCCTGGTTCGATTTTGCGCCACCCACCGTGCGCGAATCCTGGGCGCGACTGGCCGGCTGCAAAACCCGCTGAACGGGCTGATCAAACCCGCTGCGGCGCGCGTGGTGCGCCACTATGGGGCGCCGCCTTCCGGAGCCCTGTCGTGACGGAATACGGCGCGTGTTGTCCCGCTTGCAATATCTGCTTTCGCATCACCACCGCGCAACGGCGCGCTGCCGGCGGCCTGGTGCGCTGCGGCTTCTGCCTGGCGCCCTTCGACGCCAATGCCCACGGCGTGGCGCTGGCACCCGAACCGGCGCCAGTAACGCCACTCTGGCTCCGCCCGGACACGGACTGGCCGCTCGAACACCCGGTCGACGCCGACCATCCGGCGCCCGCCTCGACCACGACCATGGAGCCCGGATACGGCGCCCTCGCGTCGATTCTTGCGCCGCCGCACCCAGTCGAGCCTGAGCCTGAGCCTGAGCCTGAGTCCGAGTCCGAGTCCGAGTCCGAGTCCGAGTCCGAGTCCGAGTCCGAGTCCGAGTCCGAGTCCGAGTCCGAGTCCGAAACCAGCGAAACAGCCTGCGGGGCGACGGTGTAGCACATTCATCCTTGCTCCCGCCGGACGCAGCCGCGCTGGAACCGACCCCGCTCGTGCCGGATACCATCGCGGACGCCGTACCATCCCCTGCCACCCCCGCCTGGCCGCAACCGGAACGCGGCCCAGCCAGCTCAGGCGCCGCTGCAGCCATCGTGATCGCCGCCGTCGGCGTACTGTTGTTACAGGGACTGTATTTCCACGCCGATCTGCTGGATCAGCGCCCCGCACTGCGCGGCGCCTATCGCGCGCTGTGCGATGTCCTGCCATGCCGGCGGCCGGCGTATCGCGATCTCGCCGCCATTGCCGTCGACCAGCTTGTGGTGCGCACCCAGGCGCCCGGCACCTTGCGTCTCGATGCCATGCTCACCAATCGCGGCCGCGAAGCCCAGCCCCTGCCGAATGTGCGGCTTCAGTTCGAAAATCTTCAAGGCGCGGTGGTTGCGGAACGGCGCTTTGCCCCCGGCGAGTATCTGGACCAGCCCGCGGCGAGTACGCTCGCCGTCGGCCAATCCCTGCATCTGGTGCTGGAGCTCGTCGACCCGGGTCCGGAGGCGGTTTCCTATACGCTCGCGCCGGTCGATTGATCCGCCGCCACAACAGTCGCAGGAAACCGGCGCTCCCATCTTCCGGACCGGCAAACGGCCAGCTATCATGCGTCGCCTCGCTCCACGCCCGCCCAGCCCCGAGGCAATACCTTGGCCGACGACCGCCATTCCGATGCCGAATTGGCCCTTGCGACGCGGGCCCTGCTGGACACCGAGCTCGGTGGCGCCTCGCTCGCCGAATGCGTGACCGACGCCCTGGCGCGTTACTTCGCATTACTCGACGGCCAACACACCACCGACCTCTATGCGCTGGTGTTACGGGAAGTGGAAGCGCCGCTGTTCCGCTGCGTGTTGGCCCACACCGGTGGCAACCAGTGCCGGGCGGCGGAGCTGCTCGGCCTCAATCGCGGCACCCTGCGCAAAAAAATGAAGCAGTACGACCTGCTGTAGCCGGCGGCCCGCCGCCCATCACGGAGTACCCATGACCGATCGGCCCGTCACCATCGCGCGCGCACTGCTGAGCGTCTCCGACAAAACCGGCATCCTCGATTTCGCCCGCGCCCTCGCCCAGGCCGGCGTCGAGCTGCTCTCCACCGGCGGCACCTGGCGGCTGCTGACCGACCACGGCGTACCGGTACGCGAAGTCTCGGACTACACGGGATTTCCCGAGATGATGGATGGCCGAGTCAAGACCCTGCATCCCAGGATTCACGGCGGCATCCTCGCCCGCCGCGGCATCGACGACGCGGTGATGGCGACCCACGGCATTCCACCCATCGACCTGGTGGTGGTGAATCTCTACCCCTTCGAGGCCACGGTGGCGGTGCCGGGTTGCGATCTGGCGACGGCGATCGAGAACATCGACATCGGCGGCCCCACCCTGCTGCGCGCCGCGGCGAAGAATCACCGCGATGTCGCCGTGGTGGTGAACAGCGCCGACTACCCGGGGTTGCTGGCGGAACTGCACGCCAGCGGCGGCGCGCTCAGCCAGACCACCCGCTTCGACCTCGCCGTCAAGGCCTTCGAACACACCGCCGCCTACGACGGCGCCATCGCCAACTACCTGGGCGCGCGTTTGGGGGAGCAGACCGACGGCTACCCGCGCACCTGGAATCGACAGTTCCACAAGGCCCAGGAATTGCGCTACGGCGAGAACCCGCACCAGCAGGCAGCCTTCTATCGCGAAGCGGCGCCGGCCCCCGGCAGCATTGCCGGCGCGGTGCAATTGCAGGGCCGTGAGCTGTCCTACAACAACATCGCCGACGGCGACGCCGCGCTCGAATGCGTGCGCCAGTTCGACAGCCCCGCCTGCGTCATCGTCAAGCACGCCAACCCCTGCGGCGTGGCCCTGGCCGACGATCTGGCAACGGCCTACGACATTGCCTTCACCACGGATGCCGAATCGGCGTTCGGTGGCATCATCGCGTTCAACGGCAACCTAGACGGCGCCACGCTCCAGACCATTCTGGACCGCCAGTTTGTCGAAGTGGTGATCGCGCCCGGGTTCAGCGCCGATGCGGTCGCGGCGGCGGCCGCAAAACAAAATGTCCGCCTGCTCGCCTGCGGGACATGGCAGGGCCGGCAGGCCGGTGGCTGGGATTGCAAACGCGTCACCGGCGGGCTGCTGGTTCAGGACCGCGACACCGGCTGGGTCGAGGCGGCCGATCTGAAGGTAGTGTCGCGGCGGCAACCCACGCCGGCGGAACTGGCGGATCTGCTGTTCGCCTGGCGGGTGGCCAAGTTCGTGAAATCCAATGCCATCGTCTACGCCCGGGACGGCCGCACCATCGGCATCGGCGCGGGCCAGATGAGCCGGGTCAACTCCGCCCGCATCGCCATCATCAAGGCCGAGCAAGCCGGGTTGACGGTAGCCGGATCGGTGATGGCGTCCGACGCGTTTTTTCCGTTTCGCGACGGCATCGACAACGCCGCCCAGGCGGGCGTGGCCGCGGTGATCCAGCCCGGCGGCTCGATTCGCGATGCGGAGGTGATCGCCGCCGCGGACGAGCACGGGCTCGCCATGGTGTTTACCGGCATCCGGCATTTTCGCCACTGACGATCATTCACACGGACTATTGAGTCGGCGTCGCCCTGAACCCGACGACGAATCCTACGCCAGAGCTGCGGAGCCTTCATGAAAACGTTCACCATCCATCTGGACGCCGTCGTGGTCCTGGCGCTGCTCGCCATCGGCGTGGTCGCTTTCGTGGTGTACCAGCATCGCGAACAGGGGCAACTGTTTCAGCAGTCGATGGATCTTTCCTGGAAATTGCAAGACGCCGAGACCCGGATCGCGCAACTGCAGCGGAAGCTCGCGAAGTGCGCGGCACCATCGGTCCCCGAGTAGCTCGCCGTGCCCCCGCCACCCGGCGTGCATTGATCGTCGCACGCGGATCGCCTCGACGTTGTCGCCCAAACTTGTTGCCCAACTTTTTTATCGCGGGGAATATTCATGCACAGCAGTAGCAGCAACGCATTGTTCAAGCCCTTCCACATGACCGGCCTGGAACTGCCCAACCGGGTGGTGATGGCGCCCATGACGCGCAATTTTTCCCCCGGCAATGTGCCCGGCGAGCAGGTCGCAGCCTATTACCGGCGCCGAGCTGAAGGCGGCACCGGGCTCATCATCACCGAGGGCACCTGCGTCAACCATCCGGCGGCGAGCGCCTACGAAAACGTCCCGTTTTTCTACGGCGACGCGGCGCTGGCCGGCTGGCGGCAGGTCGTGGAAGCCGTGCATGCGGCGGGTGGCAAGATCGCCCCGCAGCTCTGGCATGTGGGCGCGATGCGCGGCATCGGTGCGCCCGGCGTGGTGATCGATCCGTTTCCGGACACGCCGGCGTTCACTCCGTCCGGGCTGCTGATGCCGGACCGCGAACACGGCCACGCCATGACCCAGGCGGATATCGACGCCGTGGTCACCGCCTTCGCCCAGGGCGCCGCCGACGCCCAGCGCCTCGGCTTCGACGCCGTGGAGATCCACGGCGCCCACGGTTACCTGATCGACCAGTTTTTCTGGGAGGGCACCAACCGCCGCAGCGACGCCTACGGCGGCTCCATCGCCAATCGCACCCGCTTTGCCGCCGAGATCGTCGCCGCGACACGCGCCCGCGTGGGCCCGGACTTCCCCATCATCCTGCGGTTTTCCCAGTGGAAGCTGCAAAACTATCAGGCCCGTCTGGTGACTTCGCCCGCGGAGCTGGAAACTTTCCTGGCGCCACTGGCACAGGCCGGCGTCGACGTCTTCCATTGCAGCACAAGGCGCTTCTGGGAGCCGGAATTTCCCGGTTCGGACCTGAATCTCGCCGGCTGGACCCGAAAGATCACCGGCAAACCCTGCATCGCGGTCGGCAGCATCAGCCTGGATCAGGATTTCATCGACGAAGAGAAGCGCAACATCGGCACCCATGCCGAACCCGCCAGCCTGCGCAACCTTGACGACCTGCTGGCGCGCGGCGACTTCGACCTGGTCGCGGTGGGCCGCGCCCTGATTCCAAACCCGGACTGGCCCCGGATGATCGCCGCCGGGCGCGACAACGAACTGCGCGCCTACGACAAAAGCGACCTGGATACCCTGCTATGACCCAAGGTACGGGAGCCCGGCAACCATGAATATCCTGGTCATCGGCGGCGGTGGGCGCGAACACGCCCTCGCCTGGAAGCTGGCACAAAGCCCGGCGGTGGCAACCGTCTATGTGGCACCCGGCAATGCCGGCACCGCGCTGGAGCCCAAAGTCGAAAACGTCGCCATCGTGGCGGAGGACATCGAGGCGCTGGCCCGCTTTGCGGCCGACCGGAAGGTGGCGTTCACCCTGGTCGGCCCGGAAGGCCCGCTGGTCGCCGGGCTGGTCGACCGCTTCGAAGCCCTGGGCCTGCCCGTCTTCGGCCCGCGCCAGGGCGCGGCGCAACTGGAAGGTTCCAAGCATTTTGCCAAGGCGTTCATGGAACGCCACGGCATTCCCACCGCCGCCTACGCGGCTTTCACCGAGCTGGAGCCGGCGCTCGCCTGGTTGCGCCAACGGGGCGCGCCCATCGTGGTCAAGGCCGATGGCCTGGCCGCCGGCAAGGGCGTGATCGTCGCCACCACGCGCGCCGAAGCCGAGTCCGCGGTGCGCGACATGCTGGCGGGCAATGCCTTCGGCAGCGCCGGCCACCGGGTGGTGATCGAGGAGTTTCTCGAAGGCGAAGAGGCGAGCTTCATCGTCATGGTGGACGGCGAGCAGGTGCTGCCCATGGCCACCAGCCAGGATCACAAGCGCGTCAGAGATGGCGACACCGGCCCCAACACCGGCGGCATGGGCGCCTATTCGCCAGCCCCCGTGGTGACGGACGCCGTGCACCGGCGCGTCATGACCGAGGTGATCCTGCCGACCGTGCGCGGCATGGCGGCCGAGGGCAACCGCTATCGCGGCTTCCTCTACGCCGGGCTGATGATCACGGCCGACGGCGCACCCCGGGTGATCGAATACAACTGCCGCTTTGGCGACCCCGAAACCCAGCCGATCCTGCTGCGCCTGCGCTCCGATCTGGTGGGGCTGGTGCAAGCCGCGCTCGGCGGTACGCTCGATAGCGTCGCGGCGGACTGGGATCCGCGCCCGGCGCTCGGCGTGGTGATGGCCGCGGGCGGCTATCCCGGGGATTACCGCAAGGGCGACCCGATCCAGGGTCTGCCGGACACATCCGATCCGGCCGTCAAGGTATTTCACGCCGGCACCCGCTTGCAGGCCGACGCGGTGGTGACCAGCGGCGGGCGGGTGCTGTGCGTCACCGCGCTCGGCGCCACGGTGCGCGCGGCACAGACACGCGCCTACGAATGTATCCGGGGGATTCATTGGGACGGCGGGTTTTGCCGCGGCGATATCGGCTACCGGGCCATTGCCCGCGAGGATTCTCCCGGCGGCTGACCAATCGCCCCCGCATTCTTCAACCCCGACAAAACCGGCCGCAAGCGGTCTAGAATCGGAACCCATCGGGCAGCAGCACCGGAGTCGTCCATGTCGGCCAGTAGACAGTCAGCCAGCGCACACTCTCGACCATCGATCTTGTGCTCGCCGAGATCGACCACGCCCTGCGCACGGTCGGCTCCGCGAGCACCGGCGGGAGCGCGCCGTCGCCGGCCGACGCCGCCCCGGAAGCCGAGCTGGATGCCGCGGAACAACGCCACGCGGCGGGTCTGATGCGGGTCAACCACAGCGGCGAAGTTTGCGCACAGGCGCTCTATCGCGGCCAGGCGCTGACCGCAAAAAGCGCCGCGACCCGCGCCGACATGACGGCCGCGGCGCGCGAAGAGGAAGATCATCTGGACTGGTGCCAGCAGCGGCTCGACGAACTGGACGCCCACCCCAGCCGCCTCAATCCGCTCTGGTATGCCGCCTCTTTTGCGCTGGGCGCGGGCGCGGGGCTGGTCGGCGACCGCCTGGGGCTCGGTTTCGTCGCCGCCACCGAGGATCAGGTCTGCGAACATCTGCGCGATCATCTCGAGCGCCTGCCCGCTCAGGATGCGCGCAGCCGCGCGCTGGTGACCCGGATGCTCGCCGACGAGGCGGCGCACGCCCATCGCGCCAGGCGCGCCGGCGCCCTGACTTTTCCGGGACCGGTGCAGGCCGCCATGACGCTGACCTCCCGGCTGATGACCGCCCTCAGCTACCGGGGTTGAGCGCGCGCAATCGCCGGCGACAAGTTTCGCTCCATATCGCGCTCCACCCGAATTCCCTGCACGATGGTCAGGATCTTTTCCTTCACCCAGTTGTGCATCGGTGAATTGGCGGTGCGTTCGTGCTGCAACAGTGCCGCCGGGATGAACGGCTCGTGCTCCAGGGAGCTGGGATAGGGCTTGCGCACGATCTGGTAAAACTCGCTCTCCTGCTTGAGATCGTCCATGGTGGCGAGCAGGAGGCAGTTGCTGGATTGCAGGGTATCAAGGGCCGTCATCAATTGGTTGGTCACTATCGCCTTGCGGCGCCGATAGCCCATCCGCCCAATCAACTTGTCAAAACGGCTTTCCGTCGTCGCATCCACCCGACCGGCAATCAGTAGGTAATACTGCACAAAAGGGTATTCCAGCATTTCCTCAAGATCGAAATCCCGTTCCGCCAAGGGGTGGTCGCTTCGCATCCACACCGCCGGCGTGAAATTTCCCAGCGAAGTCACCAGACAGCCGCGGGGTACGGGCTTCTCGACCTCCAGCACGAAGTCGGTGGCGCCGGACTCGAGCTCGCTGATATAGGATTCCTCGGCGTTGGCTACCGCCAAACACAGACTTGGTGCCTCTTCTTCCAGAATACCGACCAACTGCGGCACCACCTGTACGGCCATGAATTCGGGCGCCGCAATGCGCACATGCCCCGCAAAGGTGGCGGGATCGAATTCCGTGCGCACCAGCAGGCCACCGATGCCTTCCAGTAATTGCGGCAGCGCCTGCTTGAGCTCCAGCGCCCGGGGCGTGGGCACCAGGCCGCGGCCACTGCGTGTAAACAGCGCGTCCTCGAAGACATTGCGCAGACGCAACAGGGTTTTGCTCATCGCCGGCTGAGAGACGTGCAGACGCTCCGCCGAGCGGGTCACGTTCAGCTCCTCAAGCAGCACTTGCAGCGCCACCAGCAGATTAAGGTCAACCCGGGCAAGCGTGTTGATGGTCATATCGGATAATCACCGTGCATGGTTGTGGTCGTTATGATCCGGACCAATTATACAAGCTATGCCGCCCGTGTCGCCGGCAAGCGCATCATAAAAGTCTTTTTAGTTATGATTTTTATAAAAACAATCCATTTGCGCCATGTTCCAATATCGCTACCATAGCGCCTGTGTCCGGCAACGATGGGTCCTAGGAGCCCGCCGGTCACTCTCCTTCCTAACCCCCCTGTAAGTTATTTGCCGGGGAGCCTCGCGCTCCCCGGCTTTTTTTTTGCTGGGGTGGATTTCACCTGCACGCCGGGTCATTCAGCCAGCCCTCACACTTGCTCCACGGCATAACTGTGGGTCACCACGACCCCGGCCTGCGCAAACATGATGGAGGCGGAACAGTACTTCTGGGCCGACAGCTCCACAGCGCGCTTGACCTGAGCCTCCTTGAGGTTCACGCCTTCCACCACGAAATGGATATTGATTCGGGTAAACACGGCCGGCACGGCGTCGGCGCGTTCGGCTTCCAGCTCGGCGCGGCAATGACGGACCTGCTGGCGGGCTTTCTGCAGAATGCTCATGACATCAAAGCTGGCACACCCGCCCATGCCGATCAGCAGCATCTCCATGGGTCGGACGCCCAGATTGCGGCCGCCATGATCTTCCGGCCCATCCATCACCACCGCATGGCCGCTGCCCGACTCGCCCAGGAACATGGCGTTGTCGACCCACTTCACTACTGCCTTCATGGTTTCCCCCTCTACACACAATGGGCCAGACTAGCACAGCCCGAAAGCCAGATTTTCGGCAAGGCCCCAGCTTGCAATTTGCTGCCCGAAGTGCGACTTTCCGCTCGCTTGTCGCGCGAACCGTTCGCGCCTGAACATGCGTCATGCGACAGGCCCCTCAAAATAGCTCCCAGGGAGGAACCCTTGGCACTCCAACCCATCACCCCCCACATCCCGAAGTTCGAGGAGTTTCTCAACCACTGCAACCGTCGCCGTTACCCCGCCAAGAGCACGCTGATTCACGCGGGGGACGCCTGCGATTCTCTTTACTACATCATCAAGGGTTCGGTCAGCGTCCTGATCGAGGACGACGATGGTCGCGAAATCATCGTCGCGTACCTCAACACCGGCGATTTCTTCGGCGAGCTGGGGCTGTTCGATCAGCAGGATCGCAGCGCCGCGATACGCGCCCGTACCGAGTGCGAGGTCGCGGAAATCAGCTATGCCGCGTTCCGCCAGCTCGTGCAACGCCAACCGGATTTTCTGTTCTCCCTGAGCAAACAACTGGCCAAGCGCCTGCGCGACACCACCCGCAAGGTGGGCGATCTGGCGTTTCTCGATGTCACCGGCCGCGTCGCCCGCACCCTGCTCGAACTGTGCAAGGAACCCGATGCCATGACCCACCCGGACGGCATGCAGATCAAGATCACCCGTCAGGAAATCGGCCGCATCGTCGGCTGCTCGCGAGAAATGGTCGGACGGGTGCTGAAAACCCTGGAAGATCAGGAGCTCATTTCAGCGCACGGCAAAACCATGGTGGTGTTCGGCGCGCGCTGATCGCTAATCAAAGAGCTCGCGCAGCCGGGTGCCGGGATCCGGCGCCCGCATAAAGGCTTCGCCAACCAGAAAGGCGTGAACGCCGTGACCACGCATGGCGAGCACATCGTCCACGCGGTTGATGCCGCTCTCGGTCACCACCAGACGCTCGTCACCGATGCGGGGCAGCAGACTGAAAGTGGTCTCCAGACTGGTGTGGAAACTGTGGAGATCGCGGTTGTTGATGCCCACCATCGGATTGTCCAGGGTCAGCGCGAGCTCCAGCTCGCGGGCGTTATGCACTTCCACCAGGACGTCCAGGCCAATTTCGAGCGCCGTGCCGTGCAGATCGGCGAGCTGCGCCGGCGCCAGCGCCGCCACGATCAGCAACACGCAGTCAGCGCCCAACACCCGCGCCTCATGTATCTGGTAAGGATCGATGGTGAAGTCCTTGCGCAGC
This sequence comes from Gammaproteobacteria bacterium, assembly GCA_016708925.1. Lineage (GTDB taxonomy): Bacteria > Pseudomonadota > Gammaproteobacteria > Pseudomonadales > Porticoccaceae > JAGPUQ01. Next base: position 123,708 of record JADJET010000006.1, on the reverse strand, counting down.
ACCGGCAAGGTGGTCGCCGCCCGCGCCGCCACCAGATAAGCATCCGCGCCCTGGAAAAAATCCACATCGGTCAGCACCGACAGAGCGGCCGCGCCGCCGCGCTCGTAGCTCCGGGCGATGGCGACGGGATCGAAATCCGGGCGGATCACGCCCTTGCTGGGTGAGGCTTTCTTGATCTCCGCGATCACGGCGGATTCGCCGCGCGCCACCCGCGTCTGGAGCGCTTGGTAAAACCCCCGTGCCGGTGGCGCATCCGCCGCGCGGCGCCGGAGTTCATCCAGATCGCAGCGCAGCCGCCGTTCGGCGATCTCCTCGACCTTGCGGGCCAGGATTTTTTTCAGAATGGTCGGCGTGTCCGCTGCCAAATCCGCCATCAGCTATCTCCGAGACAATCGGTAAAGGCGGCGAGCTCCTCCATGCGCGCGCCGGCCAGCTCGCTGGCGATAGCGTCCGCGGCCAGCGCCACGCCCTGGGCAAGGTCAGTGGCGAGGCCCGCCGCATACACCGCCGCCCCGGCATTCAGCGCAATCAGGTCCGCGGCCTTGGCGCCCGCGGAGGTACGGCGCTTGCCGAGTGCATCGCGGATCAACGCCAACGACGCCGCGACATCCACTACGCGCAGATCATCGAGGGGCTGCCGGACAAGTCCGAAATCTTCCGGCGCGATGCGGTACTCGCGCACCGCCCCCGCATTCAATTCGGCGACCGCGGTCGGCGCCGCCAGACTGATCTCGTCGAGACCGTCGTCGCTGTGGACCACCAGCACCCGCTCACTGCCGAGCCGCCCCAGCACCTCGGCGACTGGCCGGCACAGGGCCGGGTCGTAGACGCCGATCAACTGGCGCTTGACGCCGGCCGGGTTGGTCATGGGTCCCAGGATATTGAACAGGGTGCGAATCCCCAGTTCACGGCGCGGCCCCACGGCGTGCTTCATCGCACTGTGATGAGCCGGCGCGAACAGGAAGCCGACGCCGATCTGCTCCGCGCAGCGCACCACCTGCGCGGGGGTCAGGTCAAGCCGCACGCCGGCGGCCTCCAGCAGATCGGCGCTGCCGCTGGTGCTGCTCACGCCCCGGTTGCCGTGCTTGACCACCCGGCCGCCGCACACCGCTACCACGAACGCGCTCGCGGTCGAGACGTTGAAGAGTCCCGCACCGTCGCCGCCGGTACCGACGATATCCACCAGATGATCGCCGCTCACCGCAACCGGGATGCAAAGTTCGCGCATCACCTCCACCGCGCCGGTGATTTCGTCGAGCGTCTCGCCCTTCATCCGCAACGCCACCAGGAAACCCGCGATCTGCGCTGGCGTCGCGGCGCCGGTCATGATCTCGCGCATCGCCGCCTGCATCTCGGCGCGGCTCAGGCCGGCACGCTCCACCAGGCGCGCGATCGCCTGCTGGACGGTCAAGGCGCGCGCTCCACGAAATTGCGCAGCAGATCGTGGCCGTGGCGGGTGAGGATGGATTCGGGATGAAACTGGACACCCTCGACGTCGAACTCGCGGTGGCGCACGCCCATGATCTCGTCGAGCGCGCCGCTCTCGGTCGCGGTCCAGGCGGTGATCTCCAGGCACGCGGGCAGACTGGCGCGCTCGATGATCAGCGAGTGATAGCGGGTCGCTTCGAACGGGCTCGGCAGGCCGTGAAACACGCCCGTGCCCGCGTGGTGAATGAGTGAGGTCTTGCCGTGCATCACCTGCCGTGCCCGCACGATGCGACCGCCGAACGCCTGGCCGATGCTCTGATGGCCCAAACAGACGCCAAGCAGCGGAATGCGGCCGGCAAAGGCCTGGATCAAAGGCACCGAGATGCCCGCTTCATTGGGCGTGCAGGGGCCGGGCGAAATGACGATCTTCGCCGGCGCCAGCGCCTCGATGTCCGCCAGCGTCAGCGCATCGTTGCGTTCGACCCGCACCTCGGCGCCCAGCTCGCCCAGGTACTGCACCAGGTTGTAGGTGAAGGAGTCGTAGTTGTCGATCATCAGGATCATGGCGCCGCCTCCTCACCATCAGCCACCGCACCATCAGCCGAGCCGTCGACCGCCGAGCCATCCACCACCATGGCGGCGGCGCGGAACAGCGCGCGCGCCTTGTTCATGGTTTCCTTCCATTCGAGCGCCGGCACCGAATCGGCGACCACACCGCCGCCAGCCTGGACATGGAGCTTGCCGTCCTTGATCACCGCGGTGCGGATCGCGATCGCGGTGTCCATATTGCCGTTCCAGCCCAGGTAGCCCACCGCGCCGCCGTAGATACAGCGCTTGACCGGCTCCAGCGCGTCGATGATTTCCATGGCGCGGATCTTGGGCGCACCGCTCAGTGTGCCGGCCGGCAAGGTGGCGCGCAGCACGTCGAGGGCCGACAACCCCGGCCGCACATGGCCCACCACATTGGAGGTGATGTGCATGACGTGGGAGAAGCGCTCCACCACCATCTGCTCGGTGACCCGCACCGAGCCGGTGGCGGCGATGCGCCCCACATCGTTGCGCCCCAGGTCGATCAGCATCAGGTGCTCGGCGATCTCCTTGGGATCGGCGAGCATCTCGCGCTCCATGGCGAGATCCTCGTCGGGCGTGCGGCCGCGGCGGCGGGTGCCGGCGATGGGTCGCACCGTGACCTCGCCCCGTTCGAGGCGGGCGAGAATCTCCGGCGACGATCCCGCGATCTGGAAGTCCCCCAGGTCGAGAAAATACAGGTAGGGCGACGGGTTCAGGTTGCGCAGTGCACGGTAGAGGTTCACCGGCTCGCCGGGAAACGGCAGCGTGAGGCGTTGCGAGGGCACCACCTGCATGACATCGCCGGCGCGGGTGTATTCCTTGATGGTCTCCACCGCCGCCTCGTAACCCGCGCGCCCCAAGCTGGAGACGAAGTCCTCCTCCTGGACGCCGCCGCCCTCGAGCCGCACCGGCGGCAGTTCCGGCACCGGCTCGCGCAGGCGCGCGGCGATGGCAGCGAGCCGCGCCTGCGCCACGGCCCAGGCATCGGGCACACCGGGGTCGGCATGCACGATCAGGGTCAGGGTGCCGGCCAGGTTGTCGAACACCACCACCTCGTCCGACACCATGAGCAGGATGTCGGGCACCCCCAGCTCGTCCGGCGGACAGGAGTGCGCCAGGCGCGGCTCCACATAGCGCACGGTGTCATAGCCGAAGTAGCCCACCAGGCCGCCGGTGAAGCGCGGCAGCCCGGGCAGCTCCGGCACCCGGAAACCCGCCTGCCAGGCTTCGATCTCGGCCAGCGGATCGGCGCAGGTGCGGGACTCCACCGCCGCGCCATCCCTCTCGATCGCGAATTCGTGGCCGGTGACTTTTACCACCGTGCGCGCCGGCAGGCCGATCAGCGAATAGCGGCCCCATTTCTCGCCGCCTTCGACGGATTCGAGCAGATACGAATAGCGGCCACGGGCAAGTTTGAGATAACAGGACAGCGGCGTTTCCAGATCGGCGAGCACGGCGCGCGTGACCGGGATGCGGTTGTAACCCTGCTGGGCGATGGCGGCGAATTGTTCCGGTGTCATGACAGCTTTCCCCAAATTGAACGATGGCGCGAGGTGCCCTGCGGGCAGGGGCGATCAGCCCCGGCGCCAACGCCAACGGGGAAGCGGGAGAAATTTTGCGTTCGGGGCAGTGAAAATGATTGTGACTCCTGATTGCGGCGGGATTCTAGCCCATTCGCCCGGGGCGGACTACCGCACTGAAGCCGCTCATCGCCACGGCTCGCGCTGAATGTTAACCGCCCCGGGCTCCGGTTCTATCACGATGGCAAGCAGTGCCACCCACCAGGATTCAGCCCGCAGGCGGGCACGATAATCCGGATCCTTCACCAGACCGGCCTGTCGTTTCACCAGGCTTTCCACCGTGGCGCTCCGGATTTTCCCACGGGGAAGAGTGCAGTTTTTTGCGAGCCGCCCGACGACCACACCCGAATCGGTGATGATTTCGCGTTCCCCCGATGCCGAGACCCGGATATCCAGCGCCACGCCGAAATCCAGGTCCGCCAACGCGGCATGTACGGCGGCGCCGGGAGGCCAGCGCCCGGCGTAATCCAGGAACAGGTCGCGGAGCCCGAGCGATCGATAGCGCAAACCAAGCTCAAGAGGGCGCACCAGGGACACCGGCAGCGGCGAGCGGCAGAACGACTCCCCCTGCAAGCCCGGCGAGAATGGATTGGTTCGGCCTGCGCCCTCACAGAGCAGCAATAATTCCCGGGCGCGGGTCATGCCGACGTAATAGAGGCGGCGTTCCTCATCCGAGTTTTCGCGCCAATCGCCGCCATCGAGAATGGCCACATAACCAAACTCCCGGCCTTTGGCACCGTGCACGGTGGAGAGCACCAGCCGCCCTCGCCCGGAGCGGCGCGCCTCGTTGCCGAATTCATGGAGCGCATCGATCACTACGCTTGCCGATACGCGCGGCTCACCGCACCAGACGCTTTCAACCTCATCGATGAACTGTGCCAGCAGCACCTGCCAGGGATGGTCGGCGTCACCGCCGCCAAAGCGGAGGTTGAACCAGCGGCGGAGGGCGAAGGGTCGCACACGGCGGCGCGGCTTGGCTCGCAACAGCCCGAGCAAAGTGTCCCCCTCACGCACCTGATGCAAGCGCGGCTGCCCATCATCCCGCTCCGCGGAGTAACGCACCCCCTGCCATTCGCACCAGGCGCGGACGGGCCCCAGGGTCCCGCGGTTGCGGGCGAGAACTGCAAAGTCGGACCAGTCCGCGCTGACGTCCAGCGATTTCAGCCGCGAAAGTTCTGCCATGACGACTTCAGCCTGACCGATGGCATCGTCCGGCACCGAGAGCACATGTACGCGCCCACCGGTGACGGGGTCCTGTCGCGCCCAGCGCCCTCCAGCCGGGTCGGCCTTGCGGGCGTGGTCAATACAAATCGGGTGCGCATTTTTCATCCGCTCCACCACCGCGCCAATGACCTGATTCGCGGCCGCGATGATATGGCGCGTCGAGCGGTAGTTCTCCACCAGATACGCTGTATGCGCCGCGTAATCGCCCTGAAAGCGCCGGATGAATTCGTTGCTGGTGTTACGAAAGGCGTAGATGTTCTGGTCGTCGTCGCCGACCGCCAGGATGGTCAGTCGGGCGTCGCGGTCTTGCGCGGTGCGTCCCGCGAGGGCACCGATCAGCTCGTACTGGATCGAGTCGATATCCTGGTATTCGTCGACCAGTATGTAACGGTATCCCGCCAGCAGACGTTCGCGCAGCTCATCGCTGTCCTCGACTCCGGCGATATCCGCGCGGCGCCCCTGCAGCAGCGCCAACGCGTCTTCCAGAATGCGGTCGAACGCCGGCTCCTCGCCCAGTTCGACCTGCTTGGCCAGGCTGGTTCCGGTGAGCCGCAGCGCCAGGGCGTGGTAGGTGAGCACCGTCACCCAGGCGGCATCGCCGCCCACCAGCCCGAACAACCGCTGGCGCAGCTCCCAGGCCGCGGCGCGATTGAATGCCAGCACCAGGATGCCCCGTGCCGGTTCGCGCAAGACCCGTAGCAGATAGGCCACCCGATGCACGATGACGCGGGTCTTTCCCGACCCTGGACCCGCCAGGATCAACCGGTTGAGCTCGGGCTTCTCGGCGACGATCTGTTGCTGCTGCGGATGGCGGAGGTCGTCGACGATGCTCCGGTAGGACTCCGCCGTGGTGGCACGCTTGAGGATTTCCCGGCGCCCGACGAAATAGCGACGGATGAACTCCAGCTTGGGCAGAGTGAAGTAGGCCAGCGCGAAAGCGAGTGCTTCCGAAAGTTTTTTTACCCCAAGGCGTGCGTACTCTTGCATCACATGAATTTGCAGGTTCCGCTCGCCATAGTGCTCCCCGAGCGGCGCGAAATCGGTGTTGGTAAAGCGCCGCGCCCGCTCCTCGGGGTAAATGCGAATTGTCATGGCCGAGCGAAACACGCTTTTGCCGCGGTCGAGGATCAGCACGCCGTTGTCGTGCAGGTAGAGCAGGCCGGCCTCGATGGCACCCGGCACGCCCTTGAGCAATGGACCAAGCGCCAGGTCGGCGCGCAAAGCCTCCGCCAGTTCGCCCATGCGGCATTCCACCCGCAGGTCGACACCCTTCATCTGCGGCTCCAGCTTGGCCAGCAGCAGTTGCAGCAACACCCCCGCCACTGCGCGGCGCCGCTCGGCGATGTGACGGATATTCAACCAGGGCCGCAACAATTTGACCCGCAGCAACTCGCGGTGCAACAGACGCACATCGAACAGAGCGCGCCGCCCCTGGGATTCGTCGCCGAATGGTCGCGCGAGGGAACGCAACAGCGTCAGCAGTTGATCCGGTAACAGTTCTGCATCGAGGCGATACCGCAGCTCCTGGCAGAGCATACGCAGATTGATCTCCTGCCAGTCGCCGTTGTCGGCATCCGGCGCCAGCTCCGGCAGCAGGTCAAGCAGGGTCGCTTCCAGCCGAGCCAGCCGGTCGCAACGATCCTTCGCCGCATCCTTGACGCCCTTGCGCAACAACACGGTAAGCGACAGATCGTTGGACAGCACCCCGAGCTGCTCCAACTGATGCAGGCGGCGAATGCATTCATCGCTCGGCAGACCCAGACTCAGCATCAGATCGTCGGTGCTGATACCCTCATCGTCGTCGGCATTGATCAGCAGCGTAACCAGATCGAGATATTCGCGTCGCATCGCAACCGAGAAGTCCGCGCGCGCCAGCCGCTGTTCGACCTCGACCAGCGAACCCACCTTGAGGCTGCCGGGAAAAACCCGCACATGGTTCTCGTTGCGCTCCAGAAAACGCGCGCGTTCCAGCCAGGCCACAGCCGTGCGTACCTTGGTATCGGCATCGGGATTCTCGGCTTCGATTGAAGTCTCGACGTTTTCGTCGGCGAGAATTTCGCCGGGAGTCACCACGATTTCGGCGTCGCCGGCCCGTTGGGAACAGCGGCGCAATGCCTTCAAAATCGCAGTAATATCCCGACGCGAAAGCCGGGAACGCGCCGCGATGCCGAACTGGGCCTCGACGTCCTCCTCATCGTAGAGCAGGACGCAGCGCGAGTCGGCGCGGTCGCGGCCGGCACGACCGGCTTCCTGCAGGTAGTTTTCGAGCGACCCCGGAATCTCGGCATGGACAACCAGGCGCACATCCGGTTTGTCGACGCCCATTCCGAAAGCATTGGTAGCGGCAATGACCCGCAATTCGCCTGCGATAAAGGCGTTCTGGACTTCCTTTTTCAGTCCGGGGTCAAGGCCGGCGTGATAGTGCGCGCAGGCCCAGCCCTGATCCTTGAGGAAAGCCGCGATCTCTTCGCAGCTTTTGCGCCGCGCGGCAAATACGATGGCGCCGCCGGCACCGAACTTGAGCTCCTGCTCCAGAAGGCGATGGAGCAGCGGGAATTTCTCGGCCTTGGTGACCGGCACCACTTCGTAATGCAGATTGTCGCGTTCATGACCGCCATCGAAGAGGGTCAGATCAAGGCCCAGCGCCGTGCGAAAGTGCGACCGGATATCCTCAACCACCTCCCTTTTTGCTGTCGCGGTAAAACAACAGACCGGGGCGCAGGGATCATTGTGACGCTCGCTGATAAAGCGCGACACATAGAGATAATCCGGACGGAAATCATTGCCCCAGCGCGACAGACAGTGCGCCTCGTCGAACACCCAGGCGCCGATTTCCCGGTAGCGGATGGCATCGGTAAACGCCCTGCTGCGAAACTGTTCCGGCGACACCAACAGCAGGCCAATGTCGCCGAGGTGGACGCGGTCAAGCACATCGCGCCGTTCCGGTATCGTCAGCAACCCATTGAGCGCGGCGGAACTGAAAACCCCCTGCTTCACCAGATTGTCGACCTGATCCTTCATCAGCGATTGCAGCGGCGAGATCACGACCGTCAGGCTGCCGCTGCGCCAGTGGCGGGACAGCGCCGGCAATTGATAGCACAGCGACTTGCCGCCGCCGGTAGGTAGAATGGCAAGCAGCGACGCGCCCGCATAGCCGGCGCACACGATATCCTCCTGAAGGGACCCGCCGGCCGTGTTGGCGGGCTCCGCCCGGAACTCGGCGTAACCGAAATAGCGCTCGAGCTCGCGGCGCGGATCGAGGAAGGTGCGGCAATAATCGCAGGCCGGGTCGCCACAGGGAGTTTCGCGCAACGCGCGAATCAGCGCCCGCACCTCGGGATATTGCCAACGCACCCAGGGCGGCAGTACCGAATTCCCGCCCGCCACGCGCAGCCAGGCGAGGACATAGGCCAACGGCTTGCAGTGTGTCGCATCCTCAATCGCAGCGGCCAGCAGGTTTCTGCCGGCGGTGGCGCACACCTTGCCCGCCAGCAGTCGGGCGACATGGACACTGACCTCGGCGGGCGTCGGAACCCGGGCGCGACGGAGTCGCATGAAGAAACTGCCGACCCCGGCATTCGCGTCCCGGGTCAACAGATAGTGGTGACAGGCCAGCTCCTCCGGCGCGGATGCGCCGAGCCCCTCGAAGGCACTGAACTGATCGTGCCAGAGTTGCAGCGCGAGCTTGGCGTCCTTGAGCGGATCGCTGCGGGCGTCACGCACCAGCTTGTAGTCCTTGACGAGGCTGTGATACGGGTTTTGCGGAAAGGCGATGGGCGAAAGTTCGAGTGTGTCCACCACCGGCAAGTCGTGGAGCCGGAGTCGGGGAAAGCGGGCGCGCAGCACCGGCAGGTCGTGCCGCAGAATATTGTGGCCGAGGATAAAACTGGCGCCGTCCGTCAAAGCGTCGAGCTTCGCGAAAAGATCATTCTCGGCCGCGATATTGCCGACGCTGAGTTCGGCTCCGGTATCCGGCCGCCAGGCGGCCAGCTTGCGTATCTCGACCTGCTCCCCAACCGAAGTCTCGATATCGATGGACAGGCACTTCGGCGCGAACGGCGCGCGCGAAGACTGCGATATTACTGGCGTAGAGATAGCCGGTACTCCCTGCTGCGGATTACCGCCGTTTTAGCGATCCGGGGCGGCCACCCCCGCCAGCGCCGCGCGCATGGCCGCGACCGCGGCGCCATAATCCGCCGCGCCGAAAATCGCCGATCCCGCGACAAAGGTATCGGCGCCCGCGGCGGCTATTTGCGCGATATTGGCGGCGCTCACTCCGCCGTCCACTTCCAGTCGAATGGCGCGGCCGCTGGCGTCGATCAGCGCGCGCGCGGCGCGCAGCTTGTTGAGGGTTTCCGGAATGAAGGTCTGGCCGCCGAAGCCGGGGTTCACCGACATCAGCAGCAACACGTCGAGTTTGTCCATCACATGGTGGATCACTTCGAGCCCGGTGGCCGGATTCAGCACCAGGCCGGTCTTGCAGCCCAGCTCGCGCGCCACTTGCAGCGAGCGGTCCACATGCCGGCTCGCCTCGGGGTGAAAGGTGATCCAGGAGGCGCCGGCGGCGGCGAAGGCGCGGATCAGGTCATCGACCGGCTCTACCATCAGGTGCACGTCGATGGGCGCGGTGACGCCGTAATCGCGCAGCGCCTTGCACACCATGGGCCCGACGGTGAGGTTGGGCACATAGTGGTTGTCCATCACGTCGAAGTGAACGACGTCGGCGCCGGCGGCCAGCACCGCATCCACTTCGGCCCCCAGACGGGCGAAATCGGCGGACAGGATGGACGGGGCGATCAGGTATTCAGGCATGCGCGCTTACCGGTGAGGAAACGCCGGGAACTATGCCGCGAACGGCGGACTCCGGCAATGCGCGCGGCGGGTCCACAGCCACGGATACATTGCGCGGGTGTGATAGGCTCGACGCAGCGTCCGCTACCCATCCCAGCCATGCCACAGTCCGAACCGGTTTCCGTCACCACACTCACAGTCGCCACCCTCGATCAGTTGCGCCGCAACTTGCCACCCCTCGTCTTCGATTCCGGCACCGATCCGGACAGCGACACACTCGCGGGAGCGGCAGAGTACCTGCGTCACTACCACATCGAGCGCGCATCCCTCGCTGCCGGCGTGCGCCACCGCATGGGCAGGGTGAGCACCAACGGCTACCGGATCGCCGCCCACTACTGGTTGCACCCGGCGCCGCGCGGCACCGTCTTTGTGGTGCACGGCTATTTCGATCACGTCGGGCTGTACGGACACTTGATTCGCCACCTGCTCGCGCAGGAACTGAATGTCGTCGCCTTCGATTTGCCGGGGCATGGGTTGTCGGACGGCGAACGCGTCACCATCGCCAGCTTCGATCACTACACCGAGGTGCTGACGGGAATCCTCGCCCGCGCCGCCGCCTTGCCCGCGCCCTGGCACGGCGTGGGCCAGAGCACCGGCGGCGCCATCCTGATCAAATATTTGCTTGACGGCGAACACCTCCGGCCGCTGGAGCGGATCGCCCTGCTCGCACCCCTGGTGCATCCGCGGCACTGGACGCTCAACCGGCTGGTTTACCTCGCCTCCCACCGCTGGCGCAAAGCGATCGATCGCAAATTCATGATCAATTCGGGCGACCCGGCATTTCTCGATTTCGTGCAGCGGCACGATCCACTGCAGGAACGCCACATCCCGCTGGAATGGATCGGCGCCATGAAACACTGGGCCGAGGCGCTGCACCGCCTGCCGCCGTCGCCACACCCCGTGACCCTGGTGCAGGGCGACGCCGACACCACGCTCGACTGGCGCTACAACCTGCGTCTGCTGGGCAAGAAACTGCCCAACATGCATCTGCATTTGCTGCCCGGCGCCCAGCACCATCTGGTCAATGAAGCAGAAGCGATCCGCACCCGGGTGTTTGCCGCGCTGGAATTCTGAAAGATGCCGCCGCTTTTTTACCCGTTGCCAGGGCTTTTGCCATGATCTACCAACACCGCTTCACCGCCGGAACACCCTGCGATCTACCTCGCGGAAAAGTTGTCTGCGTCGGCCTCAACTACGCCGCCCATGTCGCCGAAATGGGCAGCCAGCCGGCGGCGGAGCCGGTGCTGTTCATCAAGCCGGGCACCGCGCTGCGACCCTTTGCGGGCGAAATCGCCATCCCGGTGGATCGCGGCGAATGCCATTTCGAGACCGAGCTCGCGCTGCTGATCGGCGCGCCCCTGCGTCACTGCGACGCCACCCAGGCCCGGGCCGCCATCGCCGGCGTCGGCCTGGCGCTCGACCTGACCCTGCGCGATCTGCAAAAGAAGCTGAAGCAGGCCGGCCATCCCTGGGAGCGTGCCAAAGGCTTTGACGGCGCCTGCCCGGTGTCGGAATTCCTGGCGCCAGCGCGGGTCGGCGATCTGCAGAACCTGGAGTTCCGGCTCCATCAAAACGGCGTGCCGCGCCAGCACGGCCGCACCGCCACCATGCTGACCCCGGTGCTGGACCTGCTCTGCTACATGAGCCGCTGGTTCACGCTCGAACCCGGCGACATCGTGCTCACCGGCACCCCGGAAGGCGTGGGTCCGCTCGCCCCGGGGGACCGCCTGGTCGCCGAACTCGGGGCCCTGCTGCGGGCGGAGGCCGGCGTGGTGGCGCGCTGAATTCAGCGCTCAGTTCAATTCAGATTCCGCCGGCGCCGGGTTGGGATGGCCGACCAGCAGACAGCCGGGCACTGCGGCCATCAGTTCTTCGACCGTGAACAGGCCGTCGTCCTGGGCCTTGAGCAGCGCTTTTTCTTCCACCGGCTCGGAGTAGATGGAGACCCGGCCCTTCTCGACGTGGAAGATCTGGCCGTTGACGTCGGCCGCCGCCGCGGTCGCCAGGTAGGCGACCATGGGCGCCGCGAACTCGGGTCCGGGCATCGCCATGATGGCGTCGTAGCGCTCCTGGCTGATGAGCCCGCTCTCGAGGCGGCGCTTCATGCCGTCGATCACGCCCTGGTTCAGGGTCATGCGGGTGGCGGCGATGGGGCAGATGGCGTTGGCGGTGACGCCGTAGCGGCCCAGTTCGCGGGCCAGCGCGCGGGTGAGGGAGACGATGCCGCCCTTGGCGGCGGCGTAGTTCGCCTGGCCGACGCTGCCGCGCCAGGCGTCGGAGGCGAAGTTGATCAGGCGCCCGCCGCGCTGGCCGCGCATCACCTTGGCGGCGTGGTGGCACATGTTGTAGTGGCCCTTGAGGTGGACCCGGATCACGGTGTCCCAGTCGTCCTCGCCGAGATTCCAGATCATGCGCTCGCGCAGCACGCCGGCACAGTTGACCACCACATCGACGCGCCCGAAGGATTCGACGCACTGGCCGACGATGGCGCCGGCGGCGCTGTAGTCGTCCACCGGCTGCAATGCGGCCACGGCACGTCCGCCGCGCGCTTCGATCTCGCCCACCACTTGCGCGGCCGGAGCATCTTCAGTGGCTTCACCGCCGCGCCCCAGGCCCGGATCGACGACAACCACGGCGGCGCCTTGCGTGGCCAGTTCCAGCGCAATGGCGCGACCGATGCCGCGCCCGGCACCGGTGACGATGGCCGCTTTGCCCGCCAGATTTTTCATTGCTTGCCTCCCGTTTTTTCGATGCGCGGTGAGTGCCTGGACACCCCGGCGGGTTCAGGAAAAGCGTCGCCTTCCGGAAATACCACCGGGGCTACGCCGCCGCGCGCCGGTCGCACCACCACGGTACCGGCGAGTTTGTCGTGCCAGCCCTGCTTTCTGCGATCGATGGCGACCCAGAGAAAACCCAGACAAAACGGGATGCTGGAAACGAAGTAGGCCAGATAACGGCCAATGCACTGCCCGGCGCTGGGCTCGCGCCCGGTGCGGGCATCGACGATCCGGGCTTGGAACAGCATCTTGCCGGGCGTGGCCTGGCGGGCAATCCAGAACGCGATCACCGCCACGGCGGGCAGCACCCAGGAAATCAGCAGGTCCGGCGTGCCCGGCACCGCGCCGATGCTCGTGTCCAGATAGCCGCGGCCGTAGACGGCAGCGAGCAAGGGCATAACGATCAACATCAGCAGCACGGTGTCGATCAGGCTCGCCACGACCCGCACCCAAAAGCCAACGTATTCCAGTTCGCGATGTTCCATCGCTGGTTCTCCTGCGCTTGATCTTCAAGCGGTCCAGACCGCCCGGAACATGATAGCCCAAGCCCGGAGCGCGGTTGCGGCGGGCCCCCGGGCCCCGGCGGGAATTCAGCGAGCATCCCCATGACCACCGATCAGAACACCAACGACCCCCGATTTGTCTTTGCCTGTGCCCTGGACGGCGCCGGCGGCAGCCACCCCGTCGCCACCCAAACGGCGGAGCCGCGCTGGTATCACCTCGATTATTCGCAGCCGGACACCCGGGAAGCGCTGTCCGGACTGGGCCTCGACACCGGCCTGATCGACAGTCTGACCGCATCGCGCTATGTCGAGGATCTCGATCTGGTGCGCGAGCGCGCCATGGTGTTACAGGAGGAACTTCTCAACCGCAACGTCGAACAACAAAATGCACGCATGTATGTATTGGCTATCCTGTCCGCGATCTTTCTGCCGATAACCTTCATTACCGGGCTGTTCGGGATGAATGTCGCAGGGCTGCCGGGCACCCGGGACGGACACGCCTTTGCCATCGTCGTGGCGATCATGGCGGCGGCACTGGCGGTGGTGGTGGCGCTGATGCGGCGCAAGCACTGGTTTTGACGCACCTCGCCCGCACCGCCCACCACTTTGCTTGCGCCCCTTGCGCCCTGGTGGGGCTGCATGATGGCGACTCGGCCCAACGACCCTAAAAAAACAATCATGAAAATAGCGAGCGGGACTCCCTCCATGGCAAAAGAGCAATTGCCCAGCATCGATCGCTTCCTGCAGGCGATCACCGACGCGGTGGTCGTCACCGATGCCGGCGGCCGGGTTCTGCACCTCAATCCGGCCGCCCACGCCCTCACCGGCTGGTCGGTCGATGAAGCGATCGGCCAGCGGGCGGCGACTGTGGTAACCACGCTGAGTGCGCCACAGCACAGCGCCAACTGCGCCGCGCCGCTGGAGGCCGTGCTGGCCAGCGGCCACGCCAGCGAGCATTCGGACATTCTGCTCACCGAGCGCGGCGGCCGGCAACGGCGCATCAACGAAACCATCTACCCGATAACCGATGCGCACGACAGGGTCGCGGGCGCGGCGATCATTTTTCGCGACATCACCGATGTCTACCGCTTGCGAGAAGAGCGGCGCATCGCTGCCATGGCGTTCGAAATCGGCGCGCCGCTGCTGGTTGCCACGGCAGCGGATTTACGGGTGCTGCGCGTCAACGCGGCCTGCCTGGAACTGAGTCAGCGCTCCGAACAGGAGCTGGTCGGCGCGTCGCTGGATGTCCTCTATGGTGATGCCGAGAAGGCGCCGTTCCTGAAATTTTTCCGCTCGCCGGGACCGCCCGATACCATTACCGGCCGCACCACCCGGCGCAACCAGGCCGGCATTCTGCTGCAACTGAGCGAAACCGCGCGGAAAATCCGCGACGAATCCGGCACGGTGTCCCACTTCGTGGTGGGCCTCTACGATCTGACCGAGGCCGTCGCCGCCGCCGAAGCCCTGCGGGAAAGCCAGCTCAACTACAACCACCTGATCGAGTCGATGCAGGAGGGGGTAGCGATTATCCACGGCGACCACATCATCGAGTGCAACGGGCATTTCGCGCACATGCTGGGACGTCCGCGCGACGAAATTATCGGCAAAACCGCGGCTGACGTCTCAGGGCCCTGGCAGCCCGATGGCCGTGCTTCCGCCGCAAAAAGCGTCGAGATCACCACGGCGGTACGCCGCGATCGTCATGCCTGGGTGGACTGGCAGGTGGCGCGACCCGACGGCAGCGTCTCCCAGTTCGAGGCCAGCATCACGCCTTCAACCCTGAAAGGCGCGGCGATTCTCCTGATCACCACGCGCGACATCACCGCACGCAAGCGTGCCGAAGCTGAATACCAGGATCTCATGGCCGAGCTGGCGGCACGGGAAAAAATGCTTCGTCTCGCCAACCGTGCCTACGGGATCGCCTGCTGGGAATTGAATCCAGCCACGCTCCAGATGAGCTGGTCGGAGGGCGCGGAAGACATTCTGGGGTTCAACCCGGCGCCTTTGCCGGCGGCTACGACGGCCTGCGGACGGTGATTCACCCGGACGACTGGCCGCTGGTGGAAACGGGCGTGGCGGACGCCCTTGTCAAGGGCGAGGGATTCGATCTCGACGTCCGCCTGCTCGATCACGACGGCCAGGTGCGCTGGACCCACACCCAGGCCGAGGTGGAGTGCAACGCGGAGGGCAAACCGCTCCATGTGCGCGGCGCGGTGGCCGATATCAGCCAGCAGAAAGCCGCCCAGGAGACCATCGAGCAACTCGCCTACTTCGACCCGCTCACCAAGCTCCCCAACCGCCGCCTGTTGTTCGATCGGGTGCGGCAGGCGGTCGCCGCCGCCAAGCGATCCGGCGGCTGCGGCGCGCTGCTGTTCATCGACCTGGATCACTTCAAGCGCATCAACGACAGTCTCGGCCACCGTGCCGGCGACCAGATCCTGATCGAAGTGGCCGCGCGCCTGCGCGCGCAGATCCGGGAAGAGGACACCATCGCCCGCCTCGGCGGCGACGAGTTCGTGGTGGTGCTGCACGCGGTAGCCAATCCGGGCGCCATCCGGCGCGCCGCTTACCGGGTACTGGAGCGGCTATCCGGCAATTACGCGATCGCGGGCCACCCGTATCACCTGTCCGCCAGTGTCGGTGTCGCCCTGTTTCCCGCCGACGGGGACGACACGACGGAGCTGCTGCACCGCGCCGACGCCGCCATGTATCAGGCCAAAAAGGAGGGTCGCAGCACGGTATCTTTCTATCAGCCCGCGTTGCAAAACGCGGCGGACGAGCGCCTCGCCATCGAACGCGGGCTGCGCGCGGCGCTCATCGACGACCAGTTGGAGCTCCACTATCAGCCCAAGGTGCTGGATGGCAGCCGGATTGTCGGCGCCGAAGCCCTGCTGCGCTGGCACCACCCGGAGCGCGGATTGATCGCACCCGGGGACTTCATCTGCGTCGCGGAGGAGACCGGCCTGATCGTCGAGATCGGCGCCTGGGTCCTCGACGCCGCCTGCCGGCAGCTCGCGGTGTGGAACCGCGATCGCCCCCCGGAACAACAACTGGTGATGGCGGTCAACGTCAGTCCGGTCCAGTTCCGGAACCCGGATTTTGTCGCTTGTGTGGAGCGGGCCATCAACGCGCACCGGCTCGAGCCTCCCCTGCTCACGCTGGAGATCACCGAAGGAATACTGATCGACAAGGTTGAGGAAACCGTCGCCCGCCTGGCGGAGTTGAAAGCACTGGGGATCAATCTGTCGATCGACGACTTCGGCACCGGTTATTCGTCGTTGAACTACCTGAAGCGCCTGCCACTCGACGAAATCAAGATCGACCGCAGTTTTGTCGCGAACCTGATCGAAGACCCCAACAACGCCGCCATCGTCAAGACCATGGTGGCCATCGCCACCACCTTCAGTCTGCACCTGGTCGCCGAAGGGGTGGAAACCACCGCCGAAGCGGAGTTTCTCCACGCGCTCGGCTGCCACTGTCATCAGGGCTATCTGTACGCCAGGCCGCTGCCAGCCGAAGATTTCACCCGCCGGTATTGTCAAGAAACGCCTTGACCACAACGCCGACGGGCGGTGGCAGCGGGATCAGCGCACCTGCGACGCCAGCCCCCCGGAGGTGTAACGCTGACTCATCGCCTCAAGGCCGAGCGGCCTGATCCGGCTGCCCTGCCCCGTGCAGCCGAACGCCTGATAACGTTCGACGCAGATCGCCTTCATGGCGCGGGTGGCTTCGGCCAGGTATTTGCGGGGGTCGAACTCGGCGGGGTTTTCACCCAGACAGCGGCGGATGGCGCCGGTCGAGGCGAGGCGCAGGTCGGTGTCGATGTTCACCTTGCGCACGCCGTGCTTGATGCCCTCGACGATCTCGGCCAGGGGCACGCCGTAGGTTTCCGGAATCTTGCCGCCGTATTGATTGATGATGGCGAGCCAGTCCTGGGGCACCGATGAAGAGCCGTGCATCACCAGATGGGTATTGGGAATGCGCGCGTGGATGGCCTTGATGCGGTCGATGGCGAGGATATCGCCGGTCGGTGGGCGGCTGAATTTATAGGCGCCGTGGGAGGTGCCGATGGCGATGGCGAGGGCATCCACCTGGGTGGCCGCGACAAAATCCGCCGCCTCGTCCGGATCGGTGAGCATTTGCGCATGGCTCAGCGTGCCTTCCGCGCCCAGACCGTCTTCCTCGCCGGCCTGACCGGTTTCGAGCGAACCGAGGCAGCCCAGCTCACCTTCCACCGAGACCCCGCAGGCGTGGGCCATCTCGACCACGCGGCGGGTGGTCGCGACGTTGTAGTCGTAGTCCGCCGGGGTCTTGCCGTCTTCCTTCAGGGAGCCGTCCATCATCACCGAGGAAAACCCGAGCTGGATGGAGCGCTGGCACACCGCCGGGCTGGTGCCGTGATCCTGGTGCATCACCACGGGGAGCTGGGGAAACTCCTCGATGGCAGCCAGGATGAGATGGCGCAGAAAGGGCGCGCCGGCGTATTTGCGCGCGCCGGCGGAGGCCTGCACGATCACCGGGCTGTCGGTCTCGGCCGCCGCCTCCATGATGGCGCGCATCTGTTCCAGGTTGTTGACGTTGAACGCCGGCACGCCATAGCTGTGCTCGGCGGCGTGATCGAGCAGTTGACGCAGACTGATCAGGGCCATGGTGCTGTCCTCCTTGCGGGACGGGGAATGGGGTCAGGACCGGGTGGCGGCGCGCGCGGCCAGCGCGGCTACCGCGGGCAGGGTCTTGCCCTCGACGTATTCGAGAAAGGCCCCGCCACCGGTGGAAATGTAGGAAATCCGCGCGCCGATGCCAAACAGGTCGATGGCGGCGAGCGTATCGCCGCCGCCGGCGATGGAAAAGCCCGGGTTGGCGGCAATCGCCCGCGCCACGGCTTCGGAGCCGGCGCGGAACTGCGCGAACTCGAACACCCCCACCGGACCGTTCCAGAGAATGGTGCGCGCGGTGCCGATGCGGCGCACGAACTCCTGCGCGGCGCGCGGGCCGATGTCGAGAATGAGGTCGTCGTCCGCCACCTGATCCGCCGCCTTGATCTCGGCGACGGCGTGTTCATCGAACGCCTTGGCGGTCACCACATCCTCGGGCAGCGGAATGTCGCAGCGCGCCATGAGGCCGCGCGCCACTTCGAGCAGGTCGGGCTCACAGAGCGACTTGCCCACCGGCTTGCCGGCAGCGGCGAGAAAGGTATTGGCGATGCCGCCGCCGACGATGAGCTGATCGACCTTGCCGACCAGAGATTCCAGCACTTCGAGCTTGGTGGAGACCTTGGACCCGCCGACCACCGCCAGCAGCGGCCGCTCGGGATGCGCCAGCGCCCGACCCAGCGCATCGAGTTCTTCCGCCAGCAGCGGACCCGCGCAGGCCGCCGGCGCGAAGCGCGCGACGCCGGTGGTCGAGGCCTCGGCGCGGTGCGCGGTGCCGAAGGCATCCATCACGAACAGATCGCACAGACCGGCATAGGCTTGCGCCAGGTTATCGGCGTCCTTTTTCTCGCCGGTGTTGAAGCGCACGTTCTCCAGCAGCACCAGCTCGCCCGGCGCCACCGCGACGCCCGCCCGCCAGTCGGCGATCAGGGGCACGGGACGTCCCAGCAGCGCGCCCAGCGCGGCGGCGACCGGCGCCAATGACAACTCCGCGTCGAACTCGCCCTCTTTGGGCCGCCCCAGGTGGGACATGACGATCACCCGGGCACCGGCCGCCAGCGCGCGCCGGATGGTGGGCAGCGCCGCGCGCAGGCGCGCGTCCGAGGTGACACGGCCGTCCTTGATCGGCACATTGAGATCCTCACGGATCAGCACGCGCTTGCCGGCCAGATCGAAATCGCTCAGCAACGGGATGGTCACGCAGATTTCCTCCGTAGGTCAGCCAGTAACATGGCAATGGTCCAGTAGCCGGTCAAGGACACTCTGAATAACTGTCGTGCCCGCGGAAGCAGGCATCCAGCAGGCCTTGATATCCCTGGGTTCCTGCCCCCGCCCCCGCCTTCGCGGGGGCAGGCTCTTCGCGAGGGCAGGCCCTGCGCGGGAACGACGATCGGGTGGTTATGCAACATCCTCAGGCATTTCTTGCAGCGCCTCTCTGTTCACCGCAACAGGGGCCGCCAGTGCCGCAGGATATCCAGCATGCGGTTGGCGTAGCCCCATTCGTTGTCGAACCACACCAGCACCTTGACGAGGCGCGGGCCCGCGACCCGGGTCTGGCTGGCGTCCACCACGCCCGAGTGGGGATCGTGGTTGAAATCGCAGGACGCCAGCGGCTCCTCGGTGTAGCCCAGGATGCCGGGCAGCCGGTCGCGCGCGGCGGCGTGCAGGATACGGTTCACCTCAGCCTCGTCGGTGTCGCGCCGCACCTGGATCGACAGGTCGATGGCGGACACATTCTGGGTCGGCACCCGCATCGCCTGCGCCGCAAAGCGGCCCGCCAGCTCCGGCAGCACCCGGTCGATGCCGCGCGCCAGCGCGGTGTCCACCGGGATGATGGACTGGATCGCCGCGCGCGTCTTGCGCAGGTCGGTGTGGTGATAGGAGTCCAGCACCGGCTGATCGTTCATCGCCGAATGGATGGTGGTGATCACCCCCGCCTCGATGCCCAGCGCATCGTCCAGCACCCGGATCACCGGCACCACGCAGTTGGTGGTGCAGGACGCCGCCGACACGATGCGGTGCTCGCGCGTGAGCTGCTGGTGATTGACGCCGTAGATCAGCGTGGCATCGATTTCCGGCAGTGCGGGCTGCGAGAACAGCACGCGCCGGGCGCCCGCCGCCAGATGCCGTTCGGCGCCGGCGCGGTCGGCGAAGGTGCCGGAGCATTCGAGCACCACATCGATGTCGTGGTCGCCCCAGGTCAGCTCGTCGAGCGCCTCGATGCGGCTCACCGCAATCGGCCAGTCGCCGACGCGCAACTCGCCGTTGCCGGCGGTGACCGCGGCGGGAAAACGGCCGTGGGTGGAATCGTAGCGGGTCAGATAAAGGATGGTGTCGAGATCGGCGACCTCGTTGATGGCGACCACGCGCAACTCGGACAGCAGTTGCCGCTCCACCAGGGCGCGCAGCACGCTGCGCCCGATGCGGCCATAGCCGTTGATGGCGAGACGCAGCGGCATCAGCCGAGCAGTGCCTCCGCGGTGGCGACAACGTTGGCGACGGTGAAGCCGAAGTGCGTCATCAGGGCATCCGCCGGCGCCGAGGCCCCGAAGCTGGTCATGCCGATCACGGCGCCGTCGAGCCCGACATACTTGTACCAGCCGTCGCCCTGCGCGGCTTCCACCGCGAGCCGCGCCCGCACCGCGCGGGGCAGCACGGCCTCGCGGTACTCTGCCGGCTGGGCGTCGAAGCGCTCGCAGCAAGGCATCGACACCAGGCGCACTTTGCGCCCGGCGGCTGCCAGTTGCTCTGCCGCCGCGACCGCGAGCTGCACTTCGGAGCCGGTGGCGATCAGAATCAGCTCCGGCGTTCCCGCGCAGTCGCGCAGCACATAGCCGCCGCGGGCGATGGCATCGACCTGGTCCGCGCTGCGGGGCTGGTGCGGCAGGTTCTGGCGCGTCAGGATCAGGGCGCTCGGCCCCGCCTGCCGCGCGATGGCCGCGCGCCAGGCGACCGCGGTCTCCACCGCGTCGCAGGGCCGCCAGGTATCCACATTCGGCGTCGCGCGCAGGCTCGCCAGATGCTCCACGGGCTGGTGGGTAGGACCGTCCTCGCCAAGCCCGATGGAATCGTGGGTCAGCACAAAAATATGGCGCTGCTTCATCAGCGCCGCCATGCGCAGCGCATTGCGGCAGTAGTCGACGAACACCAGGAAGGTGGCGCTGTAGTGGATAAAGCCGCCGTACAGCGCGATGCCGTTGCCGATCGCCGCCATGGCGAATTCGCGCACGCCGTAATGAATGTAGTTGCCGCCGGCCGCGTCCGCCGCGATGGATTGGCTGCCCTTCCAGATGGTGTTGTTGGAGCCGGCGAGGTCGGCCGAACCGCCGATCAGCTCCGGCAACAGCGGCCCGTAGGCGTCGAGGCAGTTCTGCGAGGCCTTGCGGGTGGCGGGGCTTTCGCCTTTCTCCTGACACTGGCGGATGTAGGCCTCGGCAGCGGGGGCGAAAGCCGCCGGCAGCTCGCCGTGCCAGCGCCGTTCCAGCTCCGCCGCCAGCTCCGGATGGGAGGCGCGATAGGCCGCCAACCGCTGCCGCCAGGCCGCCTCGGCAGCGGCGCCCCGGGCGCGGGCGTCCCATTGGGCGCGAATCGGCGCGGGAATCTCGAACGGCGGCGCGGTCCAACCCAGCGCCGCGCGTGCGGCGGCGATTTCGGCATCGCCCAGGGGTGAGCCGTGGCAGATTTCCTGGCCCTGCTTGGTGGGCGCGCCGAAGCCGATGATGGTCTTGCAGCAGATCAGCGTCGGCCGGGCGGTCTCCTGGCCGGCGCGCGCAATAGCGGCTTCGATGGCAGCGGGATCATGGCCGTCCACATCCGCAATCACCTGCCAGCCGTAGGCCTCGAAACGGCCCGGCGTGTCGTCGGTGAACCAGCCCTCGACTTCGCCGTCGATGGAAATGCCGTTGTCGTCATAGAACGCGATCAATTTGCCGAGCCCCAGCGTGCCGGCCAGCGAGCAGGCCTCGTGGGAGATGCCCTCCATCAGGCAGCCGTCGCCGAGAAACACATAGGTGTGGTGATCCACCACCGTGTCCGGGCCGGTTGAACTGCGCCGCCAGCACTTTCTCGGCCAGCGCCATACCCACCGCATTGGCGAGCCCCTGGCCCAGCGGTCCGGTGGTGGTCTCGACGCCGGGTGTCTCGCCGTGCTCGGGATGTCCCGCGGTCCTGGAGTGGAGCTGCCGGAAATTTTTCAGATCGTCCATCGACAGGTCGTAGCCGGTCAGGTGCAGCAGCGAATAGAGCAGCATCGAGCCGTGGCCGTTGGAGAGCACGAAACGGTCGCGGTTGGGCCAGGCCGGGTTGGCCGGGTTGTGCACCAGATGGCCGTTCCACAACACCTCGGCGATATCCGCCATCCCCATGGGTGCGCCGGGGTGGCCGCTGTTGGCCCGCTGCACGGCGTCCATGCTGAGCGCCCGGATGGCGTTGGCGAGATCGCGGCGCTGGGTCATCAGGGGCTCCGGGACGGGATGAAGTGAAGGGGCGCCATTCTCCCGCACTGGGTCCGGGGCGTAAAGGAAACCGGGAGGGCCGGGATCACCCAGGTGCGGCGCGGCGGCCAAAAATCAATCCGCATTGAATTCACCGGGTGTGCTACCGCTTTTGACTTGACGGCAAGCCCCTGTGGGCTCTCGATGCAGCACATCCTGGGCGCCCATGAGGTCCAATACAAGACTCGTTTTGGCGTGTCTGCTTATAGTCAGCCCCCCGTTTTGGCTCTATCCAAGCACCTTGATAAGCCATCACTAAATTTATGGGCACCTCGAATAACGATCGGGCGGTCTGGCTGGCGGTGTTCGCCCAAGCCTGCCAGCGTTCAACTGGGTGTGTCACGCCTGGTGTCAGATCAGCAATCATTACCACCTGCTGATTGAAACACCCGAGCCAACCTGACTCGGCGTCCACTATACGAAGGTGAGCACAATGGTGAACGGGCATGAAAATTCAACGAAGATCTGATGCGATGTTGAAAGACCTGACCCTGACATTTCTGTTTCCTGACATTTCTGACATTTATCCCTCAACGCCCTGCGCCAAGCGATCGACTACGCCGAAAAGTCCCTGCACATCGACCGTCTGCTGCTGAGCAGCGAACTGCGCACCGAAGCCGGGGGCCTGCTGCTGGAGCGCTACGGCGAGTTGATCGGCCTGTCCGCCTCCGGCCAGATTGCCATGCGCAGGTTCTTCGACGAGCACCTGAAGCGCGTCGAGTGGGATGAGCGGGACTTTCCGGTGCGGCTGTATCCGTTCACGGCGGGCAATGGCCCGGCCGCAGAGCGACTGCTCAGCATTGATCCGGCCGTGGCATTTGGCAGACCGGTTCTGGTGCATCGCGGCATATCCACCCGCGTCATCGTGGAGCGCATCGACGCTGGCGAGACCGTTGCAGAGGTAGCCGTCGACTATGGCCTCACGCCACCGAAAATCAAGGAGGCAGTGCTTTACGAGCGGGCGGCTTGAACCCCTGCTTTTACTCGCCACGGCCGGACACATAACCGGCCGTATCTTCGTCAGCGACGATGAGATTGCTTGAAACAGCGCTTGACAAGACCGCCGACGCTGTGGGACTTTGCGCCCCGGCAAGCGCAGGAAAGGTAGAGGTCGCTCTCCGAGAGCGGCAGCCCATATGGGTGGGATCCTCGGTTCCTGGGGCCATTCAAATTCACAAGCCTCCGAGGTTAGTCGCTTCGGGGGCTTTTGATTTTATGGTTTCGTAATCTTCCGGCCATACCTTTATCCCGTAACCCATCGATTGCGACGGGTGGCGATAGAGCGTTTTTTTCAGATGCCCCGAATACGCGGGTTCCGTTTCCCCGTAACGATTCACCTTCACGGCGAAGTTGAATCCTGATGCCACCGCATCTGCGACCTGTAAGCCGGCCAGTTTCGAGTGTTCCACCGAGCGAATTCGGGCGGGGTCGATCACCGTGCGATCAATCTGCACTTTCTGTGGGTTTGCCTCCGACTGCCGGAGCAGCAGCCGCAGATAATCCCGGATGTCTTCGTAGGACATATTGCTACGGTTGGAAAAGATGATCTCCGCAAAACCATCTCCTTCACCCGCACGGCGTTGATCGCGGCAGAGCCAGGAAACCCGCTCCAACAGCATGCGGGTAGCGTAGCGATAGAGCAGGTACTTGGTATTCTGAAACTTCTCCGGCTCATTGATGAGCGGCTTGTAAACCAGCACGTTCACCGTGCGCATGGATAGTTCCCCGACGCGCCGGATGTAGGGCACGCGCTGCTCGTGCTTCAAATCCACGAAGTGCAACGGCGTCTTCGGTGGCTTCTTCAATACCTCGCGGACCGCCTTGAGGCAGGAGACCATCTGCAAATCGTTCGCCTGCCGGATCACCGCTGCCGACAACACGAACCACCGGGAACTCCCGGAGCCATCCGCGTTGAAGACAAAGCCTTCGTCCCCGGATTCGTCAATGTAAACAACAAAACTCGATTTCATGGCTCAAGCCTTCGCGCGGCGGATTCTTCTTCGCCCCAGACGCGGGCGAGGGTGGCCTGGATTTTCTTTTCGAAGCGGGCAATCAGTTCACGGTTGGCGCTGACCAGCGCCAACCTGTGGTAGGCAAGGAAGGCGAGCTGGTACTTGCCGTGTGTGCAGTTGGCCTCGAAGGCGTCCCACAGGAACTCGATGTATTCCTGCTCTTTTGGGGTCTTGAAAGAGAGTAGAAGGTAGTTTCCCCGTTCGGCTGATTCTTCCATGGCGTTCACTCAGAACCGGAAGCCAAACAGCCCACCGTCTTCCTTGGCATCAGTCAGGACCGTCGGGAGCACATGTTTCCGGAGGTCGAAACCGTCAATCTTCTCCTTGAACGCATCGTCTTCGTTCATCGTGACGATGTATTGAAAGCCGAGTTCCGCAGCGGTTTCCGCACCAACTTTCAGCGCACTAATCACCTGCCGGCCATCAACGCCGTCGAAGAGATGACTGTCATGGATCAGGAATCCCGGCCCCAAACCGCGGGCGGCGCATAGACGCATCAGCATCATGTCGAAGCAGAAAATCTGCATGTTCTTGATGCCCTTGCTACGTGAGCCTTGCATCGGAAACTGGAATACCGGCCCATTGGATGTTTCCTCCACGGTCATGCTGCCGGCGGACTCATACAGCCGCCTGGACGTCTCCTCGAACGCGAGAATTGCTTCGGACAAGCGCGTCCTCTGCTCGGCAAAGGCGGGCCGCAGGCGCAGCGTCAATCGGTTTCGTTCGATCTCCAGCTCGTTCTTCGTGCCCTCCAGTTGTTCGGCGGCCTCGAAGCGTTGCCGCAGCGACTCGACCGCCGCTTCCATGCGCCCGACTTCACCTTGTAGTTGGGAAAACTGATCCAGCGCACCATGACTCTGTAAGACTCCCATCACGTCAGCCCGCCGTGCGTCGAGCCGCAGTTTCTCCTGCTCGCGCGCCGCAACGCGCTGCTTCGCTGCGTCCAGCTCTCCGGCGAGATAATCCCGCCGATTCCGAATGACCGACTCGTGGAAGCTCCGCACATCGTCGTAGCGCTTGATGGCTACGCCCGGCAATGCAATGCCCGCTTCTGCGTAGACACTCTGAAGATCGGCGAGTGACGGGGGCGCTTCCGCCCGCATGGCGCGCTCCAGGTCTCCGGTCATTGCCGCGTCTATTACATTGGCGTTTGACAGGTCATTGATTGCGCGCGTGAGCTGATTGGCCTCCGCTTCCAGTTCCGTGTACTGGGGCAGTACACGGAATGAGGCAACCTGGGATTTGAGATCTGCCAGTCTGGCCTCGGCTACAGTCAGTTGGGTACGCAGATCAGACGCCTTTCCGACGATACTGCCGAATGCGCCGGCCCCCGCCGCCTTCTTAAGCTCACCCAGGGTCTTCTCCCGATCCCGTACTTTCTGCCAGTCACTGGCAATCCTCCAATCCAGGCCAAGCAGGAACAGCAGGGCGACCTGATAGTCGCCGGCTTGCTGCATGGTTGCCTGCTTCTCAGGAGAGGTGAACGCTCCGCTGAGTTGCCGACGCACGAAATAGGCGAACAAGGAACGGAATGTTGGAGTGCGCCCATCGTTCCCAGGAACTTGGTGCAACCCGAACATCTTCTCACCAAGGAGTTCTACCCACTCGGAATTCGAGAGGCTGGTCTTCCCATTCAGAAAGCTGGTGCCTTCAAGGCGAATCTTGGATTTCTGGTGCCCCGCACGTTCAACGCGAAGCTTCTCTCCGCCGAGGTCGAACGTCATGCCGAACGATTCGTTGGCGAGCGCTCCTGAGCAACACAGAGAACCCTTCTCGGCTTTCGAGCCGGTCAGGAAATGAACAATCTCGATCAAGCTGGTCTTGCCCGCCCGGTTGCGAGTTTGCTTATCCGTGGCGCCCGCTTCCTTTTGCGCGATCAGCACATTCAGGCCGGACTTGAACTCCAGTGCCTTGAAAGTCGCGAGACTGCTGTAAATGCGGTGGATCATGACACCCCCCGAACAAGCAGCCCCTCACGCAGCTCGATTGCCCCCATGAGGAACAGCAGATCGAGCGCGAGCACAAATCCGTCGTAGCGCATGGGTGGCGATGCCGTCTGGTCAAGGACAGCTCGCGGCATCTGCTCCCACAAGGCCGACACGGTGACGGGGTATGACAGGTGCCGCAGGATCGATGCTCCGACGGTCAGCAGGGCACGGTCCTGGGATACATGCTTGGATGGGAGAATCATCGCGCGGCGCTCCGTGGTTCTTCGAAGATGTCGCAGCGCTCGAAGTAATACGCGATGATCGTGAGCACAGCCAACTGGTGCTCCGGTGTTCCGAGATGATCGCCCCCGGCCCACGATTGCAGTTCAGCATATATTTGGTTTGGGCCATGGCCCCCGCGTAACCGCCGATACTCGGCCTTGAAGGCCTCGGCCAGTCGTTCCCCAAGTGTCTCGTCATACCAGTGGGAGAGAAAGTCCGCGACCAGCGGCGATTTGACCATGCCTTCCTTGAGCAACTGCGCGACAGCCTCAGATAACGCGTTCGCTTCAATCTTCCCCGTTGGCACGTCCTGGATGTCGGTCATCGGTGGCGCAGGGAGCGCGCTGATCCTCTCAAGTACAACCTTCAAGTCGCCGAAGCCCAACTTCATCTTGGTTGCATCGTTTGGGGCAAGGCCTAACCATGACGCCTTGTCTTCATCTGTGAGCTTTCGCAAGATCAGCCGAAGCTCCTCCAGACACCACGGTTCTAACCCAATTCCAGAATTCGCAAACTCAAAATCGAGTAAAAGCTGCTGAATATGCGGCGGCAACCCATCCGTCGCGTTATGGACGAACACCCATTTGTCGAAATGCTTGCCCCAGTGCTCCTTGGCGCCCTCGAAGTCGTCGGTGATCTTGGCCTTCGCCTTGGCAGCGTCCATCTCGTTGGGCGCATAGACTTGGAACAGTCGGCGCTCCGATTTGAGGAAACCGTCATTCTTGCGGTCGCCCTGATTTCCCCATGGCCGGCAGGCCATGAAATCGGCCTTGTAGGCCAACCCCATCAGCCGCTCGAAGAAGGTCTGAAACGCATCCCCTTTCGCGCGGAGAAACTCAACCTCGAATTTCTGTTCGTAGTAGGCGTCCTGCAGGTTCATGCGTCAGCCTCCCCCGAGGCCGGCCCGTCCTCGCACCAAATGCGGGCGAGGGTGGCCTGGATTTTCTTTTCGAAACGGGCGATCAGGTCGCGGTTGGCGCTGACCAGCGCCTGCTCGGCTTCGATCTCGGCGACGATGGCTTGCTGCGTCGCTAGGGGTGGGAGGGGGATTTTCATCTGCTTCAGGTGCATTGGCCCGAAGTGCTTAATACTGGAACCTGTGGCAAACGATTCTCCCTGTTCGAGAAACGCAGGGCTCCCGAGGAATGTTTCCAGATAGCTCGCGTCAAGGCTGGCGTCGAGAGGCTGAAAGCGGATGAGCCCCGTGTAGAAGACGGCTCCCTCGGCCACTGAGGTGACGATTGCGGGCCTTCCGAACGATGCGCTCGTAGAGACGAGAATATCGCCGACGCGAAGGCGGAAGTGACTCCACTTCTGAGCGACCATCTCGGGATCTAGGTAATTGCATCCTTCGAGGGTTACGGTAAAACCACGCAGACCCGCGAGTCTGACCAGAGGAATGCCGTCCTTGTGGAAATCCTTTGCAAGGATGCCAGGGCCTTCCTGAAACCGTGCAACGCTTGCCAGCTCCACCATCGGCCAGTCGGGGTGGATGGGGATGTGGGGGCGGTAGTGGTCGAGGACGGCGCGGGCGCCGTCGATGACTTTCTGGTAGCCCTCGATCTCCGCCACGATCACCTTCTGCACTTCCAGCGGCGGCAAGGGGATTTGGAGTTCGCAGAACTTCGACTTAGAGATTTCTGCGAACGTCCCGCCCGTTGCCCATGCCTGCATCGTCGGTACGAGCTTTGTGAGCGCCAGCGCGACATACTCCGGAACTGCGCGCTCTGCGTCTTCAATCACAACGTTCTTGAAACCTTGATTCGTTGCGATGGGAATGCGGTTGATGGCGATGCGGCCAATGGTCGCGCGGGTCGAGACGATTACCGAGTTGGCCGGAATCATCTTCGCGGAGGATTCGCGCAGACCCTTCTCCGAAATCGTTCGCTGGGTCGAAGTGATTTGGGTGATGAAGTTCGATGCCGACAGGTCCGCCAGTGTCGCCCAGGGAATCCCGCCGCCCCAGTATTCCTCTACGCCAGACTTTGGTGTGCCGCCGCTTTCGACTCGGAACAAGTCGCCGTCGCCAAGGGAAACAAGCGGAAACGAATGGTTGCTTCCCGCTGCCTCCCGATACCGCTCCCCGCTCAAGTTATAGTCGCCATTGGCGGCGATGCGGGACTTCTCGACCACCAGCAGGCCGGGGTATTGGCTGGGATCGAAATCCACTGGATTCCCGCTTGCGCGAGAATGACGGGATACGTGAACGGCTGCGGCGCCTCGATTCCCGTTTGCGCCTGCCCTCGACTCCGATCGGGGGCGGGAATGACGGAAGGCTTGCAGGGCTTCGGCTGCGGCGGGCAGGTCGTTCTTGTCAATCGCGCGGCGCTGGGCGCCGAGGCCGAAGCCGTCGTTCTGCACCTTGACGAAGGCGATGCTGTCGCTGCTCCGGGCCAGCGATTTGTCGAGGATGAGGATGGAGGTCTTGACGCCGGAATAGGGCTGGAACACGCCGGCCGGCAGGGAGACGACGGCGATCAGGTAGTCCTCCACCAGCAGCTTGCGCAGTTGCCGGTAGGCGCCCTGGCTCTGGAAGATGATGCCCTCGGGCACGATGATGCCGGCGCGGCCGTTGGGCGTGAGGTGCTCGGCCATGTAGTCGACGAACAGCACTTCGCTGCGTTTGCTCTGCACCGAAAAGCGGTTGTGCGGCCGGATGCCGCCCTTGGGCGACATGAACGGCGGGTTGGCGAGGATGACGTCGGCGGTCTCGTGCCAGCGCTCCTGGCTGGTGAGCGTGTCGTACTCGTAAATGTGTGGGTCGGTGAAGCCGTGCAGGTAGAGGTTGACCAGCGACAGGCGGACCATGTCGGGCGAGATATCGTAGCCCTTGAAGTTGCGCGCCAGGCGGCCGCGCTCGTCGGGGGTGAGCAGGTCGCCCGCCCTCTCTCGTGACCCCTCTCCCCGACCCTCGGCAATTGCTCCCGGCATTGCTCTACCTCCTGCATCCATGCAGTCGTCTCCCGCAAAGGGAGAGGGAGAACCGCCTGCACCGGACCGCGACCTCCCTGGATCTCCCCGGCCCTCGGCAATTGCTCCCGGCATTGCGCTACCTCCTGCGTCCATGCAGTCGTCTCCCGCAAGCGGGCGAGGGGAGCTGTTTTGCTTGAGGATGTGCTTCCACGCCGAGATCAGAAAGCCGGCGGTGCCGCAGGCGGGATCGAGCACGGTTTCGTGCTTTTGCGGGTCGAGCACCGCGACGATGAAGTCGATGATGTGGCGCGGGGTGCGGAACTGGCCGGCGTCGCCCTGGGAGCCGAGCACGGATAGCAGGTATTCGAAGGCATCGCCCAGGCGCTCGGAGTGGTCGTACTCGAACTCGTCGATGATCTTCAGGAACGCGCGCAATGTTTCCGGATCGCGGTAGGGCAGGTAGGCGTTCTTGAAGATGTCGCGAAACAGCGGCGGGATGCCGGGATTCTCGGGCATGCGGGCGATGGCTTCGGCGTACAGATTCAGCGTCTCGTGGCCGCCCAGACCGGAGCGCATGAGTTTGGCCCAGCCGTAGCGGGCGTAGTCGCCGGCAAAGAACTTGCGGTGGCCGCCCAGCTCCTCGGCCTCGGCGTCCATGTCGTCCATGAACTTGTAGATCAGCGCGATGGTGATCTGCTCGACCTGGCTTTTGGGGTCGGGCACCTTGCCGACCAGGATGTCGCGGGCGGTGTCGATACGGCGTTTGGTGGCGGTGTCGAGCATTAGAAATTCCTTAAAGCATTAACCACGGAACACACGGAACACACTGAAAAAAAGCAAACCAAAACCACTTTATTGTCTTCTTCCGTGTATTCTGTGTGTTCCGTGGTTATTTTCTTTTTCATTTCACGATTCGCTCGATTTCGGCTTTCGGATAATGGCCAAAGTTGACCAGTAGCCCCAATTCAAGGCCAGTTGCTTTGAGGTAATTATGAATCTGTGCCCGGTGTTCGCCTGCCAGTTCCTTCACTGCCTTGAGTTCAACAATGATGTGCTCGAAGCAGATGAAGTCTGGTTTGTAGGTTTGCGTCAATTGGTCTCCCTTGTAATGCAGAACCAGTTCCCGCTGGGACACAAATGGAATGCACTGTCTGGTGAATTCTCGTTCCAGGCATTCCTGATAGACGGCTTCCAGAAACCCGCAGCCCATTTCGCGGTACACCTCAAAAACGGCTCCCCGTATTCGATAGCTCTCCTCTTCAAATTTAAGGTCTGCCATTTCCGTGTATTTCGCGGTGATATCGCGGTGGACTTACTCGGGCGGAAATCGCAGTCTGGAGAAGCTGCGTCCGGCCTGTATGGCCCGCCGCTCGATCTCCGCCGCCGACTCAAGCCAGCCTTTCTGCTCCAGGAAAAGCAGGAACGCGCGTGTGCTGATCTTGCGGCAGTTGTCTGGCACGAAAAAGCTGGCACGGGCAATCTTGTGGTCCTCGAACAGGAAGACGCCGGTTTTCTGCGGCTGGTCGAGCGCAAAATCGTTCATGGTTTCCTGAATCGCCAGTTCGCCGAGATTGGATTGGCGTACCGTCGCGGTGCCTGCCGCAAGCGTCTGCTGGTAATGCCGGAAGGTGCGGGTCGCGCCTATCGCTATCGTGCTGCTCTCAACCCAGCGCGCCAGTTTTTCGCTGGTCGGCGTCTGGTTGCGCGTGACTTCGTGCAGCACCATATCGACCAGCACAATCGGCCAGCTCGGTTTGCATAACAGGTCGAGCGCATCCGCGTAGGCCAGCGTGATCAGCGGGCCGGCATCGGGCAGCAGGGTGGCAGGCTCGGACACCGCGGTTGGCTCAGGTGGTGAGTGATTTCAGTTGCTTGACCATGTCCTGCGTGACGGCATCCGGCAACCGTGGCATCGGCAGGTGGGCTTGCGCCATCAGCAGAAACAGGTCTTCCTCGCTGTCGAGGCCCAGTGCCTGCATGGCCTCGGTGCCGGTGCGCCTGCCCAGCGAAAAATCGAGCAGAACCTTGAAGTTCTGGTTGCCACTGGATTCTGCGGTCTCGAAGGTCTCGACCAGATGACGAAGCTCAGCGTTGAACAGCGCGTTGACCGACGTGTCGGTTTTGGCGGCGATGATCTTGGCGCGCTTGAGCAGGTCGCGGTCGACGGCGCCGGTGAAATTGACTGTGGTGCCCATGCGAAGCTCCTTACTTAACACATAATCAAGTGTAGCACGCCAGTAGGTGTTACTAACGAGTGCGACTTGCGGTGCCTGCGCTGCATTCAAGGCGCGAACTGGTTCAACGACACATAGTCCTTGACGTACTCCGGCACCAGCAAGCGGTATTTGGCAGGCACCGCCCTGTACTCCGGGGTAGAAAACTCGGCGTTGGTGGCCAGGTCGGTGAAGTAGCGGTTATCGATGATCTGGCGCACTTGGCCGTTGCTGACATAGGCCTTGAAGTATTGGCGAATGGCGGGGATGGCGGCGGCCTCGTCGGGCTTGATGTCGGCGACGAATTTGGCGAACTCCTCCTCCAGCAATTCATCTCTGGATTTGAAGCGCGGGATCAGGCCGAAGATTTTTTCCAGAATCTCGCGCAGCGTCAGGCGGCGATCCACCGCCGCGGCCCGGCGCAGCTTGTCGAGGTTGTAGAACTCCTTGGGCTTGTCGAACACTTCGCGGTTGACGTAGTCGATCACCTGATCCCATTGTCCAGCCTCCACGGCGGCGACAATTTCGGCGTTTTCGCGCACGCTGTCTTCGAAGCGCGCAAAAAACATGCGGTCGATTTTCATGCCCTCGTCGCCGACGACCTCCTCCTTGATGCCGGCGAGGATGTCGGTGCCCAGGTGCTCGTAGTTTCCGTCGTAGGTCACCGGGCCTTCGCCCGCACTTCGGGTGCCGGGGCGAGGCAGCCGCAGCACCTCGTCGTAATTGAATTCGGTCTCGAAGTATTCGCAGTTGGCGAAGAAATCGAACAACTTGAAGGCGGTTTTCTCCGGCCGGGTGACGCCGGCCTGATGGCGTCGTCGAACAATTGCTCGCGGAAGTCGTGCTTGCGCGTGCCGCGACCCTTGATCTGGATGAAGTCGGTGGGCGAGAAGATGGGGCGAAACAGGCCGAGATTCAGGATGTCGGTGCAGTCGTAGCCGGTGGTCATCATGCCCACCGTCACGCACACCCGCGCCTTGCTGGTCTTGTAGGCGGGGATGAAGTTGCCGGCGCCAAGCAGGTTGTTGTTGGCGAAGTTGATGGTGAACTGCTGCGCGCCCTGCACCTGCGAGGTGACCTGCACGGCGAAGTCGGACTGGTATTTGCCGGGGAACAGACGGTCGGCCATCAGGTTGAAAATCTGCGCCAGCTTGGCGGCGTGGTGCTGGCTGACGGCAAACACGATGGATTTGCCGATCTCGCCGCTGACCGGGTCGCGCAGGGCGTGTTCCAGAAAGGTCTTGCAGAAAAGCTGATTGGTAGCGTCCGAGAAAAAGCGCTTCTCGAACTCGCGCTGCTTGAAGGCTTCCTGCTGGTCCTCGCCGGTGTCGTCGGTAACAGTGACGATGAAGCCTTCTTCCGACAGCAGCTCGGTGGTGACGTCGGTGCGGGCGTCCACCACGGTGGGGTTGACCAGGTAGCCCTCCTGCACGCCGTCGAGCAGCGAATAGCGGAAGGTGGGCTGGCCGGATTCGCAGCCGAAGGTGCGGTAGGTGTCGAGCAGCAGGCGGCGCTCGGCCTCGCGCGGGTCGCGGCTGCCGGATTTGGCGCTGTCGAAGCGGCGCAGGTAATCGCGCGGCGTGGCGGTGAGGCCCAGCTTGTAGCCGACGAAATAATCGAACACGGCGCGCGCGTTGCCGCCGATGGAGCGATGCGCCTCGTCGGAGATGACCAGATCGAAATCGGTGGGCGAGAAGAGGCGCTGGTATTTGTTGTTGAACAGCAGCGACTGCACGGTGGTGACGACGATCTCGGCGCGGCGCCAGTCGTCGCGGTTTTCCTTGTAGATGACCGTTTTGAAATCGGCGGACAGACTTATTAGCGGGGAGTCGGCTTTCTTGCCGGCCTGGTCCTCCAGCTCCAGCCGATCGACCAGAAACAGCACGCGGCGGGCGTTGCCGGAGCGCAGGAACAGCTTGATGATCGCGGCGGCGGTGAGGGTCTTGCCGGTGCCGGTGGCCATCTCGAACAGAAAGCGGTCCTTGCCCTCGCCGACCGCCCGTTGCAGGGCATGGATGGCCCGCAGTTGGTAGGGCCGCAGGAAGCGCAGCTTGTTGGCGGTGACGTAGGCCGGGCGCTCGGCTTCGTTTGTCCAGCCGGCCTCGGCCGCGTAGCCCGGCCGCTGGGTCAGGGCGATGTAATCGTCGCCGACCTGTTCTTCGGTCAGACGCGCCGGGTTGGGTGTGATCTTCTGGTAGCCGGTGACCGACTCGGGCGTCGGAAACGCGGTGATGACGTGGGGATTGCCGCGTTCCAGATCCCAGAAGTAATGCAGGTTGCCGTTGGAGAGGATGACAAAGCGGCAGTTCTGCGCACGGGCGTATCTGCGCGCCTGCTCCTTGCCGACCAGCGGATTTTTACCTTCGGCCTTGGCTTCCAGTACCAGCAGCGGAAAACCCTTGGCGTCGAGCAGCAGGAAATCGACGAAGCCCCGGCTGGTGGTCTCGAAGTCGTTGCCGAGCGCGTCCAGATCGGTGTGTTTGAGCGTGACGCCGGGTTCAAGCCTGATATTGGCCGGTAATGCGCCTTCACCGAAGAAACGCCAGCCGGCGGCTTCGAGCAGCCGGTTGATCTTGATGCGGGCGGTAGCTTCCTTGGCCTGCATTGGGATTCCTGCTTCGGTAGCCTCGATCAGGCGGCGGAAAGGGGCAAAATGGCAAGCGGTTCGGTTACAAAGCCGCTTTGGTTACAGCCTTCTTGCGGGGCTTTTTCCTCGGATTCGCCAGTGAGGCGTCAACGGTGTTTGGGCCTGCCTTCGCGGTCGGGATGAGGCCAACCCGTGAAACGCCGGTGGTCACGCCCGGGAGGGGGTTGTCCTTGTCTGGCCCGACTGGTCCAGTACCGATCTGAAATTCCACCATCAGGTCATATGTGCCTTCAGTTAGCCCATAGTGCTTGACCAGAACGGCAGCCAGGTCCCTCATTGAAAGGGGTGGGTCAATTGGCGCCGGGTTTTGTTCCGGTGCTTTCGCGTTAGTGGACATTTTGGGTTTTCCATTGCGGCCGTCCGGATGATGCAATGGCGGCGAAAGTCCTGGTTATCTCCGCCGTCTCTTCCGCCACGCGGACGTTGTGAATGACCTCTGTCTTGGCATGTACGTAATCATCGAGCGCACGCACAACCACCTCATTTAACGAAACTCCGTCGATAACGGCGCGCCGTGTGGCGGCCCGGTGGAGGCTCGGCGCGATGCGAACATTGAATTGCCCACGGAACGGGCGTTGGGGTTCTCTGCCCAAGTCGGAACAGGTTTCGAGGTAGTCGTCCACAGCCGCCTCAAACTCCCGTTGGAGATTCGCTGGCAGCGCCGCTTCGTAGGTGACGAGATCGTCGATGAAAAGGATCTTCCCGCGACAAACGCCGCGAGTCATATCCAGTTCTGCGGTGCCTTCGTAATCTTTGTACTTGAGGGTGTCCACAATGGTTCCTAAATAAATCCGTTGGCCTTGAGGTGCTCAATTACGTCTGTGACACACGCCTTGTCCACATTGGGCGAAGGGTGTGGCTGATGGCAGATGATCAAATCATTCTTTTCAGGGTGGAAGAACTTTCGGCGAGAGCCGCTGCCTTTCAGCATTTTGTAGCCGAGATGTTCAAGCACCCCCTTCAGCTCTTGCCACTTGATGCTCGCAGCCGGTGGGCTGGAACACAGCCTTTCCAAGGCTTGTTGGTGCTTTGACATGGGCTTTATATACCATAAGCAACGGCGTTGTAACTACGGAATAGTTACTTGATTCGTGGAGCGTCGTGAGTGGCGGTCGTCGGTCATGCGTTGGCCGCCCCGTGCCTATCCCCCCCCCGAACTCCTCCCGCGAGGTTCATGACACGGGGACCGGGGATGCTGCCCCCAGCCCCAAGTCCGCTCACAGGTCGTAAAAACCCTTCCCTTCCCGCGCCAGTTTTTCCAGCAGCGGCGCCGGCTTCCAGTAGGTGTCGCCAAATTGCCCGGCGTATTTCCGGTAGGCCTCGCAGACGGTCTTGAGCCCGATTTCGTCGGCCCAGAACATGGGGCCGCCGCGGTAGGCGGGGAAGCCGTAACCGTTGATCCAGATGATGTCGATGTCCAGCGCGCGCGCGGCGATGCCTTCTTCGAGGATCTTCGCGCCTTCGTTGATCATGGGATAAAGGCAGCGTTCGAGAATTTCCTGATCGGAAATCTGGCGCTGCGCGATGCCCGCATCGCGGGCGCACTGGGCGATGAGACGCTCGATCTCGGGGTCGGGCAGCGGGGTGCGGCCGTCGGCGTAGCGGTAGATGCCGGCGTTGGTCTTCTGGCCGTGGCGGCCCATTTCGACGATCTTGTCGATCCACAGGGATTCGCGCGGCTCGATCTTGCCGGCCTTGCGGCGCTCCTCTCGCACCTTGTAGCCCACGTCGAGCCCGGCCATGTCGGCCATGGCGAAGGGGCCCATGGGGAAGCCGAAGTCGTAGAGCACCTTGTCGATCTGCTCGGGTCTGGCGCCCTCTTCCACCAGGAACATGGCCTCGCGGGTGCGCTGGTGCAGCATGCGGTTGCCGACGAAGCCGTCGCACACGCCGACCAGGACGCCGATCTTGCCGATGCGCCGCGACAGGTTCATCACCGTGGCGATGACGTCGTTGGCGGTCTGTTTGCCGCGCACGTTTTCCAGCAGCCGCATCACGTTGGCGGGGCTGAAGAAGTGCATGCCGATCACGTCCTGGGGCCGTTTAGTGGCACTCGCGATCTCGTCGACGTTCAGGGTCGAGGTGTTGGTGGCGAGGATGGCGCCCGGCTTGGCGACCGAATCGAGGGTGCGGAACACCTCTTTCTTGATGTCCATGTTCTCGAACACGGCCTCGATCACCACATCGGCCTGCTTGATGTCGTCGTAGGCGGTGGACGGCGTGATCAATCCCATGCGCTTTTCGACATCCGCCGTGGTGAGGCGGCCCTTGCTCGCGGTCGCCTCGTAGTTCTTGCGGATCACGGCGATGCCCCGGTCCAGGGCTTCGCGGTTGATTTCGAGCAGGGTCACCGGAATGCCGGCATTGGCGAAGTTCATGGCGATGCCGCCGCCCATGGTGCCGGCGCCGATCACGGCGGCGGTATTGATCTCGCGCTGCGCCGTGTCCTTCGGCAGTCCCGGAATCTTGGCCACTTCGCGCTCGGCGAAGAACACATGGCGCTGGGCGCGGGATTCGCTGGAAGTCATCAGGTCCTGGAACAGCTCCGCCTCGCGCTTCATGCCCGCGGCAAACGGCAGTTCGGCCGCGGCCTGGACAGCCTTGATGATGTTGAAGGGCGCCTTGAAGCCGCGCAGACGGCGCGCGATGCCGGCCTCATAGTTGGCAAAGAAGTCGGCCGCGACCGGCGCTACCGGCAGCGCGCTCGCCCGCTTCACGCCGCGGTTCTCGGCCAGCACGCGGCGCGCGAAGGCGATGGCGCCGGTCTTGAGATCCCCTTCGATGAGTTCGTCGAGCAGCCCGAGACGTCGGGCTTCGGCGGCGGGGACATGGGTGCCCTGCACGATGAAGTCGAGCGCCTTTTCGACGCCCACCAGGCGCGGCAGGCGCTGGGTGCCGCCGGCGCCGGGCAGCAGGCCCAGGTTCACTTCGGGCAGGCCGACGCGCGCACCGGGCACCGCGACCCGGTAGTGGCAGCCGAGCGCCACTTCCAGGCCGCCGCCGAGCGCGGTGCCGTGGATCGCAGCGACGATGGGTTTGTCCGAGGCTTCCATGGCGTCGATGACCGGCACCAGACTGGGCGCCGCCAGGGGCTTGCCGAATTCGCGGATATCGGCGCCGGCGATGAAGGTCGCGCCGTCGCAGATCAGCACCATGGCCTTGACGCCGGCGTCGGCGAGGCCGGCCTGCACGGCGTCCTTGAGGCCGGCGCGCACCGGCTGGGACAGGGCATTGACGGGCGGATTGGCGACGGTGATGACGCCTATCTCGCCATCACGGGTGAAGCTGACGGCATCGGACATGATGGATTCCTCAGTGAGTTGCGGGTTTCAGGATGGGGGAGCGGCCGGCGGCGCGCGGCTCAGGTGAGACGGGCGAGCGCCGCCAGATAGGGTTCGGCGTGGCGTTGATCGCGGAGCACTTCGGCCAGGGTCTGCCCGGCGGGATTGGTGGCGCGCGGGTTGCGACCGGCGGCGACGAACAGCGCGAGAAAGTCCGCGAAATTCTCCGCGCCCATGCCCCGGTAGGCTTTCTCCAGCACATGGTAATCGGCGTCGACGCCGGCGGGCGGC
Source organism: Gammaproteobacteria bacterium (assembly GCA_016708925.1). Lineage (GTDB taxonomy): Bacteria > Pseudomonadota > Gammaproteobacteria > Pseudomonadales > Porticoccaceae > JAGPUQ01. The sequence continues at coordinate 86,063 of JADJET010000006.1, read as the reverse complement.
TGGTAGTCGAGGAAGCTGCGCAGGCGCGCTGCGTCGAAGACTTCGCCGATGACCTGTACCTTGTCTTTTTTCAACGCCATGGCGATGTCCTGTTTTTACCCGTTGAGCCTGGCGGCGAGCAGTGCGTTGAGCTGCTGGGGATTGACCTTGCCGCCCGAGGCTTTCATGGCCTGACCGACGAAAAAGCCGAACATCTTGGCTTTCTTGTCATCGGGCGCGGCGCGGTAATCGGCCACCTGTTTGGGGTTGGCCACCAGTACCTGGTCCACCAACGCCGCGATGGCGCCGCTGTCGGAGACCTGTTTCAGGCCCTTGGCTTCGATCACGGCGTCGGCGTCGCTGGCGCCATTCCAGAGCGCGTCGAACACCTGGCGCGCAATGGCGTTGGAGATGGTGCGGTCGAGAATCCGTTGCAGCAGGCCGCCGAGCTGGGCCGGGCTCACCGGGCAGGCGGCGATCGCGGTCTCGGTGCTGTTGAGGCGTGCTGCGATCTCGCCCATCAGCCAGTTGGCGGCGAGTTTGGGATCGCCGGATGCCTTGGCCGCGGCTTCGAAATAGTGCGCGGTGGGGGTGTCGGCGGCGAGCTGGCCGGCGTCGTAGTCGGACAGCCCATGCTCGGCGACGAAGCGCGCCCGGCGCGCGTCCGGCAGTTCCGGCTGGCTCGCGCGCAACTGCTCGATCAGGGCCGGCGCGACATGCACGGGCAGCAGGTCGGGACAGGGAAAGTAGCGGTAGTCGTTGGCTTCTTCCTTGCTGCGCATGGCGCGGGCGCTGTCGGTGTCGCCGTCGTAGAGGCGGGTTTCCTGGAGCACCCGGCCGCCGTCCTCCAGAACGCCGATCTGACGCGCGACTTCCTTGGCGATGGCGCGCTCCATGAACCGGAAGGAATTGAGGTTTTTGGTTTCGGTGCGGGTGCCCAGGGGCTCCCCCGGGCGGCGCACCGAGACATTGACATCGAAGCGCATCGAGCCCTGGGACATATCGCCGTCGCTGATGCCGAGCGCAGTGACGATGGCGTGGAGTTTCTTCGCGAACGCGACGGCTTCCTCGGCGTTGCGCAGGTCGGGCTCGGTGACGATCTCGATCAGCGGCGTGCCGGCGCGGTTGAGGTCGATGCCCGACAGACCGTGGAAGTCCTCGTGCAGCGACTTGCCGGCGTCCTCTTCCAGGTGGGCGTGGTGAATGCGGATGCGCTTTTCGCGCCCGTCGGCGAGCTCGATGTCGAGATGGCCCGGCCCCACGATGGGATGCGCGAGCTGGGTGGTCTGGTAGCCCTTGGGCAGGTCGGGATAGAAGTAGTTCTTGCGCTCGAATACCGACACCGGATTGATCTCGGCGTCGACCGCGAGCCCGAAGCGGATCGCCATTTCGACCGCGGCCTTGTTCAGCAGCGGCAGGGTGCCCGGCAGCGCCAGATCGATGGCGCAGGCCTGGGTGTTGGGCGCGGCGCCGAACGCGGTCGCGGCGCCGGAGAACAGCTTGGAGCGGGTGGCGAGCTGGAGGTGGACTTCGAGTCCGATCACGGTTTCCCAGCTCATGCGGCGGTCTCCGTCAGCGCCGGCGGCGCCAATTGATGCCAGCCGGTCGCCAGTTGATAGCGGTGGGCGGCGTTGAGCATGCGCGCCTCGTCGAAGTAGTTGCCGATGATCTGCAGGCCCACGGGCTTGGCGTCCACCAGACCGCAGGGCACCGAGAGCGCCGGCAGTCCGGCGAGGTTGGCGGCAATGGTGTAGATGTCCTCGAGGTACATGGCCACCGGATCGCCGCCCTTGGCGCCGAAGGCGAAGGCCGGGTTGGGACAGGTGGGGCCCAGGATCAGGTCGACGTTCGCGAAGGCGTCGAGGAAATCCTGGCGGATCAGGCGCCGCACCTGCTGCGCCTTGTTGTAGTAGGCGTCGTAGTAGCCGGCGGAGAGGCAGTAGGTGCCGATCAGGATGCGGCGTTTGACCTCATCGCCGAAGCCTTCTTCCCGGGAGCGCATGTAGAGGTCGCGCAGATCGACCGGGTCGGCGCAGCGGTGGCCGTAGCGCACGCCGTCGAAGCGCGACAAATTGGCCGAGGCTTCGGCGGGCGCGATCACATAGTAGGCGGGCACCGCGAGTCCGGAATGGGGCAGGCTGATGGCCACCAGGCGGGCGCCCTGGCGCTCGAATTCGGCGAGCGCCTCGCGCACCGCGCGTTCGGTGCCGGGGTGGAGACCGGCACCGAAATACTCCTCCGGCACGCCGATCCGCAATCCCGCGAGGGGTTGCTCCAGGGTCGCGGCGTAATCCGGCACGGGGCGGTCGAGGCAGGTGGAATCGCGCGCGTCGAAGCCCGCCATGACCTGCAACAGCAGCGCCACGTCCTCGGCGGTGCGCGCCATGGGGCCGGCCTGGTCGAGGCTGGAGGCAAAGGCGATCATGCCCCAGCGGGACACGCGGCCGTAGGTGGGCTTGAGTCCGGTGACGCCGCACAGCGCGGCGGGTTGGCGGATGGAGCCGCCGGTATCCGAGGCGGTGGCGCCTGGCACCAGGCGCGCCGCCAGCGCCGCCGCCGAGCCGCCGGAGGAACCGCCCGGGACGCAGTCGGTCGCCCAGGGGTTTTTCACCGGCCCGTAATAGCTGGTCTCGTTGGACGAGCCCATGGCGAACTCGTCCATGTTGGTCTTGCCCAGCACCACGGCGCCGGCGGCGGCGCAGCGCTCGACCACGGTGGCGTCGTAGGGCGGCACGAAGTTGTCGAGCATGCGCGAGCCGCAACTGGTGCGCAGCCCGCGCGTGCAGAAAATGTCCTTGTGGGCGATGGGCAGGCCGCACAGTGCCGGCGCGTCGCCCGCAGCGCGGCGCCGGTCGGCGGCGGCGGCCTGGGCCAGCGCGGTCTCCGATGCGATGGTGATGAAGGCGTTGTAGCGCGGATTGGCCGCGCCGATGCGCTCCAGCAGATGGCGCGTGAGTTCGGTGCTGGAAAAATCCCGGCGCGCCAGGCCGTGGCACATCTGGGCAAGGGTCAGGTCATGCATTGAACATTGTCCGTACAGGGCTGCGGGGTGCCGCCGGCGCTGGCGGCGTGCGCACGATCACTCGACGACTTTGGGCACCAGGTAGAGCCCGGCCTCGACCGCCGGGGCGGCGGCCTGGAGCGCGTCCCGATCGACGGTTTCGGACACCAGATCCTCGCGCAGGCGCTGGGTGGCGTCGAGGGGGTTTGCCAGGGGCGCGATGCCGGTGGTATCGGCGGCGCGCAGTTGGTCGATCAGCTCCAGTACCCGGTTGATGCCGAGTGTCGTGGCAGTGACGGTATCCTCATTGACGTGGATGCGCGCCAGCTCGGCCAATTTTTCGATGTCGGCGCGTTGGATCGACATGCTATAGTTTCCGCCTGTTTCACGAGCTTCCGGTAACGCCAACAGGGTAGCACGGATGGCCGCCCGAGCTGAATCCCGGAGCGGGAGTTGGTCCGCGGTCGCACCCCTACTCGCCGCCCGGTGGCACCGCCGCCGGCCCCTTAGCAGGAATTCCATTTGTCCATGATCAAACGCTTGCGCGGGATGTTCTCGAACGATCTGTCGATCGATCTGGGAACTGCCAACACGCTCATTTATATCGACAACAAAGGCATTGTGCTCAACGAGCCCTCGGTGGTGGCGATCCGCCACCACCACGGCCAGAAATCGGTCGAGGCGGTGGGCGCGGACGCCAAACGCATGCTGGGGCGCACCCCGGGCAACATCACGGCCATCCGGCCGCTGAAGGACGGCGTCATCGCCGACTTTCAGGTGACCGAAAAAATGCTCCAGTACTTCATCAAGAAAGTGCATTCCCACAGCATCATCCCGCCCAGCCCCCGGGTGCTGGTATCGGTGCCTTGTCTGGCCACCGAAGTGGAAAAGCGCGCGATCCGCGAATCCGCCGAACGCGCCGGCGCGCGCGAGGTATTCCTGATCGAGGAACCGATGGCGGCGGCGATCGGTGCCGGCATGCCGGTGCACGAGGCCTGCGGTTCGATGGTGGTGGACATCGGCGGCGGTACCACCGAGGTGGCCATCCTGTCCCTCAACGGCGTGGTGTTCTCGGATTCGATCCGCATGGGCGGCGACCGCTTCGACGAGGCGATCATCAACTTTGTCCGCCGCAAGTACGGCAGCGTGATCGGCGACAGCACCGCCGAGCGCATCAAGATGGAAATCGGCGGCGCCTACCCGAGCAAGGAAGTCCGCGAACTCGATGTGCGCGGGCGCAATCTGGCCGAAGGCGTGCCCAAGAGTTTTACCCTCAATAGCGACGAAATCCTGGAAGCGCTGCAGGAACCGCTCGCCGCCATCATTCAGGGCGTCCTGCGGGTGCTCGAACAGTCGCCGCCGGAGCTCGCGTCGGACATCGCCGAGACCGGCATTGTAGTCACCGGCGGCGGCGCGCTGTTGCGGGACATCGACCTGCTGATCACCCACGAGACCGGGTTGCCGGTGATCATCGCCGAAGATCCGCTGACCTGCGTCGCGCGCGGTGGCGGCAGGGCGTTGCAGATGATGGACAAGCGCCGTCTCGATATCCTCATGACCTGAGCCGGTCGCGGGGGCGCGCTGCCTCTGTGCCGAACGGTCGCGGAGTGCCATGGAGAAGAAAATCTTCACCAAACCGGTGTCGGCGCCGCGCATGCTGCTGCTGGTGGCGCTCGCCGTGGTGCTGCTCCTCGCCGACCACTACACCGGCGTGTTCGCCCCGGCGCGCGCCTGGCTCGAAACAGCGGCGCGCCCGCTCTACTGGCTCGGCAATGTGCCCGGCAAGGTGGCTGCATGGAGCCGCGCCAACGTCGCGGGACCGGGCGGCCTTGCGGTCGAAAACCGGCAATTGCAGGCCGAGGTGCTGGTGCTCAAGGGACAGCTCCAGCAGCTCGCCGAACTCGGCGCGGAAAACGTCCGGCTGCGCACCCTCCTCAACGCGCAGCAAACGACCAAGCTGCGCCCGCTGATGGCGGAGTTGATCGGCGTCTCCCCCGATCCCCGGCGCCACCAGATCACCATCAATCGCGGCGAGCACGATGGTGCCTTTGTCGGTCAAGCCGTGCTGGATGGCACGGGGTTGATGGGGCAGGTGGTGCAGGTATCGGCGGCACGAGCGGAAGTCCTGCTGATCAGCGACGAGCGCCATGCCGTGCCGGTTCGCGTGGCGGGTACCGACGTGCGCGCCATCGCCGAAGGTACCGGGGACTACCGACGTCTGCGTCTGCGCCATGTGCCGCCCACTCTGGAGGTCGCGGTCGATGATCTGCTGGTGACCTCGGGCCTCGGCGGTCACTTCCCCGCCGGCTATCCGGTCGGCCGGGTCGCGAGTGTCGCGCATGACCCCGGACAGCCGTTCGTCGAGGTCGCGGTTACGCCGGTAGCCGAACTTGATCGCAGCCGGCATTTGCTGCTGGTGTTTCCCGAACCGGCGTCCGAGTCGCCTCATGGCAGCTAGAGGCAACGCCGCGCTGCAGGTTGCGGGTTCCGTGGGCATCGCGCTGGTGCTGAGCATGAATGGCGTCCGCTCCTGGGCGCAGTTTCTGATGCCGCCCATGGTGCTGCTGGTCACCCTGTACTGGGTGCTGTTCGGGCCCGTTCTCTACGGGCTGGGGTTCGCGTTCCTGGTCGGCCTGCTGCTCGACCTGATGCTCGGCACCCCGGCCGGGGAATACGCCCTGGCGTTCTGTGTCACGGCGTATCTGGCGCAACTGCTTGAACACCGGGTGCGTCATTTCACTATTCCCTATCAGTGCCTGGTCGCGGGAGCGTTAACGCTGGCATTCCAGCTGATCATGGTGATGTTTGGCCTGATCGAGGCGGGCGGCACCCTACATCTGGCCCAGTTCTACTCCGCGCTTGGCGCGATGCTGGTGTGGCCGCTGCTGGTGTTGCTGCTGGGACGGTTGCATGACCGCGGCTGGTGACCCCGCGATAGCGGGTGGCCGCGCGAGCGCCGCGCACGGCGGCACAGTGGCCATCGCGGCGGCGGATCTGGTGCTGGCGTCGGCCTCGCCGCGACGCAGTGCCCTGCTGGCGGGTATCGGTGTCCGCTTCGCCGTGGTTCCCGCGCATCTCGACGAAACCCCCGCACCCGCCGAGCTTCCTCACGCCTATGTTACCCGCCTGGCGCTCGCCAAGGCGCGCGCCGTCGTCGCCGCCACCGGCGGTGCCCTGCCGGTGCTGGGCGCCGACACCACCGTGGTCTGCGACGGCCGTCTGCTCGGCAAGCCGGTCTCCGAAGCCGACGCGGTCGCCATGCTGATGGCGTTGTCCGGGCGCACGCACCAGGTCTTCACGGCGGTCGCTCTGGTCCGGAATGCGATCGAGGCGGATGTTCTGGTGGAGACCGCGGTCACCTTCCGCGAGCTGTCGGTTGCCGAATGCCGATCCTACTGGCGCAGTGGCGAACCCGCCGACAAAGCCGGCGGCTACGCATTGCAGGGTATGGGCGGTGTTTTCGTGACCCGTATCGAGGGCAGTTACTCCGGCGTGATCGGACTCCCGGTGGCTGAAACCTATAAACTGCTTTGCGATTTTGCCATCGACTGCGGACTGAGCCGGGTATGAGCGGAGAGATACTGATCAACATCACGCCTTCGGAAACCCGGGTCGCCCGGGTCGATAACGGCGTCTTGCAGGAAATCAGCATCGAGCGCGCGCAAAAGCGCGGTCTGGTGGGCAATATCTACAAGGGCAAGGTGGTCCGGGTGATGCCCGGAATGCAGGCCGCCTTCATCGACATCGGGCGCGACAAGGCCGGCTTCATTCACATCAACGACCTGCGCCCGCGCGCCGGCGAAACCGTCGACCGCTGGGCGAGCGGCGAGCGCGATATCCGGGAGCTGCTGCGCGAGGGCGACCTGCTCGCCGTGCAGGCGCTCAAGGATCCCATCGGCACCAAGGGGCCGCGCCTCACCACCTTCCTGTCGGTGTCGTCGCGCCTGCTCGTGTTCATGCCCAAGACCGATCACATCGGTATCTCGCAGCGGATTGAGGACGAAGCCGAGCGCGAGCGCCTGCGGCAGGATCTCGAACTGGCGATCGCGGAACATGAAGTTTGTGAGGAACCCAGCGGCTACATCATCCGCACCGTGGCCGAAGGCGCGACCCGCGAGGAGTTGAGCGCCGAAGTCGCCTTCCTCCACCGGCTGTGGGCCTACGTCAAGGACAAGATCGCCTCCAGCGAGGCGGTCGGCTGTCTCTACGAAGACCTGCCGCTGACCCTGCGCACCCTGCGCGATCTCAATCCCGAGGGCATCGACCGTATCCGGGTGGATTCCGACGAGGTGTTCGAACTGTTCGGGCGCTTCACCACGTACTTCAATTCCGAGGTCCGGAATCTGATCGAACGCTACCGAGGCGAACGCCCGTTGTTTTCGCTGTACGGCGTGGAGGAGGAAATCTCGCGCGCGCTGGAGCGGCGGGTGGACCTCAAGTCGGGCGGCTATCTGGTCATCGACCAGAACGAGGCGATGACCACCATCGATGTCAACACCGGCTCCTACACCGGGCGTCACAACCTCGAACAGACCATTTTCAAGACCAATGTCGAAGCCGCCGGCGCCATCGCCCGCCAGATCCGCCTGCGCAACCTGGGCGGCATCATCATCCTCGATTTCATCGACATGCAGGATCCCGAACACCGCCGCCAGGTGCTGCGTGCGCTGGAAAATGCCCTCGCCAACGATCGCGCCAAGCTCACGATTTCCGGGGTCTCCCAACTCGGCCTGGTGGAAATGACCCGCAAGCGCACCCACGAGAACCTGCAACAGCAACTTTGCGAGCCCTGCGGTGTCTGCAACGGCAGGGGCTACCTGAAGTCGCCCGAGACCGTCACCTTCGAGATATTCCGCGAGATTCTGCGTGAAGCACGGACCTTCGAGTGCGAGAAAATTCGCGTGATGGCGGCGCACAGCGTGATCGACCGCCTGCTCTCCGAGAATTCGACCGATGTCGCCGACCTCGAAGCCTTCATCAAGCGGCCCATCGAGTTCCGGGTGGAGAGCGTTTATTCCCAGGAGCAGTTCGACATTGTGCCGCTCTGATCCGACGGGACGCCGCCGCCGACGCGTCCGACCGTCACTGCCCGCGCGGTAGCCGTGGCGGGCATGGCGGGACGGCTGGTGCGTTGGGTCTGGGCGTTTTCAGCACTGCTCGTGATCGCTTATGCCCTGGTGGTGGCGGCCGGCCGCGAGCTGCTGCCGCGCTTGGACGATCTGCAGCCGCGGCTCGACGCCGCGCTGTCCGAGCGCCTGGGGGCCGTCGTCGAGGCCCGGCAACTGAACGGCGCCTGGACCCGGTTGTCGCCGCGCCTGTGGGTGGGGTCGGTGCGAGTGGCCTCCGCGCCCGGCCAGCCGCCGTTTCTCGTGATGGACGATCTCGGCGCCGAGATCGATCTGCTCTCCAGTCTGCTCGCCCGGCGGCCGGTCTGGTCCGATCTGTCGCTCGCGCGTTTGCAGATCAGCCTCGCGGAAACGCCCTCGGGCTGGACCCTCGATAGCGGCGCATCCGATACCCAGGGCGCGGCAAGGCAGGTGATCGACATGCTGCTGGCCGGCCGACGCACGCGTATCGCACGGACGGAATTCACCCTGCATTTCCGCTCCGGCGCCAGCGAGCTGGTTGCGGCGAATAATCTGCTGCTGGAAAACAGCGGTGACTTCCACCGTGCCGGTACTTCCCTGGAGATTGCCGGGGAAGAGTTTGCGGCGGCGCTGGCGGAGTGGCGGGGGCGCAGCGGCGCGCGCGATACGGACTGGCGCAACCTCGAAGGGCGCAGCTACCTCAAATTGTCGCGGCTCAATCTCGCCGGGTCACTCGGGGTGATATTGCGCGGTTTGGCGCCGGACTGGGCGCGCCAACTGGCGCCGGTCGCGGCGCCGGTGGATGCCGAGCTCTGGTTGACGGCGCCGGGAAATGGGCGCGCCGAGATCGTCGGGCGTATCGCCACTGACACACTGCCGCTGGGGGCGGACGCCGCGGCGAGTCCACTGCGCGACCTCAAGGCCGATATCACGGGCTGGATCGGCCCCGACGACTGGGGCCTGCGTCTGCAGAACCTCGCGTGCAACTGGAACGGCCGCGACATCGCGCCGCTGACCCTGGAATTTCGCCAACATCTGGGGACCGCTAGCCGCCAATTCAGTCTGGCGGCGGATCATCTGGATCTCGGCACGCTCAACACCATGGTGCTGGCGGCGGACGTGCTGCCGGAAAAGGCCGTGGACGTGCTCACGGCCCTGCATCCGACCGGTCGTTTGCGGTATCCCCGGGTAGCGTTCGATCTTGACCTTCCGGGCAGCGTCACCGGATTGCAGGCGATGCTGGAGAATGTGGCGGTGGCGTCCTGGCGCGGCAGCCCGGCGGTGACCGGCGTGTCGGGAACGCTGGCGGCGACGAGTCACGGCGGCGTCCTGACCCTGGATGGCAAGACCGAGCTCGCGATGCTGTTTCCCGAGACTTATGCCGATTTTTTCCGGGTCGGACAGGTGCGGGGACAGGTCGGGTTTACGCTCAGCGAGGACTATTCGCTGCTGACCATCGGGGGGGCGGCGCTCGACATCGACGCCAGCGACGGCGCGGGCACCATTCGCGCCGCCTTCCGCCTGGATCAACCACTGGCGCGCGGCGTCCATGGCGAACTCTGGCTCAGTGCCGGCATTCGCAATACCGACAGGGACTATGCCCGGCAGTACATTCCCCGGGTGCTGGAACCGGAGCTGTTGCAGTGGCTCGACCGCGCGCTGGGCGACATGCGGGTGGTCGAAGGCGGCTTCATCTGGCGCGGTTCCATCGAGAAAGAAGCCGGCCCGCGCCGCGTCATCGAAGTTTACGCCCGGGTGGCGGACGGAGCGATCGATTTCGATCCTGAATGGCCGGGGCTGACCGATCTGAACGCCTACGTCGTGGTCGATAACACCGATGTGTGGGGCCGGGCCGCGACCGCGACCATCGCCGGCGTCCCGGTGCGGGATATCCGGTTTCGGACCATCGAGGTGGCGGGCAACAGCAAACCGTTGCTGGCGGTGACCGCTACTGCCGCCACCGAGGTTTCGCGGGCGCTCGGCGTGCTGGCGCAATCACCGCTGCGGCGCCGGGTCGAACCGCTGCATGACTGGCAGGCCGAGGGTCCGGTTGCGGTCGCCCTGGATCTGCGGATTCCGCTGTCGAAACAGCACGCCGGCGAGCACTACCGGGTCGCCGCCAAACTCGCGGATGCGGTGCTTGCGCACCGCCCCAGCGGTCTGAAATTCGAGGGTATCCGTGGCGACCTCAGTTTTTCCGACATTGATGGCTTGACGGCAAAGGGGCTCACGGCGCGCTTCTGGGGTCAGGATCTGACGGCGACCATTCGCGGCGACGCGCACGGCGAGACCTGGATCGAGTCGCGCGGCGAGACCTGGATCGAGTCGCGCGGCCAAGTGGCGCTGGAAGCCTTGCCGGTGTGGCCCGATTGGCTGCGGGGCACGGTCGCGGGAGACACGGATTACTCTGCCAGTTACCGCATTCCCGGCGACGGGACACCGCCGCAGTTGGTGCTGGAATCCAGCCTCCAGGGCGTCCGTTCCAGCCTGCCGGCGCCGTTCGCGAAAACGAGTCCCGAAGCGTCGCTGCCGTTGTGGGCCCGCTTCACCTTTGACGCCGCCACCAGCGAGCTGGATACCCGCCTCGGCGCCGATCTGGCGGCCCGCGCCCGCTTCGGGGATGGCCGCATCGAGCGCGCGGAAGTCGCCCTTGGCGGTGTAGCTGCGAACCTGCCGTCCGCGCCGGGCCTGAGCGTACACGGTCACCTCGATGCGCTGGATGTCGATGCCTGGCGCGAACGCCTGCCGGCCGCGACGGGGGCGCAGAGTTTCATGAGTGCCTATGCGCCGCGCCTGAAACTGGACATCACCACGTTGCAGGCGGCGGGGCTGCAATTCGACGGCATCAGCGTTGCCGGAGCGGTGACGGATGGCGCCTGGCGCCTGCACGGCGACAGCGCGACGGCGGCGGGCGATCTGGTGGTCCCGCTTGACGGCAGCCCGGTCGGGTTGCATCTGGATCATCTGGTGCTGCCCAAACCGGATTTCGCCAGCGACCAGGGTGTACTGTCCCGGCTCGATCCCCGCTCCCTCCCGGAACTGGATTTCTCCACGCAGGGTCTGCGCATCGGCGCGCGGGAGCTGGGCCATATCGGGTTCAGATTGCGCCGCGTGCCGGACGGCATTCAGGCGAGCGCCATGCACGGCGAGATTACCGGCCTTGCCTTCGGCGCGGGGGAAACGCCCTCCACGCTCGACTGGCGCCGGCTGGGCGAGCGCGATCTGACCCGCTTCGAGGGCACCCTCGAGAGCGACAATCTGGCCGGGGTGCTGCGCGCCTGGGATTTGCCGGGCGCCATCGAGAGTGAGCGCGCGACCTTTGCGACCGCCCTGGAATGGGACGACAAACCCTGGAAATTCAGTGCCCGGGCGCTGCGCGGCGAGGTGGCGTTACAGATCGCCAAGGGCGCCTTTCACCGCACCTCCGGCGCCGCCACCAACGTCGCGATGAAACTGATCGGTTTGATCAACTTCGATACCTGGTTGCGCCGCCTGCGCCTGGATTTTTCCGACCTGTTCGCCAGCGGCGTCGCCTTCGACGAGGTCAAGACCACGCTGGCCTTCGACACCGGCACCCTGAATTTTGCCCAGCCCGTAAAAGTTGACTTGCCCTCGGGCAAGATGCGTCTGGAAGGCCGCGCCGACCTGATTGCCGAAACCATCGACGCCCATCTGGTGGCGACCCTGCCGGTGGGCACCAACCTGCCCTGGATCGCCGCCCTGGCGGGCGGACTGCCGGCGGCGGCCGGCGTCTACCTGACCAGCCGGGTGTTTGATCGTCAGGTCGATAAAATCTCCAGCCTGGGCTACCGGGTCAGCGGTCCCTGGGAAGATCCGCACATCGAGGTCGAACGCATTTTCAGTGATTCGGCCAAATCCAAATGACGGAGGACGTGGCCATGCACCGGTTGGCAGCCATTCAACTGCGCGGCGACGGCGATCGCGATCACAACCTGGCGCGCGCCGGCGCGCTGATCGACGCGGCGGTGGGCAAGGGTGCCCGGTTGCTGGTGTTGCCCGAGAATTTCGCCTATTACGGCGCCGATCCCGCCGGGCTTGCCGCGGCGGCCGGCGCGGAAAAGGACGCGTCTGGCCCGGCCCGTGCGTTTCTGGCCGAGCGTGCGCGGCGCCATGGCGTGTGGATTCTGGGCGGCACCCTGCCCCTGTTCAGCGGCCTTGCCGGGGACACCGATCCGCGCCCCTTTGCCGCCGCGCTGCTCTATGACGACAGCGGCGCGGAAGTGGCGCGCTACCACAAGATCCATCTGTTCGATGTCACCGTGGCGGCGACCGGCCGCCGCTACTGCGAGTCCGACAGTTTTCGCCCCGGACAGGACCCGGTGGTGGTCCACACACCGTTCGGCAAGCTCGGCATCAGCGTGTGTTACGACCTGCGCTTTCCCGAGCTGTATCGCCACTATGCGGCGCGCGGCGCCACCCTGGTGGCGGTGCCGTCGGCTTTCACCGCCACCACCGGCGCGGCGCACTGGCGCCTGCTGCTGCGGGCGCGGGCGGTCGAGAACCAGTGCTATGTGATCGGCGCCGATCTCGGCGACCGGGAGCACCCCACGCGCCCCATCTGGGGCGGCAGTGCCATCGTCGATCCCTGGGGCGAGGTGGTGGCGGAGCTTGACGACGGCGAAGGCGTCATCGTGGCGGACATCGATACCGAGCGCCTGACCCGCATCCGCACCGATATGCCGGTGCTGGAACATCGCCGTCTGGGACTGCCGACAGGCTCCTAGTACCACGGCACGTAAGTTTCGACACATTACTGGCCATCGTCATTCCCGCGCACGCGGGAATCCAGCCCCGGCGCCTCAACAACGGCTGGATTTCCGCGCAAAAACTGGATGCCCGCCTTTGCGGGCATGACGTTCCCTTGTTTATATGTCGCACTACTACGCCACCCGCGTTGCGTCGGCCATCGCCAGGCTGGCGCGGACTTCCGTTGCGGTAGCCGGTTCGCCGCCCGCCGCACGAATCGCGTCTGCGGCCTCCGCAACCAGCTCGACGTTGCCGCGCGGGCACTGGAATGCCGCGTCTTCCAGCCCCACCCGCACATGGCCGCCCAGCGCCACGATGGCGGGAATCAGCGGGATCAGATCCACATGCAGGCCCGCCACCATCCAGGGCGCGCCCGGCGCTTCTTCCGCCATCAGTTTGGCCAGCGCCTCCACCGCCCAGTCGCGCGGCGGAAAGCAGAAGGTGAAACCGCTCGACAGCATGAAACGGAACACCGGCGTTTTGAGGCCGGGGATATCGCGGTACAGCTTGGCGCCTTCACGGATGAAGCCGGGCTCGTAACAGGCGTACGCGGGACGCCAGCCGTTTTGGGCGGCGCGTTCGGCGCTGGCGCGCAGCACGCGCGGCCCGTTGATATAGACGTCGCCATCGCTGCCGAACAGGTTGGCCGCGCTCTCGCGGGTGGAAAAATTGCAGGAGCCGGGGTCGAGCACGCCCCATTCCAGCGCGCCGCGCCGGGTCAGCTCGTCGGTGGTCGCGCAGCGCAGCGCGGCATCGTCGGGCATCGGCAGGCCCACGGCGGTCGGATAGACGATGGCATCGACCTGGCGCTGGATGCCGGCGATGAAGGTCTGGCAATTGTCGGGATCGGTATTCTGGCGGCCACTGACCGGATCCAGGGTATGGGCGTGGACGATGGCGGCGCCCGCGTTCACGCAGGCCACGCCCTCCGCGATGATTTCGGCGGCGGTGACCGGGATGTTCGGTTGCAGGGCACGGGGCCAGGCGCCGTTCAACGCCACTTCGATCCAGACTTTCTTGCGCGCCATGGGCTGTGCCTCTTTTATGCGTTATGGGTGGGACGCATTCAAGCACAGCCGGGACCGGCGACGGAACCTGCCTTCATTCGCGGCGTTCCAAGCGATGTTGCGCGGGAGCGTCTAAGCATGAGCCAAAAATGGCAGGTACTGGCAGGCGTGACGGTTACGGCGTTGATGGTCGGCGCGTTGAGCGCCGGGCGGGTCGCCTGGAGCACGGAATCCGACGTGACGGTGGCGCAGGCACGCGCCCTGATCGCGGCGGGCGAGCACCTGGACACCATTCCCAAGCCGGTGTGGAAGCAGTTGCTGACACCGGAGCAATACGATGTGCTGTGGCGCGGGGCCACCGAGCGCCCGTTCACCGGCACGCTCCACGCCAACAAGCTGGCCGGGACCTATATCACCGCCGGCTGCCGGCTCCCCGTGTTCCATTCCCGCGACAAGTACGATTCCGGGACCGGCTGGCCCAGTTTTCGCGATGTGCTGGAACCGGGCAACGTCGTGCTGAAGCCGGATTGGGCCTGGGGCATGCGCCGCACCGAAGTGCTGTCGAAGTGCGGCGAGCATTTGGGCCATGTGTTCGAGGACGGGCCACCGCCCACCGGACTGCGCTACTGCCTGAATTCCGCCGCGCTGGTTTTCGTGCCGGAAGGCCCGCATGAACCGGCGCCGCTGGCGCCCTGACCGGGCCGCTTCCGGCAGACTTGGCGGGGGGGGATGGTTTATCATCGCGACGCGACCAGCGCCGCGCCAGGCAAGGCCGGTTGCGTTGAAAACCCAAATTTTTTCATGGCGTTGCACGTTTTTATGAGGAGCTTTCCTGCGTGAGGAACCTTGATGGACGCTGATACGGCCGACACCCGCGTCGCCGGCGTACTCGACCGGCTGCGACACCTGCCCGGAGCCCTGCTGCCGATCCTCCACGAAATCCAGCACGAACTGGGTCATGTGCCGGCGGCGGCGGTGCCCGCCATTGCCGCCGCGCTCAATCTGTCGCGCGCCGAGGTCCATGGCGTGATCAGTTTCTACCACCATTTCCGCATCGCGCCCGCCGGCGCGCATGTCGTCCAGCTGTGCCGCGCCGAGGCCTGCCAGGCGGTGGGCGCGCGCGCGCTGGAAGCCCATGTGAAGCAGCGTCTGGGCATCGAATTCGGCGCCACCACGGCGGACGGCAAATTCACCCTGGAGCCGGTCTATTGCCTGGGCAATTGCGCCTGCGGACCTTCGGTGCAGGTGGACGATCAACTCCACGCACGGGTGTCGCCCCAGGCCTTCGACAATCTGCTCGCCAAGCTCGGGGTGAACTCATGAGCGTGCGGGTATTTGTTCCCGGCGACAGCACCGCCTGTGCCCTGGGCGCCGACCAGGTCGCCGCCGCCCTGGTGGAGCAGGCGCGCTCCCGCGGCCTCGACATCGACCTGGTGCGCAACGGTTCGCGCGGCCTGTTCTGGCTCGAACCCCTGATCGAGGTCGAAACCACCGCCGGGCGCGTCGCCTACGGGCCGGTGTCGGTCGCCGATGTCGCCGAGCTGTTCGACCGCGACCTGCTCGCCGGCGGCGAACATCCGCTGGCGTTGGGCCCGACCGAACAGATTCCCTACCTGCAACAGCAGACCCGGGTCAACTTCGCCCGCGCCGGGGTGATCGACCCCCTGAATATCGACGACTACCGCCGCACCGGCGGCTTCGCCGGGCTCGACCGGGCGCTGGCTCTGAGCGGTCAGGAAATCGTCGCTGCCATCAAGACCTCCGGGCTGCGGGGTCGCGGCGGCGCGGCGTTTCCCGCCGGCATCAAATGGCAGACGGTGCTGGACACGGCGGCGGACCAGAAATACATCGTCTGCAACGCCGACGAGGGCGATTCCGGCACTTTCGCCGACCGCCTGTTGCTGGAAGCCGACCCGCTCCAGCTCGTCGAAGGCATGACCATCGCCGGGCTCGCGGTGGGCGCCACCCGGGGCTACATCTATGTGCGCTCGGAGTACCCGCGCGCCTTCGCCGTGCTGCGCGCCGCCATCGCGCTCGCCCGCGAAGACGGTTATCTGGGGCCGGACGTGTGCGGCAGCGGTCGCGCCTTCGAACTGGAAGCCCGCCTCGGCGCCGGCGCCTATATCTGCGGCGAGGAGACCTCGCTGCTCGAAAGCCTCGAAGGCCGCCGCGGCCTGGTGCGCGCCAAGCCGCCGCTACCGGCCATCCAGGGCCTGTTCGGCAAGCCGACCGTGGTCAACAATGTGCTGACCCTGGCCAGCGTGGCGGCGATCCTGGCGCGCGGCGCCGACTGGTATCGCGCCCTGGGCTGCGGCCGTTCGCTCGGTACCTTGCCGATGCAACTCGCCGGCAATATCAAGCACGGCGGGGTCGTGGAATTGCCCTTCGGGATGAGTCTGCGCGCGCTGATCGAAGACTTCGGCGGCGGTACCGCCAGCGGCCGGCCAGTGCGCGCGGTGCAGGTGGGCGGACCGCTGGGGGCTTATCTGTCCGCCGACGAACTCGACCTGCCGCTCGACTACGAAGCCTTTGCCGCCCAGCGCGCCATGCTCGGCCACGGCGGCGTGGTGGTGTTCGACGACAGTGTGGACATGGCGGAGCAGGCGCGTTTTGCGATGGAATTCTGCGTTGCGGAATCCTGCGGCAAGTGCACGCCCTGCCGTATCGGCTCGGTGCGTGGCGTCGAAGTCATCGACCGCATCCGCGCCGACACGCAGCGCGCCGACAACCTGCTGCTGCTGAAAGAACTGTGCGACACCATGGAATACGGTTCACTGTGCGCCATGGGCGGACTCACGCCGATGCCGGTGCGCAGCGCCGTGGAAAAGTTTCCGGAGGATTTCGGGGCCTGACCCCGGGAGGCGAATATGCTCCAGCACCATCAAACGAAAGGCGTCGAACCCCAGTACTACGATCCCCGGCATGATCAATCCGAGCGGGATTACGGCACGCCGCCCAGCCTGAGTGAAGCGACGGTCACGCTGCTGATCGACGGCCGCGAAGTCTCCGTCCCGGCCGGCACTTCGGTGCTGCGCGCTGCCGCCGAGCTGGGCATCAAGGTGCCCAAGCTGTGCGCCACGGATTCGCTGCAATCCTTCGGCTCCTGCCGCATGTGCATGGTCGCCATCGAAGGCCGCAAGGGCTATCCGGCGTCCTGCACCACGCCGGCGGAAAACGGCATGGTGGTGACCACCCAGACCGACGACGTGGCGCGCCTGCGCCGCAACGTGATGGAGCTCTACATCTCCGATCACCCCCTCGACTGCCTCACCTGCGCCGCCAACGGCAACTGTGAACTGCAGGACACCGCGGGCGAGGTCGGTCTGCGCGCGGTGCGCTATGGCTACGCCGGCGCCAATCATCTGGACGCCGAGAAAGACACCTCGAATCCCTATTTCACCTTCGATCCGGCCAAGTGCATCGTCTGCTCGCGCTGCGTACGCGCCTGCGAGGAGACCCAGGGCACCTTCGCGCTGACCATCGACGGCCGCGGCTTCGCCTCCAAGGTGAGCGCGAGCCAGGACCAGCCCTTCGTCGATTCCGAGTGCGTGTCCTGCGGCGCCTGCGTCAACGTCTGCCCCACCGCCACCCTGATCGAAAACCGCGTGATCGAGTTCGGCCAGCCCGAGCACAGCGTCACCACCACCTGCGCCTACTGCGGCGTGGGCTGCGGCTTCAAGGCCGAGATGCGCGGCACCACCGTGGTCAACATGAAACCCTGGAAGGACGGCAAGGCCAACGAGGGCCACGCCTGCGTCAAGGGCCGCTTCGCGTTCGGCTACGCCACCCACGCCGACCGCATCACGACCCCCATGGTGCGCGAGCGCATCGATCAGCCTTGGCGCGCCGTATCCTGGGACGAGGCCTTTCAGTTCGCCGCGCAAAAGCTGCGCGCGATCCAGGCAAAATACGGCCGCAACAGCATCGGCGCCATTACCTCCTCGCGCTGCACCAACGAGGAGGTCTACATCGTCCAGAAGCTGGTGCGGGCCGGCTTCGGCAACAACAATGTCGATACCTGCGCGCGTGTCTGCCATTCGCCCACCGGCTACGGTCTCAAGACCACGCTGGGCGAATCCGCCGGCACCCAGACTTTCGCCTCCGTGGCCAAGGCCGACGTCATCCTGGTGATGGGCGCCAACCCCACCGATGCGCACCCGGTATTCGCCTCGCGGCTCAAGCGCCGCGTGCGCGAGGGCGCCAAACTCATCGTGGTGGACCCGCGCCGCATCGACCTGGTGGATTCGCCCCACGTCAAAGCCAGTTATTACCTGCCGGTGCGGCCCGGCACCAATGTCGCCTTCGTCAACGCCATGGCCCATGTGGTGGTGACCGAAGGGCTCGAAGATCGTGCTTTCGTCGCCGAGCGTTGCGAAGCGCCCGCCTACGACGCCTGGCGCGGTTTCGTCAGCGACCCCCGGCATTCGCCCGAAGCCACCGAAGCGGTCACCGGCATTGCGGCCGCCGAGCTGCGTGCCGCCGCCCGGCTCTACGCTCAGGCGGGCAATGCCGCCATCTACTACGGCCTGGGAGTGACCGAACACAGCCAGGGCTCGACCACCGTGATGGGCATCGCCAACCTCGCCATGGCCACCGGCAACATCGGCCGCGAAGGCGTCGGCGTGAATCCGCTGCGGGGCCAGAACAATGTGCAGGGCTCCTGCGACATGGGCTCCTTCCCCCACGAGCTGCCCGGCTACCGGCACATTTCCGACGCCGCCACGCGCGCCAGTTTTGAGACCCAGTGGGGCGTGCAACTCGACGACGAACCCGGACTGCGCATCCCCAACATGTTCGATGCCGCGGTCGATGGCGACTTCAGGGGACTCTACTGCCAGGGCGAGGACATCGCCCAGTCCGATCCCAATACCCACCATGTCGAAGCGGCGCTGTCCGCCCTGGAATGCCTGGTGGTGCAGGACCTGTTCCTGAACGAGACCGCCAAGTTCGCCCACGTGTTTCTGCCCGGCGCTTCCTTCCTGGAAAAAGACGGCACCTTCACCAACGCCGAGCGCCGCATTTCCCGCGTGCGCAAGGCCATGCCGCCGCTCGCCGGGCTGGCCGACTGGGAGGCGACCCAGGGCTTCGCCCGCGCACTGGGCATGGACATGAACTACGCGCATCCGGGCGAGATCATGGACGAGATCGCCGCCCTCACGCCCACTTTCACCGGCGTGAGTTACGAAAAGCTCGACCGCCTGGGCAGCATCCAGTGGCCCTGCAATGACGAAGCGCCCGAGGGCACGCCCACCATGCACGAGGACGAATTCGTGCGCGGCAAGGGCCTGTTCGTGCTGACCGAATATGTGCCCACCGACGAGCGCGCCAACCGCAAGTTTCCGCTGCTGCTCACCACCGGACGCATCCTCAGCCAGTACAACGTGGGCGCCCAGACCCGGCGCACCGCCAACAGCACCTGGCACGCCGAGGACATTCTGGAGATCCATCCCCACGACGCCGAAGAGCGCGGCATCGCCGAAGGCGACTGGGCCGGCATCCAGAGCCGCGTCGGCGACACCGTGCTGCGCGCCCGCATCACCGAGCGGGTACAGCCCGGCGTGGTCTACACCACCTTCCACCATCCCTTCTCGGGCGCCAATGTGGTGACCACCGACAACTCCGACTGGGCCACCAACTGCCCCGAGTACAAGGTGACCGCCGTGCAGGTGAGCAAGGTCACCGCGCCCTCGAACTGGCAGAGCCGCCAGCGCGCCTTCGATACCGAGCAGCGCGAACTGCTGCGCCGCGCCAGGCAGCGGGATGAAACGCCCAGTCCCGCAGGCTGAGGCGGTCGGCACACAGGTAGCCGGCGTCGCCACCAGCATTGCCGTAGGCGCCCGCGACTGGCGCCACGGCAGCAGCGCGCAGGTCGCCGATACCGTCGCCTGCGAGCTGCCGGTGGCGCTGGTCTACAACGGCATCTCCCATGTGGTGATGATGGCGACCCCCGCCGACCTGGAGGAATTCGCCCTCGGCTTCAGCCTCACCGAAGGCATCCTCGACCATCCGCGCGAACTCTACGACCTTGAAGTGCTGCCGCAGGCCGACGGCATCGAAGTGGCCATGACCATCGCCGCCGAACGCCTGGCGGCGCTCAAGGCCGTGCGCCGCAACCTCACCGGCCGCACCGGCTGCGGTCTGTGCGGCGCCGAATCCCTGCACCAGGCGGTGCGCAAGCCGGCGCCGGTCGCGGGCGACTTCCGGATCGACCACACCGCCATCGAGCGCGCCGTCGGGCAGTTGTCGGAACACCAGCCCTTGCAGGCGCACACCGGAGCGGTGCACGGCGCCGCCTGGTGCGATGCCGCGGGCGAAATTCTCGCACTGCGCGAAGACGTCGGCCGTCACAATGCACTCGACAAACTGATCGGCGCGCGCTGCCGGCTCGCGGCACCCTGGGGGTCGGGCTTCGCGCTGATTTCCAGCAGGGCGAGCTACGAAATGGTGGTCAAGGCCGCGAGTCAGGGCATCGCCGTGCTCGCCGCGGTGTCCGCGCCCACGGCGCTCGCCATCGAGCTGGCGGAAGCCGCCAACCTCACCCTGGTCGGCTTTGCCCGCCCCGGCCGCCACATGGTCTATACCCATCCGCAACGCATCATCGGGAGTGCATGAAGGTGTCAGAGTCGTCCGTGGAACACCTGGTCAAAATGGCCAACCAGATCGTCGCCAATGTGCCCGCCCTCACCCCCGAGGCGCGCATCGAAAACGCCGCCGCGCACATGAAACGCTTCTGGACGCCGGTCATGACGGCGAAGCTGAAGGCGCACGCGAGTCACGGCGCCGGCGAGTTGAGCCCGGACGCGGAAAAGGCAGTGGGATTGATTTGAGCTGCGCTGAATAGCCTGGGTCGGTTCCAGCGGTTGGATCCACTATCCAACCTTGTTCGTTGGGCTGGGTACGTGATTGGAAGAGCTCAACCTCG
Organism: Gammaproteobacteria bacterium; assembly: GCA_016708925.1. Taxonomy (GTDB): domain Bacteria; phylum Pseudomonadota; class Gammaproteobacteria; order Pseudomonadales; family Porticoccaceae; genus JAGPUQ01. The sequence goes on along the minus strand of JADJET010000006.1, from coordinate 65,300 downwards.
CTCTCTTTGGTCGCTGGACGCTGCGCGATAAAGCCGCGCAGCGCCGGTTAGCTCTACGTTAGCGGGCAGGAGTAACCGATGAAGCTACATTCATACGTCGTCACTGATGACACGGGATTCTCACCGAATCCCTTCTGGGGGTACTGCACTCTTGCAAACTGTAAACCCGCGATTCGAAGGTCAGCGCATGCAGGGGATTGGATCGCTGGAATTAGTCCGAAATCAAACGGGAACAAGCTTATCTATGCCATGCGTGTTGATGAGATCATCTCCTATATCGAGTACTACGAGGACAGTCGCTTCACAGCAAAAATTCCGGATTACGACAAAGGAACGGTCGTATACAAGTGTGGAGACAATATCTACAAACCCCTGTCGAACGAGAATTTCCTACAGCTTCAGTCCATGCACTCCAATGGGGTAAATGAAAACCCGGACACGAAAATCCACGATCTAGGCGGAAAGAACGTTCTCATCTCAAAGAACTTTTATTATTTCGGCCAAAAGGCACTAAATCTTCCAGAAACACTGGAAGAACTGAAGGTCGGCAGGGCGCACAAGAACAAATTTTCACCGGATGTTGTTTCAGCTTTCTTGGATTTTATTGGCCGCCAAACCCGTGGAGTCAATGCGCCGCCTTCCTCTTGGCCGCTCAATGATGATTCATGGAAATTGGTGTAGCCATTGAGAATTATCTTCAGCAGAAAGGATTCGATTCATCCTCTGGCGGCAAACCAAGCCCGATACTTCCAGATGGCCGAATGGTATCGCTGCCTATTCTGACAAGCAGTCGCCAATTCGCTATGGGGATATTCGCTGGCACGAACACAATCTTGGCGCGCTCGTGTCTGATTTGACGGACGGTCGCATCCCCGCTTCACCTTGCACATCTGGACCCAGATCTTAGTAACGACAGCCTGCCTCGACTTCCCGGATGGAGGCCGATATTTGGACAGACCGGCGCCGCGCAAGGACACCTACGCAATACAGGAGTGGTTGCCGGTGACATCTTCTTGTTTTCGGTCTGTTCCGTCATGTCGCTTTACAAATCGGGCCAGTTAGACTGGAATACATGCTCACCACCACTTCATGTGCTGTGGGGTTGGCTCCAGATTGACGAAGTTTTGAAAGTGGATGGTTGTGACGATGAAGAATACAAATGGGCAAGTACCACCCACATTTCCATCGCGGTTTCCGAAACGAACAACACTGTGTATGTTGCCCGTAAGCATCTAACACTGCCTGGCGTAAGTGCCGGTGAATTGGCCGGTGCTGGTGTTTTCCCCCTGCTTCTCAGGAGCAACTGCGATTAACAGCGCTATCTGCCACAACCCCAAGTCTTTGGGAGCTACCGCAATGGCTCTATCCACGCAATGATATTTCTCCTTTGACATATCACGCGGATTTGTCGCGTTGGCAAAAATCCGAAAGGGGAACAAAATTGAATACGGTCGCCAGAGGGCAAGAGTTCATTCTTGATTGCGCGGATTATCCAGATTCGATTGAATGGATAAATACGCTTCTGGAATCCAACAGTGTCAACGAAGGGTGTCGAAATAATGCCCGCTAGCCCAGCAGGCTTCGGGGTCAGTTCCCTTCAGGATTAGGGGTCCGGATTAGGGGTCGGCGGAAGATTCTCGCGAGAATTCTTGGGGTCAGTTCTTGGGGGTCAGTTCTCTTATCGTAGCAGGACCTCGGAATCAGTTCTTTCGTTGTAGCCTCAGATTCTGGCATCAACCTTCAGGCGCCGCAGAAACACTGTTGAAAGGATGCTCTGAATAACCATGCAGTTCTTGGGGGTCAGTTCTCTTATCGTAGCAGGACCTCGGAATCAGTTCTTTCGTTGTAGCATCAGATTCCCGCATCAACCCTCGGGCACCGCAGAAACCCGGCTGAAACGATGCTCTGAATAACCATGTAATCGCCGTTCCCAGTTCTTGGGGGTCAGTTCTCTTATCGTAGCAGGGCTTCGGAATCAGTTCTTTCGTTGTAGCCTCAGATTCTGGCATCAACCTTCGGGCGCCGCAGAAACCCTGCTGAAAGGATGCTCTGAATAACCATGTAATCGCCGTTCCCGCACAGAGAGCCTGCCCTCGCGACGGCGGGGGCAGGAACCCAGGAATATCAGGGCGTTCTGGATGCCCGCTTCCGCGGGCATGACGGTTGTTCAGCGTATCCTCAACAAGCGGGCATGGTCATGCGCGCCTGATCTGCTCCGCCAGATCAACAAGGCTATCCGTCACATAAGTCCACTCACCTTCCGGATAGATCTCCGCCGCCGACAGATAAAGCTTGCCCGCTTCTGGCTCTCGGGGTTTGACGGGCCCGCCAAATTCGTCCGGACGCATGATGAAAGCCGTTTGCATGCCGTGCCCCGCGGCATGGGGCAGTTCCGCCTGATGCGCCGCGACCATGCAGACTTCCTCCGGCGGTAAACCCAGCGCGGCGATGGACTTGAGGTAGGCATCGGGATGCGGTTTGTACATTTGCGCGACAGAGGCGCCGAGAATGATGTCCCAGGGCAGGCCGGCATGGCGCGCCAGATTGACCATGTCGATGAAGTTGCCATTGGACATCGGCGCAATGATCGCCTGACCTTTGAGCAGGCGCAGCCCTGCTACGGTGTCCGGCCAGGGATCCAGACGATCCCAGACGGTGGTCAGTTCGTCCAGCTCTTGTGCCGATACCGGTCCCGGAAAATGCGCTTTCATCACGACCTCAAGATTTTCGCGCTGTATTTCGCGCAAGGGACGAAACGCGGTCTGCTTCGCGGCCTGGGTAAAGGTCGATAGCGCGTAGGCGGTGCGCCAGGCGATGGCCATGGCGCCGGCATCGCACGTCACGCCGTGCTCGCGCGCAAAACGTTCGAACCGGCGCTTGATCGGCCCGTAGAAATCGCAGACCGTGCCGTAGGTGTCGAAGAACACCGCGCGGACTTTGTGCGCGCCTTTGCACGGCGTGGTTTTGGCGCCGATTTTTATGGCGGCCAGCAGATCGCTCAATCCGGACATTGGTTATTTTCTCCCGGTGAATGAACGTTGAGTGTATACGTGCGCACTTGCACGGGCCAAGGCGCAGCGTGCCATCCGTTGAATTTGCGGCGCCAGGCTGTAAGCTGGTGATCACCACCTCACAGTCCACCACGGAACGGCGACACCCACTGTCCGCAGGAGAGTAAATCATGATTACCGGAATGCCCCGCATCGCGATTGCCGCCCACGATTTCAGCGCCCTGGTCAGTCTGTTCAGGGACAAGTTTCACATGCCCGTGCTCGACCTCTCGGAGATGAGCCGCAAGGAGTATGGAGCCGCGCTCGGCATGTGCGTGCCCGCCGGCGGCAGCAACATCGAGTTGATGTGTCCCGTCGATCCGGACACGCCGCTCAGCAAAAGCTTGCAGGGATTCCTGGATCGCCGTGGCGAAGGCCTGTTCGCATTGATGCTGGAGGCGCCGGTACCGGACGATGAAGCCGCGGAGCTGGCCGAGCGCGGCCTCAACGTGATGCCCCTGATGCCCGGCGCTTTTGGCCGCGACCTGCATCCAAACTCCACCCACGGTGTGTTGATTCGCGTCTATCCGGTGAACTCCTTCAAGGGCGAGTACAAGCGCGCGCTCGACGACCGCGCACCGCGTCTGTCCGGCATCGTCCGCGTCATTGTGGCGGTCGAGGATATCGAGCACGCGGTGGAGGTCTACGGCAGCCAGCTCAAACTGCCCATGGGGGCAATCCTGGACGATGCCGAGCGCGGCGTCTGGTCGGCCATCTGCCGGCCGCCGGCTGGCGGCGTGATCGAGCTGGTGGCCGTCAAGGATCCCTCCCGAACCTTTGCCCGCGCCATCGAGCGTCATCTGGAGGAAAAGCGCGAAGGCATGTATGCCCTGGTGCTGGAATCGCCCGATCTGCCGGCAACCGCCAATTCTCTCGCCGGCCACGGAATCCGGGTGCATCCGGCGGCGGATAACCGCAATGTGCTGGAAGTGCCCCGCGAAGACGCCTTCGGCGCCTTGATCCGGATCCAGGCGGCCTGACCGGTTGCGCGCACCGTTTTGAACGCGCCGCTCTGCGATCAGGCACGTTCCGCGTCAACACTTTCACCGCAGAAACTGTCGCCGCAAAAATTGTCACCGCACAAACAGTCACCGCACACACATCATCGAGGACCACACGTCATGAAATCGCCGCTCGACGGAATCAAGATCCTGGAACTGAACCGCGTCGCGCCCGGTTCCTTCTGCACCATGATGCTGGGCGACATGGGGGCCGAGGTCCTCAAGATCGAAACCCCGGCCCAGTCCGGCGCCGCCAAACACATGGGCGCCAAGGACGACGATCTCTGGGTGCGGTCGGAATTCGCCAACCGCAACAAAAAGAGCATGACGCTCAATCTGAAAGATCCGGCGGCGCAGACAGTGCTGCACGAGCTGGTCGCGAAGTCCGACGTGGTGATCGAGGGCTTCCGCCCCGGAGTCGGTGCGCGCCTGGGCGCGGATTACGCGACCCTGAGCGCGCTCAACCCGCGTCTGGTGTATTGCTCGCTGAGCGGCTTCGGGCAGGACGGGCCCTATCGCGACCGCGCGGGACACGATCTCAACTACCTCGCGATCGCGGGCGTGCTCGGGCAGCTTGGTAGCCGGGATAGCGCGCCCCCGATTCCGCTCAACATCGTTGCCGATTACGCCGGTGCCGCCCTCCACGGCGTGATCGGCATCCTGCTCGCGCTGCTCGCCCGCCAGAGCACCGGGCGCGGGCAGCAGGTCGATGTCGCCTATCTCGACACCGCGTTCGCGCTGCTCACGGCGGTGCCGGGGATACGCAATTACTTCGTCGGCGGCGCGGAGGCGCAACGCGGCGAAAATGTGTTTGCCGGCGCGCATCCCTACTACGCGGTGTATCCGACCCGCGATGAGCGCTGGCTGTCGGTCGGCTGCATGGAGCCCTGGCTGTGGAGCAACTTTTGCGAGGCCCTGGGGCGTCCGGATCTCAAGCGCCAGGGCATGCAGACCGACGATTTCCAGCGTTCGCCGAGCGCCGCGCAGCGCGCGGCCAAGGGGGAGATCGAGGCGATCATGCGCACCCGCACACTCGCCGAATGGGTGACGTTTTTCGCCGCCACCGATGTCTGCGTCGGCGAGGTCAACGGACTCGCCGAAGCCGTCAACGATCCGCAATTGCGCCACCGCAACATGATTCTGCCCGCCGGCGATCCCCGTCAGCCGGACGCGACCCAGCCCGGGATCGCCATCAAGCTCACCGCAACGCCCGGCTCGATTCGCAGCCGCCCGCCGCTACCGGGCGAACACACCGATCAGGTGCTGCGCGAACTCGGCCGCGCGCCGGCGGAGATCGCGGCGCTGCGCGCGGCGGGTGCGGTCTGATCAAAATGCCAATGCGTGTGCAATGTAGCAGGGTGGCAGCCGCAAGAGACCTTGCCCGGAATCCGGTAGTGATATATTTCTCACATCATGCTTTCGTTTGAGTACGACCAAGAGAAAAGTCGCATAAACTTGGGCAAACACGGGATTGACTTCGTTCAGGCCCAGGCGCTCTGGAGCGATCCATCCTTCATCGAAATCCCGGCAAGGACATTTGATGAGCCGCGAACTTTGGTGATTGGCCGCATCGAGGGCCGGCACTGGTCGGCGATCGTTACCCACCGCGGCGAAAATATCCGAATCATCTCGGTTCGTCGGGCTCGGCCCGAAGAGGTAACCATCTATGAAAGCTAAAAAATTCGATGCCGATTTTGATGACGGAAGAGATATCACGGCTGTCCTGGATATTGCCAAGGCACGTAGACCTCTCCAAAAGCAGAAAAGGGTTAACGTGGATTTTCCAGACTGGATGATCGAAGCCCTGGACAAGGAAGCTCGCCGCCTGGGCGTTACCCGGCAGTCGATCATTAAGGTTTGGTTGGCGGAACGTCTCGAACAGTCGGCTTCCAGCAAGTAAATCGAGCCGACGGATTCCGGGGCAACGAGAGGCGACGTCCTGTGTGATAGCAGGGCCATTGAAGGAACGGCGGCGTTCAGTGCTGCCGGGGACTCTGGTATTCTCCGGACCCGTTTCGACCAACCATCGCCGTCAGGGATTCGCCATGCCGACCTATCGCTCCCACACCACCACCCGCGGCCGCAACATGGCGGGCGCGCGCTCCCTGTGGCGCGCCACCGGCATGACCGACGCGGATTTCAACAAGCCCATCATCGCGGTGGCCAACAGCTTCACCCAGTTCGTGCCGGGCCATGTGCACCTCAAGGATCTGGGCCAGCTGGTGATCGGGGAGATCGCGCGGGCCGGCGGCGTCGGCAAGGAGTTCAACACCATCGCGGTGGATGACGGCATCGCCATGGGCCACGACGGCATGCTCTATTCGCTGCCGTCGCGGGACATCATCGCGGACTCGGTCGAATACATGGTCAACGCCCACTGCGCCGACGCCCTGGTGTGCATCTCCAACTGCGACAAGATCACGCCCGGCATGCTGATGGCGGCGTTGCGTCTCAATATTCCCACCATTTTCGTGTCCGGCGGCCCCATGGAAGCGGGCAAGACCAGGCTGGCGGCGCAGAAGCTGGATCTGGTCGACGCCATGATGATCGCGGTGGACGACAGCGCCAGCGACGAGCAAGTCGCCGAGTACGAGCGCTCCGCCTGCCCCACCTGCGGCTCCTGCTCCGGCATGTTCACCGCCAACTCCATGAATTGCCTGACCGAGGCGCTGGGCCTCTCGCTGCCCGGCAACGGCTCGGTGCTGGCCACCCATGCCGATCGCGAGCAACTGTTTCTGGAAGCCGGCCGGCGCATCGTCGCGCTGGCCCGCCGCCACTACGAGGACGACGACTACCGGGTGCTGCCGCGCTCCATCGCCAGCTTCGGGGCGTTCGAAAACGCCATGAGTCTCGACATCGCCATGGGCGGCTCCACCAACACCATCCTGCATCTGCTGGCGGCGGCGCAGGAAGCCGAGGTGGATTTCACCCTGGCCGACATCGACCGGCTGTCCCACCAGGTGCCGAACCTGTGCAAGGTGGCGCCGAGCACGCCGAAGTACCACATGGAGGACGTGCATCGCGCCGGCGGTGTCATGGGTATCCTGGGCGAGCTCGACCGCGCCGGTCTGTTGCAGACCGATCTGCCGACCGTGTATGCCGATACCCTGGGCGAGGCGCTGGATGCCTGGGATATCAAGCGCAACCCCGCGGACAGTGTGAAAAACTTTTACCTCGCGGGGCCGGCGGGCATCCCCACCCAGGTCGCCTTCAGTCAGGCCACGCGCTGGCCGAACCTGGATGACGACCGTGCCGAGGGCTGCATCCGCGCCGTCGCACACGCCTACAGCAAGGACGGCGGCCTCGCGGTGCTGTACGGCAATCTGGCGCCCAACGGCTGCGTGGTGAAGACCGCCGGCGTCGACGCATCCATTCTGGTGTTCGAAGGGCCGGCTTTTGTGGTCGAAAGTCAGGAAGCGGCGGTGGACGCCATCCTCCACGAGCGCGTCAAACCCGGCGCCGTGGTGGTGGTGCGTTACGAAGGCCCGCGCGGCGGCCCCGGCATGCAGGAGATGCTCTATCCCACCAGTTACCTGAAATCCAAAGGGCTCGGCAAGGCCTGCGCCCTGATCACCGATGGCCGCTTCTCGGGCGGCACCTCGGGGCTCTCCATCGGCCATGTTTCGCCGGAAGCGGCCGCCGGCGGCACCATCGGCCTGGTGGAGATGGGCGATCCCATCCGCATCGACATTCCCAACCGCACCATCGAACTCATGGTGAGCGAGGCTGAACTCGCCACGCGCCGGGAGCGGCGCGAAAAACTGGGCTGGCATCCCGCCGAAAAGCGGCCGCGCAAAGTCTCGGCGGCGCTCAAGGCCTACGCCCTGCTCGCCACCAGCGCGGATCGTGGCGCGGTGCGGGATCTCGGCAAGCTTTGACTGCTTGCAACCGTGGTCAGCGCGGCCGGATCTGAAACCGGATCCGGCTGCGCACGCCCGGCACATCCACGGGCGCGCCGCCCTGGATGCGAGGCTGATAGCGGAACTCGCGCGCCGCCGCCAGGGCGGCAGCAGCAAAGACATTTCTCGGACTGGCTTCGAGCACCCGCAGGTCGCGGGTGGTGCCGGCTGCCGTTACGGTGAACTCCAGCACCACATAGCCTTCAATCCCGCGCGCCAGCGCACGGGGCGGATAGGCCGGTTCGGGCCGGGACAGCGCCCGATATTCCCGTTCAACCGGAGCGCCAGTCATTGGCCCCGTGCCGGCGGGTGCGGACGCTGGCGCTGAGGGTTGTTCTGTCGAGACTTCGTCCCGGGATTGTGGCGGCGCCTCGCCCTGGGCCGGTGGCTCGGGAACGCGGGTTGCGGGCGGGATCGGCGGCGTTTGCGCCGGGTGCCGGACGGCGGGTTCGGTACCGGGTTCTGGTGTGGATTCACGAACCGGCTCCGGCGCGCGCTGGCGCTCCGGTGGCGGGCTGGCTGGTGGAGTCGCAAGCGCGGGCGCCGAGGACGGCGGGAGCTGGACGGCGGTCGACGCAACATCCTCGGGCGACGGGTTTTTATCCGCCACCAGCCAGACCGGGATTGGGGTGTTTCCGGAAGCCGGTTCGCGGCGCTGGAAGTCCGCGCGCCAGGCCAGCGCCAGCAGGGACAGCGCCAGGGCGTGGACCGCGACACTGGCGATGACCCCGAGCCCATAGCCACGCGCTTTCATGACGCGGCCCTCCCCGCCGGGGCTCGGCGCCGGGGAAGGCGCGTGCTAATCGCCCCGCCGCTCCAGCGTGACAAAAGCATGGGCGGGATGGCCGTCCGCCGCCGGCCAGTGTTCGCAGGCAGTCTCGCGCCATTCGCGCGCGTCAAGTGGAGGGAAAAAGGCATCACCCGCCACCTCGATATCGACCCGGGTGAGGTAAATGCGGTCGGCGCGGGCCAGGCATTGCGCGTAGATCTGCGCGCCGCCGATCACGAACACCGGCGTACCGAGCGCCGCAGCACACGCCAACCCGGCCGGCACCGAAGCGGCCACCGTCACACCCGCGGGCGCGAATGCCGGAGCGCCGCTCACCACAATGTTGGCGCGCCCCGGCAGCGGCCGGCCGATGGATTCAAAGGTCTTGCGGCCCATCAGTACCGGATGGCCCAGGGTCAGCGCCTTGAAGCGTTTGAGGTCGGCGGGCAGATGCCAGGGCAGGGCGTTGCCGGCGCCGATCACGCCGTTGCGCGCCACTGCGGCGATCAGCACCACGTCCATCAGATCGCGATGGGGGCGCTGATCCCCGGATGCGGGTCATAGCCGTCCAGCCGGAAGTCTTCATAGCGGAAGGCGAACAGATCGCGCACCTCGGGATTCAGCACCATGCGGGGCAGCGGGCGCGGCGCGCGCGCAAGCTGCCGGTCGGCCTGGTCCAGATGGTTGAGGTAGAGATGGCAGTCGCCGCCGCTCCAGATGAATTCCCCCGGTTGCAGGCCGGTGACCTGCGCGAGCATCAGGGTGAGCAGCGCGTAGGACGCGATATTGAAGGGCACGCCGAGAAAAATGTCGGCGCTGCGCTGGTAGAGCTGGCACGAGAGCCTGCCTTCCGCGACATAGAACTGGAACAGGCAGTGGCAGGGCGCGAGCGCCATCTCGGGCAGCGCCGCGACGTTCCACGCGCTGACGATGTGGCGCCGCGAGTCGGGCGCGGTGCGGATTTGCCCGACAAGCTGCGCGAGCTGATCGATATGGCCGCCGCGACCATCCGGCCAGTTGCGCCACTGCGCGCCATACACCGGGCCCAGCTCGCCGGCCGCGTCCGCCCACTCGTTCCAGATCGAGACACCGTTGCGGTTGAGGTAATCGACATTGGTGTCGCCGGCGAGAAACCACAGCAGTTCGTGGATGATCGACTTGAGATGCACTTTCTTGGTGGTCACCAGCGGGAAGCCCGCCGCCAGATCGAAGCGCATCTGGTGGCCGAACACCGAGAGCGTGCCGGTGCCGGTGCGGTCGTCCTTGCGCACGCCGCTGGTGCGGACGTGGCGCATCAGATCCAGATACTGGCGCATCCTCCCCTCCTCAGCGCTGCGTGCGTTGCCGCGCGCTGCCGTAGGCCCAGCCGATCAGCAGCAGCCCGGCCAGGATCATGGGCAGGCTCAGGAGCTGGCCGCGGGTCAGCCAATCGAACAGGTCGAAACCGATGTTGCGGTCCGGCTCGCGCACGAATTCCACCAGAAACCGGAACAGTCCGTACAGTGTCAGGAACAACCCGCCGACGGCACCGGTCGGGCGTTGCCGGCGCGAAAACCAGAACAGCAGCGCAAACAGCACCAGACCTTCGAGCAGTGCCTGATAGAGCTGCGACGGATGCCGCGCGAGCTGTTCGGGGTCGCGGGGAAACACCATGGCCCAGGGCAGGTCCGTGGGCCGGCCCCAGAGTTCCTGCCCGATGAAATTGCCGATGCGGCCGAGGCCAAGCCCGATAGGCACCAGGGGCGCGACAAAATCCGCCACGGCGAGAAACGGCTGCTGCAATTTGCGGCCAAAGAGCCACAGCGCCGTCAGCACCCCGAGCAGACCGCCGTGAAAGGCCATCCCGCCCTCCCAGATCCGGAAGATCCACAGCGGGTCGGCGCGCCAGATATCGAAGTTATAAAACAGCCCCGACCCCAGGCGTCCACCGATCACTACGCCCAGGGCGGCGTAGACGATCAGGTCGTCCACCTGCGCGCGCCGCACCGGCGCCCAGGGCCGCTGGCTGCGCCGCATCGCGAGCCACCAGGCGGCCGCGAAGCCCAGCAGGTACATGAGCCCGTACCAGTGGACTTTCACCGGGCCAAGCGCAACCGCGACGGGATCGATGACGGGGTAAGTCAGCATGATTGGCCCAGGGTTTATCGAAGAAGAAGCGATTGTGCGCTTTCCCGGCGCGCGCTTCAGTCGCGCAGGCTGATCACCGGCCAGCCCCGCGCGCTGGCCGCCGCGCGCAGGCGGTCATCCGGGTCCACGGCGATGGGGTTATCTACCGCTTCGAGGATCGGCAGGTCGTTGATCGAGTCGCCGTAATAGTAGCTGCCGGTGAGCGCATATCCGTGTTGCGCCAGCCATTCCCGCAGGCGACTGACCTTGCCGGGACCGAAGCTGGGCTCGCCCCACACCGCGCCGGTGTAGCGGCCGGCGATGATCTCGGGTTCGGTGGCGATGATATCGCTGATACCCAGCTTCAGGCAGATCGGCTCGACCACGAAGCGGTTGGTGGCCGTGACGATCACCGGGCGGTGGCCGCGTTCGCGGTGGCTGCGGATCAGGGCCTCGGCCCGCGGCAGCCACAGATTGGAAATCACTTCGTGCATGAAGCGTTCGCGGATGACCGCCAGTTCCGCCGGCTCGGTGGCGGCGAGCGGCGCCAGCGCAAAGCGCAGGTAGGCGTGAATATCGAGCTGCCCGCGCTGGTAATCCGCGTAGAACTTGGTGTTCGCGGCCTGGTAGGTCTCGGCATCGACCTTGCCGATGCGCACCAGAAACTCGCCCCAGGAATAGTCGCTGTCGCCGGCGATCAGGGTGTTGTCGAGATCGAAGAGAGCCAGTTGCATGGATAGGATTGGGACGCTTTGTTTGCGGCGAGAATGCGGGCGGGCAGCTTAGACCGATTCGCGGCGGGCCTCAAATGTCGGGGAGGCTGGCGGTGCCGCAAGCGATGGGGATGAGATCGCTTTGGCTTCCATGCTCGCCTCGTGGCAGTAGTTGTTAACATAATTTCCGGATCAATAAGCGTCCCCCGGAGTTCAGTCCTTGTCGAGAACGCCGTCAGCGCCCGCCGTTGTACGAGCCGGCAAGAGGATCGAGCCTCAAGCGAGTCGCGCGATATACCTGACCGTCGAACGACTCCTTCGGCAGCGCATCCAGGCGATCAAGAAGATCAGGATCGTGAATCACTCGGCTGCGCTCCGGTCAGAGATGCACGCCGTCGAGCAGTTGGTTGACGGCGGCGAGCACCTCATCAATTTGACCCTGCTGAATGAGGTCGGCGGGTGTGCGCTCCTGTAGCAAGCGCTGGCGCGAGAACAGCCAAAGTCGCGCATCGTGCGGCTCATAGAGATCGGTCAGCTTGTCGACGATGAACTCCAGTTCAAGCAACTGTCGCTCAGTGCTTGCGTGCGGCAGTGCCTTCCCGTTGTTCCATCGGGAGACGGTCTCTGGTCGAACGTTGAGGACGTTGGCCACGTCCGCCGAACGCAGCGCTGCTTTCGTCTGGATCGACTCCAGTCGGCGTGCGATCGCATTGCTGCTGTTCATGGTGTTCTCGCGTGTGGTGAGCCCAGGCTGCCGTCCGGGCGACAGGTTCAGGCTTCAATAGTCGTCAGCATAGGCACATGACTCGACAAAAGTGTTGACGTTTTGGCGGTGTTTTCCGGCGGCAGCGCCACGCCGTGGCTGGATTCCTTGAATGATCGGCGGTATTCCGGCTACCGGCACTTCGTGCGCGCCGCGCCGCCCTGCTACATTGCGCGGAGTCCGCACAGGGAGTTGCCCACCGATGAAGCGCCTTGCCCACCTCTTGTTCTCGATACTGCTGTTTACCCTGCCGGGCGTCGCGCCGGCGGCCGCTGGCGGCACGGCCATTCCCGAACCCCTCGCGCCCTGGCGCGACTGGGTGCTGCGCGACCAGCCCGAGCAGGGCTGTCCGGAGCTCGCCCGCCAGCCCGGGTTGCGCCACTGCCTGTGGCCGGGCGTGCTCGAGATCGCGCTGACGCCGGGCGGCGCGGAGTTTCATCAGCGCTGGGAGAGCCTGGCCGCTGGCCAGTGGCTGATGCTGCCCGGGGATGCCGGGCACTGGCCGCGCGCGGTGATGCTCGACGGCGCGCCCGCGCCGGTGATCGAACACGAGGGTCGCCCGGCGCTGGCGGTGGGGCCCGGCGCCCATGAAGTGGCGGGGCAGTTCGTTTGGGAGCAACCGCCCCAGTCCCTGGCCGTGGACCCGGGCACCGCGCTGGTGACCCTGCGCCGCGACGACGTCGTACAGCGCGCGGAGCTGGATGCCGGTCACCGGCTGTGGCTGCGCGCCGGGCGCCCCGCCGACAGCGCTGCGGCGGACAGCCTGAAAATCGAGGTGTTCCGCCGTCTGGACGACGCCGTGCCCCTGCGCCTGCACACCGAGCTGCGCCTCACTGTCACCGGCAGCGCGCGGGAAATCCTGGTGGGCCGACTGCTGCCGGCGCAGTCCGAGACCATCGCCCTGGATTCGCCCCTGCCCGCCCGCATCGAAGCCGACGGTCGCCTGCGCGTGCAGATGCGGCCCGGCGAATGGCGGCTGCTGCTGGACAGTCGCTACACCGCCGCGCCGGAGCGCTTTGCCGCCGAACCCCTGGACCCGCAATGGCCGGCGCAGGAGATCTGGACGTTTCGCGCCGATCCGAATTTGCGCGGTGTTCGACTCGGCGGCGCGCCGTCCGTCGACCCCACGCGCCTCGACCTGCCGCCGGATTTCGGCGGACTGCCCACCCATCTGGTCACCGCGGATACGCCCCTGACGCTCACCGAAGACTATCGCGGCGATGCCAATCCGGCGGCGGCCCGTCTGCATCTGGAGCGCGCCCTGTGGCTCGATTTCGACGGTGGCGGCGCCACCGTGCGGGATCGCATCAGCGGCAGCCTCAGCCAGGGTTGGCGGCTCCAGGCGGCGCCCGCGCTTGCCCTCGGCCGGGTGGCGGTCGACGGGGTGCCGCAAGTGGTGACCCGGGTTCCCGGTCTGCCCGGCGCGGGGGTGGAGGTGCGCGCCACCGAGCTTCAGGTCGAAACCATCGGCCGCCTCGCCAGTCCCGCGGTGGGCGTGATCGGCTGGGAGCACGACTTCGAGCAGGCGGGGATCGCGCTCAACCTGCCACCGGGCTGGCAGCTCTGGCACGCGACCGGGCCGGATCAGGTGCGGACATCCTGGCTGTCGCGCTGGAATCTCTGGGATCTGTTTCTGTGCCTGCTGATCGTCGGCGCCACCCTGCGCATTCTCGGCTGGCGCTGGAGTCTGGTGGCGGCGGCGATGCTGGCACTTACCTACCAGGAACCCGGCGCGCCGATCATCGGCTGGGTCGCGCTGGTGGCGGCGATTCCCCTGTTGCGGGTGCTGCCCGCGGGTCGCGCCCGCGCCTGGCTGCGCATCGGTGCCGCCTATGGCCTGGTGCTGCTGGTGCTGACGGCGCTGGGTTTTGCCGTTCAGCAGGTGCGGGCCGGACTTTACCCACAACTGGAACAGAGCGGTCCGATCAATCCCGGCTATGACGGTTACGGCGGCAGCCGGGCGGATTCCGTGAGCGGCGTCAGCGCGCCGATGCTGGAAGCGACCGTCGCCAAAATGAAGGTGGAACCCGCCGCGCCCGCGCCCCGGCCGCGCTATGAACCGGACGAGCAGACCCAGACCGGCCCCGGCGAACCCACCTGGCGCTGGCATCAGGTGGCGCTGGGCTGGAACGGCCCGGTGCGGTCGGCGGAAACCGTCCAGCTCTGGCTGTCGCCGCCCTGGCTGACGCGCAGCCTCAAATTCCTGCAAGTCGCGCTGGTGGGCCTGTTTCTCTACGCGCTGGGCGCGGCGCTGTGGCGCGCCGGCAAGCCGCCGGGCGACGGTCGTCAGGCGACCGGTCACAGGTCCACCGGGACTGCGGGCACAGCCGCCGTGCTGCTGGCGGTGCTGAGCGGCGGTGCTCCCGACGCGGCGCGGGCCGCCAGCTTCCCGTCCCCCGAGTTGCTGGATCAGCTCAAGGCCGAGCTGCTGCGCCCGCCGGCCTGCGCGCCCGGGTGCGGGAGCCTGCTGGAAGCGCGTCTCGACGTCGATGCGAATGGCATCTTCCTGTTGCGCCTGCGCGCGGCGGCGGCCGCGCCGGTGGCACTGCCGCTGCCGCCACCGGCCGGCTGGCAACCGGTCGCACTGCTCCGCGATGGCGCGCCGGCACCACTCGCGCGCATCGACGGCGCGCCCTGGGTATCGGCAGCGGCGGGAGTGCGGGAGCTGGTGCTGCGCGGCGAGATACGCGGCGACAGCGCCGATTTCCGCTTCCCGCTGCCGCCGCGTCTGGTGACCGTGAGCGCGCCGGGCTGGCAGGTGGACGGCCTCGACGCCACGCGGCTGCGCGGCGATACCCTGCAAGTGCAGCGCGCCGCGACCGGAGAGCGCGCCAGCCTGCTGCCGGACCCGGCGCCCGCCTTTGTCAGTGTGGAGCGCCGCCTGGCGCTTGATCTCGACTGGCAACTGACAACCACCGTCACGCGGATCGCGCCGCTCGCCGGCGCCATCAACCTGAATGTGCCGCTGCTGCCCGGTGAAACCGTGATCGGCGACCAGCCCCTCACCGCGGCCGGGGAAATGCCCGTCACCCTCAATCCCGGGCAGCAGCGGATGCAGTGGCGATCGCAGTTGCCGCCGGGGGCCGAACTTGTGCTGGCGGCGCCGCAAACGGCCCATTGGGTCGAGGTGTGGCGGGTCGAGGCCTCGCCGCGCTGGCACATCGCCGGCGCCGGCCTGCCTGCGGTCAAGACGCCGGATTCCGCCCATTCCGAGTGGCGACCCTGGCCCGGCGAGCGCCTGACCCTGAGCGCGCTGCGGCCGGAGCCGGTCGCCGGCCCGGCGGTGACGATCGAGAGTGCGGCGCTGACCCAGCGCACCGGCGCGCGGGGCGCGGGCCTGACGCTCGCGCTCAAGCTGCGCAGCAGTCTGGGCGGGGACTACCGCCTGCGGCTGCCGGTCGCGGGCCAATTGCAACGCGTCGCGATCGACGGCGTCGAGCAGACCCGGCCCGAGCAGGACGGCGAGGTGGTGATTCCATTGCATCCCGGGCTCCAGACCGCCGCCATCGAATGGCAGCTCGACACCGGCGTCGGCACCTGGACCGCCACGCCGGCGCTGGTGCTGCCGACGCCGGCCACCAACATCGACATCGATCTGCAATTGCCGGGCGACCGCTGGCCGCTGTGGCTGCGCGGCCCGGACATCGGCCCCGCCATGCTCTATTGGGGCGTGCTGCTGGTGGTGGTTGGCGTGGCCATCGCCCTGGGTGTGCTGGTGCGGCGCCTCGGGCTGTCCATCCCGGCGACCACCGGGCAATGGCTGCTGCTCGGTATCGGCATGAGCACGGTCAGCAGCGCCGGCAGTGTGGTCGTGGTGCTGTGGTTCTTTGCCCTGGAAGCGCGCCGCCGCTGGCCGCCGCCGGCGCGCCCGGCGCTCCACAACCTGGTGCAACTGGGGCTGTTCGCGCTGACCCTGGCGGCCGCCGCCTGTCTGGCCTACACCATTCCCCAGAGCCTGCTGGCGGCGCCGGACATGCAGGTGGTCGGCAATGGCTCCAGCCACCTCGATTACCGCTGGTATCAGGACCGCGCCGCCGGCGCCCTGCCCAGCGGCGCGGTCCTGAGTCTGCCGCTGTGGGTGTACCGGCTGGCGATGCTGGTGTGGTCGCTGTGGCTGGTATTCGCCCTGCTGCGCTGGGTGCGCTGGGGCTGGGACTGCCTTGGCACCGGAGAACTGTGGCGGCGCGTCGAACCAAGGCGCAAGCGGTCCGCCGCGGGTGACCCACCGGCCGGCGCCCCGTAGAATCCGGGATCAATAGCGATCGCACGCAACCTCAACTTCATCACTTCAACCATCATCAAAGATAAGGGGGAAATCGGTATGGGTAATCTGCTGGCAGGCAAGGTCGCCATCGTCACCGGCGGCGGGCGGGGGCTGGGGCGCTCCCACGCCCTCGCCCTCGCGGCCGAGGGGGCCAAGGTCCTCGTCAATGATCTCGGTGGCAGCGTCGCCGGCGAGGGTGGCGATGTCTCCCCGGCGCAATCCGTGGTCGCGGAAATCCGCGCCCGGGGCGGGGAGGCGGCGGCCAACGGCGGCAACGTCACCCGCACGACGGACGGCAAAGCCATGGTCGAACAGGCGCTCGACACCTTCGGGCGGCTCGATATCGTGGTCAACAACGCTGGCAACATCCGCAACCAGTTGTTCGTGAAGATGAGCGAGGAGGAGTGGGACAGCGTGATCGCGGTCCATCTGCGCGCGCTCTACACCGTCACCAAGCCGGCGGCGGAAGTGTTCGCCAGACAGCGCGGCGGCCGCATCGTCAACACCGCTTCGGAAGCTGGTCTCGGCGGCTACGCGGCGTCCAACTACGCCGCCGCCAAGGAAGGCATCGTCGGTTTCAGCCGCACGCTCGCGCTCGAACTCGGGCCGTACGGCGTCACCTGCAACGCCATCCGCCCGCGCGCCGGCACCCGCATGGCGGGCGCCGTGGACATGAAGAAAGCCCTCGATCTGGCGCGCCAGGGCAAGCTGCCGCTGCCCGATTTCATGTTCGAGATCGAGGACATGGCCGAAGGCACGGAGACGTTCACCCCCGAGCTGGTATCGCCGCTGGTGGTGTTCCTGTGCACCGACGCCGCGGCCCACGTCAACGGCCGCGACTTCATCGTCGGCGGCGGCGAGATCAGCCTGGTATCGCTGCCCGAGAAACAGCGCAGCGTGTTCACCGCCGGCCGCTGGACCCAGGAAGAGCTGCAAAAGCTGCTGCCGAAAACCCTGGTGCGCGGTCTGGTGAATCCCGCCGCGCCGCGCTGAGGTTGCCCGTCACGCTGCCCGTGTCCGGACGGCGTGACGTTTTCGGCCCATTGGGGATGCTCTGAACATGTCCTTCGACCATTCGACAAGCTCATGGCTCAGGACGAACGATAACCACGCAATCGTCGTCCCCGCGCAGAGCCTGCCCCCGCGAAGGCGGGAGCGGGGCGGGAACCCAGAAATATCAGGGCCTTCTGGATGCCCGCTTCCGAGACTGTGTGAAAGCCTCCCAGACGGCGGAAATGCTGAAACCACGGACCGTAGGGTGGGCAAAGGCCGATAGGCCGTGCCCACGCGGGACAGGGCACGGTGGCGGGAGGATCCGCGTGGGCACGCTGCGCTTTGCCCACCCTACAACGCCTTTTCACACAGCCTCTTCCGCGGGCATGACGGTTATTCAGCATCCTTAGCGGAAATCCCCCCAGCGCGCCTGGCAGATGGCGAGCGCCGCCAGCGGCGCGGTCTCGGTGCGCAGCACGCGCGGGCCGAGAGTTACGGCGCGAAATCCGGCGGCGACGGCGACATCGATCTCGACCGCCGACAGCCCGCCTTCCGGGCCGATCAGCAGCGTGACCGCGTCCGGCGCCGTGGCCTCGACGCCGGCGAGCGCGGTGGTTGCCTCCGGCGCCAGCACCAGGCGCAAGCCGGCGGCGGTCGGCAGCCAGTCGGCGAGGGGTTGCGGTGCATGGATGGCGGGCAGGCGGTTGCGCCCGCACTGCTCGCAGGCGGCGATGGCGATCTGGCGCCAGTGACCGAGTTTCTTGTCGCGCCGTTCGCCGCCAAGCCGCACCTCGGTGCGCTCGGTGACCAGCGGGCGAATGGCGGTGACGCCCAGCTCCACCGCTTTTTGCACCACCCAGTCCATGCGCTCGCCCCGGGAGACGCCGATGGCGAGCGCGATGGCGAGCGGCGATTCATGATCCGCCGGAGCGAAGTCGCCCACCGCAACCCGCGCTTCCGGACCGCGACTCCCAGCGAGCACGGCGGCAAAGCTGCCGCCGCGACCGTTGAACAGGCACAGCCCGTCGCCGGGCTTCAGTCGCAATACTTTGAGCAGATGGTGACCGGGACCGGGTTCGAGCGCGATCTCGGTGCCCGCCGCCAGCGGTTGGTCGGTGAAAATCCGGGGCGTTGCCATCGCAGCCGTCAGTGCGCGGCGGCAAACCCGATGGCCCGCAGAATGTCCGCGGTCGCCTCGGCCTGATTCAGCGTATAGAAATGCAGCCCGGGAGCGCCGCCCGCGAGCAGGCGTTCGCACAGCCGCGCGACCACTTCGACGCCGAATTCCCGCAGTCCCGCGCTGTCCTCGCCCCAGTCCGCCAGGCGGTGCTGGAGCCAGCGCGGGATTTCGGCGCCGCAACTGGCGGAGAAGCGCAGCAGATTCTGATGGTGGGTGATGGGCATGATGCCGGGCACGATGGGGCGGTCGATGCCGGCCCGGGCGCAGGCGTCCAGAAGCTGAAAATAGGCGTCGGCGTTGTAGAAATACTGGGTGATGGCGGCATCGGCGCCGGCGGCGAATTTCTGCCCGAGCCAGTGGATGTCGTCGCCGTAACCGCGCGCCTCCGGGTGGATTTCCGGGTAGGCCGCGACATGGATGCGGAAGTGATCGCCGCTGTGGCGGCGAATCAGGGCCACCAGCTCGTTGGCGTGCACCAGTTGCGCGGCACCGCCCATGCCCGAGGGCAGGTCGCCGCGCAGGGCGACCAGGCGGTGGATGCCCGCGGCGCGGTACTGGTCCACCAGCTTGAGCACGCCGTCGGCATCATCGCCGCCGAACGACAGGTGCGGTGCCACCGGGGCGCCGGCGGTGTGGATGGCGAGCACCGTGGCCAGTGTATTGGCGCGGGTGGAACCGCCCGCGCCGTAGGTCACCGAAAAGAAGTCCGGCCCGAAGGCGGTGAGCGCCGCCCGGGTGTGCTGGAGCTTGGCCGCGCCCTCCGGCGTTTTCGGCGGGAAGAACTCGAAACTGACGGGCACCCGGGTGCTCATGGGGTCGGCGGACTCCGGCTCAGTAACGGTAGTCGGGGCGCTTGAACGGCCCCTCGACCGGCACCTGGATATAGGCGGCCTGCTTGGAGGTGAGGCGGGTGATGACCCCGGCAAAGCCCCGCACCATGTGGGCGGCGACCTCTTCGTCCAGATGGCGCGGCAGTACCTCGACGCGCAGCAGCGCGCGGCGCGCTTCTTCGGGCTGTTCGGCAAAGCGCTGCCGATAGAGATGGATCTGCGCCAGCACCTGGTTGGCGAAGGAGCCATCCATGATCCGGCTCGGGTGGCCGGTGGCGTTACCCAGATTGACCAGACGGCCTTCGGACAGCAGCAGGATGTGATCGCCCTTCGCCGCCGCCTTGGTGGCGGCGCGGTAGACCTTGTGTACCTGGGGCTTCACTTCTTCCCAATACCAGTGTTCGCGCGTGAAGGCGGTATCGATCTCGTGGTCGAAGTGGCCGATGTTGCACACCACCGCGCCGGATTTGAGCGCCGCCAGCATGTGGCGGTCGCAGACATCGACGTTGCCGGTGGCGGTTACCACCAGATCGGTCTGGCCGAGCAGCGCGCGGTCGATGCCCTCGGCGCCGCCGGTATTGACGCCGCCCACATAGGGCGAGACCACTTCGTAGCCGTCCATGCAGGCCTGCATGGCGCAGATCGGATCGATCTCGGCCACGCGCACGATCATGCCTTCCTGGCGCAGCGACTGCGCCGAGCCCTTGCCGACATCGCCGTAGCCGATCACCAGCGCGCGCTTGCCGGCCAGCAGGTGGTCGGTGCCGCGCTTGATGGCGTCGTTGAGGCTGTGGCGGCAGCCGTACTTGTTGTCGTTTTTCGATTTGGTCACGGCGTCGTTGACGTTGATCGCGGGCACTTTCAGCGTGCCTTTGGCCAGCATGTCGAGCAGGCGGTGCACGCCGGTGGTGGTCTCCTCGGTGATGCCGTGGACGCGGTCGAGCGTGGCCGGATACTTGTCGTGGAGCATCCGGGTGAGGTCGCCGCCGTCGTCGAGGACCATGTTCACGTCCCAGGGCGCGCCGTCCTTGAGGATGGTCTGCTCGATGCACCAGTCGTACTCGGCCTCGGTCTCGCCCTTCCAGGCGTAGACCGCGACCCCGGCGGCGGCGATGGCGGCGGCGGCGTGATCCTGGGTGGAGAAGATGTTGCACGACGACCAGCGCACTTCGGCGCCCAGCGCGCGCAGGGTTTCGATCAGCACCGCGGTCTGGATGGTCATGTGGATGCAGCCGAGGATTTTCGCGCCCGCCAGCGGCTGGGCCGCGCGGTACTGCTCGCGCAGCGCCATCAGCGCCGGCATCTCGGTTTCGGCGATCTCGATTTCGCGCCGGCCCCAGTCGGCCAGATTCATGTCGGCGACTTTGTAATCGAGTTTAACGGGAGCGTTCATTGGTACGGTTTCCTGTAAAAGAGAATTTTTGTGTGCAATTTTTCAGTGCCAGCGATCACTTGAAACCAGCGGCGGCGCGCAGCGCCTCCACCTTGTCGGTGCGCTCCCAGGTGAAGGCCGTGGCCTGGTGAACCTTCGCGATTTTTTTGCCGCCGTCGAAAACGCTGTAGTTATATTCGCGCGTACAGGGATCGCGGCCGAAGTGGCCGTAGGACGCCGTGGGTTCGTAAATCGGGTGCAGCAGATCGAGCTGCCGGATCAGGCCGTAGGGGCGCAATTCGAATACCGCGCGAATGACCTGCACCAGACGCGCGTCCGTGAGCCTGCCAGTTCCGAAAGTATTGACGGAAATCGAAGTCGGCTCGGCCACGCCGATGGCGTAGGACACCTGAATTTCGCAACGATCCGCGAGGCCCGCGGCGACAATGTTTTTGGCGACGTAACGCCCGGCATAGGCCGCCGAGCGATCCACCTTCGACGGATCCTTGCCGGAAAACGCGCCGCCGCCGTGACGCGCCATGCCGCCGTAGGAGTCGACGATGATCTTGCGGCCGGTGAGACCGCAGTCGCCCATCGGCCCGCCGATTTCGAAGCGCCCGGTCGGGTTGATGTGAATCTTGGTGTCCTTGTGGATCCATTCCCGGGGAATGACATGCTGGATGATCATTTCCATCACGCCTTCGTAAATCACTTTGTCCGAAACTTCGCCGGCGTGCTGGGTGGACAGCACGATGGCATCGGCGGCGACCGGCTTGCCGTTCTCGTAGCGAAACGTCACCTGGGATTTCGCGTCCGGACGCAGCCAGGGTAGCTCGCCGGATTTGCGCGCTTCCGCCTGCCGTTCCACCAGACGGTGCGCGTACTGAATGGGCGCCGGCATCAGCACCGCGGTTTCGTTGGTGGCGTAGCCGAACATCAGACCCTGATCGCCGGCGCCCTGGTCCTCCGGGTTTGTGCGATCGACGCCCTGATTGATGTCCGGCGACTGCGCACCGATCAGGTTGAGCACGCCGCAGGTCTTGCCGTCGAAATACACCGCCGACGAGTCGTAGCCGATGCGGGTGATGACATCGCGGACGATGCCCTCGTAGTCGATGTGGGCGCTGGTGGTGATCTCGCCCGCGACAATCGCAACCCCGGTTTTGACCAGGGTCTCGCAGGCCACCCGCGCATATTTGTCCTGCGCGATGATGGCGTCGAGGATGGCATCGGAGATCTGGTCGGCGACCTTGTCGGGATGGCCTTCGGAAACGGATTCCGAAGTAAAAATGGCGTACTCGCTCATCGGTTGTGCGTCCTCATGGCGTGCAGGGTGGGCCCGGCGGTTGGCCGGATGAACTGACGAATCTGGATGCGAAAGCCGTTGCGCAGCGCCAGGAACTGGCTGTCGCCGGCCCTGAGCCCCGCCGCGACGGCCCACTCGGTGAGAGCCTCAGGCGCGAAGCCGAGCCAGAGATCGCCGCAACTGGTGCGCGCCCAATCCTGGTCATGGGCGCAGAGTTCGGTCACCAGCAGCGAGCCGCCGGGCGTCAACAGCGCGGCGAGGTCGGCGAACATGCGCGCCGGCGAGGCGTTGTGGTGCAATACCATGTTGAGCGTGATCAGCGGCGCGCGCAGTCCGCGCCGGAGCCCGGCGGCGGTATCGCCTTGCACGAACTCGATATTGTCGAGCCCGCGCCGGCCGGCGAAATCCTGCGCCCGCGCCAGCATCGCCGGCGAGTTGTCGAGCGCGATCACCCGGGAAAAGCGCGGCGCCAGATCGGCGAGCAGCTCGCCCTCGCCCGGTCCCACTTCGATGGCGCTGGCGTCGCTTGGCCGGCGCACGGCGTCCAGCACCTGGGCGATGGTGTCGCCGTACTGGCCGTGGC
This sequence comes from Gammaproteobacteria bacterium, assembly GCA_016708925.1. Lineage (GTDB taxonomy): Bacteria > Pseudomonadota > Gammaproteobacteria > Pseudomonadales > Porticoccaceae > JAGPUQ01. The sequence goes on along the minus strand of JADJET010000006.1, from coordinate 42,471 downwards.
CGGCGATCAGATCCTGGTGCTCGCGGAAGGCGTCCGCATTCCTGTGGAAGAACGCCAGCGAACTCTCGGCGCGGGCCGCCTGCACGCCACTGAGCTGGTCCGTCACGGCGGCGGGCAACTCGCTCTGGTCCAGCGCCGCGCAGAGTTGCGCGCGCAGCGGGTCGAGGCCGTCGTCCTGACGGGGTGCGCGCCGATAAAAAATGAAGGTGCCCTCACGCCGGGTCGCCACCAGCCCGGCGCCGGCGAGTATCTTGAGATGGTGGCTCAGGGCGGGCTGGCGCACGCCGAACACCTGGCACAGCTCCAGCACCCCATAGGCGTCGCGCGCCAGCACCCGCAGGATCTGCGCGCGCAGCGGGTCACCCGCCGCCTTGCAGAGCGCGGCGATGGCGGCGACGGATTGCGCCTGCGGCAGGACGTCCGGCGGTATCGGGAGGGAGGCTGGCGTCGTCATGGGGGCGACTGTACACCAGCGGGAACAATCCATCAAAAAATTTCGATGCAAAGCTATTTGTGCCAGAAATCTGGCCGCCCGCGCGGCGGCGCGACAACCCCCAGACGCCGCCCACAACCCCTGACTTATAATCCCGCCTCCAACCGGCGGACGTATGCGATGAGCCAGGACACACTCAAACGAGCGGCGGCGCAGGCCGCGCTCGATTACTGCCTTGCCAAGATCGGCGATGACGCCGTGATCGGTATTGGCACCGGCTCCACGGTGAATCATTTCATCGACCTGCTGGCGCCGCACCGGGGCCGCATCGCCGCCACCGTGGCCAGTTCCGAAGCTTCGACGGCGCGGTTGCGCGCGCTCCAGATTCCGGTGTGGGATCTCAACAGCGTCGCTGAAGTGACGGTGTATGTGGACGGCGCCGACGAGATCAATCCGGCGCTGGAGATGATCAAGGGCGGCGGCGGTGCACTGACGCGGGAGAAGATCGTGGCGGCGGTGGCGCGGGAGTTTGTCTGCATCGCCGATGCCGCCAAGCGGGTCGATCATCTGGGCCGGTTTCCGCTGCCGGTGGAGGTGATCCCCATGGCGCGCAGCCATGTGGGCCGGCAGTTGCGCGCGCTGGGCGCCAACCCCGAGTGGCGCCAGGGCGTGGTGACGGACAACGGCAACTACATCATCGACGCCCACGATTTTTATCCGATCGCGCCGGCGCGCGTCCTGGAAGAGCGCCTGAACAATATCGCCGGCGTGGTCGCCAACGGGCTGTTCGCCCTGCGCCCCGCGGATGTGCTGCTGCTGGCACGGCCCGGCGGCGTCGAAACCATCCGGGCACGCTGACTCATGGAGCTGATCGAGGCTATCGAAAGCCGCCTGTCGGCGCGTGCTTTTCTCCCCACCCCGGTGCCGCGCGCGACGGTGGAGCGCATCCTGGAGCTGGCCCGTCTCGCCCCCTCCGGCAGCAACATGCAGCCCTGGCAGGTGGATGTGGTGACCGGCGCGGTGCGCGCGCGGCTGATCGAACGCGCGCTGGCCTGGGCGCAGGAGCACCCGGTGGGCAGCAATGAAAACCCGTTGCGCGGCGATCCCGGTGGATTCCGGCAGCCCTACAAACAGCGCCGTTTCGATTGCGGCATGCGTCTTTACGCGGCGCTCGGCATCGACCGCCGCGACAAAGTGGCGCGCGAGCAGCAACTGCTGCGCAATTTCCATTTTTTCGACGCGCCCGTGGGTCTGATGTTCAGCATCCACCGCTCGCTGCTGCCGGGCCAGCTCGGGGATCTGGGCATTTTCATGGGGCATGTGATGCTGGCGGCGCGCGAGTTCGGCCTGCATACCTGTTCGCAGGGCTTCTGGCAGGATGTCAGCCCGGCGGTGCACGAGGTGCTCGACATCGCGCCCGAATACTATGTCTACAACGGCATGGCGCTCGGCCTTATCGACGCGGAGCACCCGGCCAACCGGCTCGAGATGCCGCGCGAGCCGGTGGCGGGCTTCGCGCGTTTTCTTGGTTTCGAGGAGCCGGGTTTCGAGGAACCGGGCTTCGACGCGGCGGGTAGCGGCTGACCGCTCAGCTCCCCGGCACCGGCGGCGGTGCGGGAACCGCAGGTGGACGGCTGACGCCGTTGCGTTTTTCTTCGCCGTCACCGCGACCGAAATCGCGGCGCAGTTCGGCGAAGCCGCGCAGGCGGGTTTGCACCTTGCCGTTGATGGTAGCGGGCGGGTAGGCACCGTCGGCGTCCGCTTCTCCGGCGCTGACGCCGGTGAGGATTTCGATGGCCTGGTCCACGGCCTCGACGGCGTAAATCCGGAAACGGCCGGCGTCGATGGCGTCCAGCACGTCCTGGCGCAGGATCAGGTTGACCACATTGGCAGCCGGGATCAGCACCCCCTGTTCGCCGCTCAGCCCGCGCGCCTTGCAGATGTCGAAAAATCCTTCCACTTTCTCGCTGACGCCGCCGATCACCTGCACCCGGCCGAGCTGGTTGACCGAGCCGGTCATGGCGTAGCACTGCTTGATGGGCACCTGGCTCAGCGAGGACAGCAGCGCGCAGAGCTCCGCCAGTGACGCGCTGTCGCCCTCGACCCCGCCATAGGATTGCTCGAAGGTGAGGCTGGCGGTGAGCGCGAGCGGCTGGGTCTGGCCGTAGCGCGCGCCCAGGAAGCTCGACAGGATGAACACGCCCTTGCTGTGAATGGGACCGCCCATCTCGGTCTCGCGCTCGATGTCGATGACGCGACCGTCGCCGAGCCGGGTGGTAGCGGTGATGCGCGCGGGCTGGCCGAAGCTGAAGTTGCCCACTTGCAGCACCGAGAGGCCGTTAACCTGGCCCACCACCGCGCCCTGGGTGTCGATCAGCACCGCGCCGCGCTGGATGTGCTCGTAACTGCGGTCGCGCACCCGGTCCAGACGCTCGATCTGGGTACTGATGGCGTGGCGCACGTCCTCCCCGGTAACCAGGACGCGCCCGGCCTGACCGGCCCAGTAATGGGCTTCGGCGAGCAGGTCGGCAATGCTGCGCATGTGGGTAGACAGCTTCAGTGCATCCGCTTCGACGCGCATGCTGTGCTGGATGGTAGCGGCGACCGCGGAGCGATCGAACGGCATCAGGCCCTTGTTGCGCACCATGGTGGCGATCATGCGCGCATAGAGCAGGTCGTTGGCGGGCGAGCGCTCCAGCCCGGTCTCGAAGTCGGCGGCGACCTTGAACAGCTCGGCGAAATCGGGATCGTAGGCGTGCAGCAGGTAGTAGAGGGTGCGATCGCCGAGCAGGACGATCTTGATGTCGAGCGGCATCGCCTGGGGTTCGAGGGAAGTGGTGGTGGCGAAACTGAGCGCATGCTCCAGCGATTCCAGCCGCAATTCCTTCTTGTTGAGCGCCTGCTTGAGCGCCTCCCAGGCGAAGGGCTGGGTCAGCAGCTTGCGGGCATCCAGGATCAGATAGCCGCCATTGGCGCGGTGCAGGGCACCCGGCTTGATCAGCGTGAAATTGGTCAGCAGGGCACCCATGACGGCGCGGTGCTCGATGCGGCCTACCAGGTTGGCGTAGCTGGGGTGTTCCTCGTAAACCACCGGACGGCCGACACTGTGGCTGTTGTCCAGAATCAGGTTGACCCGGTAGCGCTGCAGCGCGTCCTGCGCCATGAGCATCGCCTGGGGCGCTTCCTGGGGCCGGAACAGTTCGGCATTGGCGACGATATCCTGCTGCACGCTGCTCAGGTAGTCCAGCGCCTGGGGCAGGTCCGCGTAACGCCGGCTCAGACCCTCGATGTAAAGCCCGACCGCCTCGCGCGTCACCTCGTGGTTGAGGGCGCGGAAGCGGTCCCGCGCCTCCTTGCGCAGGGCCGGCATCTGCTGCTGGAACACCGCCTGCAACTGCTTGCGCACCTCCAGGACCGCCGCTTCGAGGCGCTGGCGATGTTCCTCCGGCAGTTTCTGGAAGGCTTCCGGGTCCAGGTCCTCGCCATCGACCATGGGCACCAGGGTCAGCTCGCCGGCGTTCTGATAGACCTTGATGTTGTCCCGCGCCGCGGCCTCCTGCACCTGCTGGAATGCCTGTTCTTGGCGGGACTGGATTTCGGCTTCGATCTGTTGCGCCCGCGCCTTGTACTGGTCGCTGTCGAACGCCTGGGGAATCGCGTTCTTGAGGTCGTCCACCAGACGCTGCATGTCGTCGCGCAACAGGCCGCCGCGCCCGGCCGGCAGTTCGAGCAGAATCGGCTTGGCGTCATCGACGAAATTATTGATGTAGCACCAGTCCCCGGGAACGGGGCCGCGCCGTGCGGCATCGCCGAGATACTGACTGATGGCGGTGAACTTGCCGACCCCGGGCGGACCCAGCACGAACAGGTTATAACCCTGGTTTGCCATGCCGAGACCGAAGCGGATCGCGGCAATGGCGCGGTCCTGGCCGATGATCTCGGTCAGCGGTTCCAGGTCGTCGGTGGTGGTGAAACTGAATTCGTCAGCGGTACAGCAATCGGGCAACTGGTCCCGCCGCAACGGTAGGTGCTCCATTATTCCCCCTCTGGACATCTCTTGGTATGGGAACCGCCTTGCTGCCGGGAATGCTCTGAATAACCACCTGAGCGTCGTTCCCGCGCAGGGCCTGCCCTCGCGAAGGCGGGGGCGGGAACCCAGGATTCTCAAGACCTTCTGGATGCCCGCCTCTGCGGGCATGACGGTTATTCAGCATGTCTCTGGCGGTCGTTTTGTTGCCCGGCCGCGAGCTGCGCCTGCTGCGCGGGCGTGGCTTCGGTCTGGTATTTCGCTTTCCACTCGCCGTAGGGCATGCCGTAAACGAGCTCGCGTGCCTGTTCGTAGTCGACGGCTTCCCCGCGTTCGGCGGCCGCCGCCGCATACCATTTCGACAGACAGTTGCGGCAAAAGCCGGCGAGATTCATCAGATCGATGTTCTGGGCATCCTTGCGGCTGTCCAGATGCGCCAGCAGGCGGCGAAACACGGCCGCTTCGATCTCGGTACGGGTTTGGTTATCCATGGGTCACCTCCGCGCCGCGCGCCTGTTGGTCGGCATGATAGGAAGAACGCACCAGCGGCCCCGAGGCCACATGGCGGAAACCGATCCGGTAGCCGTAATCGCAATACTCCGCGAATTCGTCGGGATGCACAAAGCGCTGCACCGGCAGATGGGCGCGCGAGGGCTGCAAATACTGGCCGATGGTGATCATCCGGACGTCGTGAGCGCGCAGATCGTCGAGCGTTGCCAGCAGCTGCTCGCGGGTCTCGCCGAGGCCCACCATCAGTCCGGACTTGGTGGGTACCGCCGGATTGCGGCGGCCGAATTCCTGCAACAGACGCAGCGACCAGGCGTAGTTGGCGCCCGGGCGAACCTCCCGATACAGCGTCGGCACCGTCTCCAGATTGTGGTTGAACACATCGGGCGCGGTCTGCGACAGCGCATCGAGCGCGGGCTCCATGCGCCCGCGGAAATCGGGCACCAGGACTTCCACCTGGATGCCGGGGGATTGCCGGCGCACGGCGTCGATGCAGGCCGCGAAATGCCCGGCGCCGCCGTCGCGCAGGTCGTCGCGATCCACCGAGGTGATCACCACATAACGCAGGCCCAGCTCGGCGATGGCGCGCGCCAGGTTGGCGGGCTCCTCGGGATCAAGGGGGTTGGGTTTGCCGTGCCCCACATCGCAGAACGGACAGCGGCGCGTGCAGATGTCGCCCAGGATCATGAAGGTGGCGGTGCCGCCACCGAAGCATTCGCCCAGGTTGGGGCAGGCCGCCTCCTCGCACACGGTGGAGAGGCGATGTTCGCGCAGGATGTTCTTGATGCGCTGCACCTCCGGACCCACGCCGGCACGCACCCGGATCCAGGGCGGCTTGCGCGGCAGTTCGGTGGTCGCAATCACCTTGACCGGGATGCGCTCGACCTTGGCGGCGCTGCGCAGTTTTTCGCCGGCCTGCAGCCGTCGCGTGCGCTGGACCGGGACGCTGTCGTTATCGCTCATCGCTTGCTCCCTCCGACGCGGCGGCGACGGTGTCGATGCCGTCGCTCGCGATGCCTTCGTCCCCAAGATAATCCCAGCCAGTGTAGCCCAGCCGGCGCGCCAGCTGATCGAGCAGCGATCGCTGCGCGACTTCCAGCCCGGGGATCTGCGCGGCCGGCAGCAAATCCGCCACCTGGGTCATGCGCAGGCCCGCATAGCCACAGGGATTGATGCGCGCGAAGGGCGCGAGGTCCATCGCCACGTTGACGGCCAGACCGTGGTAGCTGCGGCCGCGGCGGATGCGCAGGCCGAGGGAGGCAATCTTGGCGTCATCGACATAGACCCCCGGCGCGCGCGGCTTGGTCGCCGCGGCGATCCCCAACTCCGCCAGCCAGGCGATCACGCTCACCTCCAGCGCCGACACCAGTTGCCGCACGTCGAGGCCCCGGCGGCGCAACTGAATCAGTGGATAGAACACCAACTGACCGGGCCCGTGGTAGGTGACCTGACCGCCGCGATCCGCCGCGACCACCGGGATGTCGCCCGGCGCCAGCACATGCTCGACGCGACCGGCCTGGCCCTGGGTGTAAACCGGGTGATGCTGGAGCGCCCAGATTTCGTCCGGGCTGTGTTCCGGATCGCTGTCGATCCGGGACTTCATCGCTGCGAATACCGGTGCGTAGTGCCGCAGGCCGAGGGCGCGCACCCCGATTCGGTCCACAGCCCTAAAGCACCATCCGGACGCCCGCGCAGGCTTTCAGCCCCTCGAACAACTGACGCAACTGTCCTTCCCCGGTGGCGGTAATGACAAAGCAGATGGACTGATAGTTGCCGTTGCGGCTGGCGCGTTCGGTAATGCGCTCCGGGTCGAAGCCGGGCGCATGCAGGTCGAAGGCGTGAAACACCCGGGCACGCAATTCCGCGCCCGCATCCGCCACCACGGTCACCGGGTAATCGCAGGGAAACTCGATGCGCGGTGGGTCGGTGACAGTCATGGCGACGCTCGGCTCGGAAAGACGATCCGGTCAGGAAAACAGACTGGTCAGGAACAGAACGAGATGGTCCCACAGCCGCGCGAACCAGCCCGCTTCGGCGACTTCGCGATCCGGCACCAGCGGCACCGTCAGCACCACCTTGCCACTCTGCTCGACCTGGAGACGACCCACCGGGCGCGCGGGCGAAAGTGGTGCCTCGATGGCATCATCGACAAGGACGGTCGCCTTGAGATCTTTTTGCGCGCCACGGGGCAAGGTCAGATAGACGTCTTCTGCCACCGTCAGATTGACCTTGTCGTCCTTGCCGAACCACACCGGGGCATCGGCCTGCAACACCTCGCCCGCCTTGTACATGCGCGCGGTTTCATAAAAGCGGAAGCCGTAGGCCAGCAGTTTCTGGGTTTCCCGCGCGCGCGCTTCCACGCTGCCGGTTCCCATCACCACGCCGACGAGCCGCATGTTTTCCCGCACCGCGGAAACGACCAGACAATAGCCCGCTTCCTCGGTATGCCCGGTCTTGCCGCCATCCACTGTGGAGTCGCGCCAGAGCAGCAGGTTGCGATTGGGCTGCTTGATGCCGTTGTACTCGAAATATTTCTCGGAGTAGAGCCGGTAGTTCTCCGGGTAATCGTGAATCGTCGCCCGGAACAGGATCGAGAGATCCCTTGCAGTGGTCAGATGCCCTTCTGCCGGCCATCCGGTGGCGTTCACGAAATGGCTGTTCGTCATTCCCAGTTGTTGCGCGCGCTGGTTCATCAGTTGGGCGAAGGCGTCCTCGGTCCCGGCGATGTATTCCGCCATGGCCACGCTGGCATCGTTGCCGGACTGGACAATGATGCCCCGCAGAAGATCCCCGACGGGGACTTCGGTCCCTTCCCGCACGTACATCTTCGACCCACCCATGCGCCACGCATTGACGCTGATGGGTACGAGGGTATCTTTCGTGAACTTGCCGGCCGCCATTTCTCCCGCGATCAGATAATCGGTGACCAGCTTGGTGAGGCTGGCGGGCGGCAGACGTTCATCGGCATTGTGCTCGGCGAGCACGGTGCCGGTGTACGCGTCGATCAGGATCCAGGCCTTGGCCGCCAATTCGACCGGCGCCGGCATCGGCGCTGCGCCCACCGGGCTCACGGGCGCCGGGGCGGGCGCGGGAACCGGCCCCGCAATGGCGACCGAAGTGAGCAGCGATAACAGGAGCAGAACGCCGCTGGCGGGGTTGCGCGTCATCCGGGATATCCTTGGGCTTGAGAGCCGTCAGCTAGCTTGCGGGAAGGTGGCGCGGGCACCGAAGCCACCGGAAAAGCGGAAGAAATTTTAGCACGCGCTGCGCGCCCTTCCAGTCAGAGACTGGCTCCCTGGACCACGAGCGGATTCAAACGTTCCGCTTCGACCAGCACCTCGCGCGCGCTGCGCAGTTGCGCTGTGTCGACGAAGGGTCCAATCAGCACCCGGAATACATCCCGGCCCGCGACGCGTGTGCTGCGCACCAGCGCCGGCATCGCCACCCGTTGCGCTACCCTCGCCTCCAGCGAACGGGCCGATTTCAGGCTGGAGAAAGATCCCACCTGCAGGAAGGCTCCCTGTGGCGGCGCGCCCTTGACAACGGCTGCCACCGCCAGCGGGGGACCATCCTTGATATGGGCTGGCGCCGGGCCCAGGGGGCGCGCGGGCCGGGACACAGACGTGTCGATCCGGGGGACTTCGACGCTGTTGCGCTGATAGGTGCTGGGGTCGATCGCGACCACCTCGACCCGGGCCGTGCCCTGATCGAACACGTTGAGTTTCTTGGCCGCCGCGTAGGACAGATCGATGACGCGGTCATCGTGAAACGGCCCGCGATCGTTGACGCGGACAATGGCGCTGCGGCCGTTTTCCAGATTGGTGACCCGGACATAGGCCGGTATCGGCAACGTCTTGTGGGCCGCCGTCATGGCGAACATGTCATAGGCCTCGCCATTGGACGTGGCGCGGCCGTGAAATTTGGTGCCATACCAGGATGCAATACCGACCTCCCGGTAACCCTCGGCGGTCGGCAGCAGGTGATAGGTCTTGCCCAGTACCGTGTAGGGGTTCTTGTTGCCAGCGCGTGTGATGGGTTCACGGCGAGGCGTCACATCCGGATAATCGCCGTCGGCGTCCCGGCCGGGCGGACCGTCGCGACCCGCGCTGCCGCCGGGCCCGCGACTGCCAAAGCATCCGGCCAGCAGCAGGATCGCCAGTAGCGCTACCAGCAGATTAACCCGGAACATCCGCCATCCGTGCGGCAACTTCGCGGGAGAGCTGGTAGACGGCCAAGGCGTAGCGGTGGCTGCGGTTGTAGCGGGTAATGACATAAAAGTTGTCGTATGCGAGCCAGAACTCGACGCCCTCGGCCCCTTCGAGCTCAAGCGGAAAGGCGGGGGCCTGGTGTTCAGGCCCAACCGTAACAGAGGTTGTCGCCGGTTTGAAACCCATGGCGGCCAGCTCCTCGGGCTTCAGCACGGGCTTGACCAGCACATTGACCTGGCTGCGGTCGTAGCCAACCCGAGCCACCGCGGGAACCGCTACCAAGCCCTCGGCGTGCCAGCCATGACGCGCGAAGTAATTCGCCACACTGCCTATTGCATCCACCGGGTTGTTCCAGATATCCGCCAATCCGTCACCATCGTAGTCAATCGCGTAAGCGCGATAACTGCTGGGTATGAATTGGCCGTAACCCATGGCGCCGGCATAGGATCCGCGTAGCTCTGTGGCATCCCGCCGCTGCTCGCGGCTGAGCAGCAGGAACTGCTCCAGTTCCCGGGTAAAAAATTCACTGCGCTTGGGATAATCGAACGCCAGCGTCGACAGCGCGTCCAGCACGCGGAAATTCCCGGTGATCCGGCCATAAGAGGTTTCCACGCCGATAATGGCGACCACGATGGCCGGGTCCACACCGTAATCGCGCCGAACGCGCTCCAGAGTCTCCCGATGCTGGCGCCAGAATTCGACACCGTCGCCAATACGCTTTTCGGTGACAAAAATCGCACGGTACGCGTACCAGGGCTTGACCTGCTCGGCAGGGCGCTCCATGGCATCGACGATGGACTGCTGGTATTGCGCACCGGCAAACAGCCGGGTCAACTCGTCGCGATCAAATCCGTGCTTTTCCACCATGGCAGCCACAAACGCCTGCACGCCGGGATGGCCGCGATACTCTCGCGCCTGTGCGGAGATCCCTCCCATCGCAAGACAAAAGGCCAGCAGCCAGCGCCAGGCCGGCACTACCATTGATCTACCCACGCGTATCAATCTCGGAGCGAACGGCCATCAGGATACCAAAGCCTATGGACAAAGTGACCACCGAGGTTCCGCCATAGCTGATCATCGGCAGCGGCACCCCCACTACGGGCAGGAGGCCGGCAACCATACCGATGTTGACAAAGACATACAAAAAAAAGGTCAGACTGATGGTTCCGGCAAGCAGGCGGCCAAACATGGAGGGCGCGGCGAGACTGATGGCCAGCCCGCGGAATACGATCAACATATAGAGCGCGAGCAGCGCGAGCACGGCGAGGAAGCCGAATTCCTCCGACAATACCGCGATGATGAAATCGGTATGGCTTTCAGGGAGAAAGTCGAGCTGGGACTGGGTGCCCTGAAACCAGCCCTTGCCAGTGAGCCCTCCGGAACCAATGGCGGTGGTGGACTGAATGATGTTCCAGCCCGTGCCCAGCTTGTCCTGCTGCGGATCCAGCAGGGTAAGAATGCGGTTTTTCTGGTAGTCGTGGAGCGCGAAAAGCCACATCGCTGGCGCGCCCGCCAGCACGCCGAGCAACGCCACTGCCAGATAACGTATCCCGATGCCGGCGAGAAACAGGACGAACGCACCGCCGGCACCAATCAGGATCGCGGTGCCCAGATCCGGTTGTATCGCCACCAGCAGTAGCGGCACCAGCAGCACCGCGACCGCCAGACACACATCCTTGAACCGGGGCGGCAACAGCCGGGAGCCGAAGTACGCCGACAGCACCAGAGGCACTGCGATCTTGAGCAGCTCGGAAGGTTGAAAACGCACGGGGCCGATCGCGAGCCAGCGCTGCGCCCCCTTGGCGCCGCTGCCAAACAGATCCACGCCCACCAACAGTAGAATGCCCAAAACGTAGGGCAGCCAGGACCAGCGCAGCAGTATCCGCGGCGGAATTTGCGCGGCGAACGACATGGCGGCAAGCCCCACACCCATGAACAGCATCTGGCGCTGGATCTGGCCCATGTCCCGCCCGCTGGCGCTGTAGAGCACCAGCAGTCCCGCCGCCATCAGGATCACCAGCAGCAGGGTCAACACCGGGTCGACATGGGGGATCAGCCAGTGACTGCGGCGCCCATAGACCGCCGCCCCGGGTTCACGCAGATGGCGATCAAAATCCGGTTTACTCATGGCCTGTGCCATCCGGGTAAAATTGCATGAAGGCATCGATGACACGCCGCGCGACCGGGGCCGCCGTGGAGCTGCCGTGTTCGCCATTCTCCACCAGCACGCCCACTGCGATGCGCGGCGACTCGACCGGAGCGAACGCGATGAACAGGGCGTGATCGAGCTGGGTCTTGGTGAGGCGACGCGGATCGTAGCGTGCGTTCTGCTTGACCCCCACCACTTGCGCGGTACCGGTTTTGCCGGCCATGGTATAAGTCGCCGGTCCCATTGCCGCGATTGCACTGCGCGCGGTCCCCTGCCGGTCTTCCACAACGCCGCGCATTCCCCGAAAAATCTCATCCCAATGTTCGCTCGCAACCCGAATGGGTGCGGCGGACGGTGGGTTTGCCACCGGAGACAAACCCAGGGTTCGCCCCAGGCGCGGTGCCCGCACTTCTCCGCGCATGGCGATCCGCGAGGTCGCGACCGCGAGCTGCAGCGGCGTTGCGGTCATGAAACCCTGCCCGATGCTGGTGTTGACGGTGTCGCCCGGATACCAGGCCAGACCCCGGGCCCCGGGTTTCCATTCGCGCGACGGCATGATGCCGGCCGCTTCATTGGGCAGATCGACACCGGTCGGCGCCCCGAACCCGAAGGCAGTGGCGTAACGGTGCAGGCGGTCGATGCCCATCCGCGTCCCGACCGTATAAAAATAGACGTCGCACGATTGTACGATGGCATCGTAGAGGTTGACGATCCCGTGGCCGCCCCGCTTCCAGTCGCGGTACTTGTGAGTACTGTTGTCGAGACGGAAAAACCCCGGGTCATAAATCCCGAAGCTCGGCGTGGCAATCCCGCTGTCAAGCGCCGCCAATCCAAACACCGGCTTCACCGTGGAACCCGGCGGGTACTGTCCGCGCACCGCGCGATCAAACAGGGGGTTATCCGGCGACTCGATAAGCGCCTTGTACTCCGCCGTAGATATGCCGGTGACGAACGGGTTGGGATCGAACGACGGTGCGCTCGCCATGGCCAGCACCCCGCCGGTTTTCGTATCGATAGCGACAACGGCGCCGCGCGCACCGGCCAGCGCCTGGTAAGCGACCTCCTGCAAACGGGCATCCAGGTGCAACCGCAGGTTCGCCCCGGCCGCCGGCGGGACACGATCCAGCACCCGCATCACCCGACCGCGCGCATTGGTTTCGACGTACTCGGCACCCGGCCGGCCCAGCAGTTCGCGTTCGTAAAAGCGCTCCAGCCCGGTCTTGCCGATCAGATAAATGCCGCTGTAGGCGGCGGGGTCCAGCGTTTTGAGCTCGCGCTCGTCGATACGCCCCACGTAACCCAGCACATGGGCAAAGCGCTCCCCAAGCGGATAGTGACGGATCAATTGGGCCGCGATTTCCACCCCGTCCAGACGGTATTCGTTGACGGCGAGAAGGCTCTGTTCGAGCTCGCTGAGGTTGTAGCGCAGCGGCACCGACTCGTAAGGCCGGCGGCGCGCGGCGAGCTCGCGGAACCGCTCGATTTCGCTGTCGCCGAGGTCCAGCAGTTCGTCCAGCGCACCGAGCAGCGCATCGAGATTGCCCGCGCGCTCAACGGCGATCGACAGGGTAAAGCCGGGGCGATTGTCGGCAAGCAGGATGCCGTTGCGGTCAAAGATCAGGCCTCGCGGCGGCGGAATCGCCCGCACATGAATACGGTTGCGTTCGGCCAGAGTCACGAAATCCCCGTGACGGCTGATCTGCAAATCAAAGTAGCGCCACACCAATGCGCCCACCATCAACGCCATGACCGCCGTGGCGAATCCCAGCCGCCCGACAAAGAGCAGATGCTCGTTGCGATGATTGCGGAGGAAGCGGTCGGCGGGGCTCATCGGTGATACGGATGGCCGGCGTTGATCGACCAGGCCCGGTACAGTTGTTCGGCAAGCACCACCCGCACCAGCGGATGGGGCAGCGTCAGCGCCGACAGCGACCAGCGCGCATGCGCGCGTTGCAAACAGGCCGGATCCAGGCCATCGGGACCGCCCACCAGCAAGCAGCAGTTGCCGCCGGCGGCCTGCCAGCTCGCCAGTTGGGCGGCGAGCCGGGGGGTGCTCCAGGGCTCGCCGGCAACATCCAGCGCCACCAGGGTGTCGCGCGCGCCCACAGCCTTCAGCAGCGCCTGGCTTTCGGCGGCGATTGCCGCGGCGGGGTCAGTTCCCTTGCCACGGCGACCAAGTGGTATCTCCACCACTTCCAGCATCAGCTCCGGCGGCAGGCGCCGGGCGTAGTCGTGCACCGCCGCCTCGACCCAGGCAGGCATCCGGGTGCCAACCGCCAGGATGCGCAGGCGCAAGCGCGGTCAGTCCTCGCCGCGTTTCAGATCTTCCGGCCGCAGCGACCAGAGTTTTTCGAGTTCGTAAAACGCCCGGGTGGCGGGCAGCATCACATGCAGGACCAGATCGCCCAGGTCCACCAGCACCCACTCGGCGGTATCCATGCCCTCGACGCCGATCGGCCGCACGCCCAGCACACGGCAGCGCTCGATGACGTTCTCGGCCAGCGCTTTCACATGGCGCGTCGTATTGCCGCTGGCCACCACCAGTGTATCGGTCACATCGGTGAGACCGCGCACGTCGAGACGCACGATATCCAGCCCCTTGACGTCCTCCAGAGCCGCGACCACTACCGCCGGGAGATCTTCATTCATCGTATGTCCTGCTCATTCTGGATTGACTTGTGGTCGGGCGCCGCCGACCGGTACAGGCCGTGGGCGCGGATATGGGCCAGCGCCGCGTCGGGCACCAGATAACGCGTCGAACGGCCAGCTGCGAGGTCGGCGCGCAGCTGTGTGGCCGACACCGGCAACAGCGTCAGGGTCTGGATCAGGACCAGACCCGCGCTCTGGCCATGCAGCAGCGAAACCGCGTCGCAGCGCCGTTCGGCCAGCCAGTCGGCGATCTCGCCCCGCGATGGCAGCTGCCAGCCGGGCCGGGCGGCCACCACCAGATGCGCGAAATCGGTCAGCTCGCGCCAGCGTCGCCAGGTGGCGAGCGTCACCAGCGCATCCATGCCCACGCACAGGCACAGCGCCGTGGCAGAACCCACCTCGGCGCGCAGTTCGGCAAGGGTATCGATGGTGTAGGACGGGCCGCCGCGGCGCAGTTCGCGGCCATCGGCAACCAGGCCGGGTTCGTCGTCGACGGCAGCCGCCAGCATCGCCAGTCGATCCAGGGCGCTGACACTCGGCTGCTCCCGGTGGGGCGGCCGCGCGCTCGGAATCAGCAGCATCCGGCGCAGGCCCAGGGCTTCGCGCAACTCCAGCGCGGTGCGCAGATGCCCGATATGCACCGGATCGAAGGTACCGCCGAAAATGCCGATCGCGTCCAAGCTCAAGCGCGCACGTGGCCGTCGCCCAGCACCACGAACTTCTGACTGGTGAGACCTTCGAGCCCGACCGGGCCGCGGGCGTGGAGCTTGTCGGTGGAAATGCCGATCTCGGCACCCAATCCGTATTCGAAGCCGTCGGCAAACCGGGTGGAAGCGTTGACCATCACCGAGCTCGAATCGACTTCCCGCACAAAACGCCGCGCCCGGCTGTAGTCCTCGGTGACGATGGCGTCCGTGTGCTGCGATCCATAGGTGGCGATGTGCTCGATGGCCGCGTCGATCCCGTCAACCACCCGCACCGCCAGCACCGGGGCCAGATATTCCGCGTACCAGTCGGCCTCGGTCGCCGGCCGACACTCCGGCAGAATGGCGCGCGCGCGCTCGCAGCCGCGCAGCTCGACACCGTGCTCGCGGTAGGCGGTCGCCAGGCGCGGCAGTATCACCGCCGCCACCGGCTCCGCTACCAGCAGGGTCTCCATGGCGTTGCAGACGCCATAGCGATGGGTCTTGGCGTTGACCGCGACGGCAAACGCCTTGTCGAGATCCGCGCGGTCGTCGATGTACACATGGCAGACGCCATCGAGGTGCTTGATCACCGGCACGCGCGCCTCGGCGCTGATGCGCTCGATCAGACTCTTGCCGCCCCGGGGCACGATGACATCCACATACTCCGGCATCGCAATGAGCTCGCCCACCGCCGCGCGGTCCGTGGTCGCCACCACCTGCACCGCGGCGGCCGGCAGGCCGGTCGCCGCCAGGCCGTCCCGGATGCAGGCGGCGATGGCACTATTGGAATGTATGGATTCGCTGCCACCGCGCAGAATGCAGGCATTGCCGGCCTTGAGACACAGGCTGGCGGCGTCCACCGTCACATTGGGCCGGGATTCGTAGATGATGCCGATCACGCCGAGCGGCACCCGCATCCGGCCCACCTGGATCCCGCTGGGCCGATACTGGAGGTCGGTGATCTCGCCCACCGGGTCGGCGAGGGCGGCAACCTGGCGCAGCCCCTCGATCATGGCGTCGATGCGGGCCGGGGTTAATGTGAGGCGATCGAGCTGGGCAGCATCGAGCCCCGCCGCGCGCGCCGCCGCCAGATCTTTCGCATTGGCGGCAGCCAGTTCGGCGCGGCCGCGATCCAGTGCTTCCGCAATCGCGGCCAGAGCGGCATTCTTCCGATCCGTGCCGGCGCGCGCCAGCTCGCGCCCCGCGCCGCGCGCGCGGCGCCCCAGATCCTGCATATAGGAAACAATGTCCATCGCACGCTCCGCCGGCCACCACCGGCTTTTTCGTTTCGGCCTTCATTATACAGAGCGCCATCCACGCGGGTCGCAATTGCGGCGCGCGCGGGATTGCCGCACCATCGCGCCACCCGCATTTGCCGAGATCTATCACATGAAACAACCAGGCATGAAACAACTGGGCGCCGGATTTTACTGGCAGGATCTGACCGTGGGCGACCGCTTCAAGTCCTGGGGCCGCACCGTGCTGGAAGCCGACATCGCCAGCTTCGTCAATCTGGTGGGGCTGCACGAGGTGGTGTTCACCGACCGCGAATTCCTGCGCGAAAAATCCGTCATCAAGCGCCCCTTCGCGCCCGGCGCCCTGGTGTACAGCTTCGCCGAGGGGTTGCTGCTCCCGACCATGCAGGGCACCGGCATGGCGTTTCTCAATATGGAACTGGACATGAAACGCCCCTGCTTCGCGGGCGACACCATCCACGTCGAAGTGGAAGTCACGGAGGTCCGCCAGACCAGCAAAGGCAACCGCGGCCTGGTGCGCACCTGCAATCGCGTGCTCAATCAGGACGGCGAGGAAGTGCTCACTTACAACCCACTGCGGATGCTCAAAGGCCGGGAATAGCCCCGGCCGGGCCGCTCACCGATGGGACAGCTCGATCACCCAACTGCGCACTTCAATGAGTCGCACCAGCGGATCAGCCATCCCCAGCAGGGCGATCTTGCGCTCCAGGGCGACGGGCAGCAGATCCGCCAGACGCCAGGCGAGGGTGATGCCGTCGAGGCTGTCATTGAGGTAGCGCGCTTCGACCCCGAAGTGCCGGGCCAGATCGCCCAGCAGCGCGACCAGATCGCTGTCGTCCCCGGCCAGCGGGACCGCCTGGTCCGGCGCATCGAGCATGACTTCGCCCCGCATCAAGCCGTCGGCTTCGACCCGGGTGGCGCCGACTCGGAGGCGCTGCTCGCCGCGCACCTCGATGCCGAGCAGGCCGTTGGGGAGTTGCGACCAGTCGGCGATGGTCACCAGGGTGCCGCGCTCGGCTATCGCCGGCGTGGCGCCCACTTCCCGCCCCGACAGAATCGGCACCACGGCAAAGGGCTTTGCCGTCGCCAGGGATTCGCGCACCAGGCGCAGATAGCGCTGCTCGAAAATCCGCATCGGGATCGTCACCCCGGGAAACACTGTGCGCTGGAGCGGAAACAGCGGGAGTTCCCGAGTCGCCATAGCGCCGGCTGGCGCAACTTCATTTGTCAAATCGGACATTTACCTCACCCCCTCCCGCGAGTAACATCAGGGCGCCAATAACAACCATAAGGAAAAGTAACATGAACCCCGCATTGACCGCACTTGCCGGTTTCGCCGGCTGGACCATTGTCCTCGCCCTGATCATGGCCACCAACCGGATGGCCAATTTCTTTGGCAGCGCGAAAATCCCCATCAACAAATTTTCTCCTTCCGGCGAGGACCTGCCTGGTTTCGGCCACCGGGTAACCCGCGCGCACATGAACTGCGTGGAAAACCTGCCGGTATTCGCGGCTCTGGTAGCGGTGGCGGGGCTCTCTGGACAATTCGGAATCATGGAGACTACGGCCATGTATGTGCTTTATGCACGCATCGCGCAGTCGGTGGTGCACATGATTTCCACCAGCCCAGCAATGGTGTGGATTCGCGCCACCTTCTTTTTCATTCAGGTATTGCTGATGGCTTGCTACGCCTACCAGATGCTGTTTTGATTTCCCGCCACCAGCAATCACGGACAGCTCATGGCCGACGACCTTCCCCCTTGGTTCAATGACGCGCTCACCCAGCCGGTACAGACTGGTGGCGTCACTGTGCAAGGCTGCCCCATCGCCTACCGGTGCTGGGGCAGCCTTGGGCGCCCCGGGCTCCTGCTGATCCACGGCTTCAACGCCCACAGCCACTGGTGGGATTTCATCGCGCCGGCCTTTGCGGCCGACTATCGGGTGGTGGCACTGGATTGCTCCGGCGCGGGCGACAGCGGTCATCGGGAACACTATGACCTCGATACTTTCGCCGACGAGGTGATCGCGGTGGCGGAGGCCGCCGACATCGGCGCGCCGATGCTCGTGGTCGGCCACAGCTTTGGCGGCGGTATCGCGCTGCGCACGGCAGCGCGCTTTCCGGAGCGGGTCAAGGCCATGATCTCGGTGGATGCCAAACTGGTCCCGCTGCCTGGGGAGGGCCGCACGCGCAGCACCTCGGGCTTTCTGCCGCACGCGATCTATCCGGACGCCGCCAGCGCCAGCGCGGCTTTTCGGGTCATTCCGCCGCAACGCTGTCCGAATCAGTTCTTGATCGACCACATCGCCCGGCACTCGGTGCGGGAAGTGGGAGACGGCTGGGCGCTGAAGGCCGATCCGGCGCTGCTCGACAATTTCCGCTTTGAAGACCAGACCGACGCCCTGCTCAACCTCGCCACCGGCTTCGGCATGATCTCGGGCACCCTGAGCGCCATCATCAGCCAGGAAGTGCTTGATTATCTTCAGTATGTGGCGCCGCGCGGCTCGCCTTTCACCGCCATCCCGGGCGCGGCCCACCATGTGTTTCTGGACCAGCCCCTGGCCTTCATCGACGCACTGCGGGGCATGCTCGGCCACTGGGGCTGAAGCGGGGAGTTGGACACGATCGCGGGATATCCCGTTAGACGACCGCGGGCGGATACTCGGCGAAACGCGGCGCGGTGAGCCCCGCTGCATACCAGCAGGCCCGGCTGTCCCAGAAAATCTGCCGCTCCGGCACCACCCCCGGATCTCCGTCGAGCACTCCCGCGGGAACGATCAGGTACTCGCCGTTGCGGCTGACATAGGGCAGCGCCGAACCGCAGTGAGTACAGAAGCATTTGGAGAAACTGCGCGCCTCGGGAATCTGGTAGCGCTTGATCAGCTCGCGTCCGCGCAGCCAGTGTACATGATCCGGACCGGTGAACAGGTTCGCGGCGTGGGCCGCAGCGGTCGCCTTGCGGCAGCGCGAACAATGGCAGAGCACGAAACGCGCGAACGGCCCCCAGACCTCGAACGCGACCTGGCCACAGAGACAGGACCCGGCGATCCTTGGTTCATCGCTCACGCTCGCGTCACTCCTTAGCCTCATCCCGCCTCATCATGCGGCGGGCAACGGCAGGATTTCAAGGGCATCGCCGCAGCGGATCAAGCCACTCGCAAGGACATCCGCGCGCAGCCCGCCGCGCCCGAGCAATTGCGCGGCGACACCCGGTCGGGTCAGTGCCTCGAGGTGACGACAGGGCTCGCACAAGCGCTGACCCAGCAACCGGACACCGCCGATGCGGAACTCCCGGCCGACCAGCGCATTGAGATCGACGCCGCGGGTGAGCAGGTTGCGCCGAGCCTCGGCCGCGCTGAGGCGGCATGACACGGGCAGGGCGTCCAGCACTTCGGTGGCGATCAGGGTCACCGCACGTCCGGTGCCCGGCCAGTCGGACCAGGTGCCGACGCCCATGGCATAGCGATCGCCCGCAAGCCCCACCCCCGCCAGTGCCGCAACGGCCTCCACGGCCCTGGGCAATTCGCCCCGGGCGGAAGCGGTATAAATGCCGATCACCCGACCGGATACCCTTGCCGTGGCGCTGCGCGGCACCATTGCCGGCTATTCGCTCGCATCGCCCGACAGCACTTCCTGGCCGTCGCGAATCTCGGGATCGTAGCGGGTGGAAGTCTGGAAGAGCAGGTGCCACGGGTTGTTCTGCCGGCAGCGCCACTGCATGTCACGCAGCGCCCGCCCCTGCTTTCTACACTGGTCGCGCGACCAGATGGTGTTGCCCCAGGTGGGATTGCCAGCGGTGGTCCAGTTGTCGCCGGTTGTGGCGCGTATTTGCAGCTCGTAGCTGGGATAAAAGAGGTACAGCATCGCCAGAACAAAGATCGCCGCGCCGATTTTCATGATCACCTCCGTGTGGGAAGCTGGCGATCAGCCTGCGTTCACCACCATCACCCCGCAAACCGCTCGCGGCATCAACCGGGGCGGACGAATCAGGAATCGTTTTTGGTGGTTCGGCTCGATACGGCCGGCGCGCCGGGAAACGCCATCACGTTGCTGCCGCGCGCATCGCTGACCTTGCACACGCCTTCCTTCTCGACTTCGTCGATGCGCACGATGGAGTGCATGGGGATGAAACTGCGCTTGACCTCGGAGAACTCGGTCTTGAGCTTTTCTTCGGCCGGATCAACGATCAACTGGGATTTTTCGCCGAACACGAACTCCTCGATCTCGATGAAGCCCATGAGATCGCTCTGATAGACATAACGGGCGTAAACCTCGTACACCTGGCCCTGATTGACGAAGATGATCTTGTAGATGGGGTCGTTGGTCATGCCGAGCGGCTCTGG
The DNA here is from genome assembly GCA_016708925.1 of Gammaproteobacteria bacterium. Classification (GTDB taxonomy): domain Bacteria; phylum Pseudomonadota; class Gammaproteobacteria; order Pseudomonadales; family Porticoccaceae; genus JAGPUQ01. The sequence continues at coordinate 22,215 of JADJET010000006.1, read as the reverse complement.
CGGTTACCGGGAACAGAATACCACAGTGAGGCTCCAATCCGGCTTTTCAAGGCACGGCCGGCACACCCCCTGCGCTATAATTCGCCGCCTCGCCTTCAAGCCACCAGCACACCATGACCAAGACCAGGGAGCGCAAACTCCACATCGTCACCCAGGGCTGCCAGATGAACGAGTACGACTCCGCGCGAATGCGCGATCTGCTCGGTGACAGCCACGGCCTGATTGCCACCGACGATCCGGCCGAAGCCGATGTGCTGCTGCTCAATACCTGCTCCATTCGCGAGAAGGCGCAGGAAAAGGTCTTTCACCAATTGGGGCGCTGGAAGCACCTGAAGGAGCGCAATCCCGACCTGATCATCGGCGTCGGCGGCTGTGTGGCCAGCCAGGAGGGCGACGCCATTGCCCGCCGCGCGCCCCATGTCGATCTGGTATTCGGACCCCAGACCCTGCACCGGCTGCCGGAGATGATCCGGCAGCGCCGCCAGGCCGACGGGACCGTGGTGGTGGACATCAGTTTTCCCGAAATTGAAAAATTCGATCATCTGCCGCGCCCGGTCGCCGATGGCGTCAGCGCCCATGTCTCCGTCATGGAGGGCTGCTCCAAGTACTGCACCTTCTGCGTCGTGCCCTATACCCGGGGCGAGGAAGTCAGCCGGCCAGCGCTGGACGTGCTCACCGAAGTCGCGCAACTGGCCGAGCAGGGCGTGCGCGAGGTGAACCTGCTGGGCCAGAACGTCAACGCGTATCGCGGCGCGCTGCCCACCGGCGGCACCAGCGATCTCGCCGAACTGATCGTCGCGGTGGCACGCATCGACGGCATCGACCGGATCCGCTACACCACGTCCCACCCGGTGGAGTTTTCCCAGGCGCTGATCGACGTCTACGCGGAAGTGCCGGAACTGGTCAGCCATGTGCATCTGCCGGTGCAGAGCGGCTCGGACCGCATCCTGAGCGCGATGAAACGCGGCCACACGGTGCTCGAATACAAATCGAAAATCCGCCGCCTGCGCGCGCTGCGCCCGGACATCAGCATCTCGTCCGATTTCATCATCGGCTTTCCGGGCGAAACCGCCGACGATTTCGCCCGCACCATGCAATTGATCGAGGAAATCGCGTTCGACCAGTCGTTCAGCTTTGTTTACAGCCGCCGCCCGGGTACGCCGGCGGCCAGCCTGCCCGACGACACACCGGACGAGGTCAAAAAACAGCGCTTGCAGATTCTCCAGCACCGCATCAACCAACAGGCGGCGGCCATCAGCCAGAGCATGGTGGGCCAGACCCATCGGGTGCTGGTCACCGGCCTGTCCCGCAAGGATCCCGGGGAACTGCAGGGCCGCACCGAGAACAACCGGGTAGTCAACTTCGCAGCCGCCGCGCACAACCTGATCGGCACCTTCGTGCCGATGCGCATCCGGGAAGCATTGCCCAACTCGCTGCGCGGCGAGCTGGCCGGACCCTGAGCCGGACCCTGCGCATGCTGCCCGGATCGATGCCGACAGCGCGGAACACCGCCGCGCCCCCATTCCGCACACCCGTCTTCCCCACGACCACCAAAGTCGCTATTCTTGGCCGAGACCCCCGGCAGGCGTCGCAGCAAACCGTTTGAACACCTTGGCGGCAGTACAAACCCTCACCCTGGAACCCCACGACACGCGCCGTCTCGCGAGCCTCTGCGGCCAGTTCGACGAAAACATCCATCAGATCGAAGCGCGCCTCAATATCGAGATCCGCAACCGCGGCAACGTGTTCGCCTTTTACGGCGACGACACCCGCGCCCGGACGGCGCTGGCGTTGGTGCGCCAGCTCTATCAGGAGACGGCCCGCGACCGGCTTCTGACCCCCGCCAAGATTCATGTATTCCTGCAACAGTCGGACATGGAGCATCGCATGAACAAACAGGCAGCCGAAGTAGGCGACAACGTCACCGGTTTCAGTGTCGTGCGCACCAAGAAGGGCAGCGTCCATCCGCGCGGGGTGAACCAGCAGAAGTACGTCCGCGCCATCCAGACCCACGACATCAGCTTCGGCGTCGGTCCGGCGGGGACCGGCAAGACCTATCTCGCGGTGGCCTGCGCGGTGGAGGCCTACCTGCGCTCGGAAGTGGAGCGCATCCTGCTGGTGCGACCAGCGGTCGAGGCCGGCGAAAAGCTCGGCTTCCTGCCCGGCGATCTGGCCCAGAAGGTCGATCCCTACCTGCGGCCGCTCTACGACGCCCTCTATGAAATGCTGGGCGGGGAAGTCGTCGGCAAGCTGGTCGAACGCCAGGTCATCGAGGTCGCACCACTCGCCTACATGCGGGGACGCACCCTGAACAACGCGTTCATCATTCTCGACGAAAGCCAGAACACCACCTGCGAACAGATGAAGATGTTCCTCACCCGCCTGGGCTTTGGCGCCACCGCGGTGATCACCGGCGACACCACCCAGATCGACCTGCCGCGCGGCACCCGTTCCGGACTGCTCCACGCGATAGAAGTCCTCGCCGGCGTCGAGGAAATTTCCTTCACACACTTCGTCGCCAAGGACGTGGTGCGCCACCCGCTGGTGCAACGCATCGTCGAGGCCTATGAAACACACGAACGCACGGCCAGCCCGCGCGAGTCATGAGCATCAGCATCCAGATCGACAACGCCTGCGCCGGCGGTGCAGTGGTGCCCGCCCCGGCGCTCTTGCGCCGCTGGCTACGGGCAACCCTGCGCCACCTCGGGCGGGCCGACGCGCAGGTAGCGATCCGCATCGTCGATGAAACCGAAGGCAGCGAACTCTACGCCCGCTACCGGCTGCGCGAGCCGTCTTCCGGACGGACCGGCCAGCCCCACGCCACCAACGTGCTGTCGTTTCCTGCCGACCTGCCGGAATGGGTGGGCCTGCCGCTGCTGGGTGATCTCGTGATCTGCGCGCCGGTGGTCGAGCGCGAGGCGGCGGACCAGGGCAAGGTGCCGGACGCGCACTGGGCGCACATGATCGTGCACGGCACATTGCATCTGCTCGGCCATGACCACCAAGACGACGCCGAGGCCGAGCGCATGGAAACCCTGGAAACCGAAATCCTCGCCGGCCTGCGTTTTCCACCGCCCTACGCACCGGCGCCGGCCTTCGCTAGCAACCCGCCATGACCACCGAACCGCCCAGTAGACGCTCCTGGCTGAAGCGTCTGGTCCGGCATCTCGCGCCCCGGCTGCGCTCGCGGCAGGAGCTCGCCGACATCCTGGAGACCGCGCGCGACGACAATCTGCTCGACAGTCAGTCCCTCGACATCATCCGGGGCGCGTTTCTTGTATCCAGTCTGCAGGCACACGAAATCATGGTGCCTCCCTCCCAGATGGTGGTAATTGAAGCGGCGATGACCCTGGAAGAAATTCTGGCGCGGGTGATCCACGCCAAGCACTCCCGCTATCCGGTGGTGGGCGAATCCCTGGATGACATCCGGGGCATCCTGCTCGCCAAGGATCTGCTGCCACTGATGCTCTCGGGCCGCGACACTTTCCGCCTTGCCGATATCGTCCGACCCGCGACCATGGTTCCCGAAACCAAACGCCTCGACGTGCTGCTGCGCGAATTCCGCGAGCAGCGCTACCACATGGCGGTGGTGGTCGACGAGTACGGCGGCGTCTCGGGCGTGATCACCATTGAGGACATCCTCGAAGAAATCGTCGGCGATATCGCCGACGAAAAAGATCGGGATCCGGACTGCGCGATCTGCCGCGAACCCGATGGCAGCTTTCTGGTGGCGGGACTGACCGCGATCGAGGACTTCAACGACCATTTTCGCGCCACCCTGAGCGATGACGAGTTCGACACCATCGGCGGTTTGGTGACCTGCGCGTTTGGGCACCTCCCGGAGGTGGGCGAATGCATCACCCTGAACGGACTGGTCTTCACCGTGGTCGCGGGAGGTGAGCGCCAGGTGCATCAGCTCCGGGTGACGCCGGCCACCGGCGACTAACGCCATGCCCGCCGCACGCCAGACCCCGTTACTGTTTTATGTCGCCGCCACGCTGGCCGGTGCGGCGCTGCCGCTCGCCTTCGCACCCTTCGGGTTCTGGCTGGCGGCACCCCTGAGTGCGGGCATCCTCTGTTTCCTGCTGACCGGCACTGCCCCACGCACTGCATTCAGGCTGGCCTGGTGGTTCGGGGTCGGCTTCTACGGCACCGGCACGTCCTGGATTTACGTCAGCATCCATACCTACGGCGCGGCCTCCACGCCGCTGGCCATCCTGCTCACCGGACTGTTTACCCTGGGCATGGCATTGCTGTTCGCGCTGCCGTTCATTTTGTGCGGTTATCTGGACCTTAGCCGACTGCGCGGCATCCTGCTGGGTTTTCCCGCGGTGTGGGTGCTGGGCGAATGGCTGCGCGGCTGGTTTCTGACCGGCTTCCCCTGGCTCTACCTGGGCTACGCGCCGCTCGATACTTGGCTGGCGGGCTGGGCGCCGGTGACCGGCGTGCTCGGCATGAGTCTCGGCGTAGCGGTTACCGGCGCCGCGCTCGCGGCGCTGCTCAACCGCGCCAACGCGCTGGCGGCGAGCGCACTCGCGGTGAGCGTCATCTGGATGGGCGGCTGGCTGCTGCACGACCGACCCTGGACCGAGCCCGGCACGGCGATACTCTCCGTGGCGCTGGTGCAGCCGGCGCAATCCCTGGCCATGAAATGGGACGGCAGCGCGGACGCCGCCATTCTCGCGAATTTCACCGCGACCAACCGCACACTGACCCGACAGGATCTGGTGATCTGGCCGGAAACCGCGATTCCGCACTTTCGGCATGAAGTGCAGCCGTTTCTCGACCGCGAAGACGCCTGGGCGCGGAAACAGGGAATGGGCCTGCTGCTGGGTCTGCCGATCGCGGCAAGCGAGGATGTCTACTACAACAGCTTCATCGGGCTGGGCACGGCAGCGGGCACCTACAGCAAGCGGCGGCTGGTGCCGTTCGGCGAATACGTGCCGCTCGAACCCTGGCTGCGCGGCATGATCGCGTTCTTCGACCTGCCCATGTCGAACTTCAACCGCGCACCCGAAGACCAGCCGCCGATCACGCTGGGCGCGCTGCGCATCGCCGCCGCCATCTGCTACGAAATCGTTTACCCGAATCTGGTAGCCACCTCTGCCCGGGACGCGAATCTGCTGGTCACCGTCAGCAACGACACCTGGTTCGGCGCGTCCATCGGCCCCCACCAGCATTTGCAGATGGCGCGTCTGCGCGCCATCGAGACCGGTAAACCCGTGCTGCGCGCCACCAACGACGGTATCACCGCTGCCGTGGACAGCCGCGGCCGCGTCACCGCCAGCCTGCCCCAGTTCGCCCCCGGCATCCTGCGCACCTCCGTGCTGCCGCGAACCGGCAGCACGCCCTTCAGCACCCACGGCTCAACGCCAGTGGTCCTGTTCTGCCTGGTGCTGCTGGCCGGAGCGCTGGCGCCCTGGCAGCGGCGCGGCGCGCTGCGCTAGGTCGGTCCGCACCTTTCCCCTATAATTCCGCGCTTTCGCGGCGGCCCGCCGCTATCTGGAACAGCACCCGATGGAAGACCAGTATCACCCCGAGCGCATCGAGCCGCAGGTCCAGAAGGCGTGGGAACAGCACCGTACCTTCGCCGTTCGCGCGGACCCGAGCCGGGAGAAATACTACTGTCTCGCCATGTTTCCCTATCCCAGCGGCAAGCTGCACATGGGCCATGTGCGCAACTATTCCATCGCCGATGTCATCAGTCGTTACCAGCGCATGCTGGGCAAGAATGTGCTGCAACCCATGGGCTGGGATGCGTTCGGGTTACCGGCGGAAAACGCTGCCCTGCAAAACAATACCGCACCCGCGGCCTGGACTTACGCCAATATCCAGTACATGAAAGCCCAGCTCAAAGCCCTGGGTTTCGGGTACGACTGGGATCGCGAACTGGCCACCTGCAAGCCCGATTACTACCGCTGGGAACAGTGGTTCTTCACCCGCCTGTACGCAAAGGGGCTGGTCTACAACAAGGTGAGCGCGGTCAACTGGTGCCCCAACGACCAGACCGTGCTGGCCAACGAACAGGTCATCGACGGCTGCTGCTGGCGCTGCGATACCCCGGTGCAGCGGCGCGAGATTCCGCAGTGGTTCATCCGCATCACCGCCTACGCCGAAGAACTGTTGCGGGATCTCGACACGCTCGATGACTGGCCGGAGCAGGTGCGCACCATGCAGCGCAACTGGATCGGCAAAAGCCGCGGCGTGACCATCCGTTTCGACCTTGCCGACGCGGTCGCGGAGCACACCGGATTCGAGGTGTACACCACCCGTCCCGACACCCTGATGGGTGTCACCTATCTGAGCCTGGCGGCGGAGCATCCCATCGCCCGGGCACTGGCTGACGCCGATCCCGAACTGGCCGGATTCATTGCCGAGTGCCGCCAGCAATCGGTCGCCGAAGCGGACATGGCCACCATGACCAAGCGCGGCAGGGACACGGGCCTCAGGGCGCTGCATCCACTCACCGGCGCGCCGCTGCCGGTGTGGATCGCCAACTATGTGCTGATGGATTACGGCACCGGAGCGGTGATGGCGGTGCCGGCCCACGACCAGCGCGACTGGGAGTTTGCCGTCCAGTACGCGCTGCCCATCGCCCAGGTCATAGCGCCGACGGACGGCAGCCCCTGCGACCTGACCCAGGGCGCATTCGTGGACAAGGGCCGGCTGGTGAATTCCGGCGCCTTCGACGGGCTGGAATTCGACGCCGCGTTCGACGCCATCGCCCAGGCCCTGGTCGAGCGGGGCCGGGGCAAGGTCACCACCAATTTCCGCCTGCGCGACTGGGGCGTGTCGCGACAGCGCTACTGGGGCGCTCCCATCCCCATGCTCTACGACGGCGACCAACAGGTGATCCCCGTGCCCGCCGACCGGCTGCCGGTGTTGCTGCCGGAAGACGTGGTCATGGACGGCGTCCACTCGCCCATCAAGGCCGACCCGACCTGGCGCCAGACCGAACTCGACGGTGCGCCCCGGGTGCGGGAGACCGATACCTTCGACACCTTCATGGAGTCGTCCTGGTATTACGCCCGCTTCACCTGCCCGGATTACGACGGTGGCATGCTCGACACCGCCGCCGCCAGCTACTGGCTGCCCGTGGACCAGTATGTGGGCGGCATCGAACACGCCATCCTGCACCTGCTGTATGCGCGCTTCTTCCACAAGCTGATGCGGGACGAAGGCCTGCTGGCCAGCGACGAGCCGTTCACGCGGCTGCTATGTCAGGGCATGGTGCTGAAAGACGGCAGCAAGATGTCGAAATCCAAGGGCAATACCGTCGATCCCCAGGCGCTGATCGATCGCTACGGCGCCGATACCGTGCGCCTGTTCACCATGTTCGCGGCGCCGCCCGAGCAGTCCCTGGAGTGGTCGGACGAAGGCGTTGCGGGTGCTTATCGTTTTCTGCGCCGGCTGTGGAAAGCCGTCCACGTCCATCTCGGTCGCGGTCCGTGCGGGCCGCTCGACGTTGGAGCCCTGACCGACGCCGCGGCCGCGCTGCACCGCAAGACCCACGCGACCATCGCCAAGGTCAGCGACGACTACGGCCGCCGGCAGACATTCAATACCGCCATCGCCGCGGTGATGGAGCTGCTGAACGAAATATCCCGGCTCGATCCGCAGGCGCCGCCCGCGCTGGCCGCCGAACGGGAGGCGTTAGAGGCGGCCGTGCTGCTGCTCGCACCCGTCGTGCCCCACATCACGCAAGCATTGTGGGAACATCTCGGCCACGCGGAGCCCGTCGTGGACGCGCGCTGGCCAGTCGCCGATCCCGCCGCGCTCCAACTGGACCGGATCACGCTTGCCGTGCAGGTCAACGGCAAGGTGCGCGCGCAATTGCAGGTCGCCGCCGGCGTTGAGCGCGAAGTTATTCAGACGCTGGCGCTCGCGGACGCCAACGTGCAGCGCTTTACCGCAGGGAAAAGCGTCCGTAAAGTGATCCTGGTGCCGCAGCGCCTGGTGAATATCGTCACCGATTGACCGCCTCCCGCCGCCCACCAACCGGAATCACGCCATGACCCCAGGTTCTTTTTCCCCGCGCCGCCCGCACCCGGGCACGGTGCCTTGCATCTGCCTGCTGGTCTTGGTACTGCTCAGTAGCAGCTGCGGCTGGCAACTGCGCGGTCACGGCGATTCGCCGCAGAATGTCGACAGTCTGCATATCGGCGGCCGCCCAATTGACAACGAGCTGAAGCGCGAACTAGAGCGGAATTTGCAGGCCCTGGACATTGAGCTCAAGGAGAGCGCCAAGGAAGCGCAGTACAGCCTGGTATTCCTCGATCAACGCTCGAAACGACGCACCGCAACCATCAGCGGTCAGGCCCGCATCTCCGAACTCGAAATTTCGGAAGAGTTGAAGTTCACCATACTCGCCGCCGACGGCACCGAAGTCACCCCGCCCACCACGGTCAGCGACGAGCGCGTGTTCGAATACGACGAAAACAACGTCCTGGCCACCGATGATGAAGCGAAGCTGCTGCGCAGGGAGATGCGTACCAGCCTGGTGCGCCAGCTGATCAACTACCTGCAGCGGATCGGGCCGCGCGCCGCCAGCCATGCAGCTGCGCCCTGAAGCGCTGGAATCCCATCTCGACGCCACGCTGGCGTCCGCCTATTTGCTCAGTGGCGATGAACCGCTGCTGATCCAGGAAAGCGCGGACCGGATTCGTGCCGCCGCGCGAAAACGCGGCTTTACCGAGCGTCAGGTCTATCACGCCGATGGGCGTCAGTTCGATTGGGACGCCCTGCTCGCCGAGGCCGGCGCACGCTCATTGTTCGCCGAGCGCAAAATCCTGGAAATCCGCCTCGCGACTGCCAAGCCGGGCGATCTGGGCAGCAAGGTGCTGGTCGAGCTGTGCCGCCTCGCCGGCGACGAACTGCTGATACTGGTGATCACCCCCAGACTGGATCGCAACGCGCAGGCCTCTGCCTGGGTCAAGGGCCTCGCCCAGACCGGAGCGCAGCTCCAGATCTGGCCGATCGACCGTGCCGGACTCCCGCAGTGGATCACCACCCGACTGCGCCGCGCGGGTCTCGCGATCAGTGGACCGGCAGCGGAACTGCTGGCCGAGCGGGTCGAGGGCAACCTGCTCGCCGCTGCCCAGGAAGTCGAAAAACTCCGCCTGCTGGCGCCCGCGGGCGAGCTCGACGTCGATGCCATATCCACCGCGGTGGCCGATTCGGCGCGCTTTAACATCTTCAAACTCGCCGACCACGCACTGGCGGGTAACGCCCAGGCCGCCAGCCGCTCGCTGCGTGGACTGCGCGATGAAGGCGTGGAGCCGGCGGCCGTGCTCTGGGCGCTGACGCGGGATACGCTGATCATCGCGCGGCTGCAGGGCGCCGGGCGCGCGCGGCAGGAGCAAATTTTCAAGGATGCCCGCGTCTGGGATAACCGCAAGGACCTGCTGCGCGACATCGCCCAACGCGTCCGCCCGGCGCAAATCAACCTGCTGCTGCGCCAACTGGCCGGCGCGGATCGCGCCATCAAGGGCGTGCGCGACGCCTCCCCCTGGGACGATCTGCTCGACATCCTGCTGTCCCTGTGTGGACGCAATGCCATCCATCCCGCCAATCTGCGCCTGGGGCTGGAGCAGGGGCGCCGCGGCGCGCGCGCCTGATTACAGCAGCGAGGACGCTGGGGCGCTGCGATTGCGCCAGGCATGCGAGAACTGGCGCGCGGTGCGCCCGCTGCGCGACGCCCGCGTCATCGCAAACTGGCGCGCCGCAAGGTGCAGCGCCGGGCGGTCGCCGCCGGCGTCGGCGCACAGATGATCCACGATGGCGAGATACTGCTCCAGGCTGTTGGGATAGAAGGAAAGCCACAGCCCGAAGCGGTCGGCAAGGGACAGTTTTTCTTCGATCACGTCGCCATAGTGCAGCTCGCCGGCGACGATCTCCACGCCCTGGTTATCCGAGGTCGGCTCGGCAATCAGATGGCGCCGATTCGAGGTGGCATAGACCAGCACGTTTTCCGGTGGCAGCTCGATGGAGCCTTCGAGCACGCTCTTGAGGTGCTTGTAGAGCGTTTCGTCCGCCTCGAACGACAGGTCGTCGCAGAACACGATGAAGCGCTGGGGCAGATCGCGGACGTCATCGACAACATCCGGCAAATCGGCCAGATCGGCCTTGTCGATCTCGATGACTCGCAGGCCCGCCCCGGCATAATCATTCAGCAGGGCTTTGATCAGCGAGGATTTCCCGGTCCCGCGACTGCCCCACAGCAGCGCATTGCGCGCTGGCCGGCCAGCGAGAAAATCCTCGGTGTTGCGCACCAGCTCGGCCTTTTGTGCGGCGATGCCGAGCAGGTCGTCGAGCCGGATCGGATCGAGGCGACGCACTTCGCGCAGCCCGGCAGTGCGCGGCCGCCACACTGCCGCCAACGCGTGTGTCCAATCTATCGGCACTCGGGTTCTCCCCGGGCCGCAATGGCCGTCCACAGCGCGGGCCAGCGGCACTGCACGCGGGCAAGTACCAGCGCGCCAACCGCCAACCCCGCCGCATTGGCAACCACGTCGGCGGCGGACATGAAGCGGTGCGGCGTGAGGGATTGCAACAATTCGATGATCACGCCGTAAGTCAGCAGCGCGCTGGAGAGCCGCCACCCGTGCCAGGAAAACGCCAGTCGCCCGAGCCCATACAATCCGCTGTACGCCAGCAGGTGCAGCACCTTGTCCTGCCCGGAGAACCACTCTTCGGCCGTGATCGGGCGCAGTGACGCCCAGCTCACAAGGACCACCGTCACCCAGAAAACGGCACGCCACCAGCGCCGAATATCGTGTGTCATCGCAGTTCCTGCACCAAACGAGTCCGGGAATTATACGGGCAAGCCCATCCGAATCCGGCCATACCCGAAGAGAAACCGGCTAACGCATTTGCCCATGATGATAGTAATTGCTACCCTTTTACGGCTTTGCGTACCGTCCACAGAATTTTTGATACCAACGAGAAAGTCAGCGAGGTTGTTATGGATCAGGGGTTGGGATATTGGGTGACCAAACGGGGAGATGATCTCCGGTGACCGTCTGGCAATCGTGGACCGCCATTTACGCTTCACTTATCGGGATCTGAACCGGCGCTGCAATCGCCTCGCCAACGCCCTGCGCGACAGCGGCGTGCGACCTGGCGACCGCGTCTGTTCACTGCTGCAGAACGGCCATACGCAACTGGAGCTGATTTTCGCCGTTGCAAAACTGGGCGCCATCTTTCTGCCGATCAATTTCCGCCTGACCGTGCCGGAAATCGAATACATCATCCAGGACTCCGGCGCGCGCACCTTCTTCTACCACAACGAATTCCGCCATCTGGCCGAGGGCCTCCAGCACGGTGTTCACTTCGACAAGATCGTCTACTGCGGGCGCAGCAACAGCTGCGACGACGAAGCGGAATACGAAGCCTTTCTGGCCGCCGCGCAGGACACGGAAATCAACGCCAACGTGCATCCCGACGATGTCGCCCTGCTGATGTACACCTCCGGCACCACCGGACGCCCCAAGGGCGCGATGCTGACGCACGCCAACCACACCTGGAACGTCATCCACACCACCCAGCGGCTGCCGATTCACGCCGGCACCGTCGCGCTGGGCGTGGCGCCCATGTTCCATATCGGCGGCACCAGCGTGACGGTGCTGCCGACCCTGTTCCAGGGCGGCACCGTCGTCACCCTGCCCACGTTCGATGCGCGCGCGGTACTGGAAGTCACCGAGCGCGAGCGCCTCACCGGACTGTTCTGTGTGCCCTCCATGTGGCAGATGATCGTCGAGGAACTGGGCAAGAAGGAATACGACCTCAGCTCGGTCGAGTTCCTGATGACCGGCGCCGCCCCGACGCCGCTGAAGATCCTGAAGTTCTTCCAGGAACGCGGTCTAGCCATCTACGAGGGCTTCGGCATGACGGAACTGGCGCCGCTGGTAGCCATCCTCGACAAATGGGATTGCGAGCGCAAAAACGGCTCGGTCGGCTATCCGGCATTTTTTGTCGATGTCCGCATCATCGACGACGAAGGCCGGGATGTGCCCGCCCGCACCGTGGGCGAGGTACTCTGTCGCGGGCCCAACATGCTGAAGGGCTACTGGAACAAGCCCGAAGCCACGGCCGAAGCGCTGCGGGGCGGCTGGTATCACTCCGGCGACCTCGGCTATCTCGACGAGGAAGGCTTCCTCTACATCGTCGACCGCAAGAAAGACATGATCATCAGCGGCGGCGAGAATGTGTATCCCGCGGAACTGGAGCAAGCGATCTACCGTCACCCGGCGGTCGCGGAAGTCGCGGTTATCGGCATTCCCCACGACAAATGGCAGGAGGTGCCTGCGGCCATCATCGTGCTGAAGCCCGGCGCCAGCATGACCGAGAACGATCTGATCGAGCACTGCAACCAGTGTCTGGCGCGCTTCAAGGTGCCGAAAACCGCCTACTTTGTCCCGGAGCTGCCGAAATCCGGCGCCGGCAAGATCCTCAAGACCGAGCTGCGCAAGATGTACGGCGGCTACAAGGTGAGCGACAAATAGCCGCGGCAACACCGGCAAAACAAAAAGGGGGGTGATCAACACCCCCCTTTTTGTTTTCCTGCGGTTTTTCTTCCCGCGCTTGTTACTGCCCGCAGCTTTTCTACTTTCCGCGGCCGTCAGCCCGCCATGACCGTCGCCAGCGCCTCCACCACATAATCCGCATTCGCCTGACTGATACCGGCGACATTGATGCGACTGGAATTGACCATGTAGATGCTGTATTCGTCGATCAGGCGCGTCACCTGTTCGGCGCTGAGGCCCAGAAACGAAAACATGCCGCGCTCGCGCTCGACAAACGAAAAATCCCGATCGACGCCGCGCGCGCGCAGCTTGTTGTTCAGCAACTTGCGCAGGCCGTTGATGCGGTCGCGCATCACGTCAAGCTCATCGCGCCACTGCCGGTCCAGCTCCGGATCGTTGAGAATCTCGGCGACGATGGCGCCGCCGTGAGATGGCGGCATCGAGTAAATGCCGCGCACGATATTGTTGACGTGGCTGACCGTGATCTCGGCGCGCTGCGCGCTCTGTCCCACTACCGACAAGCTGCCGACGCGCTCGCGGTAGAGGCCGAAATTCTTGGAGCAGGAGCTTGCCACCAGCATCTCGGGCAGACGTTCCGCGAGCAGCCGGAGCCCCTGGGCATCCACGTCCAGCCCGTCGCCCAGGCCTTGGTACGCAAGATCCACAAAGGGGAGGAAACCGCGTTTTTCCGCAAGCTCGGCCACCGCGCGCCACTGGTCCAGGTTCAGATCCGCGCCACAGGGGTTATGGCAGCAGCCGTGCAACAGCACCACGTCTCCGGATCCGGATTCCGCCAGCGCCGACAGCATGGCGTCGAAACGCAGGACGCTGTGTTCCCGGTCGTAATAGGGGTATTCGCGAATCCGCAGCCCGGCATTGCCCAGCAGCGGGATGTGATTGGCCCAGGTGGGATCGCTGACCCAGATCGTGGTTTCGGGGGCCGCGCGCTTGAGCAACTCGGCGCCGACGCGCAGCGCGCCGCAGCCGCCCGGCGTCAGCACGGTCGCCACCCGGGCGTCGGCAAGCACCGGATGCCGTGCGCCGAAAATCAGGTCTTTGATCGCAGCGTTGAATTCCGGAACGCCGGCGGGGCCGATGTAGGACTTGGTCTCTTCGCCGGCGAACACCCGCGCCTCAGCCGTTTTGACGGCGCCCATGATGGGCGTATGGCCAGTCTCATCCTTGTAGACGCCGACGCCGAGATCGACCTTGTGCGGATTGGGGTCAGCGCGAAAGTCCGCCAGCAAACGCAAAATGGGATCTGGCGGATAGGATTCCAGGGCAGTGAACATGATGGTCTCTGTGGTGGCAGGCGGGGGAATGACCGGACGCCGGGGCCCGGCTCGCAACAGTGGCAGCGAAATCGATTCGCGGTCGGCGAGGCAGGCCCAAGCGTCCCGCCTCGGGCCGTTATTGTAGCGTCAAATCCGGCGCTCGCCCCGGCATTGAGTCATCGCGGCAGCTCCGCGTGCCAGTTGCTGCTCCAGTGCGGTCAGGCGCTCCGGTGTACCCACATCACTCCACAACCCCGCATACACTTCACCCGTAACGGCACCGGCAGCGATCGCGCGCCGCAGCGCATCGCGCAGGGGAAACACGGCGCCATCCGGAAAATCCGTCACCAACTCGGGCGCGAGTACGCCCAGACCACTGAACGTGAAGCTCGCCTCGCCGGGGTCGCACGGCCGCACAATCCCGGCGGCATCCAGACTGTAATCGCCGCCGGGATTGTGGGGCGGGTTAGGCACCAGAATCAGGTGCGCGAGCGTCGTTGATGACAATGCGTGCGGCAGACGGGAGTACCCATAGTCGCTCCAGATATCGGCGCTGACCGTAACGAAGGGAGCCGGACCCAACAGCGGCAAGGCGCGCCGAATGCCGCCGCCGGTCTCCAGCGGCTCGACTTCCCGCGACCACTGGATGCACACGCCAAACGCCGCGCCATCGCCCAGCCGACGCTCGATCAGCTCGCCCAGCCAGCAAGTGTTGATCACCAGTTCGCCGATACCGACCGCGCCGAGCTTGTCGATGTGGTATTCGATCAGGGGCTTGCCGGCTACCGACACCAGCGCCTTGGGCAAGTGCTCGGTCAACGGCCGCAGGCGCTGGCCCAGCCCCGCCGCGAGAATCATGGCGCGCATATTTCGCCCGCCTGTTGCCAGGGTGAATACCAGGGCTGAGCGGCCAGCGACGGCAGCAGCCGCGCCTCGAACCAGGCTGCGAAGGCCCGGGTTTCGGGGTAGCGCGCAGCCACTTCCAATACATAACGAATCACCAACGGAAGATCCTTCAGGTAGCCGGGCTTGCCGTCGCGCAGCCACAGCCGGCAGAAGATGCCGAGCACCTTGATATGGCGTTGCAACCCCATGAAATCGAACCAGCGCGCAAACTGCTGTGTCTCGACTCGCAGTAAGCCGGACTGTCGCGCCGCGGCCAGGTACTGATCGCGATAACGGGCCAGATCGGTCTCCGGCAGCCGGTAATAACAATCGCGCAGCAGCGACACCAGGTCGTAGCTCAGCGGACCGATCACCGCATCCTGAAAGTCCACAACGCCCATATCGCCGTCGTCCAGCAGCAGCAAATTGCGGCTGTGATAATCGCGATGGACCACCACTCGGGGTTGCGCGTCCGCGCTCTCGATCAACAGATCGAACAGGTTGGCGAGCAGCGTCTGCTCCTGCGGAGTCAGTGTAATCCCCAGCAGAGCGTGCACAAACCACTGCGGAAACAGCGCCATCTCTTCCCGCAAAAGCGTGGCGCTGTACGCGGGAAACACCGCTGGATCGCACGCCGTCGCCTGGATTCTTGCGAGGGCGGCCAGCGCCGCGCCATAGCGCCGGTCGCCGTTATCGGCGGCGAGGCCGGCGAGCATGAGGGCATCGCCGAGGTCCTCCTGCGCCACGAAGCCACGGCGATAATCGACGGCGTGCACACGGGGGACATGGGTTCCGGAGCGCGCCAAGGCCAAGCCCTTGGTGACAAAAGCCAAGGTATTTTCCGTGGCGGGAGGGGCGTAGGCAGCGATCAACGCGGGTTGCGACGCGACGCGGTAGTACTGCCGAAATCCGGCATCCCCCCGCAGCGGCGCCAGTGCCAGCGGCAGATCTGCCGCTGTCCCATCGGGCAGGCAGTCGCCAAGCCAACCCGCCAACTGCTCGTGATACGCCACATGCCGGCCTCGAAAACCCCAAACGCATTCTACCCCAGGGCATTCAGTGGGCCTAAACCCCGGGATAGTTCGGGTACAATGCCGGCGGCAAATCAAGGGCAATCCGAGTGGCTGTTTCCCCGACTCCCGGCGCCTGGGCGCGCCAGCTTCATCGACGCATACGAACGCTCCGCCATGCCCTGTGCTGTCTGACGGCCGCATTGGCCCTGGCACCCGCCGAGCTGCGGGCGGCGGCACCCGCAAGCACCAACGCCAGCCAATGGTCGTGCAGCGCGGGGCCGACCGGCGGCTGGGTATGCGCGCCGCGCGCCGTGCCGGGGCCCGTCCACGAACGTCCGATCCGACGCACTACGCCTCCCGCGGCGACGGCCAACACCGAAGCGGTCGTACCCGATGCCCTGGCGGCGGCCGACAACCTTGACTGGATTCCGCTCGACAGCCTGAGTCCCGAACAGCTGAAAGCCGCGCGGCCGGGGTGCTGCGGTGCTTACATCGAGCCCGGCAATCCAAGTCCGGATGCAGCACTGTCGCCCGCGGACGCGCCGCTGCGCGCCACTGCCGATACCACCGATGCGCAGGGCGACACCGCCACCCTGAACGGCAACGTGCAGATCACCCAGGGTTCGCGCCAGGTGCGCAGTGACCGGGCGACGATCGATCGCAGCACCAACCAGGTTGTGCTCGAAAACCACATCCAGTTTCGCGATGCCGGTCTGCTGCTGCTGGGTGATCGCGCCCAGATAAACACCAAAACACAGGAGCTCACAGTCGACCACGCGACTTTCGCCCTTCACGAAAACAATTCGCGCGGCGCCGCAACCCAGTTCAGTCGTGATGAAGCGGGCGTGATTTACATTGACGATGCGACTTACACCACCTGCGAACCGGCCAGCAACGCTTGGCTGTTGCGGACCGGCTCGGTACGCATCGACGCCGACCGTCATTTCGCAACCGCTCGCAACGCGCGGGTGGAAGTGAAGAACGTCCCTGTGCTGTATACGCCATGGATCCGGTTTCCCATCGATGACAACCGCGCAACGGGGCTGCTGTTTCCCCAGCTCGCGGTCACAAGCGACAACGGCGTTGATTACGCACAGCCCATCTATCTGAATCTGGCACCAAACTATGACGCCACCATCACGCCGCGTTTTCTGCAGTCACGTGGAGAGATGCTTGAGGCCGGGTTCCGCCATCTTTCGCTGTTCGACAGCACGACAATATCTGGTGCATTTTTACCGAACGACCGCAGCAACGATTCGGGGAGCACGCTCGATACCAATCCCTCCACGGGCAAGAATTCGCTCAACGGCAATGACCGCTGGCTCGTCAATGTGACCAACTCCGGCGGCACGGGATACGCCTGGCATACGCATGTGGACTACACCAAGGTCAGCGACATCGATTATTTCCGGGATCTCGGCAATTCGACGCTGGACGTGAACAGCCAGCCGCACCTGCTGCAAGAGGTCGCCGCCGGCTATCAATTTTCCAACTGGTCGCTGAATGTCGCCGAGGTCCAATACCAGACCATCGCCAGCAATCTGGCAAGCCAATACCAACAGCTACCGCGCGTGAATCTGGATGGCGCTTACCGCCTCGACAACAACCTGGAGTTCAATCTCGGCAACGAATACACCGTGTTCGACAACGACGACAACAGTCTGGTCACCGGCGAGCGCCTGCGCACCAACCACGGCGCGGCCTGGGATGAGCGCTGGGCCTGGGGCTACTTCCGCCCCGAGGCAAAACTGAAGCACATCGGCTACACGCTCGATCGTCCGACCCTTCCCGGGGCCAGCGACGACCCAAACACCACCGTGCCGGTCGTCGACCTCGACACCGGACTGTACTTCGAGCGCAGCGCCAACCTCTTCAAAGGCTTCACCCAAACCCTGGAGCCGCGCGTTTATTATCTCAACTCCAAGTTCAAGGATCAGACCGACCATCCCGACTTCGACACGACTGATCTCACCTTCAGCTATCAACAACTGTTTCGTGACGACCGCTTTTCCGGCGGAGACCGTATCGGCGACGCCAATCAGGTAACGCTTGGCCTGACCAGCCGCCTCATCGACGACCGGGGTATTGAGTTGCTGCGCGGCAGCGTCGGGCGCGTTCAATATCTGGAGGATCGTTATGTTTCCCTGAACCCGACTTTCACGAAGGCGTTTCTCGATAATCTCGATAATCTGCAGACGCTCACCGACGTTACCCAGCGCAATGTCGCCCAGCAACTGCTGAGCGACAACTCACCTTTCGCGGGAGAATTTTTCGCGCGTCTCAGCGACCATTGGCGGTTCCAAAGCGATGTCGCCTACGACGATCAGGCAAGCCAGATTGACAAGGGTAACGTGAGCCTGCGCTACCGCGCCAACGGTGCCCTGGTCAACCTCGCCTACCGCTACACTCGCAAAGACCCGCAGCTGGTAAACAACACCATCGTCCAGACCGATATCGACCAGAGCGACATTTCCACCTATTACCCGATCTCCCCGCAGTGGACCCTGATCGGGCGGTGGAACCACGATTTCACATATAGCCGGGAACTGGAAGTTATGGCCGGCCTCGAATACGGCAGCTGCTGCTGGAAGCTGAGCCTGCTGGCGCGCCGCTGGCTGAATCGAGACGACACCGTACTGCTGCCGGATAACCTGAACTACAGCCAGGGCATTTTCCTGCAGGTACAACTGGTAGGTTTGGCGGGCACCGGCAAACAGGTCGACAACATTCTGAAAGACAGTATTTATGGCTATGAACCAGACAACCGCTAGATCGCTACTGCTGGCTACGGCGGGGCGCGCGCTGCTGTGCGTATGCGGCGCGCTGGTATTCTCATTCCCCCCATCAGGCAACGCGGAACCCACTCTTCTCGACGGGGTGGCCGCCATTGTCAACGACGATGTGGTGTTGCTCAGCGAGCTACGCAGCGAAGTCGAGATGGTGCAACGGCAGTTAATGCACACTCAGAATCAGGCACCGCCCCGCGACGTGCTGGTGAATCAGGTCATGGACCGCCTCATCCTCGACAAACTGCAACTGGCAATGGGCGCACGCGCGGGCGTAAAGATAAGCGACGGTGAACTCGATCAGGCACTGACACGAATCGCCGCGCGCGAGGGACTGACGCTGGAAAAACTGTACGCGCAGGTGCATGCGGATGGCTTGCCCCCCAGCGCGCTGCGCGCCAAGGTCGCGCAGGAAATGATCATTGCCCGGGTCCAGCAGTCGGTCGTGAACCGGCGTATCAGTGTTTCCAATCCGGAAATCGAGGCCTTTCTCGGCTCCGAGGCGGCCGCGCAACTGGTGTCCGCGGAAGAGATCAGCTTGGGACATATTCTGCTCCCGCTTACCCCGGCGGCGAACGAAGCTGAAGCCAGTGCAGTCCGCGAGAAAGCCGAGGCGTTGCGCGGGAAAGCGCTGCAGGGAGAAGATTTTCGCCAACTCGCGGTGGCGAACTCGTCCGGGCAGAACGCCCTGGAAGGCGGCGATCTGGGCTGGCGCACGGCGAGCCAGTTGCCGGGCGCATTCATGGTCGCTCTGCGCGATCTGGAACCGGGGCAGATCACCGCACCCGTGCGGACCGACGCCGGCTTCCACCTGCTCAAACTGTACGGGCGGCGCGGTGGCGCTGACCGCGTGGTACGCCAGAGCCAGATCAGTCATATCCTGATCAAGCCCACTGAAATCCGGACCGACGATCAGGCGCTCGAATTGGCGCAAGCACTGCGCAAGCGTGTTGTTGCCGGCGAAGATTTCGGCAAGCTGGCGCACGAATTTTCGGACGACCCCGGCAGCGCCATCAAGGGCGGCGACCTCGGCTGGGCATTGCCGGGGCAGTTCGTCCCGGAATTCGAAGCGGTCATGAATGCCACTGCGCCCAATGCGGTTTCGGAGCCGGTCAAAACTCAGTTCGGGTGGCATATCCTGAAAGTGACCGGGCGCCGGGATCAGGATTTCTCAACCGAAATTCGCCACAACCAGGCACAAGCGTTCCTGCACCAACGCAAGTTCGAAGAAGAGTTGCCGATCTGGCTGCGGGAAATACGCGACGAAGCGTTCGTCGAAATCAAGTTATGACGCTGCGCATTGCCGTTACGCCGGGGGAACCGGCGGGCATCGGCCCGGACTTGTTGCTGCAACTGATACAAAACGGTCACCCCCACGAGTTGGTCGCCTACACCGATCCCGAGGTGCTCACCCGGCGCGCGGCTCTGCTGGGGTTGTCAGTGCGGCTGCGGGCGCCGGCCGCGTCACCCGCACCTCTGGCCCCTGGCGAACTTGCCATAGCGCCGCTGCTCGCCCCGACACCCGTGCTGCCCGGAAGACCGAACCGTGACACGGCCGCCTGGGTGCTGGACACGGTCCGCGCCGCCACCCTGGATTGTCTCGCCGGGCGCTGCGCCGCGCTGGTGACGGGCCCGCTGCATAAAGCCATCATCAACGATGCCGGGATTCCGTTTTCGGGACACACCGAACTGCTCGCGGAACTGACCGGCACGTCGCAGGTGGTCATGATGCTGGCAACGACCGGCCTGCGGGTGGCGCTGGTCACCACGCATCTGCCCCTCGCCCAGGTACCCGCCGCCATCACCCGCGCAACACTCACCCGCGTCATCGAAGTGCTGCACGCGGGGCTGGAGCATCAGTTCGCCATTCCCCGACCGCGTATTCTCGTGTGCGGACTCAATCCACATGCCGGCGAAGGCGGTCACCTGGGACGCGAGGAAATCGACGTACTCGTCCCTGTGCTGGAGCAACTGCGAACACGGGGTCTGAATCTTGTCGGACCGTTGCCGGCGGACACGCTGTTCACGCCAGGCCATCTCGCGGATGCCGATGCGGTGCTTGCGATGTATCACGATCAGGGCTTGCCCGTGCTGAAGCACATGGGGTTCGGGCGCGCCGCCAACATAACCCTGGGCCTGCCCATGATCCGTACTTCGGTCGATCACGGCACGGCGCTGGAGCTGGTCGGCACCGGCACCGCCGATGCCGGGAGCTTGCGGACGGCGATCGACTATGCGGTGGATCTTGCGCTGCGGACCCGCCGGTGAGCGCGCCCACCCACCGCGCGCGCAAGCGATTCGGGCAACATTTTCTCTGTGATCCGCATGTTGTCGACCACATCGTGGCCGCCGTGGGACCGCAACCGGGAGCGCGACTCGTCGAAATCGGCCCCGGGCGCGGCGTGCTCACCGACGCCCTGCTGCGCACCGGTTGCGAACTCTGGGCGATCGAAATTGATCGCGACCTCGCCACGCTGCTGGAGCGTCGCTACCGCGACGCGGCGAATTTTCATCTGGTGACAGGAGACGCGCTGCGCACCGATTATCGCGTCTTTGTACACAATGGCCAACCGCTGCGCCTGGTCGGCAACCTGCCTTACAACATCTCGACGCCGCTGCTGTTTCACCTGCTCGCACAGCGCGAACTCATTCACGACATGCACTTCATGTTGCAAAAAGAAGTGGTGGATCGTCTTGCCGCCTCACCCGGCAGCAAAACCTACGGTCGCCTCAGCGTCATGGTGCAGTATTACTGTACGGTGGAGCCGCTGTTCGATGTGCCACCTTCGGCGTTCGTACCGCCGCCCAAAGTGGATTCCGCCATCGTGCGCCTGACACCCCGCGCGCACATCGAACCCGTGGCAAAGGATCCCGCGCTGTTGGAAAATCTCGTCAATCTGTGTTTTCAGCAACGGCGCAAGACACTGCGCAACTGTCTCAAAACCCTGGTCGAACCACAGCATATGGACGATCTGGGCGCGCCACTCTCCGCCCGTCCCGAAACCCTTGCAGTGGCGGACTTCGTGGCGCTGAGCAACCGCATAGGCGCATTACCATGAACTCCAGCGACATCCACATTGCCGTGCGAACCCGATACCTGCCCGAGCAATCGAAGCCAGCGGTGCGTCAGTTTGCCTTCGCCTACGAAATCACCATTGCCAATGTCGGCACAGAACCCGCGCAACTGATCGCGCGGCACTGGATTATCGTGGATGCTCACGACAAGACCCAGGAAGTGCGCGGTGCCGGGGTGGTGGGCGAGCAACCTTGGATCGAACCCGGACAGTCCTTCCGCTACACCAGCGGCGTCGTGCTCAGCACCGAGCACGGCACCATGACCGGCAGCTATCGCCTGCGAGACAGCACGGGTGTCGAGCTTGACGCCGTCATCCCGCTGTTCGTGCTGGCCGTGCCCGGAACGATGCACTAAGCGCCATGACGTGCTACGCGGTAGGCGACATCCAGGGCTGCCTCGACCCGCTCCGCCGCCTGCTCGACAGCGTGGCCTTCGACCCGACGCAGGATCGCCTGCTCGCCGTGGGCGACATCGTCAACCGCGGTCCGGATTCGCTCGCTACCCTGCGCTGGACCCATTCGCTGGGCACCAGCTTCGACATGGTGCTCGGAAATCATGACCTGCATTTGCTCGCAATCGCCGCCGGGGTACGACCCGCGCATCCCAAGGACACGCTGGACGGGATTCTGACCGCGCCGGATCGCGACACGCTTCTGC